>JANMNP010000048.1:0-12537 GCA_031374105.1 Novosphingobium sp.
CAAGCTCAGCATGAGCGGATGTTTTTCAAGACCCGCTCATGCTGAGCTTGTCGAAGCACGCAGGCAACGCTTGCCCTAAAACCCCTCCCAGCGGATCGCTTCATCCAGAGGCGCACGCGGGACCGGGAAGTTGTTCACCGCCGCATCAGGATCACGGTGGCCGATGGCAAGACCGCAGAAGAAGATGTGATCGTCGGGAATATCCACACATTGCCGGATTTGCGCCGAATAGATCGCCCATGCCTCTTGCCCGCAGCTATCCAGCCCCTCCTCGCGCAGCAGCAACATCACCGTTTGCAGCCACATGCCAATGTCCGACCATTGCGGCCGGCCCATATATTTCGGCGTGTGGATCAGCATCAGCACCGGCGCGTCAAAGGCGCGGAAGTTTTTCGCAAACCACATCAGCCGCGCCATTTTGTTATCGCGCGGAATATCAAGCGCGGCATACATCGCCTCGCCAATCCCGCGGCGGCGCTGCTCATAGGCCCCTTCCAGTCCGGGCGGATAGATCGCGTATTCAGGCTTATGCGCCGCTGACCCCTGCGGCAGAACCTCCGCGACTGCCGCAAGCAGCTTTGCCAGCGGCACGCCAGTCAGAACCGTCGCGTTCCACGGTTGGGTATTCCCGCCCGATGGCGCGTTCTGCGCAGTTTCCAGCACGCGGCGCAGAACCGCCTGATCGACCGGCTGGTCGAGGAACGCCCGCACGGAACGGCGGCTGGTGACGGCTTGGGTGACTTTCACATCAATGCTTTCAAAACAGGTTGGGGATATCGCGAGAGCCATGCATGACTCGAACGATTTCTACGATCCTACCATTAAACCGGAAGATGATTTGATAACCGTGATGAACCGCAGAACGCAGATCGGGCCTCCATTCGGAGCGAACGCGGAAACTTTCGGGCCGCTCACGGATCAACTCCATCGCGGCTAATAGTTCTTCAACGAACGAAACAGCCCGTCCCGAATTGTCGCGAGCAATGTAGTCGGCGATATTTCGGAGATCAAGTTGAGCCTCTCGAGCCAGAACAAGCTCTATCATTGCTCCTCGCTCTTGTAGAAAGCGACCCGCTCGCGCACGTAATTGCGCAAATCTTCAAAGACTTGCTCGGCTGATAGGAACGGCCCCTCCAACCCTTTGTCGATTTCAGCCCGTAAGGCCACGAGCGCAGCACTACGTCGTTCCTGCTCAGCAGTCCAATCGCGCAGCGCCTCACGAACGATCTCGCTGGTGGTGGCATATTCCCCGGCATCGACCGCAGCGCGAAGCTTTGCGGCCATTTCCTCAGGCATGGTGACGGTGATGCGTTCGAGTTTGCTCATGTGTCATATAAAATCATACTTTGTATGATCACGCAAGCCAGCCTCAATCCCCCTCAAACAACCCCGCCAGCTGTTCGATCATCGTCCCGCCCAGTTGTTCGACATCCATGATCGTCACCGCGCGGCGATAATAGCGGGTCACGTCATGGCCGATGCCGATCGCGACCAGCTGCACCGGGGACTGTTTTTCGATCCACTCGATCACCTTGCGCAAATGCTGCTCAAGATAGCCCGCGTTGTTGACGCTGAGGGTTGAATCATCGACCGGCGCGCCGTCCGAAATCACCATCAGGATGCGGCGGTCTTCGTGACGGGCGAGCAGGCGGCTGTGCGCCCACAACAGCGCCTCACCGTCGATGTTCTCCTTTAGCAGCCCCTCGCGCATCATCAGGCCAAGGTTGCGGCGCGCCCTGCGCCACGGCTCGTCGGCCTTCTTGTAAACGGTATGGCGCAGATCGTTGAGGCGGCCTGGCTGTGCCGGTTTGCCGCCCGCCAGCCACGCCTCGCGGCTTTGCCCGCCTTTCCACGCGCGGGTGGTGAAGCCGAGAATTTCGGTTTTGACTCCGCAGCGCTCCAGCGTGCGCGCCAGCACATCTGCGCTGATTGCGGCGATAGAAATGGGCCGCCCGCGCATCGATCCGGAATTGTCGATCAGCAGGGTGACGATCGTATCCTTGAACTCAACCTCGCGCTCAACCTTGTACGACAGCGATTGTCCCGGCGCGACGATCACCCGGGCGAGCCGCGCTGCATCGAGGATGCCCTCTTCCTGATCGAAATCCCAGCTGCGGTTTTGTTGCGCCATCAAGCGGCGCTGCAACCGGTTAGCCAGCTTGGTGACAATGCTCTGCAAGCCCTTCAGCTGGGCATCGAGATAGGCCCGTAGCCGGTTGAGCTCTTCCTCGTCGCACAGCTCGGTGGCGGAGACGACCTCATCAAACTTATCGGTGTAGTGCTTGTAATCAAAATGGGATGGCAGATCGGTCCAGGGGCGGTTGGGACGGACAGGTAGCATGCCCTCCTCGCCTTCATCACCGGCTTCGCCTTCGGATGAATCATCATCCATCTCGCGCTCGGACTCGCCCTCACCCTCGTCATCGCCCTCTGTGGGTTCGGCGGCGATTTCGCTTGGCTGCTGGTCCTCGCCAGATTCTCCCTCATCGCTGTCATCGTCCTGGGCTTCGTCACCGTCGTCCTCGTCGCCCTCATTGGCTTCCTGATCGAGCGGTTCGGTACGGGTCAGTTCGAGGTGCTGGAGCATATCGAGCGAGAGTGACTGGAATGAGCGTTGATCATCGATCGACAGCGCCAGTGCTTCAAAATCGGCGGACGCCTTTTCCTCGATCCAGCCGCGCAGCATTTCCACACCATCACGGGCAACTTCGGGCACAGCTTGGCCGGTCAAATGTTCACGCAGCAGCAAGGCCAAGGCAGCCTGAACCGGCACATCATCAGGCCGGGCCGCGCGAGTGATCGGATCGGCGCCGATTTTCACCATCAGCGCGGCGTCAAGATTGTCGCGCATCCCGGCATAGGATTTGGAGCCCAACGCCTCGTATCGCACCGCCTCAACCGCATCATAGCAGGCCCGTGCGGAAGGTTCAGGCGGGGCATGTTTATTGTGCAGTGGTTCGTTGTGGTGGCGCAGTTTCAGGGCAAAACTATCGGCGAACCCTCGCGCTTCCATCGCCTGTCCGCGCGGCAAATTGCGCCCCGGCATGGGAACACGGAAATTGTTGCCATTGGCGACCGGATTATCGGCCGTCCACGCCACTTCCACCTCCGGCTCATGCGCAACCGCGCGCGCTGTGCCTGCAAGCACATGTTTGAAGCGATCGAGAGGGGTTTCTTCGGACATAAGGCGGTTGGCTAGATGCTCTGCCCGGTCTTGGCCCAATCGGCCAGGAAGCCTTCGATACCCTTGTCGGTCAGCACATGTTTGAACAGCGCCTTGATCACGGCGGGCGGCGCGGTCATCACATCAGCGCCGATCCGGGCTGCTTCAAGCACATGAATGCCATGGCGGACACTGGCCACCAGGATTTCCGTCCGGAAATCATAATTGTCATAGATCAGGCGAATGTCGCTGATCAGTGCCATCCCATCAAAGCCGTTATCATCGTGGCGGCCCACGAACGGTGAGATGAAGCTCGCCCCGGCCTTGGCCGCGAGCAGCGCCTGATTGGCTGAAAAGCACAGCGTGACATTGACCATCGTGCCATCGCTGGTCAGCGCCTTGCAGGTTTTCAGACCGTCAATCGTAAGCGGCACCTTGATGCAGACGTTGCTGGCGATCTTGCGCAGAATTTCAGCCTCGCGCATCATCCCGGCATGATCGAGCGCGACGACCTCGGCGCTGACCGGGCCATCGACCAGCGCGCAAATCTCACGCGTGACTTCCATGAAATCACGGCCAGATTTGGCGATCAGCGTGGGATTGGTGGTGACACCATCGAGCAGGCCAGTGGCGGCCAATTCGGCAATGTCGGCGATTTCGGCAGTATCTGCGAAAAACTTCATGGGGGCTCCTGAACACGATTCCCCATCCGCTATAAGCAAGCCTGACGGGCGCGGCTAGAGTGCCTTCAACACTCCGATCAGAACCGGATCATTGGTCTTTTCCGGATTTGCGCGGATCGCAGCTTCCTCTGCCCCGATCTGATACCAGATCGCGTTATCTGCCCCCAGCGCCACTGATTGCGCGGCACCGCCAATATCCACCCCGGTCAGCGCTGAAAGTGCCTGACTTAGCAATGGATCCCTGGCGACCCGCATCGCATCGCCCAGCGCCGGAATCATCGCATTGATCAATGATGCTCCCATGTTCTCACGCAGAAACGAGGTTGCCGCTGTCGGACCGCCGCGGATCAGCGCGACAGCATTGGCGACGCCGATGGTCCGGACAGTTTGAGCGACCACAGGCGCAGCACGGCGCGCGCCCTCTTCAGCGAAAATGTTGAGGCGGCGCTGCAATTGTGATCGGAAAGCTTCCGATTTCAATATGCCGTCCAGCACCCCGCCCCGACTGCCGAACAGATCAGGCAAGGCAATCCGCGCCACCTGACTGTCCCAGAAGCCGCCGGGCGCAGTCAGGCGGGCAAAGGCATTATCCGCTGAAAGCATCAACAGCCGGCGGATTGCCTCGGTAAAACTGAAGCCACCCATCGAAGCGCAACCGGGCAGTGCCAACACGCTGGTGGCAGCGGCACCGACCAGAAAATGACGACGGGCAATGGAATTGTTCGGCAGTGCAGTCATTATCCACTCCTTCGAAGGCCAACCGGGTGTCGCCCCGGCCGCTTGGTTCCCCTATAGGCCGCGCAGATGAACCGTGTCCGACTCCTCGTCTTCAACGCCGCCCTAGGCGTATTGGACTACCGCGTTCCGGATGGAATGGCGATAGCGCCCGGCAGCGTGGTCATCGCGCCGCTGGGGCCGCGTCAGGTGCTGGGGATCGTGTGGGAGCCTGAACGGCTGCCCGGCAATGACGTTCCCGACAGCAAACTGCGCCCGCTGCTGGAAGTGCTCCCCGTCCCGCCGCTGGCTGCACCGCTGCGCCGCCTGATCGAATGGACCGCCGATTATTATTGCGCGCCGCTTTCATCCGTCGCCCGGATGGCGCTGGGCAGCACGGCTGGCTTGCGCAAAGGCGGCACGACCACCGAGTATCGCCTCTCGGGTCAAGAGCCAGAACGGCTGACCCCGCAGCGCGCTGTGGCGATGGATGCCTTGCAGGGCGAACAGGCCACGATCCGCGAACTGGCAGAGCTGGCCAGCGTCTCGGACGGGGTCTTGCGCGGGATGGTCAGCGCGGGATTGCTGGAGCCGGTGACGGTCGATCTTGATCGGCCTTACCCCCGTGCCCGTGCCGATTTCGCTCAGCCTGCGCTCAACCCGGATCAGCAGTCCGCCGCAAGCGCCTTTGTCGAAGCTGTAAAGGCGCACAAATTCGCGCCGTTCCTGCTCGACGGGGTCACCGGATCGGGCAAGACCGAATGCTATTTCGAAGCCATCGCGGCAGCACTCGCCAATGGCCAGCAAGTGCTGGTGATGCTGCCCGAGATCGCCTTGACCGAGAACTTCCTGCGCCGGTTTGAGGCGCGGTTCGGTGTGCCTCCGGTGCTTTGGCACAGCTCGCTCAAGCAGACCGAGCGGCGGCGCGCCTGGCGGGCGATCGTTTCAGGCGAGGCACAGGTTGTGGTCGGCGCCCGTTCGGCATTGTTCATGCCGTACCAGCGGCTGGGGCTGATCGTGGTGGACGAGGCGCATGAGGTTTCGTTCAAGCAGGATGACGGGGTGCGCTATAACGCCCGCGACGTGGCGGTGATCCGCGCCCGGTTTGAGGGTATTCCTGTTATCCTGTCCAGCGCCACCCCGGCGCTTGAATCGATGCAGTTGGCCGAGGCCGGGGTTTACCGCAAGATTGAGCTGCCGGGCCGGTTTGGCGGGGCATCGCTACCCCAGATCGAAGTCATCGATCTGCGCGAAGAACAGCCCGAGCGCGGGCGCTGGCTGGCCCCGCGACTGGTCCGCGAGATGAAGGCGCGGCTGGAGCGTGGTGAGCAATCGCTGCTGTTCCTAAACCGCCGCGGCTATGCCCCGCTCACCCTGTGCCGCCACTGCGGCTATCGGTTCCAGTGCCCCAATTGCACCGCATGGCTGGTCGAACACCGGCTTTCCCGGCGGCTGGCCTGCCACCATTGCGGCCATCAGGTGCCGGTGCCCGAAGCCTGCCCCGAATGTGCCACCCCCGATTGCATGGTCGCCTGCGGCCCGGGGGTGGAACGGATCGCCGATGAAGTGGCGCAGCTGCTGCCAGAGGCGCGGGTTGCGCTGGTGACGTCAGACACACTTAACTCACCGGGCAAGATCGCGGAATTTGTCGCTGCTGCTGAGGGCGGCATGATCGATGTTATCATCGGCACCCAGCTGGTGACCAAGGGCTATCACTTCCCGCAGCTGACGCTGGTTGGCGTGGTCGATGCCGATCTTGGGCTTGAAGGGGGGGATCTTCGCGCGGCAGAACGCACCTATCAGCAAATTGCCCAGGTCGCTGGCCGCGCCGGGCGCGCTTCAAAGGCAGGCGAAGTGCTGATCCAGACCCGCCATCCCACCGCTACCGTCATCACCGCGCTCGCCTCTGGTGATCGCGATGCCTTTTACGCTGCCGAAACCGAAGCCCGCCGCGATGCCGGTGCGCCGCCGTTCGGACGCTGGGCGGCGATCATCGTCAGTTCCGAGGATGAAGCCGAAGCCCGCGATGCGGCCCGCGCAATCGGTGGTTCGCGGCCCGATGTGGAGGATGTGGCAATCTATGGACCTGCGCCTGCCCCCATGGCACTGCTGCGCGGCCGTTACCGCTACCGCCTGCTGCTAAACGCGCGGCGCTCTGCTGAATTGCAGACGATCATCCGCGATTGGCTGGGGAACTTGCGCTTTCCCCCCGGCGTGCGGGTGGGCGTGGACATCGATCCCTATAGTTTCGTCTAAGCGCAATCGCCTGCCGCCGAACTGCACTTGCGGCCAGCGCTGGCCTGTATCATACGCCAACCAATCGAAATTTTTCAGGATCGCATGATGCCAATTTCCTCAGCCATCAGTCGTTTATCGCGTCGCTTGCCATTGGCAGTGGCGCTCGTCGCCTTGTCCAGCCCGGCTTATGCTGAATGGTTTGAAGCAAAGACCGCGCATTTTACAGTGGTTTCCGAAAGTTCTGAGGCTGATACCGCAAAGTTTGCCCAAAAGCTTGAGCGGTTTATCGGTGCGCTGCGGCTGATGCAGAACATGAAGCCAGTCGCTAGCGATATCGGCGATGCCAACCGCGTCACGGTCTATCGCTTCGGTGATAACAGCGATATCGCCAGAACCGCTGGAGCGCCGGGATCGGGAATCGCCGGTTTCTACATCCCGCGCGCGGGCGGGTCAGTCGCCTTTGTGCCAATCCATGAAGAACGCAGGACTGGCAGTATACGGCGCGTCGGCATTGACGAGAAGGGCAAGTTGCCTGCCTATAATGTCCTGCTGCATGAATATACGCATCACTTCATGTTGCAAACGTTCCCGGCTGCATATCCTGGTTGGTACGTTGAAGGCTATGCGGAACTCTATTCCACGCTGGATCTGCGCGATGATGGCAGCTTCCATATCGGCAACCCGCCTAACTGGCGCGCATCTGCTTTGTTCAACCTGAACCTTATGCAAACCGAAAAGTTGTTCGATACAGAGCGCAGAGTGACAGGTTTCGATCAGTATCAGTATTACAGCGTTGGCTGGCTGGTGGCGCATTATCTGAGCTTTTCAAAAAAGCGCGAGGGTCAGCTCGCTGCCTACCTTATGGCGATTGGCAAGGGTGAAAGCGGCCTAGTGGCTGCACGGCGTATTTTTGGCGATCTTGCTGTGCTTGACGGCGAACTGCGCCGCTACAAGAATGGCCCGTTCCCCGGATTTGACGTGCGCCCGCAAAATTATGCGCCGCCTGAAGTAAGTATACGCAAGCTGACCACAGCCGAAGCTGATGTAATGAAGGTCCGGGTAATGCTGCATCGCGGCGTGACCCGCAAACAAGCCGAAGGTTTGGCGCGCGATGCAATCCCTTTGGCGGCGCGCTATCCCAACGATTTGGGTGCCCAGCTTGCTTTGACCGAAGCCAATCTTGATGCAAACAAGCTCGATCTGGCAGATACTGCGGTTGACCGGGCGCTTGCCATTGATCCCAAATCAACGGAAGCAATGATCTTCAAAGGCCGGATTGCCAATGAACGCGGGCGGACGCAGCCCGGGGCGTCGGCGGCTGGACGATCCTTTCTGGTCAAGGCGGCAGAACTTGATCCGACCGATCCACGACCCATGATTGAATATTACCGTTCCTATCGGGGGACCGGAAAACCAATCCCGGAAAATGCCATTATCACGCTAGAGGATGCGTTTGTACTTGCAGCCCATGATGGCTCTTACCGAATGCTTCTGGCACTCCAGTTGTTGGAAGAAGGGAAACTGGATGCGGTGAAAAACGTCCTCACCCCACTTGCAGTGAGCGCTCACGGCTCGAAACCTGAAAAGAACATTCCTCAGATTGTGATATACTCTATTGCAGCCGGAAAAAAGGATGAAGCACTCGCTAAGCTGACCAAGGCCGTCAATTTGAAAAATGACGAAGACGGGGACGGCGAGGAGGACGACTAATCATAAGGCGGCGGGTCGCCTGCAAAAACCGTCCGCGCCGCATCTGCCAGCCATCCCATCGCTGCCGCCCATGGGCGGTGGCCGTGGCTGATCCGGGCAACGCCGAGGCCTGCCAATTCCTCGCTGCCGGAAAAGCCGCCTGATGTAGCAGGAGTCCAGATAATGTTGACCGGGATCGGCGACCCTTCACAGATCGCGGCTATGCAGCTGCGGTTGGTGGTGAACGGCACGAACAGCCCGCTCGCCCCGGCATCGGCATAGGCGGAGGCACGTTCAAGCGCCAAGGCGACCAGCGCCGGGCCATGCTCATCGGCGGGTCGCCCGCGAAACACATCGCAGCGGGCGTTGATGAACAATCCGCTTTCCGCAGCAGCAGCGATCCGGGCGGACTGTTCGGCGATGGGCAGCAATTCCGCCAAGCCGGGCATCCGGTCTTCGATATTGATTCCCGCCGCACCAGCCGCACGGGCCGCTGCCACTGATTTTCCAACCTGCATCGGATCATCGCCATAGCCTGCTTCCATGTCGATGGAGACTGGCAGATCGGTCACGTTCAATATCCGCGTCAGATTGAGCAACACTGCGTCCAGCGGGAACCCCTCTCCGTCCTTCATCCCTTGCGCTTCGGCCACACCAAAGCTCCCGGTGGCTATCGCCTTGGCCCCGGCACCTGCAACGGCCTTGGCACTGCCTGCATCCCAGATGTTGAACAGCACCAGCGGGTTGCCGGGAATGTGAAGCTCATGAAAAGCTGAAATCTTGTCCATCAGTTTGCTTCCTTTTCCAGCAACTTCTTCTTGATCTCCAGCCCATAGGCATAACCGCCCAGCGATCCATCAGAGCGGACCACCCGGTGACACGGAATCAGCACCGCGACATTGTTCGCGCCATTGGCGGAACCTGCCGCGCGGGTTGCCTTGGGCTTGCCTACTGCAGCTGCAATTTCGGCATAGCTGCGGGTTTCACCCTTGGGAATGCGCTGCAACTCGCGCCAGACCGCTTCCTGAAAAGCAGTGCCTTTGACGTCGAGTGGGATGTGACTGAAATCGCCCGGCGCTTCAACGGCGGCAATGACATCACCCAGCAGCGCAGCAAAATCATCACCGCCCGCGATCAGATCGGCATGGGGGAAGCGCTGCTCCAGCGCCTCCCGCCCTTCATGGAACGATAGCCGGCACACGCCCTTATCCGTCGCCGCAACCAGCATTGCGCCAAGACTGCTCGGCACCACTGCCCAACGGATCGTCACACCCTTGCCGCCGCCAACCCAAGCCGATGGCGTCATACCCAGCCGTCCTTCATTTTCCTCGTAGAACCGCGATGGTCCAGAGTAACCAGCCTCATAAATCACGTCAGTCACCCGCCCGCCACTGCTCAGCGCCTCCGCCGCGCGTTCGGCCCGTAAGGCGCGGGCGTAGGCGGCAGGCGAAAGGCCGGTGTGGCGCGTGAACACCCGCTGGAAATGCGCCATGGAATAGCCCGTATCCTGCGCCAGCCCCGCCAACGCCAGCGGCTGCTCTGCCGCTTTTATCGCAGCGATAGCGGCCAGCACTGCGCGCTCATCCCGGCTGACATCATCGGGCGAGCAACGCTTGCAGGCCCGCAAACCCGTTGCGCGCGCTGCGGCGCCATCGGCAAAGAAGCGCACGTTCTCGCGTCTGGGGTGACGCGCCGCACACGATGGGCGGCAGTAAATTCCGGTGGTCAGCACGCCGGTGACAAAGCGCCCGTCAAAGCTGCGATCGCGAGTCTGAACAGCCAGCCAGGCTTCGTCATCCGCGATCATGTTTTCTTCTCCTCATGCCGGTGCGCCCGCGCGGCAAAGCAGCCATGCGCGGCGTTGTGGACATCAATGTAGGCGATGCACGGATCATCGAACAAGGCCCGGATTGCTTCATCGGCCCGGTCAGGCAGCGCCAGCTTTGCATCCTTGAGCATCCTGTCCGCGCCAAACCCGCGCAGCGCCAGCGGCCTGCCCGCGAATACCGGCGGAGTGGTATCGATAAACGGCCCAGCCTGCGCCGCGCCTTGGCGAACATAGATCGCATAGGCACTGCGATAAGGCGTTGGCACATCATGGCTGGTGTGGTGGAGCAAGATCAGCTGCTCACCCTCTCGCGCGTCTTCAAGACTGACCCGGCAGGGAAAGCCCCGGCTGGCGGTAGCGATAGTCCGTACCGCGCCTTGAGCAGTCAACGCATCATCGTCCAACGCAAACAGTGGCGCAAAACTGTCGGGGGATAGGCCGGTAATTGAATAAGTCATTGCTTGGGTCCTCATGTTTGATGACCAAGCATTAGAGGCAACTCAACATTCCCGCGTCCCGTCGTTTGCGCTCAAAGCGAATCTAAGCGGAGATAGGCTCCCCTGTCAGGGTAATCCGATGCATGACCCGCCGGTGGCCGTGGTAATCATTCATCGCCAGATGCCAGGTCGCGCGATTATCCCAGATCGCCACCGATCCGGGGTGCCATTCAACCCGGCATTGGAATTCATCACGGCTGCCTAGATGGCTGAGATAGGTCAACAGCGGCAGGCTCTCTTCGCGGGTCCAGCCTTCAAAATGCATCGTGAAGACGCCATTGACGTAGAGCAGCCTGCGCCCTGTCACCGGATGGCGGATCACCACCGGATGGACCGCGCGGGTTGAAAGGTCTTGTCCGGTCAGTTCCCCAGCAAGATCGGTTTTCGAGTAAATGCCACCAGCCTGATAGACATGATCGGCCGAGTGGACCGCGTGCAAGCCCGACAGCGTGTGTTTGAGGCCATCGGACAACGCATCATAGGCCGCGCCCATGCTGGCAAACAGCGTATCGCCCCCGCTGGGCGGCAGTTCACGGGCAACCAAAATCGAACCCATCGCTGGAATCT
This sequence comes from Novosphingobium sp., assembly GCA_031374105.1. GTDB lineage: Bacteria > Pseudomonadota > Alphaproteobacteria > Sphingomonadales > Sphingomonadaceae > Novosphingobium. The sequence continues at coordinate 11,380 of JANMNP010000048.1, forward strand.
GATCGAAGCTGTGATCGGTGTGCCAGGCCCCACCAATATTGCTCTTCTGATCCTCCGCCTTGCGCACTTCGGCGATTTCGGGCCAGCCGCTGTTGGTCGGGAAGAATGGATTGACGTCAATCCCGCCCCAGCGCTTGGCAAAGGCAATGTGCTGATCGGGCGAAAGCTGCTGATCGCGCAGCACCGCAACACCGTTTTCGAACACCGCCGCCTTGACCGCCGCCATGTCCGCATCATCGAAAGCGGCCATCTGTGCGCCCGTGATCTCAACTCCAAGATGCTCTGCCAGCGGTGTGATCTTCATGTTGGTTCCTCCCCTGCGCAAAGACTATGACACACGCCGCCCAATCACAAGAATAGCCTCACATCAACCGCCACACGCCTTGAAAAGCATCAAGGTCCTCTCCCGCGCCAGATCGGCAAATTCTGGATGGTAATCCTTGCGCCGGTCTGAATTGAAGCCGTGCCCGGCCTCATAGACAAATATCTGCGCCGTCGGATGGTCCTTTGCGATCAGCTTTTCGACCTCGGCGAAATCGACCAGCGAATCATAGCGCCCGAAATGGGCGATGGTAGCGCAGCCGGGCGCGTCATTGGCGAACCGTGTCGCAATATGGCCGCCGTAGTAACAAGAGGCCGCCGCAAGGTCCGGGCTGATCTGGGCCATTCGCCAGGCGACCGAGCCGCCAAAGCAAAAACCGGTAATGAACACCGGCGCGCCTTTCGCCTTGAGCCAATCGATACAGACCTGCGTATCGCTGAGCCCCTGCTCCCAGTCATGCTCTTCGCGTGCGATCTTGACCGCGCGGTCCCAGTCAGCGCCAGTATATCCCAGCGCGCAGCCCGGCTCCTCCCGGTCGAACAGCCCGGGGCTGAGAACTTCATAGCCATCGGCGGCATATTCATCGCACAGCTCGCGGATGTGATCGGTGACGCCGAATATCTCCTGCACCAGCACCAGCCCGCCCCTGCGCTCGCCAACTGCCAGCGCATGGTAAACTGGCATGGAATGGCCATCATTCATGGTGATATGGATCGTTTCGCCCATAGTCTGGCTGCCCTTTCGCGTCCTCATTCACCAATCCCATACCCCCACCTTGCATCGCAGCACAATCGTTGCTAGGCGCGCCCCCGTCGACAGGCCGTGTGCCGCTGCGT
>JANMNP010000073.1:0-177909 GCA_031374105.1 Novosphingobium sp.
GGGGGTGTGTTAAAACTTTGTGCCTTTCCCGTTTACTATTCCCCCCCGCCCGGGGGGGGGGTGGGTGGGGTTGGGGCCCGCGAGGCCACTTGGCCTCGCGTCATCGCTAGCGTGGAACCCCCACCCCCAACCCCTCCCCAACGGGGAGGGGAGCTTTAGGTTCTTCTCATCGCAGATTGGTATTAGGGGTGAGGGACGAGGCAAATGGTGCACGTAAACACCGTCGGCAGTACACCCCACCCAACCTTCCCCTCCAGGGGGAGGGGTAAGGGGCAAGACATAAAACGAAAAAACTCTAGAGGCAGAATTTGTTACCCCAGATTTGCTGGGCCAAATGCATGTGGCAGCAGTTCTGACAGCCGCATTTCCAGCACGTCAGCCCCGCCTGCGCACCACACGACAGGATCTGTGCCGCCAAGCTGGGCAAGCTCGTTCAGCACCTGACGGCAGCGCCCACAAGGCGTCACGGCAGGCCCGATCTCGCCGTTGTTGCCGCCGATTACCGCAATGGCCAGCAAACCACCGCGCGCGCCCTGGTTCATCGCTTTGGACACCGCGACGGTTTCCGCGCAGAGCGTCAGGCCGTAGCTCGCGTTCTCGACATTGGCCCCCGTCACCACACTGCCATCGGCAAAACCCAGCGCCGCGCCAACATGGAAGCGGGAGTAAGGGGCATAGGCCTGACGCGCCGCCTCGCGTGCGGCGGCGATCAGGCTGGCCCTGTCGATAGTCACGGCTGCACCACTACCCATCGGACCTGCTCCTCATTGGCTTCATTGGCGAGCGCGGTATTTGCGGTCCAAAGTGTCCAAGGGCGGCCCCCATAACCTGGCTCAAACCGGTCGCGTACCAGCCACAGATTGCGATCAACCGCAGCAGCGATGTGATAGCGTGCTTCAAAACCGCGCGATAGTTTCAGCATAGCAGGTTTGCCAGTGTGGTTTTCGATCTGGTTCAGGAACGTCGTCAGCTCGCTCTCGATCGCTGCATCGCTTACCTTGACCGGGCAATCATCGGCCAGCTGATCCAGATCGACGGCAGGTGGCAGCATCTGGGCATCGCGCGGCACAACGGTAACGAAATTGGCGGCCTGCTTCTCGGCTGGCTGGCATGGGTCATACTTATGCACTGCGCCCAGCTGGAGCCGGATCGACCGGGCCTCCTCGAAGTTTTTCACGAACGAAGGATCGCGGGCAAAGGTGCTTGCCGAGGCGTCAATATAGGCGAAATTGGCCCCAATTGCTTTCAAGGCGCGCCAATCGACTGTGCCGTCAGTCGCTCCGATTTCGACCCCTTGCATCGGGTAAGCGTCGCGCGGCGGTGTCCAGTGGTGGAGATGCCACCAGCCCCAAGCGCCAAAAACCATTGCAATCAGCAGCAAGGATGCGAGCAGCCGAAGCCGCGCAGTGCTTGATCGCTGTCTTCTAACCATGTTATTTCTGGCCCCGTTTCTTCATCCCCTGATATGCAGGACGCAGATCAGGGTAAACAGCCGCCGCACGGTGGCGAAGTCGGTTTCCACCTTTCCGTCCAGCCGCTCTAGCAGCATTTCCGCTGCCTCGTTGTGGACGCCGCGGCGGGCCATGTCGATTGTCTCGATCTCAGACGCTGTCGCCTTGCGGATCGCCTGATAATAGCTGTCGCAGATAGCAAAATAATCGCGAATCGGTCTGCGGAAGCGGCCAAGGCCCAGAATCAGCGTTTCCAGGTGCTGGCTGGCGTCATCCGATATCTCCATCGACAGCCGCCCATCTTCCACCGCTAGGCGAAGGCGATACGGCCCCTCATGCCCGGCCTGGGAAGCGCGGACAGGCCGGAAGCTGTTATCCTCGATCAGATCAAAGATCGCGATCCGGCGCTCCTGCTCAATATCGGCATTGCGCCACAGGATCGTCGCCTCGTCGAGTTCGATATGAGAGATGCGCGGGTTGGCCATTGCGCGCTGCTTTCGCAAATGCAGCATCAGCCTGCAAGGGCATCGTCATAATCCACATGCTGTGGATTAATTCCGCCGCACTGCCTGCTTGCCCGAACTGCCCCGCAAGCGCATTGACCATCCGCTATGGCTGAACTTGAACTTGTCTCGCGCTCCGATGTTGCGCCGATCCGTGCGCTGCCCGCCAATGTTGAGGCGGAGGCGGCATTTTTGGGCGCGGTGCTGATCGATAACCGGGTGATCGAGGAGCTGCCGGCCCAGCTGGCCCCGGCCCATTTCTTCGAACCGATCCATGGCAAGATCTATGAGCGGATCCTGCAGCTGCTTGACCGTAAAGCGATTGTCACGCCAGTCACACTCAAGCCCTATTTTGAGGCGGATGAGGCGCTGCGGGAACTGGGCGGGGTCACCTATCTGGCCCGGCTGACGGCGGACGGCCAGGGTCTGCTCGCCCCGCGTGAGCTGGCCGAACAGATCTACGATCTGGCCTTGCTGCGCGAACTGGTCAGCGTTGGCCGCAATCTGGTGACCAGCGCGATGGACACCTCCGAAAGCGTTGAGCCTCTGGCTCAGATTGAGCTGGCCGAAGCCGCGCTTTATGCCGTGGCCGAAGGGGCGGGGAGCAATAGTGAGGCGCAAGGCTTTGCGGTTGCGACCCGCACGGCGCTGGGCATGATCGAGCAGGCGCTGCTCTCAGGCGGGCATATTTCGGGAACCACTACTGGCCTCAATTCGCTCAACGAGAAAGTCGGAGGCCTGCATGATTCGGATCTTATCATTCTGGCAGGACGGCCCGGCATGGGAAAAACCGCCCTCGCCACCAACATCGCCTTCAATGCTGCAGACCGGCTGCGCCGCGATATGGCGGATGGCATAGCCGAAGACAAATCGGTTGGCGCGGCGACCGCCTTTTTCAGTCTGGAAATGAGCGCGGATCAGCTCGCTACCCGTATTCTGGCGGAGCAATCAGGGATCAGCGCCGAAATGCTGCGGATGGGCAAGATCAGCCGCGATGATTTTCAGCAGCTCTCCTATGCCAGCCAGCGTCTGGCCGAGCTGCCGCTCTATATCGATGACACTCCGGCGCTGACCATCGCCGCATTGCGCGCGCGGGCCAGACGCTTGAAGCGGCGGCACAACATTGGTCTGATTGTGGTCGATTATCTGCAGCTGCTGCAAGGATCAGGCCGGGCCAATGACAATAGGGTCAATGAAATCTCGGAAATCAGTCGCGGACTCAAAACGCTGGCCAAGGAACTCAGCGTTCCGGTGATTGCGCTGTCGCAGCTTTCCCGGGCGGTCGAACAGCGCGAAGACAAGCGCCCGATGCTCTCGGATCTGCGCGAATCAGGCTCGATCGAGCAGGACGCGGATATGGTCTGGTTCGTGTTCCGCGAAGATTATTATGTCGCCGCGCGCGAGCCCAAGCGCCCGGTCGATGGCGATGATGCCAAGACTCATGAACTACATGCGACCTGGGCCGCCGACATGGAACGGGTCTATGGGTTGGCCGAACTGATCGTTTCCAAGCAACGTCATGGTTCAACTGGTAAGGTCCGTTTGCGGTTTGAGCCACGGATCACCCGGTTCAGCGATCTGGCCGACGATGCACTTGCCGGTAACAGCTATGATTGATGAATCCCCGCGCAGGCGGAGGTCTCAGGCCACTACACCCGGCCATGCCTGAGGTCCGCGCCTGCGCGGGGACGCAGACCGATCGTGATGGTTGCCGATTTTCTTGACTTTTCGCAGTCCACTCCCTAGCTGGCCACTTTCCCGCAAATAACAGATTCTGGAGTGCCCTATGGCGCGCGTTACCGTCGAAGATTGTGTCGAAAAGATTCCCAACCGGTTCGACCTGGTTTTGCTTGCCGCCCAGCGTGCGCGTGAGATTTCCGGCGGCGCTGAACTGACTATCGAGCGGGACCGTGACAAGAACCCGGTTGTAGCCCTGCGTGAGATCGCGGAAGAGACCGTCCAGCCGGTGCACCTCAAGGAAACGCTGGTCGGATCGCTTCAGCGCGTCCTGCCCGAGGATGATGATCAGGTCGATGAGATCGGCTCGCTCAGCCAATCGGCAGAAGCGCTGCGGATTACGGCGGCAGCGCCAGTGCGCAACACCTCGATCGGCGGCGATTACGAGGGCTGATTGAGCTACAATCCGAAACAAAAAAGGGCCCGTGTTCCAGCCGGAACACGGGCCCTTTTCGTTTGCGGCTTCAGCGGCAGGGCCAGGTCTTGATGAACAGATCGGCCATCGCGGTGCGCATCGGAACATGATCGCGGTGTTCGGCGGGATAGGTTCGTAAATGGGCGATCAACGAGTTTGAATTGACCGGGGCGGGTTTAGGCGGACAACTGCTGGGCTTGCCCTGTGCTCGTTCGGCAGCCAACCGCGTGCGATAGGCCTGACCAGCAGCCCGGCCCTCGGTTTGCAACGCTTTATAGTCTGACGAAAACAGCGCCATCGCCCCCTTGGCCCGCAGCGCATCGGCCTTGGCGAGGAAAATGGCCACGCTCATGTCACCAGGCGCGGCAACGGCGGGAGTGGCCGCCAGCAACGGCAAGATTATCGAGAATATGCAAAGCTTCATAAATGGTTCTCTGTTAAAGCAGCCTGCTTGCGGCAACGCTTGCTCTGTTGCACATTTCATCACGCTGAACCGTTTGTACCAACAGCCGCGCGCCACCGATGGCATTCAGGGGTTGCTGATCAGCCAGGCGGATATTCGCGGCGGGTGTGGAGCACGTTGACCACCTCGACCGTATCTGCGCCGACGCGGTAGACCAGAATGTAATTGGGATGAACCACCGCCTCGCGGGTGCCGATGATGCGGCCGCGGCGATACATAAAAGGAAATTCCGTCAGGCGTTCGGCAACAGAATTCACCCGATCGCGAAGGTCGATCGCCGCTTGGACATTGCGCTCGGCGATAAATGCGGCGGTTGCCCGCAGATCTTCTCGCGCCGATTGGCGCCAGATCAGTCTCATGTCTGCTTAGCGGATTTTTCAGCAATAATCTGATCGATCTCAGCCATCACCTGATCGTGCGGAACGGATGGACGCGGATCGGCGAGCGAGGCCGCTACTTTGGCTTTCATCCAGCACAGATAGGATGCCTCCTGCTCGGCACTCTCGAACTCCGACACGATGGGCGAATATTTGGTCATTGCCGCAAGTTACTCCGGTTCGAGACCGCTGCCAAGCCTTTGGTCAGGATCTACGCCCCTTGCGGCGCACTATCCCCGCTGAAGCGCTTGCCGGCCTTAGGAATGGCCGAACCGCGCACCGGAGCAACCACATTGGGGCCACTCGGCTTGTCAGGACGGTCAATCTTGCCGGTTTCGATCAGCTGCGTGATGTCATCACCGCTAAGTGTTTCATATTCGAGCAAAGCAGTTGCCAGAAGATGGAGTTTGTCTTCCTGAGCCTTGAGGATCGAGGTTGCCCGGTCATGCGCGCCATCGACTAGGCTGCGAATCTCACTGTCGATCAGCTTGCTTGTCTCGTCGGACATCATCACCCGTTGGTTGGAGCCATAGCCCAGATAGCCCTCGCCCTGCTCTTCATACTGAAGCGGGCCCAGCTTGTCCGACATGCCCCATTTGGTGACCATGTTGCGCGCCAAGCCGGTAGCGTACTGGATGTCGGACGAAGCCCCGGACGAGACTTTGTCATATCCGAAGATCAGCTCCTCGGCGACTCGCCCGCCCATGCTGACCGATAGATTCGCGTGCATTTTGTCGCGGTGGTAGGAATAGCTGTCACGCTCGGGCAGGCGCATCACCATTCCCAACGCCCTTCCGCGCGGGATGATCGTAGCCTTGTGGATCGGGTCCGATGCAGCTTCATTGACCGAGACGATCGCGTGGCCAGCCTCATGATAAGCTGTCATCTTCTTCTCGTCCTCGGTCATAACCATTGAGCGCCGTTCGGCTCCCATCATGACCTTATCCTTGGCGTCCTCAAACTCCTGCATGGCCACCAGCCGCTTGTTGCGCCGGGCCGCAAGAAGCGCCGCTTCGTTGACCAGATTGGCCAGATCGGCACCGGTAAAGCCCGGGGTGCCGCGGGCGATGGTGCGCACCAGCACATCGGGTGCGAGCGGCACTTTCTTCATATGCACCGCCAGAATCTTCTCACGGCCCTCAATGTCCGGGATCGGCACCACCACCTGACGGTCAAACCGGCCGGGGCGGAGCAGCGCCGGGTCAAGCACGTCAGGGCGGTTGGTGGCGGCGATGATGATGATGCCCTCATTGGCCTCAAACCCGTCCATCTCGACCAGCAACTGGTTCAGCGTCTGCTCACGCTCGTCGTTGGAATTGCCAAGGCCATGGCCGCGATGACGGCCAACGGCGTCGATTTCGTCAATGAAGACGATGCAGGGTGCGTTTTTCTTGGCCTGTTCGAACATGTCGCGGACGTGCGACGCGCCAACGCCAACGAACATTTCTACAAAGTCCGAACCCGAAATGGTGAAGAACGGTACACCTGCTTCACCCGCAATAGCGCGGGCCAGCAGTGTCTTGCCAGTGCCGGGGCTGCCAACCAGCAGCGCGCCCTTGGGAATCTGCCCACCCAGCTTGGAAAAGCGTCGCGGATCGCGCAGGAATTCGACGATTTCCTCCAGCTCCTCGCGCGCTTCATCGATCCCGGCGACATCGTCAAAGGTAACCCGGCCCTGCTTTTCCGTGAGCAGCTTGGCCTTGCTTTTGCCAAAGCCCATCGCGCCCGATCCGCCGCCCTTCTGCATCTGGCGCAGCGCGAAGAAGGCAACCCCAAGGATCAGCATGAACGGCAACGCCTGAATCAGGATATAGAGCAGAACATTGGGCTCATCCGCAGCCTTTCCAGCGTATTTTACCCCGCTTTGCTGCAAGGTCTGGATCAAGCCAGTGTCACCGGGGATCGGGATTGTGCTGAAGGCTCCGCCGTTCTTATATTTTCCCGCGATCCGATCTTCACTGATCTGAACCTCTGCCACGCTGCCTTCGGTAACGCGGGTCCGGAATTCAGAATAGCCGATCTGTGTTCCTGCAACTTCGGTGCGAGGACCGAACATCGAAACCACCAGCAACAGCGCCATAAAGATGCCGCCCCACATTAGCAGGCTCTTCATCCAGGGGTTACCGTTTGGCTGATCGTCGTTCATGATCGGTCCTTTCGCTGGCCAATGTAGGATGCAAGGGCTGAATGGCAAGCTAACGTCCAGAATTTGCTCCAGTGGCTTGCACCGCGACTCTCCCCAAGGCACAAGCGCCAAGGCATTGCGATGCAGATTTGGGGGATCCACTGTATGATTAGTCCGGCCGCAGCAGATGATCGCTTTGCCCATTGGCCGAAATTGCGCGCGCGGTTGCTGCTGATTGCAATGCTGTTGATGCTGATTGCTTCGGCACTGGTCCCGGTCAATGCGGGTAAATCGACCGTTAAAACCCAGTCTTTCACCGAAAATATCGTCGGGAAAAAGGGCGCAAGCAGGCCGCGCGATGATGATCTGGCGCTTTATGATGTGGTGATCGAACGTATTTCCAAGGGCGAAAACTATTACCAGGTCGCCGCCGAAGAACACCGCAAGAGCAATTATCCGCTGCGTCCCGGCTTTGCCGTGCGGCTGCCGACGCTGGCCTATATTGACGCGGCGCTGGGAAAAACGGGCCAGGCGATCGCAGCCCTTGTGCTGATGCTGAGTGTGCTTGCTGCCTGGTGGCAGCGAATGGCTCAGGAGCCGGGGGGGCTGCAACGCCGAAATATAGCCGTGGCGCTGTTGTTTCTGGGGGCGTCGCTGGGGATGAACCGCTATTACTTCGTCCTGCACGAGCTATGGGCCGGGATGCTGCTGGCACTGGCCTTTGGGCTGCATCGGCCGGGCCAGCGCTACGGAGCGGCGCTGGCGGTCGCGGCGCTGGCGCTGACGATTCGTGAACATGCCTTGCCATTTGTCGCGCTGATGGCAGCGATGGCCCTGTGGCGGCGCGACTGGAAGGAAGGCGCAGCCTGGAGCGCGCTGATCGCGGTGTTCCTTGGGGGGATGGCGATCCACCTGCATTATGTTAATCAGCTGGTGCTGCCAAGCGACCGCTTTTCCGCGCCCTGGCTGGAGATGCGCGGGCTTTCGGGCTGGCTGTCCAACATCATATTATCCAGCAATCTGCGTTTTCTGCCGCATTATGTCGCGGGGCCGCTGGTGATGCTGATGATTTTTGGCTGGGCCAGTTGGAAGTCACCCGCCGGGGCCTTCGCCACCCTGCTGTATCTTGGCTATGGCGCGGCCTTCATGATCGCGGGGCGGTGGGACAATTTCTATTGGGGTGCGGTGATCGCTCCTGCCATGTTCATGGGGCTAGCATTTTTGCCCCGCGCGATCAAATCCTTGTGGCGCGCTGGCTTTGGCAAGGCCTGATCTACCCGGCGATTTCGGCAATCTTGTGGTGCGGCAGCATGCGCCATGCAGCGATCAGCAGTACGACGTGGACCAATTCCACGCTCATCGGTAAAAATGCTCCCGGATAAGCCCCATCGGCTGCCAGACTGAAGCCGCGTACGGCGAATGTAGTGCCCATAAGTGCTGCCGGAACCAGCAAAAGATCGCCATTACGCCGCCATGCGCCCCACATCATCGAGACTGCGATTACGCAGAAATAGGCCGCGAAATCCGCTCGGAGCGATGACAGCCCAGCATTTCCCTGCGCCAACAAACCAAAGCCCGCTGCAGTCTCGACCGGATTGAACAGAAAGTTCAGCCCCATGAACAGATCGAACAATCCGAGCAGAAAAATCAATGCTGTGAGTATCAGGCGCATGTGCTGGTACCTTCCAAATTAACCTCAAATTAGGGCTTGTGCCCCAGCGAAACCAGTATGGCAAAATGCCATGGGCAAAAAGATTGCGCGCAAGGGCGCAGCATTGCACAAGCGGGGCTCATGAAACCAAAAGCCGAGCCAATGATTGCACCGCGTATCCTCCTTATCATCGGGGGCGGGATTGCTGCGTATAAATCTTGCGAGCTTGTTCGGCTGATCCGCAAGGGCGCCAACGGCGTGCCGGGCGAGGTTACGTGTGTGCTGACCGATGGCGGCGCGAAGTTTGTGACTGCGATGACGCTGGCCGCGCTTAGCGAAAACCCGGTCCATACTACCCTGTGGGATCTCAAAAACGAAGTTGAGATGGGGCATATCCAGCTCTCGCGGCAGGCGGATCTGGTCGTGGTCTGCCCGGCTACTGCGGACCTCATGGCCAAGATGGCTAGCGGAATTGCGGATGATCTGGCCACAACGCTGCTGCTCGCCACCGATAAGCCCGTGTTGGCAGTTCCGGCGATGAATGTGCGAATGTGGGAACATCCAGCGACACAGCGCAATGTCGCGACGCTGACGGCGCACGGTGTTCGCGTGCTAGATCCCGATGAAGGGGCGATGGCCTGCGGTGAATTTGGTCCCGGGCGGTTGCCCGAGCCAGCGGCGATCTGGATCGCAATCTGCCAGATGCTTGGACTCGATCCAGGGCCAGTCGCCGTTCCCTTGCTGGCCGCGCCTGATGATGAAGTGAGCGAGAGCGAGGATACCGGGCATGGCGGTCTCTCCGGGCTGTTGATTCCGCGCAGCACCGTCAGCAAATACGTGTTCGATGAAGGGGACGATGACGATCTGGTCTTTGGAGACGAACCGCTGGACGGTGAGGAACGGCAAGAACCGCTGGCTGAAGACGCTGCATTGAATGAACCAACTCCCGCGATTGATCTCAGCGGTCCGCTATTGTCCAAAAAAGGCAAGGCCAAGGCCGCGCCGCCGACCGATCCCGACGCAGTCAACCATCTGGTCAATGGCACCGGCGAAGCTGGCGCGCCGGAGCCTGTGCACCTTGATCCGCTTGAAGGTCAGCCCGATTTCGCCGGGGACACGTCCGTTGATTTCGAGCCAGTCGATGGGCCGCTGACTGGCAGACATATACTGATCACCGCTGGCCCAACGCATGAGCCGATTGATCCGGTGCGCTACATCGCCAACCGATCATCGGGCAAACAGGGCTTTGCCATTGCTGCCGCCGCAGCGCGGGCTGGCGCGCGGGTTACGCTGGTCGCGGGGCCGGTCAGCCTTCCCACCCCGCCGGGAGTGGACCGGATCGACGTGGAAACCGCGCGCGAAATGGCAGCGGCGGTCAAGAAAGCTCTCCCTGTTGATGTCGCAGTGATGGTTGCTGCGGTGGCTGACTGGCGGACTCAGGATTCTGCGGCTGAAAAGCTGAAGAAGCGCGGCTCGGCTCCTCCCGCCCTGCGCCTTACCGAAAATCCGGATATTCTTGCCACGGTTGCGGGAGATACACGGCGACCAGCATTGCTGATCGGCTTTGCCGCCGAAACGGAAAATGTCCTGGCCCACGCCAAGGAAAAGCGGACTCGCAAGGGCGCGGACTGGATCGTCGCCAATGATGTATCGAGCAAAAAGGGTAAGAGCGTGATGGGCGGGGCGGATAATGCGGTCCATATCATTACCGCTAAAGGCATCGAAAGTCTGCCAGAAATGGCCAAGGATGATGTCGCCCGCGCGCTGGTTGAACGGATAGCAGATGCTCTTGGCAAATAGCGTTTCGGTGCAGATAAAGCGCTTGCCGCATGGCGAGGGGCTGGCCCTTCCGGCCTATGCCACCGATGGCGCGGCTGGTATGGATGTGCTTTCGGCTGAGGACTTGACGCTGTCTGCAGGCGCGCGTCATGCCGTGGCGACTGGTCTTGCGATTGCAATCCCGCCGGGTTTTGAAATTCAGGTCCGTCCGCGCTCGGGCCTCGCGCTCAAACACGGGATCAGCGTGCCCAATTCGCCCGGCACAATCGACAGCGATTATCGCGGAGAGCTGAAGGTGGTCCTGATCAACCTTGGTGCAGAGGCGTTTGCGATCCGCCGCGGTGACCGGATTGCTCAGCTGGTGCTGGCTCCGGTTACGCAAGCGCGCTGGGTCACGGTTGAGGAACTGGATGAAACCGCGCGCGGCGAAGGCGGGTTTGGCAGCACTGGTGGGGTTGCCGCGCTGAAAGGCTGACTACAAATGAAAAGGCGGGCCCGTTTCCAGACCCGCCTAGATTATTTGCTTATTGCAAGGCTAACTCAGTTGCTACGCTTCTTTTCTGGAGCAACGGAGATGCGCACTGTTTCGCCCAAATTGCCGGGGAAATTGGTGAACATCGCCTCGACCAGATTGGGGACAACATATTGCAGGCGGTTAGAGGTTGAAAGCGCCTCGGCCTTGCCTTCGAACAGGCGCTGGCCATCGGCGCGGCGATCAATCTTCATCTCGATCCCGCTCGTGTAAACGGTGTAGCTTTCATAGCCATTGTCGAAAAACGAATCGTGAAAGCCATAGCCCCAAGCCCCGCTCCGGTGATAGCCGAACGGGCTATAGCCAAAGCCTCTGCGGCCATAGCCATACCAGGGCGAATAAAACGGATCGTTGTAAAAGCCGGTTGACCGGACCTTTTCCCGCCCTTTGTCGACGCCATAGTCAAACCGGACCAGCAGACTGGCGGCTTCCGGGCTGGCAGGCGCATAGCCGATCCGCGCCATCTGCGCTTCGACCAGCCGCGAATATTGTGAAAACTCAAGTCCGCCCGCCATTGTCGGATCATCGGCAACCACTGCAAAGGTCTGACCCTGGGGTGCTGGCAGCTGCGTGGCAAAGCGCGAGACATCGGCGTTGAAGCTTTGGGCGCAGGCACCAAGGCTGACGAGCAGCAGTGGAACGGCGACCAGCCGGGCGAAACGAGAAGCAGTTTTTTCAGACATCACTTCAGTCCCCTAATTCGATAAACAGCTCAGCCGCCAGAGATTTGAGGCGCGCCGCGATGATAGCATGGAACCAGCGCTAATCCATCGCGGCTTAATCGCGGTTGAATAAGATGTTTATCGATCAGCCCCGCACCAGACCCATAGCAGCATAGGCTGCTTCAAGGGTTGGTGCAGCAAGTGCGCGAGCCTTTTCGGCACCCTTGCGAAGGATCGCATCGAGAGTGGCGCGGTTTTCGCGCAGTTCGACAAAGCGGGAGTTGATCGGAGCGAGCTGCTCGATCAGCAATTCGGCCAGCGCAGGTTTGAAAGCGCCGAAGCCCTTGCCGGCAAATTCGGTCAGCACAGCATGGGGCTTTTTCCCGGCCAGCGCCGCGAAGATTCCCACCAGATTTGCTGCCTCTGGACGTCCGTTCAGGCCATCGATTTCACCGGGGAGCGGCTCGGCATCGCTCTTGGCCTTCTTGATTTTCTGCATGATTGTATCGGCATCGTCGGTCAGATTGATCCGGCTCATGTCAGAAGGATCGGATTTGCTCATCTTTGCAGACCCATCGCGCAGGCTCATGATCCGGGCCGCCTCGGGCGGGATGATCGGCGCGGGGAGCGTGAAGATTTCGCGTCCGCGGCCAAAATCATTGTTAAACTTCTGGGCAATATCGCGGGCCAGCTCAAGGTGCTGCTTCTGATCCTCACCCACTGGAACATGAGTCGCCTGATAGAGCAGAACATCAGCGGCCTGTAGCACCGGATAGGTGAACAGCGCGATGCTGGCGCCTTCGCGGTTCTTGCCCGATTTGTCCTTGAACTGCGTCATCCGCGATAACCAGCCCATCCGCGCGGTTCCGCTCAGCAACCATTGCAGCTCCGCATGGGCGGGAACCTGAGCCTGATTGAACAAGATGGAGCGATCCGGATCAATCCCGCAAGCGACCAGCGCAGCCACCATTTCGCGCGTGCTTGCGGAAAGATCGGCCGGATCATGCGGCATCGAGATAGCGTGAAGATCGGCGAGGAAATAGAGGCTCTCGCCGCCACTTGCGGTGACTTCATCCTGCATCCGCACCCAATTGCGGATCGCGCCCAGGTAATTGCCAAGGTGAAGGCTGCCAGTCGGCTGGATGCCAGAGACAATACGCATGGGCTTATTCGACTTTCAGAATGTCGTCGTCCGACTTGCTGGACTGGGGCCGCCGCCTGCTTAGCTGGGACAGGATGCGCTTGTCGACCGCGCCGGTGAGGAAAGCGACCGCAAAAAACGCGGCCATTCCGGCTGAAACCAGGAAAGCGAGCGACCAGACACGCTCGAAAACACTTCCACTGAAGTGTTCCGTCAATTGCGGGGTCAGCCACCACAGCAGCGCAGCCATCACAGCTGTTGAAACAAGCTGGCGTGCGATCTTGCCTGCCAGCGGCAGGGTAAACCGGAACCAGCCGCGCCGGTGGAGGATGATATAGAGCAACAGGCAATTGAGACTGGCCGAGCAGGCGGTCGCTGCTGCCAGTCCGACAATCCCGTATTGGCGGACCACCCAGATATTCAGGATGATGTTGAAAGTAAGCGAGATCAGCGCGGTCCAAACCGGGGTGCGGGTATCTTCGCGAGCAAAAAAGCCGGGATTGAGGATCTTGACCACCACATAGGCTGGCAGGCCAGCGACCAGCGCCACCACGATCTGCGCCATGACCGCGCCATCAGCGACACTGAATTTCCCGCCAACGAAAAACGCTGTGACGAAAGCAGAAGAGCATATCGCCAATGCGGCGGCGGCGGGCAGGGTCAGCAACGTGGCGATCTCGAACGCATTGGCTTGTAGCCGCTGCGCCTCGGCCTTCTCGCCAGTGTGGATATGGCGCGAAAGCATCGGCAGGATTGCGGTCCCAAGGGCGATCCCGACAATCCCCAGCGGCATCTGATTGAGCCGGTCTGCCAGTTTGAGCAGGGTCAGCGAGCCTTGCGGCAGGCTGGTCGCAAAGAAGGTGTCGACCAGCTGGCTTATCTGATAAATGCCCGCGCCGAAGGTCGCCGGCACAATCAGGGTTCCAAGACGCCTCACCTCGGGGGTCAGCTTCGGCAACTTCAGATGCAGCTTCACCCCGGCGCGGCGGGTTGCCCATAGCAAATACAGGAACTGACCAACTCCCGAAAGCGAGACGGCCACCGCCAGCAGATAGACCACGATCGTATCGTCAGTGCTATCCCCGCGTAGATATTTGCCGGTGAGGATCGCGGTGATCATAAAGATATTGAGCAGCACTGGCGCAAAGGCACCCGGGCCAAAGCGGCTGCGGGCATTGAGCAAGCCTGAAAGCATCGCCATCAGGCTGATGAAGCCCAGATAGGGGAATGTGATCCGGCTGAGCACAACCGAAAGCTCAAACTTGCCAGGAACTTGCGCATAGTCGCTGGCCAGTGCGCCGACCAGCAGCGGCATAAAAACCATCGCCACTGCGCTGAATGCCAGCAGAACCCAGACAAACACCGCCAGCACATCATTGGCAAAATGGTTTGCCGCCTCCTCGCTGCCCGGCGTGTCGCCGTCGCCGTGCAATGCCCGCGAATAAAGCGGCACGAAAGCCACCGAAAATGCCCCTTCGGCAAACAGTCGCCGGAATGTGTTGGGCAAAGTGAAAGCCAGCTGGAACGCATCTGCCGCCAGCCCCGCGCCAAGAACGCGGGCCAGCAGCATATCACGGGCAAAGCCAAAAACGCGGCTGATTGCCGTCAGTCCACCAATGGTCCCGACGTTTTTGATCAGGCTCACGCGCAGAGTTTCCCTAAAATGGCGCCCAATCGGCGAATCAGGCGTTCCCGACCGGTTGCTCGCCCTCGCCAGCTTCTTGCTTGGCGGCAAGTTGCTGGAGGTAGAGCCCATTGAAATCGATCGGCTCCAGCATCAGTGGTGGGAATCCTGCATCGCGCACGGCATCGGCGACAATGCATCGCGCAAACGGGAATAGGATCCGCGGTGCTTCGGCGAAGGTAAAGGCGTGGCGCTGTGCTTCATCAAGATTGCGCATCCCGACGAGGCCGCAATAGGCCAGATCAACGATGAATGCGGTGCCCTGTGGCCCTTTGGAAGTGATCGCAATCTTAAGTTCGATTTCGCTAACTTCGTCGCTCATCTCGCGCGCTGCGATGTTGAACTGAACATCGATCTGCGGTGCATCCTGCCACTGGAAACTATCGGGCGCGTTGGGGTTTTCGACCGAAAGATCTTTGATGTATTGCGAAATAATGCCTGCCGCCGGACTGGTATCTTCGCCGTTTGGCACTGGCCCATCGAGGTTCAGCTTGGTAATTATGTTGCCTTCGTCGGACATCGTTTGCCTGGCTTTCTTGACTGCGGCCTGCCTCGGCTGTGAACCTTGCGCGCATGGCCTAATTGAATTTCCGCGCGCCTAGCACTGGCAGAGGCCAGCGGCAATGCCGCTTGGATTTGCGCTGATCCCGTTTCTGCGTGTCAAAAACGCAAAAAATTGCATCAAAGCGGCTATCCACGCGTTGTTCATTTGTATTGACACCCTATCTGGGTCTAGAATGCTTCAATGCCGCTTTATCGGCAAGGACTGGATATTGAGCGTGGGTGCAGTCGAAATCGTCATTCTGGCCATGATCGCGGCCTTCCTTGGGCTCCGGCTCTACTCTGTGCTTGGTCGCCGCGCCGAGCATGAGGAGGAGCCTATTCAGGGCCGTTTCGAAGGCAAGAGCGATGCTTCTCCTGCGCCTCGCGTGGCAACTCCGGCGTCACCTGATCGCCCGGTCGCGCCGACGCAGATCCGTCCGCTGGTGCCCGGCGTCACCCCGGCAATTGAACGGGGCGTGCGCGAAATTGCCGCTGCTGACCGGCGGTTTGATCTTCTCGCCTTTCTCGAAGGTTCAAAGGGTGCCTATCGGATGATCCTAGAAGCCTTCTGGCGCGGGGATAAGGACGAGCTGGGCCAGCTGTGCGATCGCGATGTCTATGAGAGTTTCGTGACAGCGATTGATGCGCGGCTGGCAGCGGGCGAAACGCTGGACAATCGGCTGGTGCGGATTGAGGACGCGACTGTCGTTGCCGCCTCGTTCCAGGCACCGATGGCACGGATTGCAGTTCGGTTCACCGCCGATATTGCCGCAGTTACTCGCGACGCTCAGGGGCAGGTTATCGCTGGCTCACTTGATGATGCGATAGATGCTTGTGATATGTGGACCTTCAGCCGCAATGTGACCTCGGCTGAGCCGGACTGGCTGCTCGACGAAGCCGACGAAGGCTGATTTCCGGAGATGCGCGCGCGGTTTCGTTCGCTCGCGGCGGTTGTGTTGCTGGCTGCACTTGCGGGCTGTGGCCGCCTGATCCCTGAAGGACGGATTTCGTCCCCTCCCACCGCGACAATAAGGCCAATTGCCGCCAGCGCTCTGCTTGCAGGTGTGACTGTTGGCCCATCGATTGGCAGCCTCAAGCTTGCAGGCGGAGATGCCAGCGGGGCGCTTTCTTCGTTTCGCGAAAGCTGTCCGCGCTTGCTTTCGCGCCGCGATATCAGCGGATTGACGAGCAGTGAGGATTGGCAAGCCGCTTGCTCGGCTGCGCCAAGCTGGCCAGCCAGTGATGCGCCGCGCTTCTTCGACAGGTTCTTTGAAGCTGCCAGAATCGGCGACGGGACTAGCTTTGTAACGGGCTATTTTGAGCCGGAGATTGCCGGTGTACGGGTTCGACAGCCAGGGTTTGACGTTCCGGTCTATGCTGTCCCGCCGGATCTGGTTCGTGCCAGGCTTGGCGATGCACCTCCTATCCCCAGCGGCCAGCAACCGCTTGGCCGTTACGGACCTGATGGCCTCTTTATGCCCTATTTTGAGCGCGCCGAGATCGTTGATGGTGTGCTGATGGGCAAGGGGCTGGAAATAGCCTGGGCTGCGGATCCGATCGAGTTCTTCTTTCTTCAGATCCAGGGTTCGGGCCGTCTTCGCAGCCCCGACGGCAGCGTGCTTCGGATCGGCTATGCCGGACAGAACGGGCGTGATTATGCGGGGATTGGCTCACTGATGCGCGAACGCGGGTTGATTGGCACAGGGCCAGGCCAATATGCGGGCTCAATGCAGGGCATGATGCAGTATCTGCGCGAGCATCCGGCTGATGGCCGTGCCCTGATGCGCCAGAACAAGAGTTGGATTTTCTTCAAGGAATCGTTCGGAGATGGGCCGCTTGGCGCGCTGAACGTGCCAGTGCGCGCGCGCAGCAGTGTGGCTACCGATCCCAATTTCGTCCCACTGGGAGCACCGGTCTGGCTGTCGCTCGACCGGCCCGAGGCCAATGGCTTATGGATTGCGCAGGATACCGGCGGGGCGATCAAGGGCGCCAACCGCTTTGATAGCTTCTGGGGCGCAGGCGACGAAGCGCGGCTGATCGCTGGCGGGATGAGCGGGCGCGGTCAGGCGCTGGTGTTCCTGCCAAAAGGTACGCTGGCCCGGCTGGGTGCAAAGTATTGAGGCCTCCGCGCGGATTGAGCGCGGGCGAAGCGGCGCTGTGGGCAAGGGTCGCGCAGACGGTTCGTCCGCTAAATCCTTCCCGCGCCGGGGAGGGGGACCATGCGAAGCATGGTGGTGGGGCGCGTGCGGTAGTCGTGACGGCGATAGAGCAGGATCACTCGCCTGTGCCCCTCCACCACCTGCGGTGGTCCCCCTCCCCCAAGGGGGAGGATCGGAAACCCCAGACTCTCGATCGCCACGGCCTCGACAACTCATGGGAGCGCAAACTTGCCAAGGCAGCGATTGCGCCCGATTTCACGCTCGATCTGCATGGGTATGGTCTGGATGCAGCGCATAGTCGGCTCGATCATGGGCTGTCGCTCGCGCTTGCGCAGGGCGCGCGGATGGTGCTGGTGATCACTGGCCGTCCTCGTCCGGTTGATCCGGCGGATCGCGGTTCGCGGCGCGGGGCGATCAGGGCCAAGCTGCTCGATTGGCTCGCAGCAGGTCCGCATGGCTCGCGGATCGCTGCGGTGCGCCAGGCGCATCCTCGACATGGCGGGGCGGGGGCGGTTTATGTGGTGCTGCGCAAGACGCGCTAGCCGCACTGCCCCCGGTGGAGCAGCTTGTGATCCGCCAGCACCAGCGCCATCATCGCTGCAACCACTGGTGTACCGCGAATACCAACGCAAGGGTCGTGGCGTCCCTTGGTGCGAATATCCGTTGCCTGACCATCACGGGTTATCGTCTCGACCGGTGTCAGGATCGAGCTGGTCGGCTTGAAGGCGACGCGCACGAGCACCGGCTGTCCGGTCGAGATCCCGCCCGCGATCCCGCCTGCATGGTTGGCGAGGAATTGCGGTGATCCTTCCCCGGGCCGCATCCGGTCGGCATTTTGTTCGCCAGAAAGCCTGGCTGCGCCAAACCCATCGCCGATCTCGACGCCTTTAACCGCGTTTACACCCATCATCGCAGCGGCCAGATCAGCATCCAGCTTGGCATAAATCGGCGCCCCCCAGCCTGCCGGTACGCCCGCAGCGACGCATTCAACCACTGCGCCAAGCGAGGAACCAGCCAGCCGCGCTTCATCAACCAGCTTCTCCCAACGCGCTGCGGCTGCGGCATCGGGGCAGAAGAACGGATTGAGCCCAATCTCGGCTGCATCAAAATTGGCGGGATCTATCGCATCGCCGCCGATTTCGGCGACATACGCGAAGATTGATACTTCCGGGATGACCAGCCGCGCCACCGCCCCTGCTGCCACCCGCGCCGCTGTCTCGCGCGCCGAACTGCGCCCGCCGCCGCGATAATCGCGCAAACCGTATTTGGCGTCATAGGCGTAATCGGCATGGCCAGGACGGTAAGCGGCGGCAACTTCAGAATAATCCTTCGAGCGCTGATCGACGTTTTCGATCATCAGGCTGATTGGGGTGCCAGTAGTCTTGCCCTCGAAAGTGCCCGAAAGGATCCGCACCGCATCGGGTTCTTGTCGCTGCGTGGTGAACTTCGATTGGCCGGGCCGCCGCGCATCGAGAAACGGCTGAATGCAGGCTTCCGAAATCGCCAGCCCCGGGGGGCAGCCATCCACCACAGCGCCCAAAGCTGGTCCGTGGCTTTCGCCCCAGGTGGTGAAACGGAAAAGATGGCCGAAGCTGTTGATGCTCATAGTGCTGCGGCTTTGTCGTGGATGGCCGAAAATGTCCACTCCCAAGACCTGTCTCAAGCCGCTAGGGAGATAATCCTTGCTTCGAAAGGTCCGCTTACATGACTGTAACGCTTTATGGCATACCCAATTGCGACACAGTGAAAAAGGCCCGGGTCTGGCTGGAAGGGCGGGGCATTGGCTACATCTTCCACGACTACAAGAAACAAGGCATCGATGCTGCGCAGATCGCCCGTTGGGTTGATGCAGCAGGCTGGGAGAAGGTGCTGAACCGCGCCGGAACGACCTTCAGGAAGCTGGCTGATGCTGATAAGGAAAACCTCGATCCCGCCAAGGCAATCAGCGTGATGACCGCCAATCCAAGTTGCATCAAGCGGCCTATCGTGGAACATTCCGGCAGGTTGCTGGTGGGCTTCAAGTCCGACGAATGGGAAGCGGTGCTGGCATGAGTTTTGGGGGGAATTCCGAAATCAGGGGGCGGCTATGGATTTCTTCAAGGCATTGATCCCAGGCACGGTGCTGACCCTTGTTGTCACCGGCATAATCGGATCGAACCGCTCAAAGGGCGGGTGGCTCAGTATTGAGCATGTGCAGATCCTGGATTACAGTTTCTATTGGTCTTGGGCATTGTTCGCTGTGGCGACCGGTCTTTCATGGGTGCTGTTTGCGGTTACACCCAAGTAATTAGCCGTGCCGCGCGGTGACGATGTAGTTCAGCGCCAGATTGTCTGACAGGCCAAGGCCGCTGAACGCTGAGACGGCTATCCCCTGCGGCTCACCCATCACCAGCCCGGCGTCTGCCAGCAGTTCGCGCAATTCATCAGGCGTAATAAAATCGTCCCAATGATGTGTGCCTTTGGGGACCAGCCCAACCGTTTCGGCCGCGCCGACCAGCAGCAGGCGTGACTGCGCTGTGCGGTTGGGGGTGGAGAGGATCATCAGGCCGTCTGGCTTGAGCGCCTTGGCCAGTTCGGCGATAAAGGCTGCTTTATCAGAAACATGCTCGATCACTTCCATTGAGGTTACCAGATCAAAGCCTGACAGGCCAAGCCCGCCAATCTCGCCGTGCCGGTAATCAATGGCAAGGCCAGAGCCTGCCGCGTGGTCTTGAGCGACGGCGACGCTTTCTGACGCAGCATCGATCCCGGTCACTGCCGCGCCCAGACGGGCCAGCGGTTCGCACAGCAGCCCCGCGCCGCACCCGACATCGAGCGCGCGCTTGCCCTTCAGAGGCTTTACGCCTTGCGAATCTGTGCCCCAACGCACGTCAATAGCGCCCCGGATGAACCCCAGACGGACCGGGTTAAGCCGGTGCAGCATGGCAGACGAGCCCTTGGGATCCCACCAATCGGCGGCCAGCCTGCCAAAATGCGCTGCCTCTTCGGGACGGATCGTTGCTGTCGAGGTTGCATTGCTCATGGTGCATCCCTAACAGGGCGCGCGTTGCGGGGCGAGGGGCCTTGCAAGCAATTTTCTTTCGTCTGGGAGCCTTGGCTTGGCCCGCATCGTGATGAAATTCGGTGGCACGTCGATGGCCGGATCAGAACGGATCCGCCGGGTTGCCAATATCGTACGCCGTCAGCAGGCCGCCGGGCACGAGGTCGCGGTGGTCGTCTCGGCGATGGCGGGTGAGACCGACCGGCTGGTGAACTTCTGCCGCGAGGCGAACCCGCTGTATGATCCGGCTGAATATGATGTGGTGGTGGCCAGCGGCGAGCAGGTCACTGCCGGGCTGCTGGCGATGACGCTGCAGGCGCTGGGCTGTAAGGCGCGCAGCTGGCTCGGCTGGCAAATGCCAATCCACACCGACGGTGCCCATGCCAAGGCCCGGATCGGTGAGATTGATTCCGCCGGGCTACTCGCCTCGATGGCGGGCGGCGAGATCGCGGTTATCCCGGGCTTTCAAGGGCTGACCGATGATAACCGCATCACCACGCTGGGCCGCGGCGGATCGGATACTTCGGCGGTGGCGGTGGCAGCCGCGATCAAGGCGGATCGCTGCGATATCTATACCGACGTTGACGGGGTCTATACCACCGATCCCCGGATAGTTGCCAAGGCGCGTAAATTGAAGCACGTCACCTATGAGGAAATGCTCGAGCTGGCCTCGGTCGGTTCAAAAGTGCTGCAAACCCGTTCGGTCAGCCTGGCGATGAAGGAGGGCGTGCGGATCCAGGTATTGTCGAGCTTCATCGACGACGATGCGACGCCCGCAGACGAAATACCCGGCACGATGATCGTCTCGGACGAGGAACTTGCCAAAATTCAAGAGGGTCACGAAATGGAAAGCCAGCTGATCACCGGAATTGCCGCCGACAAGAATGAGGCCAAGGTCATCCTGACCCGCGTGCCGGACCGCCCCGGCGCGGTGGCGCATATCTTCGGGCCGCTGGCCAGTGCCAATATCAACGTAGATATGATTATCCAGAACGTCGGCCGCGACAAGGGTGAGACCGACGTAACCTTCACCGTCCCCGCCGCCGATCTGCTCCGCGCGCAAACCCTGCTTGAGGCGCAAAAGGGCGAAATCGGCTACAACCGGATCATCACCGACAGCAAGATCGCCAAGATCAGCGTGGTCGGCGTCGGCATGAAAAGCCACGCCGGGGTCGCCGCCACCATGTTCAAGGCGATGGCCGACCGGGGCATTAACATCCAGGCGATCTCTACCTCGGAGATCAAGGTCAGCGTGCTGATCGATGAGGATGAGACCGAGCTGGCGGTGCGGGTTCTGCATACGGCCTATGGGCTGGATGCGGGGGATTAAGAGGCTGGTGATGCGCTTCACTGTTGATTCTGCGGGCGCTTAGCGATGGCTAAGATGGTTCGCAAAGGTGATTTGCCGGGCAAAATCTGCATGGCCTGCAACCGGCCGTTTGCATGGCGCAAAAAATGGGCGCGCGACTGGGATCAGGTCAAATACTGCTCGGACCGCTGCCGATCAGGCAAGGGCGGAGAGAAAAGCCTCGGCATCACGGGTTAGTTGCGCCTGCTTGTCTGCGCTGAAGCGGTCCCAGTTGCGGACCATTTGCGCCATGCGCGGATTGCGCGAGAGGCGCGCTTTGTGGCGGGCGATGAAGTGCCAGTAGAGCAGGTTGAACGGGCAGGCATTGGGGCCTTCTTTGGCTTTCACATCATAGGCGCAATCGCCGCAATAATCGCTCATCCGGTGGATATAGGCGCCACTGGCAGCATAGGGCTTGCTGGCCAGCAGGCCGCCATCGGCAAACTGGCTCATCCCGATCGTGTTGGGCAGTTCCACCCATTCATAGGCATCGGCATAGACCGCCAGATACCATTCATGCAGTTCACGCGGATCGATCCCTGCCAGCAGCGCGAAATTGCCCGTTACCATCAGGCGCTGGATGTGATGGGCATAGGCCTCTTCGCGGGTCTGGGTGATGCAGGCGCGCAGGCAGGCCATCGGCGTCTCTGCGCTCCAGTAGAATTCGGGCAGCGGGCGGTGGGCGTCCAGTTCATTGCTGGCATCATAGCCGGGCATCCGCCACCAATAGAAGCCGCGCATAAACTCGCGCCAGCCGATCACCTGGCGGATGAAGCCTTCGGCGCTGTTGAGCGGCACCCGGCCCGCCGCCCATTCCGCCTCGACCGCGCGGCACATCGCCAGCGGATCGAGCAGCCCGGCATTGAGATAGGTTGATACCACTGCATGGCACAGAAACTTGTGGCCGCGCAGCATCGCATCCTGATAGCTGCCAAAGTCAGGCAGACCAACTTTCAGGAAATGGGCAAACGCGGCCTCCGCTTCTGCCCGCGTCGTCGCAAACCAGAACGGCTCAAGATCGCCGAAGTGATCGCTGAACCGGCTGGCGACCAACTCCAGCACTTCGCTGGTGATCGCATCGGGCGCAAACCGCAACGGCTGGGGCATCGCCGGCCCGCCTGTCGCTGGCTTGCGGTTGTCTGCATCGAAGTTCCATTGGCCGCCGGCCGGCTGATCGCCCTCCATCAGCAGCCCGGTCTTGCGCCGCATCAGCCGATAGAAATGCTCCATACGAACGCTTTTGCGCTCCTGCGCCCATCGGGCAAAGCCATGACGATCAGCCAGATAGCGATCATCGGGTAGCAGCTCGGTGGCGTTCCAGCCTTGCATTGCCTCCAGCAGCCGCCATTCGCCGGGTTCGGTGATCAGCGTCTGGTGCAAGCCATGCCGCGCAAGCGCGCGCTGCACCTCGCCCTCCAGCGTCCCGCTGTTGTCCGGATCATCAAGCCGCACATAATCGACCTGCCAGCCCGCCTGCCGCAATTCCTCGGCAAAATGGCGCATGGCCGAAAAGACAAAGGCGATCTTTTTCTGATGGTGGCGGACATAGCTCGCCTCGGCCATCACCTCGGCCAGCAGCACCACATCGCTCGCCCGATTACCGGCCCGAAGCGCCGACAGGTTCGGTGACAATTGATCGCCGAGGACCAGAATGAGGCGCGGGGACATGAGCTACGCCTTCTTCAATGGCCAATTTCGGTGCAATTTCGGTGACATGCAATTTCGGTGACAGGTGCAATAACCTCTCAACTCCATCGCTTCTCTCCCGGCTACAGCATGACAAGCTGTCAGAATGAACGCAAATTGCAAAAACATCGATGATGATTAATCAAGGGGTTATTGCACGCGTCAGCGAAATTCCTGTGCAGCGCGGCGGCGGTTAGGGGTTCTTCACCTATCACCGCAACACCAGTATCAGGGCCGCTTAACGGGCCACATTGTTACTCTTTCGGTATCGCCGATCAGCATGCTTCCAGACTGCGTGGGGGTCGAGCTGTTGTCCTTGTAAAGATGTCCATGATTGCGAAACTCGGCTAACAGGGCTTCGTGATCAGCGCGCAGTTTGGTGAGTTGTTGCTCAAGCATTTGTGTGCGGTCCTGTGCGGGAGTCAAGACCGGCATTGAACGTATCATTGGCGGCGTTGCTATCTGGGCATAGCCAACCATCGGAACGACAAATAACGCAGCGCAGAGCGCGGGTTTCCAAAGTTGCATTTTTCTCTCCTGTTTAGGTCCTGACCCTAACGCACGCAGAAATGTAACATCGGCTTGCACTAGCCCGAAGCGATATTGCGGTAAAATCTGACCCACCCATTCGCGCTGCGATCCGTTCCGGGGACACGCAATAGCATGTCCCCGGAACGGATCGCACCCCCCTCCCCAATTAAAAACCCCGCCCCCGGTATTTACCGGAAGCGGGGCTTTGCCCGGACGGGCTGGCGGGGGGTCGATCAGCCAGTCCGGGTGTGGGGTCTGGTTCAGGCCAGATCGAAGCGGTCTGCGTTCATCACCTTGGTCCAGGCCTTGACGAAGTCGGCCACGAACTTTGCGCTCGCATCGGCGCTGGCGTAAACCTCTGCCAGCGCGCGCAGCTGTGAGTGTGAGCCGAAGATCAGATCGACGCGGCTGCCGCGCCATTTGGCGGCACCACTGGTGCGGTCCTTGGCGACGAAGACATCATCGTCCTCTGGCTCCCACTTCATCGCGGTGGTCGCGGCCAGCAGATTGGCGAAGAAGTCATTGCTCAGCACTTCGGGCCGATCGGTGAATACCCCGAGTGACGAGCCAGCGTGGTTGCCGCCGAGCACGCGCAGTCCTCCTACCAGAACGGTCATTTCCGGCGCAGTGAGGGTGAGCAGCTGGGCCTTGTCGATCAGCCATTCCTCTGCGCTGCGCCCCGGTGCGTTGCCCAGATAGTTGCGGAAGCCATCGGCCTTTGGTTCCAGAACCGCAAACGAATGGACGTCGGTCTGCTCGGCAGTCGCATCGGTACGGCCCGGCGTGAATGGCACGGTGACGGTGTGGCCAGCAGCCTTGGCCGCCGCTTCCACCGCTACGCCGCCCGCCAGCACGATCAGATCGGCCAGCGAAATGCGCTTGCCGCCTGCATTGAACGCAGCCTGGATGCCTTCCAGCACCGTCAGCGCCTTGGCCAGTTCGGCAGGCTCGTTCACGGCCCAGTCCTTCTGCGGAGCAAGGCGGATGCGTGCGCCATTGGCACCGCCGCGCATATCCGATCCGCGGAAGGTTGAGGCCGAGGCCCATGCGGTCTTGACCAGACGGCTTATGGACAGCCCCGAGGCCAGCACCTTGGCTCCCAGTGCCGCAACGTCTGCAGCATCGACCAGCGGGTGATCTACCATCGGCACCGGATCCTGCCAGATGCGCGTGCTGGCGGGAACTTCCGCGCCCAGATAGCGCACATAGGGCCCCATGTCGCGGTGGGTCAGCTTGTACCAGGCCTCGGCAAAGGCTTTGGCGAACTCGTCCGGATTGGCATGGAAGCGGCGCGAGATCGCCTCATAGGCGGGGTCCATCCGCATCGCCATGTCGGCTGTGGTCATCATCAAGGGCACGGTTGCCGCAGAATTATGCGCAGCGGGCGCACGGACTGCGTTCGAGGCTGCGGTGGGGGTCCACTGATGGGCACCCGCCGGGCTTTTGGTCAGTTCCCACTCATAACCCAGCAGCACATCGAAATAGCCATTGTCCCACTGGATCGGGTTGGCCGTCCACGGGCCTTCGATCCCGCTGGTGATGCTGTCATCGCCCTTGCCGCTGCCATGGGTGGAGAGCCAGCCCATGCTCTGCGCCTCGATCGGAGCGCCTTCCGGGCCGGGGCCGCAGGCTGTATCAGGCGCAGCGCCATGGGCCTTGCCGAAGGTGTGGCCGCCCGCGACCAGCGCGACAGTTTCAGCATCATCCATCGCCATGCGGGCGAAAGTTTCACGAATGTCGCGGGCCGAGGCGAGCGGATCGGGGTTGCCGTTCGGCCCTTGCGGATTGACGTAGATCAGCCCCATCTGCACCGCGCCGAGCGGGTCTTCTAGGTCACGGTCGCCGCTGTAGCGCTCGTCACCCAGCCATTCGGCTTCGGGACCCCAGTAGATGTCGTCTTCGGATTCCCACACATCGACGCGGCCGCCGCCGAAGCCTGCGGTTGGGCAACCCATCGATTCCATGGCGCAATTGCCCGCCAGGATCATCAGATCACCCCAGCTCAGCTTGCGGCCATACTTCTGCTTGACCGGCCACAGCAGCAGCCGCGCCTTATCAAGATTGCCGTTATCTGGCCAGCTGTTGAGCGGCGCAAACCGCTGAGTGCCCGAGCCGCCGCCGCCGCGCCCGTCCTGAATGCGATAGGTGCCCGCGCTGTGCCAGGCCATGCGGATGAACAGCGGGCCGTAGTGGCCGTAATCGGCGGGCCACCAGTCCTGCGAATCGGTCATTAGCGCAAAAATGTCGGTCTTGACCGCTGCCAGATCGAGCGACTTGAATTCGCTGGCGTAATCGAAATCCGCGTCCATCGGATCGAGCTTTGGCGAATGGAGGTTCAGGATCGAGAGATCGAGCCGTTCTGGCCACCACATCTGGGTGGAAAGGCCTGCGACAATCGCGGTGCGGCTGACCTTGTTGCCCATCGGGCATTTGCTGGGGGCGTTCATGGCGGTTCTCCGTTGGAGTCGAAAATGGATGAGGGGGTTCTAGCTCAAGGCGAATGGCCTCGGAAGCCGATTAATATCGTCACACTGATCGTTATGGCCGATTAGTCGCCTGCCTTGCCCCCCCGCATCAGTCCGCCTAAAGCGCCTCAACCGCAACCGCATTGATCCCGGACAAATCATGACAGCTTTTCCCCTGACCTCCCATCTGATGCAGCGCGGGACCGAGTTTCTCGGCAGTGAGTATGCGATCATGTGCGGGGCGATGTCTTGGGTGTCGGAACGCAATCTGGTGTCCGCGATCAGCAATGCGGGGGGGTTTGGGGTGATTGCATGCGGGGCGATGACGCCGCAGCTGCTCGATACGGAGATCGCCGCCACCAAGGCGCTGGCGAACAAGCCGTTCGGCGTCAATCTGATCACCATGCACCCTCAGCTGTTCGATCTGATCGACGTTTGTGTGGCGCATGGCGTCAGCCATGTTGTGCTGGCAGGTGGTATCCCGCCCAAGGGCAGCGTTGAGGCGATCAAGTCCAAAGGCGCGAAAGTCATCTGCTTTGCGCCTACGCTGGCGCTGGCCAAGAAGCTGATCCGCTCGGGCGCGGATGCGATCGTTATCGAGGGGATGGAGGCAGGCGGCCATATCGGCCCGGTTTCCACTTCGGTGCTGGCGCAGGAAATTCTTCCCGCCTTGGCCGATGAGGCGCTGGTGTTCGTCGCCGGCGGGATCGGCCGGGGCGAGCTGGTGGCAGGCTATCTGGAAATGGGCGCGGTCGGCGTCCAGCTGGGCACGCGGTTTGCCTGCGCGACCGAGAGCATCGCCCATCCGGCCTTCAAGAAGGCCTTCTTCCGCGCCAATGCCCGCGATGCCATCACCAGCGTGCAGGTTGACCCGCGGCTGCCGGTGATCCCGGTCCGCGCGCTCAAGAACAAGGGCACTGAGGAATTTACCGCCAAGCAGATCGAAGTGGCCAAGCTGCTCGATGCTGGCGAAGTCGATATGCTTGAGGCGCAGCTTCAGATCGAGCATTTCTGGGCCGGAGCCTTGCGCCGCGCGGTGATCGATGGCGATGTTGAAAGCGGCTCGGTAATGGCCGGGCAGTCAGTCGGCATGGTGACCAAAGAGGAACCCGTCGCCGATATCATCGCGCAGCTGATGGCGGAAAGCGAAGCGGCGCTGGCGCGGCGCTGATCAGGCTGACTTGCGCGACCAAAACGCCCCTTGCATAAGCAGGCAATGGAAACTGATGACAGCCTGACCGCGCTTGACCCGGCTTATTGCAAAGTGCTTCGGATCAGCGCTGGTGTGCAGGCGCTGGTGCTGCTGGTGATCGCCGGGTTTTTGGAATCGCTACCACCGCCGCCCGGATCGTTTCTGATCCCGGTGGCGCTGCTGGCGATCTGGCTGGTGGCGATCGCCCCGGCACGGCGCTTTAGCCGCTGGGGTTATCGGCTTGACGGGGATCTGCTGCGGATTACGCGGGGCTATCTGTTCTATCGTGATACGGTGGTGCCGCTGGGGCGAATCCAGCATATTGATGTCCAGCAGGGTCCGCTGATGCGACGCTATGATCTTGCCACCTTAACGGTCCACACGGCGGGCAATCTCAATGCCGGGGTAGACCTGCCGGGCTTGCGCCATGACGACGCGCTGGCGATGCGCGAGACGATCCGCCAGCATATCAAGCAGGCCCAGCCTTGAGCGACAGCGCGGCAGGACCAGCGGCACCGCAACCGGCGGGCCAGCGGCTGCACCCGGCCGGATTGCTAGTGGGTTTTGTCACCAATCTGCCGCAGCTGTTTGTCCCGATAGCTGCTGTGGTGCTGGGGGGTGACAGTATTTCCAATGCTACCCCGCTGCTTGTGGCAGCGATTCTGGGCGGAAGTTTTCTGCTGCGCTGGCTTAGCTGGCTGCGGTTTCGGTATTTTATTGGCGAGGATGATGTCCGGATTGAGCGCGGTATCTTCAGCCGCAATGCGCGATCGATCCCCTATGACCGGATCGCTGACATCAGTGTTGAGCAAAAGCCGCTGGCCCGGCTGTTCGCTCTGGGTGAAGTCAAGATCGAAACCGGCGGCGGCAAGGGCGAGGATGCCTCGCTCAGCTTCGTTTCGCTTGCCGAGGCAGAGCGGCTGCGCGAAACCGTCCGCGCTCGCAAGGCGGCGGATGGATCGCCTGATCCTGCCGTGTCGCCTGAAGAATCTGCCGCCGCGCCGATTTTCGCGATGGATACTCGCCGCCTGCTGACTCTTGGATTTTATTCCTTCAGTCTGGTGATCTTCGCGGTGCTGGCCGGCGCGGCGCAGCAGTTTGATTTCCTGTTGCCGTTTGACCCGTGGGATCTGGGCAGATGGATCGGGCTGGCCCAAGATCAGGGCATGGTCATCACCCAGATCGCTCGCTCCAGCCAGCTGTGGGGCGCGGTGCTTGGTCTGGTGGGCTTGATCCTGATCGGCTTTGCCACCGGGATCGGGCGAACCGTTTTGACCGAATATGGGTTCCGGCTGGATCGCACTGCCAAGGGCTTTCGCCGCCGCCGCGGGCTGCTTACCCTCACCGATGTGGTCATTCCGACCCAGCGGGTGCAGGCCGCGCAGATCGGCACCGGACCAATCCGGCTGCGGCGCGGGTGGCATTGGCTGAAATTCGTCAGCCTGGCCAGCGAGGGCAAGCGCGATAGCCATCACATGATCGCCCCGCTGGCCAGGTTGACCGAAATCTGGCCGATCATCGCGGAGGCCGGCCTGCACCAACCCGGCGCAGAATTGCAGTTCGAGGCGGCAAGTCCGGGGCCTTGGATCGATGCCTGGCTGATCGAGCTGCTATTGCTGGCCGCCGGTCTTGGCATTGCTGCGTATTTTATCGGTCCATTGGTCTGGTGGGGGCTGCTGCTGGCGCCACTTCGCGCCTTGGCAGGCTGGTTCAGCTGGCGTCACCACGCCCATGCAACCGATCAGCGCCAGCTCTACGCCCGCCATGGCTGGTGGAACCGGCAGATGGAGATTGCCCGGCAGCTCAATGTCCAGTCGGTCAGCATCTCGCAAGGCCCGCTGTTGAGGCTCCGAGGTCTGGCCGCAATCGAATTTGGCATTGCTGGCGGCAAGCTGTCGTTTCAGGCCTTGCCACTTGCCGCTGCACAGGCGATCCGTGATCAGGTGCTGGCGATAGCCGGACCAGTGGATTATTCGCAGTTGGGCGGGGCGGGCTGATCAAAGCTGACACAGATGATGAGGCCGCACTTTCATGCCGCTAAAGTTCAGGAGATCGGCGATGCAGGTCAACGCCCTTGATCATGTCAACATTATCACTGACCAGCTGGATCAGACGGCCGATTTCTATGCCCGGCTGCTCGATCTTGAACGCCGCGACGGACCGCCGCCGCTGCCGCCGCATCAGGTGCAGTGGATGTATGACGCCAGCGGCCGGGCAATTCTCCATCTCAACTCAGTCGATTGTCCGCGCGCGTTCGATCGCTCTGTCGAGCCCGGCGCGCTGACCGGGGCTATCCATCATGTGGCGCTCAATTGCTCGGGCTTTGACGAGGTCACACGGCGGCTTGAGGCGCTTGGTGCAGAGTTCCGGTTCAATCTGATCGAATCGATCGGCCTGCGGCAGATTTTCACACCCGATCCAAACAACGTGCTGCTGGAGCTCAACTTCTGGGGTGACTGATACCAAGTCTCGGTGAGGTTGACTCACTTCCCTCTTCTCCGTCGAGGAAGGGGGGCCTCTTCCCCGTCGGGGAAGGCGGGTGGACTCACTGCTCCCTTCCCCGTCAGGGAAGGGTTGGGGATGGGGGTACAAGGTCGAGGGCGTGCGCGTCGATGCGGCTGTAGAGCCCCCACCCCTAACCCCTCCCCGACGGGGAGGGGGATTCGATCGGTTCCAATAATTGATATCTGGTATGAGTTACCTGCCCGCCGCGATGAACCCGGCCCAGAGCCCCGCTGCGGGATTGTCCGATGTATCCGGTGCCCACTGCTGTTCCATCAGCGCGCGGGCGTCCGCCTCGGCCATCCCACGCGCCAGATGGTAGCGATAGAAGAACGCTGAAACCCGCCAGTTCATTATGCAATGGACGTGGACCGGGCCTTGGGCGGCCTCCATCGCGGCGCAAAAGGTGGTGAAGTGAGCGTCATCCGGGGCATCAAACGGCACCGGGATATGCGTATAGGCGATGCCGTGGGCCGCCAGTCTTTCCGCCTCGCCCGCCAGCGCCTGGGGGTGATTGTCCAGCGCCAGATTGATCACATTGCGCACGCCGATTGCGGCCAGCCGGGCCGGGTCATTGTCATCCAGCTTTCCAGAGGTGGTGACATCCGCACTCAGCCGTTGCCAGGCGCGTATGTCAGAGGGATCGCTTCTCGCCAAAATTCAAAATCCTCGTTTGCGCGCTTGATGGCATTGAGCCGGATCGCTTCAATCGGTTCAGGTCTGAACTGGCTCGACCACGCAGCGATGTTGTTCGGCAAGCCTTAGACGAAATCCTCGGTGGTGACGCTTGATTGCATTGACGGGCCGTAGCGCGGACCAGCTACGGTCTGTTGATTGATCAGTGCATCAAGCTGGGCGGCGAGTTCTGCGGTCAGTTCCCAGTCCCAGCGGGCGATATTCTCCTCCATATGCGCGATCGAGCCAGTGCCGGGGATCGTCACAATATGCTCGCCGCGCGATAGCACCCAGGCCAGCGAGAGCTGCGCGGGGGTAGCGCCAGCCTGTGCGGCAAGGGCTTCGAGCTGATCGATCAACGCCCGGTTCTTTGGCCAGTTCTCGGCATCGAAACGCGGCATGGTGTGGCGAAAGTCCTTTTCGGGTATATCCGCCAGATCGCGCACTCCGCCCGCCAAAGCTCCGCGGCCAACCGGCGAAAAGGCGACAAAAGTTGTGCCAAGCTCAGCGCAAGCGTCCAGCACAGCGATTTCGGGGTTGCGGGACCATAGGGAATATTCGGTCTGCATTGCCGCCACCGGATGCACGGCATGGGCGCGGCGCAGTGTCTCGGCATTCATTTCCGAGAGGCCAACGTGGCTGATCTTGCCCGCCGCAACCAGCTCTGCCATCGCGCCCATCGATTCTTCGATCGGGACGGTCCGGTCAGGGCGGTGCATGGTGTAAAGATCGATGTGATCGGTTTGCAACCGGGTCAGCGATTCATCCACGCAGCGGCGGATCGCGGCCGGGCTGCAATCAACCCCGCGCTTGGCCCCGTCGACTGTGATCCCCATCTTGGTGGCGAGGAAAAATTCGCCGCGCCGCCCCTTGAGCGCTTTGCCCAGCAGGGTCTCATTGTGACCCAGGCCATAGATATTGGCGGTATCGAGATGGTCATAACCAAGATCGAGCGCGCGGTTCAGCAGCTGGATCGCTACTTCTTCAGATGGCGGGACGCCATAGGCCCACGATAGCGACATACAGCCAAGCCCTACCGGATTGACCAGCCTGCCGCCCAATTTCCGCTTTCCGATCATTTTCGCATTGCCCTTTCGTTGCCGCAGCGCTGCCCAATGCCGCTCTCATCGCGGAACGGCAAGCACTCGGTGTGTGGCACCGGCATTTGATGGTGCATTATCCATGCAGGAATGGAAGGATGCACTATGAGACAGATTCCGCGCGGGAGTGCCTCCATGATTTGGGTGATGGGTCCAAAGTATATTGTCCTGCCTGAGCGATCCCTGAAACAGCCATACTTGCACCGCCCAAGGAAATGCTATGGTCGCCTTCAAAGCAGCCGCGCGATAGGGGAGCAGGCTCAACAGCAATAGTAACTCATGACAATGAACCTGACCCATCTTCAGCGGCTTGAAGCCGAAGCGATCCACATCATGCGCGAGGTTGTGGCCGAGGCTGAGCATCCGGTGATGCTCTATTCGGTCGGCAAGGACAGCGCAGTGATGCTCCATCTGGCGCGCAAGGCGTTTTATCCCGCGCCGCCGCCGTTCCCGTTGCTGCATGTCGATACAACGTGGAAGTTTCAGGACATGTATGCCCTGCGCAGCCGCATGGCGCAGGAATCTGGCATGGAATTGCTGGTCTACCAGAACCCGGAATGCATCGAACGCGGCATCAACCCGTTCGATCACGGCGCGCTTCACACCGATCTGTGGAAGACCGAGGGGCTGAAGCAGGCGCTCGACAAATATGGCTTTGACGTGGCTTTCGGCGGCGCCCGCCGCGATGAGGAAAAAGCCCGCGCCAAGGAGCGCATTTTCTCGTTCCGCACGGCTTCACACGGCTGGGATCCCAAGAATCAACGCCCTGAACTTTGGAACCTTTACAATGCGCGCAAGGCCAAGGGCGAAAGCATCCGGGTGTTCCCGATCTCCAACTGGACCGAGCTGGATGTGTGGCAATATATCCACCTCAACGATATTCCGATTGTCCCGCTCTATTTCGCCGCCAAGCGCCCGACGGTAGAGCGTGACGGGATGCTGCTGATGGTCGATGATGATCGCTTCCCGCTGCTGCCGGGCGAAGTTCCGGCGCTCCGCTCGATCCGTTTCCGCACGCTGGGCTGCTACCCCTTGACCGGCGCGGTGGAGAGCGAGGCGGCGACATTGCCTGAGGTTATTCAGGAGATGCTGCTGACCACCACCTCCGAACGGCAGGGCCGCGCGATTGACAAGGACGCCGGCGGGGCAGGCATGGAAAAGAAGAAGCAGGAGGGGTATTTTTGACCCGCCACGGAATGCAAAGCGTTCCGAAGGGTCAACCCCCGCGCAGGCGGGGGTCCATCTTCGGTCAGAAACAAGCAAGCGGAGCCCGCGCTTTCGCGGGGATGACGGAATCATGAGCGAATATCACACCGACACCCTCATCGCCGAGGATATCGACGCCTATCTGGAAGTCCATCAGCACAAGACCATGCTGCGCTTCATCACTTGCGGCAGCGTTGATGATGGCAAGTCCACCCTGATCGGGCGGCTGCTGTATGACAGCAAGATGATCTTCGAGGATCAGCTTGCTGCGCTGGAGGCCGATAGCAAGCGGGTCGGCACCCAAGGCGGCGAGATTGATTTTGCGCTGCTGGTCGATGGGCTGGCGGCAGAGCGCGAGCAGGGCATCACGATTGATGTGGCCTACCGCTATTTCGCCACCGAAAAGCGCAAATTCATTGTCGCAGATTGCCCGGGGCATGAACAATATACCCGCAACATGGTCACCGGCGCTTCCACCGCTGATCTTGCGGTGATCCTGATTGATGCGCGCAAGGGTGTGCTGACCCAGACCCGGCGGCACAGTTACCTCGCCCATCTTATCGGCATTCGCCACATCGTGCTGGCAGTGAACAAGATGGATCTGTTTGATTACAGCCAGTCCCGCTTTGACGAGATTGTTTCCGAATATCTCCACTTCGCCGCCTCTATCGGCATTGACCATTTCACCGCGATCCCGATTTCGGGCTTCAAGGGTGATAATATCATCGGTCCCAGCGCCAACACGCCGTGGTATCATGGTGCCAATCTGATCGAGCATCTGGAAGCGGTGGAGGTTGACACCACGCGCGATTCTGCCTGGCCGCTGCGGATGCCGGTGCAGTGGGTCAACCGCCCCAACCTTGATTTCCGCGGCTTTGCCGGGCTGATCGCCAGTGGGACGGTGAGCCCGGGCGATACGGTGCGGGTGCTGCCTTCGGGCAAGACCAGCACGGTGGCGCGGATCGTCACGCAGGACGGTGATCTGGATAAGGCAGTGGCTGGCCAATCGGTCACGCTGACGCTGGCGGACGAGATTGATTGTTCGCGTGGCGATGTGATCGCGGCTGCCGATGCCCCGCCGCAAGTTGCCGATCAGTTCGAAGCTACCTTGGTGTGGATGGCGGATGATGCGTTGATTCCTGGGCGCGGTTACTGGCTGAAGTTGGGCACGCAGCTGGTTTCGGCCACAATCCACCCGCCCAAATACACCGTCAACGTCAACACGATGGAACACGTCGCGGCCAAAACGCTGGAGCTGAATGCGATCGGCGTTGCAGAACTTGCCACCGACAAGCCGATCACCTTTGAGCCCTATGCTGACAGCAGGACCCTTGGCGGTTTCATCCTGATTGATAAGATCACCAATGCCACGGTGGCGGCTGGAATGCTGCATTTTGCCTTGCGTCGCGCGCAAAATGTCCACTGGCAGGCGCTCGACATCAGCCGCGAGGCCCATGCCGCCCTTAAGAACCAGAAGTCCGCGGTGCTTTGGTTCACCGGACTGTCGGGTTCGGGAAAATCGACAATTGCCAATCTGGTCGAGAAAAAGCTCCACCGGATGAACCGGCACACCTTCTTGCTGGATGGGGACAATGTTCGCCACGGCCTCAACAAGGATCTGGGTTTCACTGAGGCGGACCGGATCGAGAATATCCGCCGCGTGGGTGAAGTGGCAAAGTTGATGGCGGATTCGGGCCTGATCGTCATCACTGCCTTCATCAGCCCATTTCGTGCCGAGCGCGAAATGGTCCGCGCGATGCTGCCACCCGGCGAGTTTATCGAAGTGTTCATCGACACGCCGCTGGCCGACGCCGAGAAGCGCGATGTGAAGGGGCTTTATAAAAAGGCCCGGTCCGGCCAGCTCAAGAACTTTACCGGGATCGATAGCCCGTATGAAGCGCCGCAATCTCCCGAGGTGCGGATTGATACCACTGGCCTGACCGCACAACAGGCAGCTGACCTGATTGTCGAGCGGTTGCTGGAGGGTAATTGATGACTGACGCGGAACTTGCAGCTGAGCTGGCCAAAGCTGCGGGTCAGTTGCTGATCGACCTGCGTGATGCAGGAACACATGTCGGCAAGGCGCTGGGGGCGGAAGGAGACGCCTTAGCCAATCGCTACCTGATCGATGCACTGCGCGCTGCCAGGCCGGATGACGCGCTGCTGAGTGAAGAGGAAAAAGATTCGCCCGCGCGGCTTGGCGCATCGCGCTGCTGGATCATCGATCCGCTGGATGGCACCCGCGAATATGGTGAAGGCCGCAGCGACTGGGCGGTTCATGTTGCTTTGGCCGTAGACGGCGTGGCGACGCTTGGTGCGGTGGCTTTGCCCGGGTTGGGGTTAGTGCTGCGTTCGGATCGTCCGCTTGCCCCCGTCTCGGCCAATGCGCCGCTGCGGATGGTCGTCAGCCGCACCCGCCCGCCACCCGCCGCCGTGCATGTGTCCGTTGTATTGCAAGGCGATCTGGTGCCGATGGGCTCTGCCGGGGCCAAGGCGATGGCGGTGGTTCGCGGCGAGGCTGATGTTTACCTGCATTCTGGCGGGCAGTATGAATGGGATAGCTGCGCCCCAGTTGCGGTGGCACTGGCGCATGGGCTGCATTGCTCGCGGATTGATGGCTCGCCGCTGGTCTATAATCAGGCCGATAGCTATCTCCCCGATCTGCTGATTTGCCGCCCGGAACTTGCTGCGCAGATATTGGCGATGGTTCAGGATGTTTAGCCGGGCGGGTCAGTTTGGTTTGGGCAGAGCCGTGGTGGATTTGAGTTTCTCCATTGAGAAGCTTGATGAAACGTCGCTGAGATCAGGAACAGTAGCGATCAGCTTGCGGTAGATCCGGTCATAGTGGGCGATGTCGCGGACTGTCAGCTTAAGCAGATAATCGACGTCACCCGCCATCCGGTGGCATTCGGTAATCTCCTCAATCGTAGCGATCCCGGCTGAGAAGGCATCGAGCCAGTCGGGATCATGGCGGCCTGTCTTTATTGCGACGAACACCGTTGTATTCAGACCTATCTTTGCTGGATCGAGCAAGGCAACCCGGCGGGCGATAACCCCCAGCTCTTCCAGCCGTTTGATCCGCCGCCAGCAGGCATTGCTCGACAGGCCGACGCGGTCTCCCACCTCATGCACAGCAAGCGAGGCATCCTGCTGAAGGATACGCAGGATCGCCCAGTCAATCGAATCCAATTGCGGTAATAGATCAGCCATTGGGATATAATATCACAAAATTGCATTGATTACCATAAAACAGGTGAAGAATTTGCATTGCGACTGCATTAAGATTGCGTACAGGGAGAACGCCGATGAATCCGCTCAAACCGTTTAGCGAACACCCTGCCAGCGTTGGTGAAACCTATGGCGAGCATTTCCGTTATGCGACCGGCTTTGGCATCCGGATGATGCTGGGCGGGTTTGCCTGCATGATCCATGGTCTCCTGCCGTTTCTGTTCGTCAAAACGGGCAGCAAGCAGATCTCGACTTTGCATGACCGGATGGTGGTAAACCGTAGCAAAGGGCAATTGCCCGCGATCCTCGATTTTGTGATTTAGCGCTCTGATCCTAGTCGACAACTTTCACCGGTCGGCGCAGTGTCGCCAGCGCCAGAAGCAGCGGGATTATGCCATAGGCCACCGGAACCACCGCCAGCGCCAGATGCAGCCTGTCCTCGCCAAACACGCGGGTCGATAACAGGCCAACCGTGGTTGGTCCCAGCAGCAAGCCCAGCAGGCTGATCGCCATGTAATAGAGCGCCACCACCTGTCCGCGGACCGCTGCCGGGGTGATCTGGAGCAACGCGGTTACGCCGACAGCAGAAATTGCCCCGATCCCGATTGCGTTCAGGCACAGAATGGCGAAGGCCAGCCAAGGCCCCGGCATCAGCATGGCAATACCCCCAGTGGGAACGATCAGGACGAGGCCAGCAGTCATGATCTTGCGCGGAGCCAGCGTATCGCCCGATAACAGCCGCCGTTCGCACAGCGCGCCTGCCGCAATATAGACCGCCGGACCCAGCAGCAGCGCCGATGCTCCGTTAAGCATGGCGAAGAATTCGGGCTTCCAGCCCCAGCGCCGCTCGAACGCAGCGGGCATAAATCCCTGACTATAGGCAGTGATCACCATCGCCCCGACCACCGCCACGATCAGCCCATAATCGCGCCAACCGGCCCTGACATGGTGCAGTGCAGTGCCCAGGCTGTTTGCGCCGCGCTGATCGGTTTGCGGTGCCTGACGCGGCGGCTCGCGCACCAGCAAAAAGGCGAGCGCGACCACCAGCCCTGGCAATCCCACCGCCAGAATTGTCGCCTGCCAAGGCTGGACCACCCCGAACAGCGGCACGGTGATCTGCTCAGCCGCCCGTGCCCAGGCCAGCACGCTCGCCCCGATTAACGAAGCAAGACCAGAGCCCAGCGTGATCGCCATCGAATAGACAGCGATCGGCCGGGCCCGCCTCTCGGGCGGAAAACTGTCTGCGATGATCGAGAAAGCCGCCGGGCTAAGCACCGCCTCGCCCACGCCAACACTCATCCGGGCAAGGAACAGCTGGGTGAAATTGCGCGCCATCCCGGTCGCCACTGTCGCCAGTGACCACAACGCGATCCCCACTGCGATCAGGCGGCGGCGTGAGGTGCGGTCAACCAGCCAGCCCAGCGGTAGCCCCATTGTGGCATAGAAGATCGCAAAGGCCGGCCCCAGCAGCCAGCCGATTTGCTCATCGCTGAGGCCAAGGTCGGCCTTGATCGGCTGGACCAGCAGCCCCAGCACCGATCGGTCGATATAGCTGAACAGATAGGCCAGTGTCAGCAGCGCGACCATTCCCCAGGCGGAGCGCGCAGGCGGCCAGTTGCCAGGCGGAGGCGTTTCCTGGCTAGAGATGATACAGCACCACGGCATGGCCATCGGCATCGATCAGCCCCACCTCGCGGCCAACCCGGCCGTCATGGGTGTGGAGCGCGCGTTCGGCGAACAGGTGGACGCCCGGTAGAGCACCTGCGGCCGCCACGGCGCGATCAATATCGGCCAGTTCGATCACGGT
Source organism: Novosphingobium sp. (assembly GCA_031374105.1). Lineage (GTDB taxonomy): Bacteria > Pseudomonadota > Alphaproteobacteria > Sphingomonadales > Sphingomonadaceae > Novosphingobium. Next base: position 38,003 of record JANMNP010000073.1, read on the forward strand.
GGCCGAACCGGGCCGTGCCGGGCGCGGCGGCGGCGGGGTCACCTCGAGCAGGGCCAAGGTCCGCTCTTGCCCCGGCGGACCATCTAGCGCTGCCATCCGCAGCCGCGCCGCAGGGTCAATCCCGAAGATTTCATAGCTGTAGCTATCGCTTGTCGATTGCTTGATCGATTGCAGGGTAAAACCCAGAGCATCCCGGTAGAGCGCTAGCGCCCGATCAAGATCGGCGACGATCAGCGCAGCGCGCTTGAAGCGAACCGGATCAGTCATGTTGCGCTGCGGCTAGCTGGCCCGGTAGCAGGGGATCGGCGACATGGACCAGCTGCTTGCCGATATTGCGCCCCTCAAACAGGCGAGCAAGCGCTTCGGGCATCCGTTCAAATCCATCGAGGATGTCTTCCAGCCAGCGCAGCTCGCCCGATCTGATCCATTCCGCCATTCGGGCCTCCGCTTCTGCAAACCGATCACGGTGATCATAGATGAAAAAGCCCTTCATGCTGGCGGAATGTTCTCCGATCATCCACCAATTGGCCAAAGCGTGGTTGGGGCCGTTAACATATTGCGATATTCGCCCGCAGCTTACCACCCGGGCAAAGCGGTTTATCCGGGCCAATCCCGCATCCAGCACCGGGCCGCCGACATTATCGAAAATCACGTCGATTCCATCGGGCGCGGCGGCGGCAATAGCGGCCTCCAGTCCCGGCTCGCGATAATTCAGCGCCACATCAAAACCAAGCCGCCCGGTCAGCGTGGCGCATTTTTCGGCGCTTCCGGCGATACCGATTGTGCGGCACCCGGCAATTCTTGCCAGCTGCCCCGCAACCGAACCAACACCGCCTGCCGCGCCAGAGATCAACACCGTTTCTCCGCGCTTTGGCTGGCCAATATCGAGCAGCCCGACGTAGGCCGAAAATCCTGTTATCCCCAGCACTCCCAGCGCGGTAGAGGGCGGCAAATCATGGGCATGAACCTTGAACATCAGCCGGTCATCGGCGCCGTCGCTCAGCGCATATTCCTGCCAGCCCAGCTTGCCATGGACCAGATCGCCGGGGAGGAAATCTGGGTGGAGCGAGTGGATCACCTGACCCACCCCGCGACCATGAATGACATCACCCGGCTGCAGCGGTATCTCGATCCCGGCGCCATCGATCATATATTGACGCATAACCGGGGCGAGCGACAGATAAAGCGTGCGGATCAAAAACTCACCCGGCCCGGGCTGGCCTAATGGCGCCTCAACCAGCTTGAAATCACTGAACTTTACCGCGCCACTTGGTTTTGCTGCCATCTGCCACTGCCGTCCGCTGCGGGGCAGGGGCGGGCCTGCTTGGGCCAGGTTTTCAGCAATGCTCGCCATGCCGTTCTGGCCCCTTTCAACCGATGACTGCGTTGCTAAGACGCTTGCTGTCCAATTTATAGTTTTTACGCTATGATATAAAAAAATGAGAGTGAATCGAGGCGATCACGATGAAAATGGAAGTCAGCCTGCGGCAAATCACCTATTTTCTCCGCTTGGTCGAGAGGGGATCATTCACCGCTGCTGCGGAATCGCTGGGGATCACCCAGCCAGCCTTGTCGATCGCGATCAGTCAGTTGGAACGTGCGCTCGAAGGTCCGCTGCTGCGGCGCGGAACCAGCCCGTTGACGTTGACCGACGAAGGGGAAATCTTCATCCGCTATGCTCAGCGGGTTCAGCGTGATCTGGCAGAAGCGCGCGACGAACTGGCCGCCTTTGGCAGCGGCACGATAGGAAGGTTGGAAATCTGTATGGGGCTCAGTGCAGCGGTCCCCGAAGTTGGCGCAGCGCTGACTAGCATGTCTGTGGACTTTCCGGGACTTGATGTTGCCGTTGGACTTGGCGTCGCGCCCGCGGTGCTCGAACGGCTCCATGATGGTGAGTTCTCGCTCTATGTCGGGACTGTTCCCGATGATCTGGACGATGATCGGTTCGAAGTGACGCGGCTCGATGATTTGCGGCTGGCGGTGCTGGCGGGCGCGGGCCATCCCCTTGCCGGACGCCGCAAGATCAGCGTCGCCGATCTGGCCCAGGCGGCGTGGATTGCGATCGGCAACATCGAGGCCAATGTTCCCGAATGGTCGGGCATGTTCGTGGAAGCGGGGCTTACCCCGCCGCGCCCGGCAATCAATGTTCGCAACATCGCGCTGGTGCGCAGCCTCCTCACCGAAAATCATTTTGTCACCATCCTGCCGCTCGGCATGGCCCGGGCAGATCTGGAGCACGGGATTCTGGTCCAGATTGGCGCAGACCGGTTTGGCTGGACCATCCCGCTTAGTCTGGTAACGCGCCAGGGTCGCCCGCTGCCCGCGGCCGCCCGGATCTTTGCTGACCGACTGCGCCAGCAGTTTGAGCTTGAGCAGCGGTGATCATAAATTTAGCGTATGCTTCCTTAAATATTATAAACTGGACCGACAGACCCTCCAAGTTAGGGTCAGTGCCTATCTGGGGGTAAGGGGCGCTGCAATGTTCAGGAATCGGCTATTTGCGACAACCGCGCTGATCGGAGGGTTGGTGATCGCCGATCCGGCTCTGGCCCAACAAGGTCCGGCTGAAAATGATGGCACCCGGGTTGATACCGGCGCGATCATCGTCACCGCGCGCAAACGCGAAGAGAATCTGATTGATGTGCCGCTGACGATCACGGCGCTCACCGAAAAGGAAATCCAAAGCTCTGGCATTGAAAATATCTCGGACCTTTCACGGCAGGTTCCGGGGTTCAATTTCAAACAGGGCTTTGGCCGCACCGGCGGCGGCGATGGCGGGGCCAGTGTGCGCCCTTCGATCCGCGGCATGTCGAATATTCTGGGTGCTCCCAACGCCGGTTTCTTTGTTGACGGGGTGTTCGTTTCGCAGAACATCACCAGCTACCAGCTGGATAATCTGCAGCGGATTGAGGTGATCCGCGGGCCGCAGGCAGCGCTGTTTGGCCGCCAGACGTTTTCGGGCGCGATCAACTTTGTTACTCGCAAGCCCGGTAACGAGCTGCGCGGCGCGATCAATGCCACGCTGGGTCAGTGGGATCATCAGGAAGTCTCGGCCTATATTCAGGCTCCGCTGGTCAAGGACCATCTGGCGGTAGAGCTTAACGCCAGACTCTATCATTTTGGCGGCGATTATGTGAATCTGGATAATGGCAAGCGGGACATAAACGCGCAGGACAGCCAGAATGTCGGCGCGAAGATCCGCTGGACGCCGTCTTCCAATTTTGAAGTCATCATCAACGCTGCGGTCGGTCATGACCGCGACAAAGGCTATTCCTCGTTCTTCATTCCGGCGGCGGGCCTCAATTGCCTTCAGCCCACTATCACCGGCACGCTTTTGGGTATTCCCCGTTCGTCCACCCGCGCGCGCGGTTATTACTGCGGCGAGGTCGTCTCTCCCGCCAATTTCGCCTATAACAATGATGATATCGAGGCGCTGGGCTATTTCCCGCTGCAACGCAGCTATTTCCGCAGCGATGCGACGGTCCGCTATACTACCGACAGCGATTGGAGCGTGACCATGGTCGGCGCTTTCAACTGGCAGGAGAACCAGAACGGCTTCGATAATACCTATCTGGCTTCGACCAATCCCAGCCTGACGATAGAGTATCGTTCGAATCAGGACGTCAGTTTTGAAACCAGGATCCAGAGCCCCCAATCGGCTTCGGTCCGGGCACTGGTCGGGGGCTATTATTTCAAAGCCGATGACAACAGCGGTTACACCGTCAACACCACCAGAACCAACGTAAACTACACTGCCCGCTCGGGCTTTACTTCGGATGATGGGGTCCGCAACATTGCAGTCTTCGGCATGGTTGAAGCCGATCTGGGTGATCGGTTCACGGTGACTGCTGAGGGGCGCTATCAGGAAGACAAGATCCTGGGCTCGACCGAAGTTTCGGTTTTGCGCGGGGTCGGCAGTCCGATCAATGTTCGCAGCGAAACCTACAAAAGCTTCCTGCCCCGCGTTACCGGGCGGTTTGAACTGGGGTCAAACTGGAACGTCTATGGCTCGGTGGCCAAGGGCAACAAGCCGGGCGGGTTCAATGATCTGCCAACCGATGCGAACGCCACCTTCACCGCAGACTTCCTTGCCAGAGGCTATGATGTTTTCACCGAAGAAAGCGTGTGGTCTTATGAGCTGGGAACCAAGGGCCGGATCGGCGACTTCAATTTTGGCCTTGCCGCCTATTACCTTGATTGGTCGCACCAGCAGCTGACCCAGTCGCAGCCCTATCAACGCACTTCGGGCACTTTCACCACCGTACCCTTCATCGTCAACGCCGGTGCCTCACAGATCAAGGGCTTTGAGGCTGACATTTCAGGCAAGCTCACTGACTGGTTCGATTTCCGCATCGCCTATGCCTATAATGACGCCAAATTCACCGATTTCTATGATGAAATCACCGAGCAGATCTATGACACTGATGGCCGGCCAAGCTATCTCGATGTGGCCCGGACCATGGTCAACCCGGCCGATGTTGACGGGCCCGACGGACAGGTGGCAGGCAATCGTCTGCCGCAAACGCCGGTCCACCAGCTTAGCGTCACAACCAATTTCCGCTTCCCGATCTCGGACAACAACAATCTCTTCTTCCGCACCGATGCCTCATGGGAATCGAAGCGCTACGATCAGGTCCACAATCTGGCCCATACCGGGGACAGCTTTAACCTTAACCTGCGCGCCGGGGTTGAATTTGGCGAGAGCATCACTTTCACTGCCTGGGTTAACAATGTCACCGATGATCGATCACCGGTAGTGGTTACCCGCCTGTTCGATTTCAGCAAGTCACTGATAATCCCCGATCCGGTCCGCACCTTTGGCGGCCAGCCCGCCACGCTGACCTTCTACCGGGGCTTCCTGGTCTCGTCGCCGCGTCGCCGCGAATTCGGGCTGTCGGCCAACTACCGGTTCTAGGGCCGTGGGACTGGGCAACTCTGAAACCCGTTGGGGCGCTGTGGCCAAGGCGCTCCACTGGACCATTGCGCTGCTGATCATCGGCACCTCGATCTTCATTCTGCATGTCAATGGCTCGACCTGGTGGTTCACCTCTGGCCCGAAAATCTTCATCACCTATATCCATTGGCACAAAGCGGCTGGCCTGATCGCGCTGGTGCTGATTCTGGTGCGGATTTGGTGGCGTCTGCGCCAGACAGTGCCGCAAACCGCCCAACTTACTGTGTGGGAGAAGCTGTGGAGCCACCGCGTTCATATCGCGCTCTATGGCTTCATGCTGATCGTGCCGATCACTGGCTGGCTGGCCTCCAGCTTCTTTGGCAGCGGAACCAAGTTCTGGGGTCTGTTCGAAATCCCCTCGCCATTGCCCAAATCAAAGACCGGGGTTGCAGTGTTCTATTGGGGCCATTTCCTGGTCGCGTGGACGCTGCTGATATTGATTGTCGGGCACATCGGGATGGCATTGTACCATCATTTTGTCCGCCGCGACGCTACGCTGCGCGCCATGCTGCCGGGTGGCGCTGCCAAGGAGAGTGAATGATGAAGCATGTGTTGCTGGCCGCTGCGCTGGGTCAGGTGATCGCCGCGCCAACCGGTGCGCGCCCCCTGGATCCGGCCAATCCCGAGGATGCGCTGAAGATCATGCAGAAGTCGATCTGCTCGCTCAATCAAGGTGAAACCGTGATCCATTGGTGGAAGGGTGCGATGTTTTCGCGGGTTGAAGGCGAAAAGGACCGTGAGCTGTTCAAGCTTCAGGGCATGAACATCCGCCAGTGCATCAACCTCACGGACCCGCAGCGCGGCTCAGGCTTCCGCAGCGTCAGCCGCGAGGTGATGATCCACCTCGATCCCAAAACCGGCGAGATTGCCGATAAATGGACCAATCCATGGACTGGCGAGGCGCTGGATGTGATCCATGTTGCCAATGATCCGGTTAATATGCGCGCGCCGATGTTTGCGCATGGCAAGGATGGCAAGCCGCTCAAGGCTGAATTTACCGTGATGAACGGGAGGGCGTTCCGGTCTGGCAATGCGCCGCTGTTCTACAAAAACCCCTTGGGCGGCGAATATCAGGACTGGGTTGGCGGATCGTATCACGCGATGGAGATGGGCACCGACTTTTTCTATGCCAAGGATCTGTTTGACAGCAAGGTGCCCACGCTGCGCCACCACTCGCTCAGCTGGTCACGGCTTTCGGGCTGGCTTCCGTGGATGAAGATGGGAGATCGCAATGGCGCGATCTATACTGCGACGATCGGTGGCAGAGTGGCCTCGATCGATCAGCTGCCCGAACCGATGCGCAGCATCATTCGCACCCGCTATCCGACATACGCAGCGCCGCCGCCGCTGGATGATGCGCGGGCCAATGAAACCAGCTGGGAGGTGTTCAAAAAACTCCACCCGGCCAAGCCAGTGGAGGCAAAGTGATGCGCAAGGTTTTTCTGATCCCCGCGCTGGCGTTGCTTGCAGCTGCCGCGCCGCCCAAGCCGCTCGATCCGGCCAATTCCGATGATGCCTTCAAGATGAACACCAAGCAGTTTTGCTCGCTTAAAGAGGGCGAAGTGGCGGTGCATTATTGGGAAGGCACGGTTTACAGCCGGATCCGCGGTGAAAAGGACCGCCATCTGTTCAATGTCGCAGCGATGAGCATGCGGCAGTGCAAGCCTTATAACGATCCGGTTCGTGGCCCCGGCTCACGCGGGGTCAACCGCGAGATCGTTTTCTACCTCGATCCTGAAACAGATCAGCTGATGAGGACATGGAAGAATCCGTGGACCGCCGAGGAAGTGGAAATTGTCCATGTCCACAATGATCCGGTTAATTCGCGCGAGCCCAGCTACGCCCGCGACAAAGACGGCAAACCGCGCGCGCGCTTCGATTCCATGGTGATGAACGGCTATGCCTATGCGGGCGGCGGAGCGGCCTTGCTGTTTTATGACAGCCCGCTGGCGGGCGATTATCAGGACTATGTCGGCGGCAAATATCAGGCCTCGGAATTCCTGATGTCATCAGCGCCGATGGCTGACCTGACCAATCCCACCGCAACCCGCGTGCAGGATTCGGTGTTCAGCTGGGGACGGATTTCGCGCTGGATGCCGTGGATGAAGATGGGCGGACGCGATGGGCTGCTGGTGCATTATATGGGCGGGCTGCGCGTCAACAGCTTTGAGGAGCTGCCAGGCTGGATGAAGACAGAGGTTCGCGCCAACTATCCTGCATATACCGTGCCGCCGCCCACCGATGATACCCGGCCCAATGAAACCAGCTGGACGGTGTTCAAAAAGCACATCGACGCCAAGCGGGCTGCGTCCAAGCCCGCTGACGGCAAATGAGGCGGCTGGCGCTTGCGGTGCTGATGACGCTCAGCACCGCCTGCGCCGCGCCCACCGCGCCGCTATCGGCCAAGGCCAGTGATGGCACGGTGATGCGCCGCACGACGCTGCTGGTGTTTGATATTGAACGCTCGATCCGGTTTTATGAGATCCTCGGTTTCACCCTGTGGCTCAATGGGCCGTGGGGGCAAACCCGGGCGGGCGGGCTGCCAGTTGAAGGGGTCAAGCCCGGCGATCCCAACCGGCTGGTGATCATGAAGGGCAAGCATTCCTATCTTGGCATGATCGGCCTGCTCCAGCAGGGCCAAAGGCAAGACGCACCGCCCTTTGCGCTGCGCCGGGGCGATCCGATCCTGATGATTGAGATCGCCGATATGGCAGGCACCGCGCAAAAACTTGCCGCTGCAGGCTTTACGATCCACAAGCAGCCCGAAACCAGCCATATCAAGAGCGTTTCGGAAGAATGGGATGCCAAATTCATGTTCGCCGTTGATCCTGATGGCCATATGCTTGAGCTGACCGAGCGGCTAAACTGACCATGCTGGACCGGCGCGGCCTGCTTCGCCTTGGCGGATTGGCTGCTGCTGGATGGGCCATCCCTGCATCGGCGCTGCCTGACCCTGCCATATCGGGCCTGCGCCGCGCCTATCTTTCCGGACCGTTCGGCCAGCTTCACATCAGGATTGCAGAGCCATTGCAGCGCCGCGGCAAGCGCTTGCCGCCGCTGCTGCTGTTCCACCAGACCCCGCTGTCGGGCCGGATGTTTGAAAGACTGCTGCCCCATCTTGCCGATGGACGGGTTGCAATCGCTGTCGATACTCCCGGTTATGGCGAGAGTGATCGCCCCGCTAGTCGGCCAACACTTGCTGGCTATGGCGATGCCATTCTTGCAGCGCTGGCCCCGGCTTATGGCAGGCGCTTTGATCTGCTTGGCTATCACACTGGCGCCGCGATCGCGGTTGATCTGGCCGCACGGCGACGCGAGGTGCGGCGGCTGGTGCTGGTTTCCATGCCATTATTCGGTGCCGCCCAGCGCGCGGCGCTGCTGGCCCAATTGAATGAGGGCAAAGAGCCCTTTGCCGCTGATGGCACGCATTTGCTGGGGCAATGGACTGGCAGTTACGGGGTAAAGGCGGCTGGTCAGAGTATCGATGACATCGCCCGGCTGGTTGCTGAAAAGCAGCGCGCAGGGCGGCATAATGAATGGGCGCTGCGTTCGGCGATGGAGCTGGACCTTGCCCCCCTGCTTGACCAGATTCGCCAGCCAGCGCTGGTGATCGCCCCCCATGACGGGCTGGAGGCGGGCAGCGGCGCGGCAGCAGTGAGGTTGCGGGCACGGCTGATCGACCGGCCCGACTGGCGCTATGGGCTGTTCGATGCTGCCCCGGCAGAGCTGGCGGCGTTGATCAATCCGTTCCTTGGGTGAAGGCGCTATTTTCGCGGTGACCGCCTGGCGGGTTTGATCTGCATCAAGGCAGCAATTCACGGCTTGCGGCAGCAAGCGGCTGGCTGCACAAGTCTTGACAGTTCGCAGCTGGCGTGGAATTTGTCCGGACAAATCTCGCGCTGCGCCGCTAGAGGAGCGTTCCTATGAATATCGACATTCCGCCGCCCTATTCTGCGCTGACCCGGCATCCTATGCTGGCGCGGGCCGATCATGACGAGGCGGCGCGGTTCAATTTCCTGACCCACCTTAACCGCTACTTGTCCGGTGCGGTCGGGGCGGGCAACCGGCTCGCTTATGAAACCCGCGTCTTGCCCGCTTTCCGTGCAGAACATGGCCGTGATCCGCAGCATCGCTATGAAGTCCGCGATGCGATGAACAGCGATCCGTGGCACCGGATGTGGTCGGCACTGAAGCGCAATTCGATGGAGATGCGCCAGCACAACGGCCGCCAGACGGTGCTGCGCCAGCTTGACGAGCTTGATGCTCAGGCCCGCCAGTTCAATGAACATTCGGGGATGCTGGAGCTTGATCCGGCGATTGCCCAGCCGTTCTATCAGACTGCGGTCGATATCCATTGCCAACCGGGCAGTTATCACAGCGAGGAACGCCCCGGCGATGTCTCGGCAGGGGCAAATTATGATGTCGGCATCTTTGCGACCACCGGCGGCCAGCTTGGCGGCCTCAACGATGGCGGCGGGCAGGCGGTGGCTTCATGGGCGAGGGCTGACCGGCCTGATTGGCAGCCCCGGCGGATCCTAGATGTAGGGGCCACAGTAGGCCATAATGCGGTGCCGATTGCGCAGGCCTACCCCGATGCAGAGGTAATCGCGATCGATACGGCCGGCGCATCGCTGCGCTATGGCGCGGCGCGGGCGGCGGGGCTGGGTGTTCGCAATATCCGCTTTGTTCAGGCCAATGGCGAGGATCTGTCGCGCTATCCCGATGGTCATTTCGATTGGGTCCAGACGACCATGTTCCTGCACGAGCTGTCGGGCAAGGCGATGCCAAAGCTGCTTGCCGAATGCCACCGGGTGCTCGCCCCCGGTGGGTTGATCCTGCATGTCGAACAGCCGCAATATGCGCCCGAAATGCCGTTGTTTGAGCAGTTCATGCGCGATTGGGATGCGTTCAACAACAACGAGCCATTCTGGACCGCGATGCACGGCTTTGACCTGAAAGAGGTGATGGCAGGCGCCGGCTTTGCCAAGGACAGCCAATTCGTGATCGGCGTGCGCGCCGTAGTGGACCGGACGATCTTTCCCGATGCGCCATCGGGCGAGGAAGAGGATTATGGCCGCGCTGCGGTGTGGAATGCCTATGGGGCTTGGAAAGCGGTTGCGCGGGAGATGGCGGCATGACCGAGGAACTTGACTGGATCGCCCGCGCCGGAACCCGCGCCAAGGGCCGTCGTCCGGAATATTTCGACGATCCAGCGACCGACCGGTTGCTGTCTCTGACCATGGCACTGGTGGCTGAGGTTTCGGTGCTGCGCGAGCGGCTCGATACGGTGGAGCGGCTGCTGGATGCCAAAGGCACGATCAGCCGCGCCGATATCAGCGCCTATCAGCCCGGCCGCGATGCAGGCGAGGAGCGCGGCGTGGCAACGAAGGCCTTCGTTGCCCGGGTGATGCGCGGATTCCAGCAAGACGTGGAAGCGATGCAGAACCCCGATCCGCCGATCATGGATTGGGTTGACAAGCTGGCCCGCGAATAGCGCCGGGCAGGGAAAGTTCAGGGGAGAAGCTGGATGTTTGAAGAAGTACTGGTGCTGCGCTGGTTCCACATTATCGCCATGGTCTATTGGCTGGGCGGCGAATGGGGGGTGTTCCAGACGAGCTACAATGTGGTCAACCGCAAGCTTTCGCTCGATGAACGGCGGCGGCATATGGAAACCGCCTATCGGATCGATATTCTGGCGCGAACCGGGATTATCCTGCTGCTGCCGCTGGGACTGCACATGGGCTTTATCTATGGATTGCAGCCCTATGGCGGCGGCTACCTGACAGTCATGTGGTTGGCGGTGGCGGCGTGGATGGCGTTGTGCTGGGCCGCGTTCATCAAGCGGGAGAGCGACCTTGGCCTCAAACTGACCAAGCTTGACGAGCGCATCCGCTTCATCCTGATCCCGACGATCTTCGTGGTCGGCATATCCTCGCTGATGGGTAACGGCCCGTTCGAGGCGAGCGAAGGAACCCGCTGGTATGCCTGGAAGTTCACGCTTTATGGCTTTGCCTTGTGCATCGGGCTTGGCCTACGATTCATCATGCGGGCCTGGACCACGCGGTTCCGCCAGCTGGCCGAAGGGCCGAATCCTGCAGCCGAAGCCGCGCTGGAGCGTGAGATCGGCTATGGCCGGGCGATGGCCTATGTCTACTGGATCACCATTTCCGGGATCTGCTTCCTTGGCACAGTGAAGCCGATTTGAGGCTTTCCTCCCTGAGCTTTGCTCGGGGAGGGGGACCATGCGCAGCATGGTGGAGGGGTATTGGGCAACTGTGGAATACCCCTCCACCAACCTTCGGGCGGTCCCCCTCCCCAAACAGGTTTGGGGAGGATCACATCACTTCTGAATCTGGTTCATCTCGATCAGGATGCCATCGGGATCGAAGAAGTTGCAGCCCCGAACCCGGATCGGCGGACCGCCATTGCGCCCGGCATACTCCTGCATCCGCGCCTCGGCAGTAAAGGTCACCCCTGGGATTGATCTGGCCCGCTCGCAGCGGCCATCGACGTCATCGGTGTTCATCACGATCACCACCCCGCCCGGCCCCATGCGCTTGGGATAAACGCCCGGATCGGCCAGCGGCGGCGTGGTCCATTCCATCAGCCCGACCCAGCCAACCCAGGGGTCATTGGCGTTTAGCAGCACCAGTCGCGCTTTGGCCCCCGGCAGTCCGGCGGGCAGCGCCACCCCGCTGGTTTCGACCACCGCATCATAGTTGACCTTCATCCCCACCACATCGCGGTAGAGCTTCAGGCTGTTTTCCATGTTGCGGACGATCAGCGTGACCCGCCGGACATCGGTGGGCAGGCGCTCGGCCGGTGCGGTGACTCCTGGTGCTGCCGGGGCGGTGGACACGTTTTCGGCATTGGCGCAACTGCTCAGCAGCAGGGCGATCAGGGGAACGGCATTCTTCATCGGCTTTCCTCCACAGCGCCACTGGCCAGCAGCGCATCAATTCTGGTCTCATCATAGCCAAGCCCCGCCAGCACGGCGCGGGCATCTGCGCCGGGCAGGGGCAGTCTGGTCGCTCCTCCGGGGCGTTTTCCGTCCATCTCCAGCGGGATGGTCGGCAGGCGTGTTTCGGTGCCATTGTCCAATGTCACTGGCTCCAGCCCCCCGGTGGCAAGGTGGGGATCTTCGAACAAATCCTCGGGCCGTCCGATCGGGGCAAACGGCATGCCGGTCCCGTCCAGTTTCGCGATCACCTCGGCGCGGGTCATCCCGGAGATCAGCGCGCGGATGGTGGGCAGGATCCGGTCCCGCGCCAGCACGCGCTGGTTGTTGGCGCGGATGGTTTCGTCTGCCCACAGGGCATCGAGCGCAAACATCGCGCAGAATTTCTCCCACAGCGCGTCGGTGACAACGCCGATGAACACCGGCTCGTCGCGGGTTTCAAACACGTCATAGATCGCCCATGCCGAAACCCGCGCGGGCATCGGCGCAGCGGGCTTCCCGGTCACCGCGAACTGCGCCATATGCTGGCCGACCAGATAGGCGGTGGTCTCAAACAGGCTGGCGACGATCTTCTGCCCAGCCCCTGTGCGGTGGCGCTCCTCCAGGGCGGCAAGAATCCCGATCACTCCAAACATTCCGCCAGCCACGTCAATCACGCTTGCTCCCGCACGCAAAGGTTTGCCGGGCGGCCCGGTCATATAGGCCAGCCCGCCCATCATCTGCGCCACCTCGTCCAGCGCGGTGCGCTGTTCGTATGGGCCAGGCAGAAAGCCCTTTTCGCTGGCATAGATCAGGCGTGGATTGGCGGCGGACAGCGCCTCATACCCCAGCCCCAGCCGATCGAGCGCGCCGGGGCGGAAATTCTCCACCACCACATCGGCCCGCGTGCAAAGCTCCTGCGCGATCGTCAGACCCGATGCGGATTTGAGGTTCAGACAGATCGATTGCTTGCCCCGGTTATACATCGGGAAATAGCCCGCGCCCGAACCCAGCAGCCGCCGGGTCTGATCGCCGCCGATCGGCTCAACCCGGATCACTTCGGCGCCAAGGCCTGTCAGAATATGACCCACTGTTGGCCCCATCACCATATGGGTAAACTCGATCACCTTGATCCCTGCAAGCGGTGTGGGACCAGTCATCGTGCCAGCCTTTCGTGATAGTCCAGCATCGGCCCGGCATCGGGGGTGAAGCCATACAGCGGCTCACCCGGCAGAGCCGCTTCCAGGATTTTGCGCACTTCCAGCAGCCGGTCCAGATCAATCCCGGTTTCAAGCCCCATGGCATTGAGCATCAGCACCAGATCCTCGGTCACCAGATTGCCCGAAGCGCCCGGCGCATAGGGGCACCCGCCCAATCCGCCGAGCGAGGCATCAAGCGTGGTGATCCCCTCATTCAGCCCCGCCAGTGCATTAGCAAGGCCCAGGCCACGGGTGTTGTGGAGGTGCAGCGTGGTAAGCTTGTCTCCCACCGCGCCGCGCACCTTGCGGATCAGCCGTTTGACCTGCGCGGGATCGGCATAGCCGGTGGTGTCTGACAGGCTGAATTCCTGCGCCCCAGCCTCGGCAGCAGCAGCGGCAAGGCGCACCACTTGTTCCTCGCTTACTGCGCCCTCAATAGTGCAGCCAAAGGCGGTCGATAGCCCCACCGCGAAATGGACCCCTGCGGCTGCTGCGATCTGCGCCACCGCCGCGATCTCGGCCAGCATCGCGGGATGGTCCATCCGGACATTGCGCAGCGAGTGGGTTTCGCTCATCGAAAAGGGAATGCTCATTCCGTGAACTCCTGCCTTCACCGCCCGCGCCGCGCCTTTGGCATTGGGAACCAGCGCCACGACGTTAAGTCCGGGAATCTCCCGCGCAAAGGCGACCAGTTCGGGCGTGTCGGCCATCTGCGGCAACAGGCTGGCCGGCACGAAGCTGCCCACCTCAATCTCCGGCACGCCCGCCGCAGCCTCTGCCGCGATCCACGCTTTCTTGGCCTCCAGCGGCATCACCCGGCTGATCGATTGCAACCCGTCACGCGGGCCGACTTCGGAAATGAGGATCATAGTTCCTCTCCAATCACGGATTGGGGAGGGGGACCGTCCGAAGGACGGTGGTGGGGTATGCGGCTGCTCGCCGCAGCAACGATCCGCTCCACTACACTTTCCATATTCCTCATCACGTCAGTCGCCCCAATCCGCAAAGTCGCGACACCAGCCTTGGCCATGAACGCATCGCGTGCCAGATCGTGCGCGGGATTATCACCCATATCATGCGCAATTCCATCAACCTCAATGCAAAGTCTGGCGGCTGCGCAGTAGAAGTCGAGCACGAATCGGTCTGCCGGATGCTGCCGACGGAATTTCAGTCCGCCCGGCCGTTTTCGCAGTTCGGTCCATAGCATCGCCTCGGGCATCGACATTGATCGGCGGAGTGACCGGGCGCGCATTACGGAAGAGTTGGTGCGGGGGGGGAGGCGGGATACCCCTCCACCGCTCTTCGAGCGGTCCCCCTCCCCAGCCTGCGGCTGGGGAGGATTGAGATATACCCATGGTCGCAGCTGCCTGTCTGCTGCGGTCCATACGGCGATGGCTTGGCCGGATTTGAGGGTCAGGTCGATCACATCCAGCCCTTCGAGCAGCATGGCTTTCGCCTCTGCGTCCAGGGTAAAGTGATAGGCTTCAGCACCGGCGCGCACCTCTTGCGCGGCAAGATCGACGGTGACGATCTGCCACTGCATCGCTGCAATCGCAGCGCGCGGCAGTTCAACAGGCAACAACCCGTTGCGAATGCAATTGGCGCGAAAGATTGGGGCGAAGCTCTCCGCGACGATGCAGGTGATGCCATATTCCCTGAGCGCCCAGACCGCGTGTTCACGGCTCGATCCGCAGCCGAAATTTGCCCCGCCCAGCAACAGGCTGGCACCCGCGGCATCGCGCTGGTTGAGCGCAAAGGCGGGGTCGGCGATCCGCTGATCGGCATTGCTGTAGCGCCATGGAGCGAACAGACCGTCCGCCAGCCCAGTCCTCCCGGTGGAGCGCATTTCGCGGCTGGGGATGATCGTGTCGGTATCGATGTTGTCGAGCAACAGCGGCACCGCGACTGAGGTGAGGGTGGTGAAGGGGGTCATGCCGATGCCACCTTGCGCGGATCGGCGATGCAGCCTGCCAGCGCGCTGGCGGCGACGGTTTCGGGGCTAGCGATATGCGTGCGGATGCCGGGGCCCTGGCGGCCTTCGAAATTACGGTTGGTGCTGCTGATCGTGCGGCTGCCCGGCGCGAACCCTTCGCCGCCAGCATAGAAGCATAGCGAGCAGCCGCTCATCCGCCATTCGAATCCGGCGGCGATGAATATCTGGTCCAGCCCTTCGGCCTCAGCCGCGCGCTTTACCGCAGAGCTGCCGGGGACGACCAGCGCCTTGGTTATCCCCGGCGCAATACGGCGGCCTTTGAGGATCGCGGCGGCGCGGCGCAAATCGGACAAGCGGCTATTGGTGCAGCTGCCAATAAAGGCGGCGTCAATGGGCGTTCCGGCAATGCGCTGGCCTGCCTCCAGGGCGATATAGTCATGCGCGCGCTGCGGCCCTTGCGGGATCCGGGCATCGACTGCGATACTCTGTTCGGGGCTGGTTCCCCAGCTGACCATCGGCGCGACGCTTGCGGCATCGATGGTGATCTCACGATCAAACACCGCATCTGCATTGCTGTGCAGGCTGGCCCAATAGGGCGCGTCGAAACGGGCGGGTGCATAGCGCCGCCCAGCCAGATAGGCGAAGGCCTTAGCATCTGGCGCGATGATCGCCGTCATCGCCGAAAATTCGGTCGCCATGTTGCACAAGCTCATCCGCGCTTCCATGTCGAGCGCGCTGACAGCATCTCCGGCAAATTCCACCACATGCCCAGCGCCGCCGCCCGCGCCGTGGCGGGCGATCAGCGTCAGCGC
Organism: Novosphingobium sp.; assembly: GCA_031374105.1. GTDB lineage: Bacteria > Pseudomonadota > Alphaproteobacteria > Sphingomonadales > Sphingomonadaceae > Novosphingobium. The sequence goes on from JANMNP010000073.1 coordinate 53,838, forward strand.
CATGTCCTTTGCGGTAACTCCGCTGGCTAGCGTTCCGGTAAAACTCACCCGCATGGTCTGCGGCCGCGCCAGCCGCAGCGTGCCGGTGGCCATGGCGTGTTCGGCCTCGCTCGAACCGATCCCCCAGGCCAGCGCGCCAAACGCTCCTTGAGTGCAGGTGTGACTATCGGGCGCAACTAGGGTGAGCCCCGGCAGCACGATGCCAAGTTCCGGCGAGATCACATGGACAATGCCCTGATCGCGGTCATTCACATCAAACAGCGTCAGCCCGGCGGCCTGCGCTGCGGAGCGGGTTTCGGTGATGAAGGCCTGCCCGCCCGCCATCAGCGTCTGATCACCTCTTCCAGTACGGGTGTCGACAATATGATCCATCACCGCAAACACCCGCGCGGGATCGATCACTGGGCGGCCCGCTGCCGACATGCTATTCAACGCTGCGGCCCCAGTGCGCTCATGCAGGAACACCCGGTCAATCGCGATCAGGCTTATCCCCGCTGCCGGATCGGCAACGCGATGGCTTTCCCAGATCTTGTCAAACAGCGTCTTCGCCATTGGGCTGCCCTATCTTGCTAGCCTGCGCCAGTCGCGCGCAACCAGCATTTCGAGAAGTGCCGTTCGGATTGCAGCCAGGCCATCATGGATCGACAAAACTCTCTCCATCAGCTTTGGTCAGTGCTTGCGCAAAAGCAAGTGCAGAGCGCGCCTGAAGCAAGGCGAGATGTTCAAGGGCGAGGCGATCGGGGGCAAGGGCTGCTGGATCGAAGTTGCGCGCATTGCTAGGGCCAGCAGCATACCACGGCTCGAAGAAATGCCGGGCACGGACGATTGCCCATGCCTTGGTCAAATGACTGCCGAAGCGATCAGGCGTGAAACTTGGGAACAATTGGCCCGGATCGCCCTGCGGCGCATTTTCATGGTGCACGGCGATGAAGCCGCGCTGGCTGCAGGCCGCTTCGAACACATCGCGCCAGGGTTGCCATTCGGTTGGCGCTGCGCCTTGCCAGTTATCGGAAAGCCCGTGCCCCGGCGGATCAAACGCAGCGCCATTAATCAGCGCGGCAGAGCGCCCCGGCGCGGGAATGGTCACCGCAGTCGCGCTATCGCGGCCATGCCAATGGATCAGGCCGTCGAACTGATCGGTCTGGATATGCATGAAGCCCTGATCCGGGTCTTCGGAAAGCGGCGCGCAGGGATCGGATTCCAGGCTGCGCAAGAACGACAGGCTCTCAGCCAGATGCTCTGCTGGTGTCGCCACTTTGAAGGCCAACCAGTTCGCCGGCATCGCGCCCAAACGGTCTATATGCGCCTGAAGTGGATCGGAATCATAGGCAGTTATCAAGACTGGCGGCGTGATGCTATCGGGGGGCGGCACATCGCGCGGCGCCTGCAGCACCGCAGCATAGCCCAGCCGGAAGGAATCCCCCGCATCGAGGATTTCCATCATGATATCCTGAACCCGCGCCGGATCATCATGCGCAGATGTCAGCCGGGTTTCGGGCCGGGTGTCATACCAAGGGAAGAACCAGCTTTGCTCCAGAATCCGGTTCCAGCCCCAGATCAGATGCTCGCCATAGGGCAGGGGCAGGAACGGCGGGGTATAGTTTTCGCCAAAGGCCTTGCTCTCGGCTTCGGTCCAGACGGCATAGCCGCCGGCCGCAATCCCGGTGAACAGCGCCGGATGGCGTTTCAGCGCAGTAATCAGAATGATCGCGCCCGAATGGAAGCCATAGGCAGGCACACGATCAAGCCCCACCGCAGACACAAATTCCGCCAAGGCATCGGCATAGTCATTGATGTCAGGAGTGGCCTTGGCAAGCGGCTGAGATTGGCCGAAGCCGGGGGTATCGGGCGCGATGCAAGTGAAATGCGCGCCCCATTGCTGCATCAGCTCTTGATACTCAGCCGAAGAGCGCGGGCTTTGGTGCACCATCAGCAGTGGCGGACCTTTGCCCGCTCTGCGATAATGGACGCGGCGGCCATTGATCGTCAGATAGTGACGTGAGACGGTAATAGGCATGAATTTGTCCGGACAAATTTCGCTCGACAAGGCAATAGTCCGGCGGCAAAGTCTGCGCAAGCGAGGGAGTTCGAATTAATGCATTTGCTCGGCACGCGGATGGTCAGCGATGGGAAGACCGCCCGGCAGATCTTTGACGCGGTGATGGCCAATCCGGCGCGCAAGAAGTTTGGCTTCGGGCAGAAGCTGGCGGTGGTGAATGTCGATTTCCAGCAGGCCTATACCGCGATCGACAAATTTGCGACCGCCTATGAAACTGACCCGCGCCAGATCGAATATGTAAATACTATCAGTGCCTTGGCGCGGAGCCACGGCATGCCGGTGATCTGGACACGGGTGGCCTATAAGGGCGATGCGGGAGACGCCGGGATCTGGGGCACCCGCACCAATACGCCCGACAGCTTGCAGAACATCAAATATGACAGCGAGCGGCACCAGTATGATCCGCGGGTCGAAATAGGCGTGGATGATCTGCAATATACCAAGCGGATGCCATCGGCCTTTTTTGAAACCCAGCTAGCCAGCTACCTCAATTGGCACAAGGTCGATACGGTGGTGGTGACCGGTGGTTCTACCTCTGGCTGCGTCCGCGCCACTGCGGTTGATTCGCTCAGCCACGGCTATCGCACCATAGTCCCGATCGAAACCTGCGCTGACAAGCATGAGAGCTATCACTTCGCCAATCTGACCGATCTTCAGCTGAAATATGCCGACGTTGAGCCTGTTCAGGCGGTAATCGATTGGTTCGCTGCGCGATGAACGAAGGCGCACCCGACCCGGGCCTTTATGATTACGTCCCCTATCGCGGACGCCCGAAAATAACCTGGCCGGGCGGCAAAACCGTGGCAGTGTGGGTTGCTCCCAATCTTGAGTTTTACGAGATTGATCCGCCCGCCCATCCCAGCCGCAAGGCTTGGGCCCGTCCGCATCCCGATGTTGTCGGATATGGCCACCGTGACCACTCCAACCGCGTCTCGCACTGGCGGATGGCCGATGTTATGTTGAGGCATGGCTTCCCCGGCTCAGTCAGCCTGTCGGTCGCACTGTGTCAGCACCACCCGGAAGTCGTCGCCGATGCCAATGCGCGCGGCTGGGAGTTTTTCAGCCACGGCATTTACAACACCCGCTATGCTTATGGGATGGATGAGGCCCAGGAGCGCGCGATAATCGCGGATTCTATCCGCACCGTGCGCGAGGCCACCGGGCAGACGATCCGCGGCTGGCTCGCCCCCGCGCTGACCCATACCCCGCGCACGCTTGATCTGATTGCCGAGGCCGGCCTCGATTACACCTGCGATCTTTATCACGACGATCAGGTGCAGGATGTCAAAGTCGCCAGCAGACGGCTCGCCTCAATCCCCTATAGCCTTGAGGTCAATGATCATTACGGCTTCTTCGTCTATAATATGTCGGGCCGCGAATATGCCGATACGCTGGTTCGGCAGTATGAGCGGCTGGCGGCTGAGGGCGAAAATTCCGGCACGGTCATGTGTATTCCGCTCCATGCCTATCTGATCGGCCAGCCGCACCGGATCGGCCCGTTTGAAGAGGCGCTGCGCCATATTGCCGCCGATGGCCGGGCATGGATTGCGCGGGCCGGAGAAATTGTTGACGCCTGGCGGGGGCAAACGGCATGAGCCTCGATCCCGCCTATCTTGAATATCCAAACCGCCGCCTTGGCTATGACCATGATCTTTACCCCTGGTCCGCGCTGCATCAGCGCCCGCCGATCACCTGGCCCAAGGGTTCGGTCGCGGTATGGGTCTGCGTCAGCCTTGAATGGTTCCCGATCACGCCGTCGGACACCCCGTTCCGCGCGCCGGGCCATATGCAGACCGCCTATCCCGATTATCGCCATTACACCGCGCGCGATTATGGCAACCGGGTGGGAGCGTGGCGGATGCTTGATGCGCTGGACAAGATTGGCGCGCGCGCCAGCTTTGCGACCAATGCGGCAGTGGCGGAGCGCTATCCCGAACTGGTCCGAGCGCTGGCCGGGCATGAGATCATTGCCCATTCCACCGACATGAACGGCACGATCGACAGTTCATTGACCGAGGCCGAGGAGCGGGCCTTGATCGGCGATGCACTGGACCGGCTGGAAGCGGCCAGCGGCGTTCGACCAGAGGGCTGGCTTTCCATCGCCCGCTCGCAAAGTTTCCGCACGGCAGACCTGCTCAAGGAACATGGCATTGTCTGGTGCGCTGACTGGGTCAATGACGAGCTGCCCTATCGCTTCAGCAACGGCCTGATCAACTGTCCGCTCAATCACGAGCTGTCCGACCGGCAGATTATCGCGGTGCAGCAGCAATCGGCGGATAGCTGGGCGCAGAGCTTGGAGGATGCGTTTAATTGGCTGGTGGGCGAAGCAGCAGCAACCGGCGGCGGGCGGATGCTGCCGATCCATGTCACGCCCTATATCATGGGCCTGCCCTATCGGATCGGCGCCTTCGAACGGCTGCTCGAAAGATTGGCGGCCCGGCAGGAATGCTGGTTCGCCAGCGGCGGCGAGATCGTTTCCAGCTGGCAATCGCAAGCATGAGCAACCGCGCCCAACTTGCCGTAGTCATGCCTGCCATGCTGCGCCACGAAGGCCATTGGGACGGCTGGTATCGTCACTTTGACGCAGGCGGCGCGCTGCTTGATGCCCACCGGGTCAAAACCTGGTGCGAGTTTCCCGATCAGGGTGAGTGGCACTATATCCAGCACAATTGGCTGGAGTGGGACGACGGGCGCAAGGCGACATATGAATTTGGCGGCAAGCTGGAGGGCGACAGGCTGGTCTGGGAAACGGACCGCTTCGCCGGATATGGCTGGCAAACTGCCGAGGATGTGGTGATGCTCAAGCTGGACCGGCTTGATGTGCGGGACGCCTATTATATCGAGATGATCGCGCTTGCCGCCGATGGCCAAACCCGCGCGCGGACCTGGCAGTGGTTTCAGGATGGGCGGCCGTGGAAATGGACGCTTTGTAACGAGGAGAAAGCGCAGTGATCTTGGCTGGTCTGTTGATGCTGGCGCAAGCTGTCGATCCGGCGGCAACGGCAGTCAAGCCGCTAGCCGTCGCGCGCGCTGCCGCGCCGCTGTCGGGCACCTGCGATCAACCAGTGATCATGGTCATTTCCGGCCACACGCATGATCGGGTGCGGATGATGGCTTATGGCAAGGCGATTGCCGATAGCGGGCTCTACAACCAGCTTGGCGGCTATTATGTGAACCTGGCATTCCCGCAGGAGATCTTTGAAGGCGCCGCGCCCGCAGGTTACGTCAATCTGATTGTCCGGTTCCCTTGCATGGCCAATGCCAAAGCGTTCTGGAACAGCAAGACTTATCAGGAGCAGATCAGACCGCTGCGTCTCAGCCCGTCGGCTGGCGATTACATTGTTGCGGTCTACCCCGAGGCACCGTTGCGAGAAGACCTTGTCGGAAGCGTCGGTGATGATAGTTATAACGCTGACTTCCCGCATCAGGGTGTCGCGCAGATTGATGGAGCCAAGCCATGACGCCAGAGTTGCAGCACGCGATGAACGCGCAGAAAACCCCCGATGAGGTCGCTCGCGGCCGCTTCGTTTCAGGCATGCGCAACCTGATTCTGAACGACCTGGCCGGTGATATGCGCACCGCCTATGATAGACGGGCTGAACCTGCCTATCGCAGGGTTCATGGACACCAGCCCGCCACCAGCCGTGAGGCGCATCTGGCACTGCGCGGCGATCCCGCCTTCAACATCTACTCTACGATGCGAGTTCAGGCTCAGAAAATGGTCTGGGCCAGCGTCGCTGGCAGCGTCGAGCGTGAGCGTGAGCGGTTGGCGGCAGAAGCAAAGCGGGTTGAAGCTGCGCCGGGCTCGCTAACGCTGGATCCGACCCTTGAAATACCGCGAAATGTAACAGCCGTCGATGTTCATCTGATGCCGGGCGGCTATACACGCGGCGCCGATAGCCTTGAGGCGGGCGCGGTTTATGATCGCGGGCTGGCGGTCTTCTCGATGGGCCTGATGGGCGCGAACCTTGATGACATCGGACTGTCGATGGCCACCTATATCAAGCTGCGTTATCCCGATTTCGCGCCGCAGCGGATTCTTGATACTGGCTGCACCATCGGGCACAATACGCTGCCGTGGAAGCAAACCTATCCTGCCGCCGAGGTCGTCGCGATTGATGCAGCGCCGGGGCCGCTCGCCTATGGCTCGGCGCGGGCAAAGTTGCAGGGACAGGAAGTTCATTTTCAGCAGATGTGCGCGGATCGGCTCGCGTATCCGGATGCCAGCTTTGATGTGGTGTGGAGCAGCATGTTCCTTCACGAGCTTTCGAAAAAGGCGCGCACTGCGGCCTTTGCCGAAGCCTATCGCGTTCTGCGGCCGGGCGGCTTGCTGCTGCACATGGAACTGCCGCCCAATGGCGAGATGAGCGCGTTTGACGGCTTCTATCTGGATTGGGATGGCTATTACAACGAGGAGCCGTTCTACAAGGCCTTCCGAGACGAAAATCCGCCTGAGCTATGCGCCAAGGCCGGTTTTGCGGAGGAAGACTACATCCAGTTCGTGGTCCCCTCGATCGGGATCTACGGCGAGCAGGCGATTGCCGATATGGTAGCGAATGATGCAGCAGAAGTGGTTGGCCAAGCGACCACAGGGCGCCTTGCCGAAGGGGTGATGTGGTTTGGGTTTGGAGCGTGGAAAAAGTGAAAGACGATCTGCGCCCCGAGGATGCCCCGCCCGAGCTTTACGATGCCTCTGGCCGGGCCCGTTTTTTCGCCGATCCGGGGCTTGACCGGCTAGTCGCGGTTGTAATGAACCTGGCTCAGGAAGTCTGGGTTCAAGAGGAGCGGGTGCTGGCGCTTGAAGCGGATAAAGGCGGCGTAACGGCCGATCGGGAAGCGGCGATGAAAGCCTTTATCGACCGGGTGTTCGAGCCGATGCGCGCGGCTTAGGATCAGGACCGGTCAAATTGCTTGCATGATGCGTTGGGGGTTGATTCAATGACGGCACCAGAAGGGTGCTGCTTGTGGATGACCTGTTTTGCTGAGCGAGGCGCAGATGCGCCACACTGCGCTGTATTTTCCGTTTTCGAACATTACAGCTGGAGGTCGTGTATCGTTAGAAGAGGGGCGCGCATTTGGGGCCATTTTCAACTTGTTCTAATTCAGGAGTTCTGACCCCACCTATGCGCCAATCAGTTCAGCGCTATGCTTCATTTCATCCACAAAATCGCGCGCAGCATCCCTCACTGACATGGATGACGAAAAGAAAATCAATCCAAGCGCGCCAGCCAACCTACCATTTACAAAAATCGGCACACCTAAAGACGAAGTTTTTCCAGGGCTCTCCGTATATTGATTGTATTCGTGCGTTGCGTAGCCATCTTCTATGATGCGGTTAACAAGAAATCCATCTTCAAGTATCGAATGCGCTCTATTATTTTCCTCAGTGTTTATTTTTTTAAGTCCAGCGATAATGTTATCGCGCTCTTCATTATCACAATACGCCACATAAGCTTTGCCTACCGAGCATTCGAGCAGCGGCAAGGTATATCCTGGCGCGTAATTGCTAAAGGTCAAAGTTGTCAGCCGATGGGTTGAATCGCGTATCATCATCGTGTTGCCGACCCGAGTGGCTACCGTAATCGGCCAATTCACTTTCTTGCACAACGCCACGATGTGGGGCCGGGCGCGCATGACCAAAGCGTGATCTTCCTGATATCCTACCGAGAGTGTTTGGACGAGCGCAGTGGGCCTATACTTGCGGACCGATTCTTCGCGTTCGATCATTCCGGCGTCGACCAATGTTTCGACGATTCGACAAACTGTTGGATAGGGCAGGTTGGTCGCGAAGCTGATGTCCATCAATCGCATCGAACCGGATCGATTGATCGCTTGCAATACACTCAAGCCGCGCTTGATCGAGCGGATCGAATGATCGTCTTTCTCCATTGCGTTGTTCTCCTTGGCATTCAGAGACACTTCACCGCCATGCCAATGCGAATTGAAGCGCGATTTGGGCAGTCGCTCTTGTTCGCATCATAATAGCGATAGCTCGCCTTAGCTCGCCGCGCGATCAATTTACAATCACTAGGCGATTATTCTGAGTTCGAGCTATCGTGAAGCCTTCAATAGATACCCTAACTAAGCAACCACATCAGACGATTGGGAAGTTCAGATTCCATGAAATCATCAAACGGCGGGACGCAGAGCAATGCGAGCTATATAGCGCCTGTTCTCGTCGCAGGAGCTGGTCCCGTAGGGTGCACTGTAGCTCTCTACCTCGCTCAAAAGGGAATTCCGGTTGTTCTGCTCGATGGTGCCAGCGAATTGCCTGAAGATCTTCGAGCTTCCACTTTTCATCCACCGACACTTGATCAGCTTGACCAACTTGGCCTGACCCAGCGGCTGATACCGCAAGGCTTGATTGTCCATGATTTCCAGTTTCGCGAGCGGCGCACCGGCGAAGTGGCCGCGTTCGACCTGGCCTGCCTCATCGGGGAAACCAACCACCCCTATCGCCTCCAGTGTGAGCAATACAAGCTGACACGTGAGGCTGTTGAAATGTTGGCAAGCTACCCCCACGCCAGTTTTCGAAGCGCTAACCGGGTGGTGGGCTATCGCGAAACCGCGGCAGGAGTTGACGCGCTTTTGTTCGATGGTGAGACAGAACAGCATTTGCATGGCAGCTTTCTGATCGGCTGCGATGGAGCCAGCAGCAGTATCCGGCAAGCGTCGGGAACCTTGTTCGAAGGGCTTACATATCCTGAACGGTTTTTGGTTGTTTCGACGGAATTCCCCTTCGAGCAGCATTTCGAAAACCTGAGCTGGGTCAATTACGTTTCCGACCCGGAGGAATGGTGCGTGATGCTCAAGACACGGGATTTGTGGCGTGTCCAGTTTCCCATTTCAGGGGATGCTGACCAAGACTTGCTGCTATCTGACGAATTTATTGAAGAGCGACTCCAGCGTCTACATCCCAAAGACAAGCCTTACGAGATCGAGCACCGCACGCTCTACAAGGTTCATCAACGGGTGGCCGAGACCTACCGTGTGGGCCGACGTGTTCTGCTTGCTGGCGACGCAGCGCATGTGAACAACCCGCTGGGCGGGATGGGAATGAATGGCGGCATCCACGATGCTATCAATCTTGGCGAGAAACTGTGTGCGATCATCTTCGAAGGGGCTGATCTCGATCAACAACTCGATAGTTACAACAAGCAGCGACGGCAGATTTGTGTCGACTTTATTCAGCGTCGGACGCGAGAAAACAAAGCAATGATGGAAACTGACGATGCCGAGCAGCGCGCTGATCGCCAACGCATGTATATGGAGATCGCCGCCGATCCCGAGCGCGAAAAGGCCTATCTGATGGAATCATCAATGATCGATTGCCTGCGCGCTTCGTATAAGATTGTTGTCTAGGCTCTGGAGGATCGATGATGGGCACCAAACCTCTCCTGCTGACGGGCGCGAATGGGCGAACAGGTCGCGCAATCCTTCAGGCGATGGTCCGCCATGGCATCCCGGTTCGAGCCTTCATCCGGAAAGCCGATCAGGCCGAGGAGCTGCTCGCTCTGGGCGCTAGAGAATGTGCGGTCGGCGATATGTCCGACGCGGTTTCGATACAAGCGGCGGGACAGGGCGCAGGCGCGATTCTGCACATCGGTCCGCCTATGCATCCCGCTGAGCTGGACATCACGAAGCGTTTCATCGGAGCGGCAAAAACCAACGGGATTGACCATTTCATCTATTATTCGGTGATGCATCCGCTGCGCCGCGAGGTTAGGCACCATCGGCTCAAGCTGGATGGGGAAGAGGCGCTGATCGAATCCGGCCTGCCTTATACAATCATCCAGCCGTCACGATACATGCAGCATCTTGTGCCGATCTGGCGGCAGGTAACGGAGGACGGTGTGCACGCTATGCCGTTCAATGTGGATGGCCAATACAACGTGGTGGACTTGGACGATTTGGCAGAGGCCTGCGCCACAGTCGCAGAGAATTCTGACAAGCATCTCTACGCGACCTACGAACTGGCCGGACCCGAGGCGTTGAGTCAGACCGATATGGCTTCGATCATTTCCGAAATCATCGGTAAGCCAGTTCGGGCGCAAGCAATCCCGCTTGATGTAGTCGAGCAGAAAGCGCGGGCAGCAGGTGCCAGCGATGATCGGGTGGAGCAAATGCTGATCATGAACAGGCACTATGACGCCCATGGGTTTCGCGGAAATCCCAACATTCTCGAATTCCTGCTTGGTCGCCCGACAACGACGTTTCGAACCTATGTAGAAACCCTGGCAAACAGCTGACGGGAGCCAATACGATGCTTTACGCCATTATGGTTCGAGACCGGGACGACACGGAGCTGCTGCGCCAGCAACACCGTGATGGCCATATGGCTCATTTCAGCAAACATAAGGATCGGATTGCACTTGCCGGACCACTTAGTGCTGACGATGGCCACAGTTTAGGCTCGTTAGTAATCTTCGATGCCGAGCATGAGGGAGAGGCTAGCGCCTTTATTCGCGCCGACCCATATCACCATTCAGGAGTTTGGCTTGAGCCTGTGGTCGCTCGTTTCAAGGGCTCGATTTTTGCTCCCGAAAAATTCTTCTAGGCGGCCACAGCAGCCAGCAACGCCGACACCATCCGCAACGCATTCAAGGCAGCATCCCATGACGCAGGCGCCTAAATCTTCCGCAATTCCCGTGAGCGCACAGGGCCGACGCGACTTTTTGAGAAGCGCGGGTTTGCTGGGCGGCGCTGCGGCGCTGGTCCAGCCGTTCGACGTAATGGCGATGATGCAGGTTGGCGAAAAGTCGGCGGCTAACGCAACTGTACAGCAGCTCAGCGAGCACCAGCGCGCGAAAAGCCATCCTGCCGAGGTGCGTAAGCTGCCCCGCTGGATGCCGAAGCAAACCGGCCCCTATGACCTCAGTAGGCCGCTGGACAATCATTTTGCCTTTGCCAAAGTGCAGGCCAATCTTGCCGGCGAATACAGCTTTCTGGCGCAATATGGCACGATCATTCTGGCCCCGCCGGGCATTCCCGCATTTCCCTGGCTGGGCAAAGTAATGTTTGCCGAGATTTTTGCCACGCCCGCCAGCGCGGATATCGTCGCAGACCCTGGGGAGCATGACTATGTGCTTTGGGGCACGATGAACCAGGTCTATGTCGATCCGCGCACGATGCGACACATTGATCGGGTGCTCAATCCTCACACTGGTAAGATGATCAACCTGCCCAGCGTCGACTATGCCGATCGCCTGGCCTTCCGCATGGGCAGGTCGATCGTCGTGCCGGGCGTTGACCCCAAATTCTACGATCAGCCCTGGGATCGTGACGGCGGCTATTCTCAGCACTTTATTGATACCGGTGAGCACATTTCTTACTCAGTGCTGGGTGCGGCGCAACTGCCCGGCCCGCAGCAGCCGCGCGTCGACTATGCGTTCTGGACGTCGAAGCGAGACGATATCATGGACCCGTCCAAAGCGTCTATTGACTGCAAACGCGATTATACATCGATGATGAAGGCATCGGAATATCCTTGGATGGGCGTAAATGTCGGCGACCAGACCCAGATCTTGACGCATCTGACGGGGATCAAGACCCAGAATCCTGCGCGGCTGCCCGATTTCATCAAGCCGCTTATCCTAGACCGGTTCAAGGGACGTTACACGATCTGACACAGGCGATGTTTGTGCAGTCTTCCAGCGTCAACGCTGCAGATACCTCCATCTGCTCCAATTGAACCATCCCGATCCGGAGCAGACCTATATCCGGTCAGGATACTTCTCGAGCAGCACCCGCTTGTGGAAATCGGGAATCTTGTCGACCGAGTGCACTTTGCGACCATAGGCAAGGTCTTGCAGCAAATCATGGTCCTGCATTGCGTATCCGGTCCTCTCTTCTACAATCGACAATCATTTGATGGACAGAGTTAGGCCCATTCGATCGTGGCTAGGACAGGTTTGGACGAGAAAATTCGACTGGTAGTAAATTCAGGGGGTAATCGGCAAGCCGGTGAGGGCGGAGCCGATCCCATATGACGTGGCCGAGCAGAAAGCGCGGGCCGAAGGAGCCAGTGATGACCGGGTGGAGCAAATGCTGCTGATGAACCTGCACTATGATGCTCACGGCTTTCGCGGCAACCCGAATATTCTCGAATATTTGCTTGGCCGACCGGCGGCGCGGTTTCACGACTATGTGATCATGGTCCACCACCACGAACATTCCGCGGCGGCTCGCCAGCAGCATCGCGATGGTCATCTGGCACACTTTGCCGCGCACAAGAACCGCATTGTGACGCAAAGCCGTGAGAAGTGGTGCCAGTCAAACCACCGGATCGACGCGCCAATCCTCTGCTATCACCAGCCTCCCATAAAGCTGGCTCCCCTGTGAAACAGGTTATTGACCTTTTGGGAATCCCAGAGATCACGTAGTGGCCGAAGTTGTGCTTGAACTATAACGAACCCTGATAAGCACTGCAGACAATTATATTGGCTTTCGCCGCGCCTGAACAGCACCCTCGTTGGCCATACAAGTTGCGGCCAACGAGGGACGCTAAGGGGCTGGACGAATGTTGCTTAACCGAGATCCTTTACGCGAAATAACTGAAGAGGATATTGCAGATTACGCCCGGGATGGTGTGGTCTGCCTACGCCAAGTGCTCGATCGCGAGTGGATTGATGCGCTGCTCCCAGTTGCCGAAGATTTGATCATAGGCAAGAAGGACGTGGGTTTGCTGCCGACAATGCCCGGACGATACATGGCGAGGTTGAGCGAGGTGTATCGCCGGTTGATTTTCGAATCCCCGATCGCGCAGGTGGCGGGCAAGGTAATGCAATCGAGGGAAATTCGGTTTTTCTTCGACGAGTTTTTCGCCAAGTCGCCCCAATCCGATGCGAAGACGATCTGGCATTGCGACCGCATGGGCTGGCCAGTGACCGGGGTGATGGTGCCGTCCATCTGGATACCACTCACTCCGATCGTCGAGGCCAATTCCCTGGAGGTGCTGGCCGGCACCCAGCATGATGATGTGCCCTATTGGTTGTTCAGCCCGAACGCGCGCAAGATGATCCAGCCCGACGACCGGCCCAATCATCCCGATGTGGAAAGCCGTCGATATGAGGCGGGGTTGCGTTTTCTGCGTTGGGACATGGACCCGGGCGACATTCTGATTGTCCACCCTTGGGTGCTGCATTATTCTTGCGGCAATCCAGTCGACAACTGGCGGATTGCGATTTCGGTGCGCTTATTAGGTGACGACATCCGGTGGGCCCCGCGACCTGACTGCCTAAATATCGCTGGCGTCAGCTTTGACGAGATGATCGACGGCGAGAAACCCAAAGGGCCATTGTTTCCTCTACTATGGTCCGAAGACGGGCGCAGCGATGGCGATGCGCAATACCCTCGCGGATTCGCCACCACTTGGGAACCACGCGAAATGGGAGACGTGAACGAATATAAGAATTTCAAGATGATGAGTGAGCGCGAAAGAAAGGGCGAGTTTAGTCGGCGCGAAGCCGCGTCAAGCCTGTGACTCGCAACGCTGTTGAAAAAGAATCGGGGCGGCGTAGGACAATTGCTCAGAGACGCGCTGCATTGCGGGAGACAAACTTATGAAGGCCATCGACAGGCAGTTGCAGAATACTGCAACTAGGCGGGGGTTGCTTTACGGCGCAATGGGCGCCGGTATTGCCGCATCCACCTTCGGGCTTTCGGCCCATCCGGCTTTCGCAGCTGCACGACGCGTAATCGCGCCCAACGTGTTGCGAAGAGAGCATCCCACTGGTGCCTATGGCATGCGCTATATCGAAGTGGATGGGCTAACCTGGGCATTTCGCGACAAAGGTGAAGGCCCGGCGGCTCTGTTTCTGCCGAGCTTTTTCCTTAACGCCAATATGTGGCTCGACCAGATGAACGGGCTCAGCGATATCCGACGTTGCATTACGCCGGACTATGCAGGCTGGGGCATGTCAGAACCTGTGACCGACCGGCGTCCTGACGAAAGCGAATATGCTGACCGAGTGGTGCGTTTCATCGAGACGTTGGGGGTCGGTGGAAAGATCGATCTCGTCGGCCTCAGCATGGGCGGAATGATTGGCGGGCTGGTATGCGAGCGCATTCCGAACCGGATCAATAGTCTGACGCTCATCAGCTATGCCGGTTTCGATTTCCAACGTGACTTGGCTTATGAACGCTACCAGCAGGAAATGGCCCGGCTGTTTGTGGTCGAAAGCAAGGACACCGCATTCCGCCGGTTTAATGAATACATCACGGGCCCCAACACGTCGCTGATGGTGCGGGCTCGCTACAAGCAGATGCTGATGGATTCGCGCACCGAGATGTTTGTCTCTTGGCTGAGCACGACCGGTGAGGGCAAGCCGCGTCCCGATCTGCCTTCGAAGATAAATGTCCCCGTCATGATTCCTGTGGGTAGCGCCGATGTGGTGTTGACCGAAGAGCGCGCAAAAAAGTTGGTTGAGGGATTTCCGAATGCCGAGATCGTGCGGATCGACGGTCCTGGCCGCCTGCTGCCGCTGGAAAGCCCAGAGACGCTCAATCGCATCCTGCGGGAATTCTGGACGGGTCGTGCGTCGCAGAATTCGGTTCGATAGATCAAGGAGAAGTACATATGCCCGATCCAAAATTAGACGCCGAGCAGGCTCCTCTAGCGGAAGGGATGCTTGATCTTCATCGACGCTCGTTGCTGGCGGGCATAGGAGCCATGGCGGGAGCGAGTCTTTTCGGCACGCGCGCGACGGCACAACAAGCGGCATCTGGCCTCGACAAGCGGTCGCAGTCGGCTGAGGCGATGGCGGGGAAGCCGATGGTTTTCGATAAGGCGCTGCGCGGAAATTTTGACCTGGCGACCCCGCTAGGAAATTATCTCGCGACGATGAAGATGACCAATAACCTGGTTGGAGCCCGTACTTATATACCGATGATGGGGCGGATATATCTTGCGCCGCAGGGCAAGCCGGCGAAAGAACTGCATGGCTTGCTGGGTATGTGGACCTGGCAATTGATGCAGCCCGACCCCAAACAATTCCCAAATCTGCCGCCACACACGGTGCTGCAGCGTGCCAGCTACACTGGGATCATGACCGATCCGAATACTTTTGAGCCAGTCAAGTCGGTCTACAACCATGTACTCGACAAGCAGGTGGAGCCACAAGATTCGCTCTTCGCCGAGAGTTATCTCTTTTATGCTAACGGCACCGGATCGAGCATCGACCGACCGCAGTTCATGACCACCGGCTATGGGGATACTGCAGGCTTACGCAATCCCTTAGTCAATTGGGGGGAACAGCTCTCTCTCTACCTTGCTGGGCTTTTCCAGAATACAGGGCCCAACCAGCCTCGCATGGATAGTTCCATCTGGAGTGCACCGCGAAGACAGATCATGAACTCTAATTTGAGCCTCGTGCCGTGCGATTATAATTTCACGAGTCTGATGCGTGCCTGGGAACGGCCCTGGAACGGTCATCAGAAAGGTGACGACACGCAGATGATTTTCAACGTGAAGGGTACCAAGCTCCATTCCGTGGAGGCCATCCCCGACCTCGTTAAGCGCCATTTGGTCGAGAAATACCCCGAAAGGCTCTAACAGGATGACCGGTATGCAAATGAATCGCCGCCTCTTCATGGAATCCGCTGCAGCAGTTGCCGGGGCACTTGGCAGCGCGCGCATGGCCAATGCTCAGGCCGCACTCCCGCAGGCCGCGGATCGTTCAGGCTTCATTTTCGGAAGCGGCCCAGTGGGGAGCTGTGACAGCGGAAAGCTGGGCGGCCCGATCGTCAAATGGCATCCAGGCGAAAAGCAGTGGTGGATGTGGTATTACTGTCGCGATGCCGCATGGCCAAAGGATGTAGCGCCCGGATTTGGAACCGGCCGAGTGGCGCTGGCCAAATCGCGGGACGGCATCGTTTGGGACCGTCATGATGGGCATCTGGCGCTTGGGTCAATCTTTGTCCCGAACGAAGACCCGCAGGCATTTGATTCGAGCCATGTCGCATCGGGTGACGTGCTATACCATGACGGGCTTTGGATCATGGCCTATTTCGGTGGTGATCAGGAGATTCCCAACAAAGTCGGCGGAGTGGAGGTTTATCCACCGTACAAGGCCAAAGGCTATCGAGGCCGGCCCGGGATCGCCACCAGCTCCGATGGGATTCACTGGGAAAGAGTACGGGGCAAGGGGACCGGCGGCGCCGCAGTCGATATCGGCGACTATATTTACGCTGCTTTTCCTAACATCATTCACGATGGTCGGCGTTATTTGCTGTATTATGCAAAATTATCCCCACGCATACTTTTTTGGGAGACTCATGTCGCAGAATCAATCGATCTCATCAATTGGACGGAGCTTGGTGAGGTCGGGTGGAGCAAGGATATGGCGGTTTGGGAACGTGGCGGCAGCGTGACCCGTAATATAATCCCCAACCCTGACCGTCGCGGTCCCAAGTGGATTATGACTTATTCGGCCCTCGACGCGCGTTGGATGGATTATCCGCGCACGATCGGCCTCGCTGGCTCGAATGATGCGATCACATGGACGCGGTTGCTCGACGAGCCGATACTGGGTCGCGGATCGGTCAAAAGCTGGGACGGCGGCGGCGTGACCTTTTCCAGCGTGGTCACCAAGGATGATACGGTGCGGCTCTATTACTTCGGCTACAAAGTTGAACAATATGCTGCGCTCGAACCAACGCTGGGTATCGGGCTGGCGACGGCGCGTCAGGGGCGGTGGAACAGCCTGCTGAAGCTCGACCAAACATGAGGATCGCGGCGCGGCGATTGATGCGCCTACTGGCGAACATGACGGTCCTTTTGGCCATGATTGCTACCACTGTGCAGGCACAAGCGGCAGTAGCCTTGCCCTACACGTCTGAACGCATTTTGCGCGACGGCGCTAACGGTATTCTCTGGTGGAGAGCCCCTGAAGGTAACCCTATAGGTTTGGCGATTATCCTGCCAGGCGCGCAGATGACTGCGGACCGCTATCGCTGGCTCGGGGACCGACTGCTGGAGGCTCACTACGCCGTCATCATTGTCGAGCCGGGCCTCGAATGGCTTCACCCGCCCGGCAGTGACACCCCGATCGCCGCGCGTTATCTCCTGATCCCGCACGCCCTCGCTGCACTCGATTTTGCGAAGAAGAAGTGGCCCGTTGCGCCGGTTTCGCTGATCGGCCATTCGCTGGGGGGCGGGGTTGCATTGGAATTGCTCGATCCACTTGAGGCATCTCGCAATCCATACACGAAAGCTCCTAAGGGCTTTGAGGGAGTTATGGGACTGCGCGACGTAGTCGTGATTGGCTCATCCCTCCAGGCGACAGGCGGTGCCTTCACGCTCCCCTACAGATCCGACGAAAGGCCACTTTCTCGTCCACCTGGCACCCAAATGCTATTTGTGGCCGCGACCGAAGATAAGATGGCGCCGCCAGCGCTGATGCGCGCAACCGCCTCCCGCTATTCGCCGACCGTTCGCGTGGCGGATATAGCGGGTGCGAACCATCTGCAATGGTCGAGTGGCCGCGGCATGGCCGACCGGCCCGATTTCGACGGGGTTGCGACTATTTCCGAAGCCGCGCAGCAGTGTCGCACGGCCGAGCAAATTATCAACTTTCTTCAACGCGCTGGCGGATAGGTCCGCGCCGAGGCGACTTGGCGCATTGTCGACGAGCGCAATTGGCAGGACCCTGGGTTTGCGCAGGCCGGGACCATCCGGTAACCTGCCTGAAGTTTGCCGACGCTGTGGCTTATACCCGATGGCTTTCGGCCAGGACGGGATACCGTTGCCGCCTTCCGACCGAGGCGGAGTGGGAATACGCGGCGCGCGCCGGCACTTCCACCTCACGGCATTGGGGTGACGACCGGAACAAATCTTGCGAATATGCCAATGTCGCTGATCGCACTCGACGACTGCACTGGAAACCACCAAAATGACTGAACAAAGCTTCATCGAATGTAGCGATGGCTTTATCTGAACAGCGCCGGTCGGAGCGTTCAAGCCAAATCAATTCGGGCTCCACGACATGCTCGGCAATGCCTGGGAATGGACTGAAGATTGCTTTGTCGCAACGTATGCCGGTGCCCGGTCGGACGGATCAGCGCGGCGTGACGCAAACTGCACCTACCGACCGTTCCGCGGCGGATCGCTCAGTTCGCTCGCCTACAACTTTCGGGCCGCACAGCGCGCAACGGGGGCCATTCCTAAAAACTATGTTGAGGATCACAACGAATACCGTGCCGATTACCTTGGGTTTCGCGTGCTTCGCGAACTGGATTGACTTCGTCGTCAACCGTCGCTGGCGCAACGAATGATCTGTTCGATCAGGAACGCTGCAGTCGGACTGGCCGGGGCGCTGGTGCGGGTCACGATGCCCACCTGGCGGACCACGGGCATACCTTCCACCCGGATCAGCGCCAGCCGGTTCTCCGCCAAGTCGCTTTCGACCCAGTGCGCGGGCAGCAAGCCGACAAAGCCACCCTGCCGCAAAAAGCTGCGCAGCGTGTTGAGCGATGTCGTCCTGATCCTTCGCCTGGGCGCTTCGAGGCCCTTGCGGGCGAAAAACGAAGTCATGAAGGCTTCATTGTGAGGATTGTTGAGTATCACCCAGTTCGCATCCTGAAGTTCCTTCACCTCAACGATGTCGCGTTTGGCAAACGGGCTGTCGGGCGTGGTTACCAGGACCGACTGGATCGGCATCAGCTCCATGAAACGCAGGTCGGCCGCTGTATCCATCTGCGGTTCGGCGGAAATCAGAAAGTCGAGCTTGCCTCCCCGGAGCAGATCGACCAGCTCTTCGTAAAGCCCAACAACAATATCCACCTGAAGCCGTTCATTGGCCAGCACGGCCCGGGTTATCGCGCGCTCGATCGGCGAATCGGTCAGCAGTGGGGGCACGCCGATGCGTGCCTCGCCTAGTCCGCCGGCCCGCAGAGTGCCGATTTCGCGCTTCAGAGTATCCATTGAATTGATAATCTGGCTAGCGTAGCGGAGTACGAGTTCGCCAGCTTGAGTGATTACCAAGCCTCTGCCATGCCTGTCGAAAAGCACAACGTCCAACGCATCTTCGAGTATCTTGACGCTGCGCGAAAGCGCAGGTTGAGAAATATGGAGATCGTTCGCTGCCCGGGTAAAGGTTCCGGCCGCTGCCACGCCGCAAAAATGCTTGAGTTGGCGAAGGTCCATTTTCATTCCTATCTCAATCGGCTTTATCGCAATGCTGCGACTTGCAAAACAGATAACGACAAGCGTGTGCCATGCGTCAACGGCAGCCGCCAGTATCAGTAATCTCGATGGCACAATACCAATTCGGTAGTTGTGCGGGCGCTTGCATACCGCTTTAGTGCGAACCTTAGGCGCGGCTGCTGTTCAGGCCGGAGCCATGATGGAGAGTCGCATGATATCCCGCGTTTTTTCTTTAGCGTCTCAAATCCTATCCACCAGCATACTGTTCGGACTCAGTGCCTGTGCCACTGTGGGCGCGCCGAGCGTCGGTAGCACTTTCGCCAGCTGCGAGGGCTGCCCGGAGATGGTGGTGGTGCCAGCGGGCAGCTTCACGATGGGCTCCACGAAGGAGGAGACTGATCGCGAAAAATCCTATCCGATGAACGCCGGATGGGAAAAGCCGCAGCATCAGGTTGCCCTTCCCAAACCATTCGCCTTGGGAAGGGATTTGGTGACCAAGGCACAATATGCACGGTTCGTGCGTGAATCCGGGCATTATGCGGGCGTTGGTTGCTACATCTACTTGCCTGAAACCAATGAATTCAAAGACGGCCCGCGCAAGAGTTTCCGGGACCCCAATTTCGAGCAGGGTCCGAATGAACCAGTGGTGTGCGTCAATTGGAATGACGCCACTGAGTATGTGAAATGGCTGGGCCGCATTACTGGGAAGCCTTATCGCCTGCCGAGCGAGGCCGAGCTGGAGTATGCTGCGCGCGCTGGAACGAATACTGTCCGCCCTTGGGGCGATAGCCACGACGGCATTTGCAAATATGTCAACGTAGCCGATAAGACGCGCCTTGCTGTGATCCCCCGGTTCGTGTCTAACTGGAACAAAGGGCAATGGGCCGACTGCGAAGACGGGTTTGTTTATACCTCGCCGGTCGGATCGTTTCCCGCCAACGCGTTTGGTCTGCATGACACACTCGGAAATGTTTGGGCGGTGAGCGACGATTGCTTTCACCAAACCTACGCGGGCGCTCCAAGCGACGGAAGCGCCTGGATCGCAGGTGGCGATTGTGACTGGCGGATGATCAAAGGCGGTTCTTTCTCGGGCCATATAGCCGATGTCCGGCCTGCGCAGCGTGGGCGCGACCCGGTCGACTATCGTGCCAACTATATCGGCTTCCGCATCGCGATGGACATTCCCTGATGGTGTGGGCGATAACACTTGTAGCAGCTCTCACATTGGCATTTTCGTCGATGCCTGCGTCGGCGAAACTGGCGAGAGGCGATACCAGTGCCGACCAGTCGGCCTTTCGTGACTGCGCAGACTGTCCGGAGATGGTTCCGATCCCGTCTGGTAGTTTTATTATGGGTTCCAGTCGGCAAGAACGAGATCGTGAGCAGGTGCATGCTTATGTCAGCGGCTGGGAGCAGCCGCAGCGGGAGGTTACCATCGCGCGACCCTTCGCAATCGGCAGATTTGAGATCACGCGCGTGCAGTTCGCAAAATTTGCCAGGGAAACGGGTCACAGCACCGGCTCTCGCTGCAAGGTCTATTTTCCCGCTGAACACGATTGGCGGGAAGAGGACGGCTATAACTGGCGCCGCCCTGGTTTCCTGCAGACGGGTGAACATCCCGTCGTCTGCGTGAGCTTCGCCGATGCCTCCCACTATGTCGAATGGCTCTCGAAGAAGACCGGGAAGCGTTATCGCCTGCCTTCGCAGGCCGAATTCGAGTATGCTACGCGCGGGGGGACAGCCACGGCCCGATACTGGGGCGACAGTCTCGACGGTGCTTGCGTTTACGCCAATGTGGTGGATCAGACGCGAGTTGAAACGGACACAAAATTCCCGCCGGACATGGTTACATCTTGTCGGGACGGGTTTGTCCGAACCGCGCCGGTTGGCTCGTTCCGTCCCAATAATTTCGGTCTGTACGACATGATTGGCAATGTCTGGGAATTCAACGAGGACTGTTCTAGCGATGATCACACGGTGGTGCCAATAAATGGCTCTCCTTATCTGCTTGGGGATTGCAAGTTCCGTACCTTGTCTGGCGGTTCTTATGGTTCACGCAAGTCCGAACTGCGGGCAGCGCAGCGAGGCCGGGGCGGTGATCCCCAAACCTATCGTGCCGACTACTTAGGTTTTCGCGTGGCGCGCGAGTTATAATACGGGAGATTGCGGACAGTCTGTTCGCCATGTGTCGGCTGCACTAAGGAGGTGAGCGGCACGGAGGGGCGGGTTTCATAGAGGAATTTCCAAAAAAGTTTGGTCAAGCCCCGCACGCCTCAAGTTTGGCGAACGAGTCCCTGTTAACCCCATCGGAGGCGACGTACTCCGCAAGACGATGGGGGGTTGTGGAAGCTCACCACAGAATTGTCGTAACAATTTTCGACTGAGCTCGACCCGTCTGCACTCGGTTAGGCAAGCGTCCATTGACCGCAACAATATCCCAGACCCATCGCTTGGATATTGAGTGAATCAAACATTCCGAGACTCACTGCATGTCTGGAGCGTGTCAGCGAGCGTACTCTGCAGTGGACTACAGGTCGTTACCACTTTGTTTGATAGACCCCCCTAGGAGGCGTTGACAAAATCACGCATCCACAGGTGGATTGAGACGATGTGGATGAAGCTGAGATAGCTGCTGGTGGTTTTATCGTATCGCGTTGCCAGCCTGCGGGCATTCTTGAGCTTGTTGAAGCAATGCTCGACCATGTTGCGCAGGGCATAGATGGCGGCATCCACGGGTAGCTGACCAGGAGGTTGCACTAGGTCAGGATCATCGCGGTGCCGCCGCGCTTCTCCGTATCTTCGCGAATAAAGTCAGCATCATAGCCCTTGTCGGCGAGCAGCACCTTGGGGGCCGGGCCGTCGGCATCCATGGTCGGCAGATAGCCTTTGTAGTCGGAGACTTCGCCGCCGGTCAGGGGGAAGGCTATGGGCAGGCCAGCACATTGATGCGGAGATGGATCTTAGTCGTAAAGCCATCTTTTGAGCGGCCAAGATCTATCCCCAGCGAAATTCCAGTTTGGTGCAACTTGCATCGCTCTTCACCAGTTCAAAACTAAATCCGGTCGGGATATTTCTCGAGCAGCACTCGCTTATGAAAATCGGGAATCTTGTCGACCGAGTGGACCTTGCGGCCATATGCTAGATCTTGCAGCAAATCGTGATCCTGCGGGCCATAGCCTGCCCAGGGCTTCTCCCACGCCTTGTTTATGCCGGTGAAGGTGTAGCGCATGTCTACCGGGCCCATATCGGGGTTCATCACCTCGGCATTGGGGGACACCCACATGTTTTCGGTAAAACGCGGCTGATGGGGGCCTGGCTTGCTGTAAACCCCGCCCTGAAACAGGATCAGGGCATCACCCCAGCGCTTGAACTGCTTGGGCTTCGCATCGTCCGGCTCATCGTTGGCGAATTGCGGTTCTTCGAGGAACTTGGACCCTCCCTTGGGGAAGTTGATAAAATTCTCGACGAACAGCTGGTCTTACAGCTTCATCATTTTGCCGTTGTAGGGGTTCTTGAGATATTCGACCGGCTCCATCGTCGCCGGATCGAGATACCGCGCGGTGTACATCGATCGCAGGATGCTCGATCCGGCGGGCAGGTTTGGGAAAAACTTGGGGTCGGGAACCTGCAACTGCCAGGTGAACATGCCCGCCGCGCCGAGCAGCGGGCCGCCCGGCTGGTCCTCACGAGCAATCATCAACCGGATCATCATCGAATATAGGTGCGACGTCCGATCAGATTGTTGGTCATTTTCAGCTTGGCGAGATGATTCTGCTTGGGATCTTCCAGATCGAAATTGCCCAACTGGCTCGCAACCCAATGGGTTCCACTGTCCATTTCGTTGTTGGTGAAGCGCTTTGTACGGTCATAGGCATTGAATACCGGCTCGGCCGGAGCGGCCGGTGCCGCCCTCCGCGGCCTGCGCCGCGTCGCCGCGCTCGCCCCTTCCGCCGCCACCAGACCAAGCATCGCCGCGCTGGCTACCAGGGCTGAGAGCATCGAGCTGCGGATCGGGATCGTGGTCGGTCTGCTGGAGCGCTACTGGTGCATCTGGCTCGATCATATGCGTACCCTTAGTCGTTTCGATTGAGTTGGATGGGGCAGGACCTCGACAGAGCCCGAGCATCTTTAACAAGTCGAGCCTGCGAAGCGAAACTAGCCGGTGCCTCGCTTCGCAGACGACAACCAAGCGTCAGAACTTCATTGTAGCCTCGATCCCGAACCGGCGCTTTTCGCCGTAAACAATCGCAAGCGGTCCCTGGAAATTGATCGGATTGAGCCCGCCGCCATAGTTGAACGGGGTGCCATCATTGAGCGCGTTCTCCACGAAGGCCTCGATTGTGAAGCGCTCGTTGGCGACCCCGATGCGGGCGTTGAGCGTGTTGCGGTCGCCGATAAAACCATTGTTGACCGGCGGCGTGGTGGCGAACTGCTTCGACTCAGAGCTGAACAGCCCGCGCAGCGTCCAGTCCCAATCGCCAGAAAGCGGGCGGCGGACGTCAACCGTTGCGCTGAACTGAAAATCGCTCTGGCGCGGCAGCGACAGGCCATCGAGGTTAACCGCCGTGATGCTGGTCCCCGGGATCACCTGCACCCGCGACAGGCAAGACGGAATGTTGCGGCACTGCGAGGTCGCAAGGCCCGAATTAAGGAACGAGTCGCCGGAGAACTTGGGATTGGCATAAGCCAACCCGAGGCCAAATCGAACGCCTTCGGCAACCCGCGCCGAAAGCGCCGCCTCGAACCCGTAAGCTGTCGCCCGCCCGGCGTTCTTGACCACCGAACGCAGGCCGTCGGCAGAGACGGAGTTGATCTGAAGGCTGTCAAGCTTGGCATAGTAGGCGGCGAAATCGAAGGTGGCGACGCCAAACAGGCGGGTCTTGAAGCCGACCTCATAAGTGCGGTTGCGCTCCGGGCCGTATTGCAAGTCGAGCGGATCGGGGACTCCGGCGTTGAACCCGCCCGCCTTGTTGCCCTGAGCCACCGAGGCATAGACCATTGTGTCGGGCGAAATGTCATAGTTCGCCGAAACGCGGAAGCTCCAGAACTTCCAGTTTGCGGAAATGCCATTGGCTCCGTCAGGATCGGCAAATGGGGTGGTCAAAATTGACGATTTCTGGTTCTGCAATTTGGTTTGGGAAGAACGCCGGGCTTCGCCGGTGACCTTGAAGCCCGGCGCAAGTTTGAATTCCACCAGCCCGAAGACCGAACTTTCCTCATCCTCCAGCCGGGTAAGCTGCTCAACCAAAGGCCTGCCGGTTGCGGAATCGAGCAGACCGAGAGGGAAGGCATAGACCAGCGCGCGGCCGGCAGGGACATTGACCGGATCAATCACCAGGGAAGTCGACTGGTCAGAAGTGAACTTGTTGTAGAATCCGCCCAACGCCAGGATCAAGCTGTCGCTTACTTCCCAGGTAGCGCGCAATTCCTGCGAGATCGATTTGTCGAACGAATATCCGATATTGTAGAGCGACGCCTGCGCGGTTCCGGCGGGCGTGCCGGTCAGGTTATAGGTGAGACCCACTCCAGTGCCGTCGGCATCCCGGCTCTGGCGGAAGCTGGTGTCGGTAAAGCCCGTAATGCTCTTCAGCTCGAGCGCGCCCAATTCGACTCGCATGTCCAGCGTGCCGAGCAGGGTTGAGCGCCGGTTGCCATAGAGTTCGAACCGCGGATTCGATGAGCGAATCACTGTGGCATCGGTGAAATCTGGAATCTGGCCGCAGATCGAGGTCTGAAACGCCCCTGCGGCGGCGCCGCAATTGCCTGATCCGAGTTGGGCGCGGGCGGGCTGGTCGAAGCGGTCCTTGGCATAGAACAGGGTTGCCAATGCGTTGAAGCTCTCAGATGGTTCCAGTTCGATCGAACCCTGCACCGCATATCGATCATAGCCGCCAAAGCGAATGCCTCTATCCGGATCCTGCCAACTGCCGTTGTAGCCGTCATACTTGCCCGCTAGGCGCACCTTGAGCACATCTCCAGAGATCGGACCTGAAACCGAAGCTTCGCCACCGATCCGTCCGAGCGATCCCGCCACAAATCGCGCGCTGCCTTCAAAGCTGCTTGATGGGCGCTTGGTCACATAGTTGATCACCCCGGCATAGGCATTGCGGCCGTAAAGCGCGCTGACCGGTCCCTTGATCACTTCGACCCGCTCGATATCGAGGAATGTGGCATCAACCAGATTGTTGTTCTGCAGGTAGACGCCGTTGTAGAACACCGCGACATTGCCCTCTGCAAAGGCACCAGCGGTCAAGTTGGTCATGCCCCGCACCACCGGAACGTTAAGTGTGCCTGCGCCGAATTCGCTGAGCGTCAGGCCCGGTGTCAGGTTGATTATGTCGCGCAGGTTTTTGACACCCTGGTTTTGTAATGTCTCCGAGCTGATTGCCGTAATCGACAGCGGCACATCTTGCAGGTTCTCCTCACGCTTGCGCGCGGTGACAACGATATCGCCATCGCCTTGCGTGGCTGACGGACTGCTGCTGTCCTGCGCCCAGGCAGCTGCCGGTAGCGTCGCAAATAGCCCCCCGATTGCAGCAGTGAGCAAGAATGCCGACTTCTTTGTAGTATAAACCATGCCAATATCCCTCAATATGGAGCCAAGTTACTTATTTGTTGTGGTAACTTAATTAATAATAATATTTGTACTAACAATATTTTGAGGCAGTATCCGTCAGACTTTCATTCGATTTGTCAACAGGCTGATCGACTGACGCCATTCTATCTTTGCTATCTGCTACAAATGTATCCCAATTAATTGGTCCGTATTTGAATCGATATGTCAGTCGGGAAAGAACGGTGACCCACCCCTTCGAATTATAGGCATAGGCTTCGCGCCACTTCGGCCCAGAGCCGTATCCGCTGTTAACCAGATCAACTCTTGTCTTGGTGCCCCGGCAGAGCGGAATAAAGCGCAAGACGATGTTCGTGGATTCGCCGCTGAGTTCTGGCATGAACATCGGCGTCATCCACGTAATTGAAAGCATTTCCATTGGCTCGAACGCGAGGATCTGGCCGTCGTTGCCACGTTCGAGCGGGGATTTGCCGGTGCGATTGAATATCACGCGGAAGGCTCCGCGCGGCCTCAGATCAATCTCGGCGCCAAGGCCCATGAATGTCGGAACGCCCTCGCTCGTCGTCCAAGTCTTCCAAACTTCTGCAACGGGTGCATCTACAATGACTGAACGGTTTATGGGGCGGGCAGTGACGCCCTCCTGTGCTGTTGCTGGAGCGCTTGCCAAAATTAGCAGCAATCCTGCGCAACTTGCGCTTACTAATACTGCGGCCTTTCGGCTCTGGCCGACGTTCTGGAATGGAGCGTGGTTGATTTGCCGTCCCCCCTTCGCGATTTGTTTGCTGCTGGCGTGATCGGTTTAGCGCCAATCGCAAAAGGTAGAGATGGGGTTTGATAGAGATTTATCGCCTGATGATAAATTTCTACGCCCATCTGGCTCTGCGCGATTTTGTCGCTGATGCGGTAACATCCAGACGGTCTTCTAAAATCCCGCAAACTATGCTCGATAACTCGGAAGACTTTGAAGAAGGTCTTGAAGGCTGATATGAAGGCATTGAATGCTTCAGCCTTGACAGGCTTGCTTAGGTCGCCGCGGGGTCAGCTGTTGAATCAAATCTGGGATTTCATCGTCATTGGTGCGGGATCCGCGGGTTGCGTTATGGCTAACCGACTATCAGCCGACCCGGCAAAGCGCGTGTTGTTGCTCGAAGCCGGAGGTCTAGATAACGATCTGCGCCTGCGCATCCCCGCTGGCCTTGTTTCGGCTATCTTCGACGATCGATTTAACTGGAAGTATCCAGCGCTCGCCGATCCCTCGAGAAATGGCTATCAGGATCAATGGTCTGGTGGGAAATGTCTCGGTGGCTCCAGCAGTATAAATGGCATGCTGTTCATTCGCGGAGCGCCGAGCGATTATGATCGCTGGGCAGAATTGGGTTGCACCGGATGGGACTATTCTTCGGTTCTCCCATATTTCCGCCAGATCGAGAGCTTCGAAGGCGGGAGTGACCATTATCGCGGTGGCGAGGGACCACTTGCCGTAACTTTTCCGGCGACCAAGCCGATGCTGGTTGATGAGTTTATTTCTACGGCGCAAGAATGCGGGCATCCGCGCAATCCAGATTACAACGGCGCCGAACAGGCAGGCGTCGCGTTGGCTCAGGCGACGATCCGCAATGGAGGCCGCGACTCTTCTTCTCGAGCGTTTCTCGAAGCAGTGCAGCAGCGTCCAAACCTTGAGGTTCGAACCAGCGCGCAAGTGACTCGATTGCTGTTTGATGGTCTCAGGATCTCCGGGGTTCAATATGTCAGGAATGGGGCTGACGAGAGTGCGGAGTGCAGCGGCGAAGTGATTTTGAGTGCAGGTGCGCTCGGATCACCCAGGATTCTGATGCTTTCCGGCATTGGTCCGGAGTCATTGTTGCGATCAGTAGGCGTTACCCCGGTGTTAGATTCTGCGGAAGTCGGGCACAATCTCATGGAGCATCCAGCAGTTTACATTAGCGCCAAAGTAAGTGTGCCAACTTTCAATCGTGCCGCGCGCTGGTATCGCCTCCCATGGGTAATGCTCGAATGGGCTTTGTTCGGGCGGGGTCCAGCGGCGGTCGGGACGGTTCTTGCACAAGTGTTGTGCAGATCGTCGAAGAATAGCGGCTCGCCCGACCTTCAGCTTCTGCTAAGTCTGGTTACATTCGCGATAAACAAGAATACAGGTAAACCCGTTCTGTCGAAGGATGATGGGATTGCAATTGCCTGTTGCCTGCTTGATCCGGAAGCGCGCGGGACTGTCAGGATTACCTCGGCCAATCCTGCTGATCCGCCGATTGTGGATCACAAGCTTTTTGGTTGCGACGCCGATCTGAGCCGTCTCGCCGAAGCGGCCGCGAAAGCGCTCGAAATTCTGCAATCGGCTCCACTCAAGGAATTTATTCGCAAAATTGAATGCCCGGTCGCAATTGATGCACCAGCCGAAGACTGGAACGAATTTCTCCAGATGTCAGGTTTCCGCGGCGACCATCCCTGCGGCACTTGCAGAATGGGCGGAGACAAATTGTCAGTCGTCGATCCCCGCCTGCGCGTGCGCGGGATAGAAGGGCTCCGCATTGTAGATGCGTCCATCATCCCGATCATTCCGAAAGCGAACACCAACGCTACAGTGATGATGATTGCCGAAAAAGCGGCGGCGATGATCCAGGAGGACTATCAAACCACGCCAGCGTGATTGCCTCAGGTGACGCTGCACAATCCAACTTCTCGAAGAGAGAAGCCCAGATAAGGGCGGACTGCTTGACCGGTTGCTAAATGAAGGATTGATAGTCGCCTGCACGAATGGGTTCCTGCATGAACCTGCTTGCGACATACTCGCGATTCAATTCAAACTCAGCCAAGCCATATCCGGTGTGTGGATACTCCGTAGCCACGTTGCGCCGCTTCCTGTTTTTTGCGGTATAATACGATCATGATGTCTTCAGGAACTCAGAAATGAACGAAGCTAATAAGACTTTTGATGTGCCCCAGTCGCTGGGCAATGAGATTGGCGGCAGCGGGCGCGTCTATTTTGAGAATGTCGTAATCGACAATCTGATCGATGCCCTTCTGGAACTGTCCGCAGCAGTATGGACCCATCACGACCGGGTGCTGGTGCTGGAAAAGGTTCTGGCTGCGAAAGACATCGATGTTAGCGCCGAAATTGAGATGCATGTGCCAGACGATGTCGAAATCGCTGCCCGCGCGGCGGAACGTGACGACTATGTTCAACGCATATTCGGCAGTTTCATCCGCAGGCCAACTGGTGACCTGCCGGGACGTCAAACGCAATCAGAAGAAGGTATCTGACATGGACCGTGGACAAATCGGCATCTTGCCAAGACCGACCAGTCTCTCTGACGAGAGCTATCTGGAATTCGTCACAAGTTTCCGGAAATTCGCAATCCAACGGGGCTTCCCTGCGTTGGCCACAATCGGCGAAGCGGCGCTGGGCGAAGCATTGGAGAACGGTGAAGTGGCGCGCCCTGCCGAAGGGAAAGAAATTCCGCTTTTTGACATCAAGCGGGTTTTTGCCAAGATCCCTCTGGTGCCCACCTGGCAACGATTCGTCCGGTCCCAACAGGAAATGATGTGGCGGCGAACGCGTGAAAGCTTCATGCATAATGCCGATCAAACCATGCGCGATATGGCTGCCGCGGAAGCCAGCCACCCCGAACGGATCCATGTTGATCCTGATTTCGTGCCTCCAGAATACACGCGCTGCGAAATCCACTGCCAGCCGGGCGGCTATACCGATGATCCGCTGGGCGGGTTGGTGTTTCATTACGGCACCAAGATTTTTTATGAAGGCGCCAACGATCAGGACGAGCTGCATGCCGAACTGGCGGAAAAAACGACCTTGCCAGCAGACGACAGGGTGGAGCGGATTCTCGATATCGGTTGCAGTATTGGTCAGGCGACTACGGTCCTGAAGGATTTGCACCCATCAGCCGAAGTCTGGGGGCTGGATGTTGGCCTGCCGATGATCCGATATGCGCATATGCGGGCTGTTCAACGCGACAAAAATGTCCACTTCAAACAGGCTCTGGCGGAAGAAACAGGCTTTGCCGATGGGCATTTCGACTTGGTTCTTTCCTACATTTTGTTTCACGAAGTACCGGTGAAGAAGATGTCGGATATCGTCGCCGAAATGTTCCGGATCCTGCGGCCAGGCGGGACATTCTCGATCTTTGAATTCCCCAACAACGACAAGGGCCAGGTGACACCGTCCTATCGGTTCATGATCGATTATGATTCCAAGAATAATTGTGAGCCCTATTCGCCCGGATTTGTGCAGAGTGACTTCCGGGGGATACTTGAAACGGCAGGCTTCGTTGTTGAAGCCGGACCACCGGTTAGCAACCCTTTCCTCCAATCTCTCGTAGCAACCAAGCCGGCCACCTGACGGCTATCCCAGCGGGACACTAGCCGGATTATATTTGAAAATGCCCAGCGCATCCTCATTTTGCGGGGGATTATCTCGCAGGGCATAGGGATCGAGCGCCTGCAATCTGTCACCTCCTTGATTGGATTCCGCCTGAAGGAAAGCGGCCCGTTCGACACGCGACCTCTGATAAGTTTGCAATGCTGCTTGCGGATCACCTCCGCTTGCAAAACAGCGACCCAGAACAACTGCGTCTTCAATCGCGCTCGATGCTCCCTGCCCCATATAGGGAAGCATCGGATGGGCGGCATCGCCCAGTAAGGCGATGCGGCCCTTCACCCATTTGTTTAAGGGCGCGCGAACGAACAGACCCCACCGATAAAGTTCGTTGACCGGCGCTGCCGCGATCACACCCGTGACATAATCGGTCCAACCTATAAAGCACGCGGCCAGCGCGCTCTTTTCAGCCTTTTCGCTCCAGCTTTCTTCGGCCCAATCCGGTGATCGTGTCAGCGCGACCATGTTTACCATATCGGTTCCGCGCACCGGATAGGTGACCAGGTTTTGGCCAGCACCAATGTGGTTGATATTGCTGGCAGCAACCGCCTCTGGTCCAAGGTGGCGGGCGGGAATCAGGGCCCGCCACGCGACATGGCCGCTAAAGACAGGCGCTGGTGTGTTGAACAGAATATCCCGCATGGATGAGCGCAAACCGTCCGCGCCAATCACTGCATCTGCCACCACGATGCCGCCATCGGCAAAGCGCAATGTCACTTCGCCAGTCTTTTGGCCGGCACGCACCAATTGCTTGGAGAGCTTGCAATTGTCGGCTCCGAACAGGCGCACCAGCTCGGCCAGCAGGTCTGCGCGATGCATCTGGTAATAGGCGGCACCATAGTCCCTGCGGCAGGTCCGGCGATCGATCCGCATTAACAGATCGCCATTTTTGCTGTGGTATAGAAACTGGTCGAGCGGTTCATTGGCGTACTTGGTCAGGAATGGCCCCATTCCCAGCGATTCAAGCCCTTTGACCGCATTCGGGCTTAGCGAAATGCCTGCACCCACCTCGCCGAATGCAGCTGAGCGTTCATAAATGACGGGTTGGTGCCCCGCACGCCGCAAAGCGATTCCCGCCACCAAGCCGCCGATGCCTCCTCCGATAATCGCGATCCGCGTCACAGGCCCAATGCTCCTGGATTGATAACATCATCAGGGTCGAGGCGCTGTTTGATTGACCGCAACAATCCCCCAGCACCCGGCTCCCGGTGGAGGGCATAGGGGTAGAGCCTCCCGAGCTGAAAGTGCGTTCCGCCGTGCTTATGCACGAGGCTGACGAATGCTTCTGTGAATTCGATAATGATATTTCGGGCGACCGGATTACTTGGAAACTCGGGCATTTTCCCGCGCAAATAATCTGGTGTCAGACGCAAGTGATAGTCTGTCAGCACATCGCGCCAATAAAATACTGGCTCATAAAGCATCCCGACCCCGGCAACCCCGGCAAAGAATTCGGCCAGAGTCACTCCGCACGTGTTTAGCCGCTCGGAAAAACTGGCTCTCAAGGCCTGATAGTCAGCGTGAAATGGATTGACGGCGGATGCAGAGAAAATGCCATGGATCGGCAGCATTCGCCGTCCATCTGGATGGGTGACAGGCAAGTCTGGGAAAGGGTTGGCACGGATCAGCAGAGGGACTGTGTTGACAATTTCGCGGCCCAAGCGTGCAAGTTTGCGAACCGCATTCATCCGACTGGCAAGCTCCGGCCTGTCGCGTCCCTCGAGCACGAAATGAGCGGTATATCTGGCTTGATCGAGGAACCGTCGTCCGCCAAATGCAATCCGGCCCATCCGGCCCAATGCTAAAATCGGATTGCCAGCCGACTTGCCGACGTCCCACATTGCTTGGACATCCTTGACCAAATTGGCCGGCCTGGCATTTTGCCTAGCCACATCGCCATCCATTGCCATGATTTCGCTGGCCAGCCGCCGTTGGATGAGTTCGCCAAACAGTTGCGCCATTGCTCCGAAATCATCAAAGGCAAAGGACAGACCAGTGATACGGCGCGGGCGCGGCTCGATCTCCAGCGTTATCGCAGACTTGATCCCCAGCGCCCCCGAGTCATTGGCAAAAACCCCGGTCAAGTCCGGTCCGAAATTGCGATTTTCAGGGCCGGTATCACTGCTGCCGTCTGAGCCTGTGTGGATAATTTCACCGGTGCCAGTCACGATCTCGAAACTTTTGACGGCATTGGCCGAAGCACCAATGGTTCCAGACCCGAAGGTCACCGACCCCTGACTCATCGACCCGCCGATGGTCGCGCTCCGCCCGCTCATCGGCCCCCAGAAACGTGACCGACGATTATGGGTCTTGAGGGCTTCGTCCAATTTCGCCCATGTGCAGCCTGCTTCGACCGTGACGTATCCGTCCTCGACAGAAATCATGCGGATTGCATTCAGGCGCGAAAAATCTAGCGAAATTGCCTGGACCTGGGTTGGTTGGAAGGCCCTAGTATAAGACAGCCCTCCGCCCCGCGCGAACAGGGCTATTTTGTGGTTGCGGCACAATTTTACGATCGCGGAAAGCTCTGCAGTCGATATCGGTCTAACAACTGCCAGTGGCACCTGCCCAGCGAAGAAAAGATCTTGGCTGACGAACTGCAGTTCGGCTTGTTCGCATATAACACGATCTTCGCCGCAAAGCGCGATCAGGTTTCCTAGGAATGTTTCCATCAAACCGTCCTGACCGCGTCCATCAACCACTGGCATTGTGCGCTCCATCGGATGCACGTTACCTGCCAAGTTCCGTTTATTCGGCTATCGGATATAGCGTCACCCAAGCATGTGCGAAATTGCGCGATACGACTAGGCTGGGGACGATGACAGCTATTCCCAATGGCCCTGAGAACAACGGTGCAATTCGTCCGAAAGGACGGCGCTCTGATGCCGTGCCATGGTTCATCGTCGCGGTCTTGTCCTTGGCTGGCATAGCGAGCTATATTGACAGGCAAATCATAAATTTGCTTGTCGATCCGATCAAAGCCGATCTTGGTCTGACCGATGTCCAGATCAGCTTGCTGCAAGGGTTCTCCTTTGCGCTACTTTACAGTGTACTGGCCATCCCACTGGCGTGGATGGCGGACCGCTACAACCG
The DNA here is from genome assembly GCA_031374105.1 of Novosphingobium sp. GTDB lineage: Bacteria > Pseudomonadota > Alphaproteobacteria > Sphingomonadales > Sphingomonadaceae > Novosphingobium. The sequence continues at coordinate 87,115 of JANMNP010000073.1, forward strand.
CAAATGGATCATAATTGGCGGCCTGCTGTGCTGGTCGGCTGCGACATTTGGCAGCGGCTTGGCGATAGGATTTGCGCTCCTGTTCGTCGTGCGAATGATGGTCGGTATCGGTGAGGCTACCTTGGCCCCAGCGGGTGTTTCCATCCTCAGCGACACCTTTCCGACAGAGAGGCTGCCGACCGCGATCAGTATCTTTACAGGCACCGGGTTTGTCGGATCGGGTCTGGCCTTGTTCGTTGGTGGAATCCTTTATCAGGAACTATCCGAGGCGGGTGCGCAGACGCTGTGGTTTGGTACCTTCCAGCCTTGGCAATTGACGTTCATGGCGGTGAGCTTGCTCAGCATTCCCATATTGCTGCTTTTGCTGTTGATCCCCGAGCCAGCGCGAAGAGACGGCAATCTGGCACTCGCGGCTGATGATGCACCTCCGCCTTGGGAGATTTTCAGCTTTGTGCGCGACAATGGTGCTGTGTTGCTGCCACTATTTATCGGTTTTTCGTGCTTTGCGGCGGCCCAGTTCGGGCTGGGCGCTTGGGCGCCAAGCTACTTCATCCGGGTTCATGGATGGTCGCAAATGGAAGTCGGGGGAGCTCTTGGCCCCGTGGTGATGATCGCAGGACTGGGCGGCGTGGTTATTGGCGGGCTTCTCGCGCAGTATCTGCTCGATCGAGGCCTGCGGGACGCGACGCTTATAGTGCCGATGGGCGGGGTAGCTATCGCTCTGCCGCTCGCCGTAGCCTTCCCTCTAGTAGCTTCCCCACTTTGGGCACTCGGATTGTTAGGTTTTGTGATTTTCTTTGGATCCGTGCCGTTTGGTGCTGGGGTCTCCACCTTCCCGCTAATCACGCCCAACCGGATGCGTGCACAGGTCGTTGCGATCTATCTGTTGATCGCCAATCTAATTGGGTATTCTGCCGGGCCCCTGCTGGTCGCCTGGCTGACTGACAAGGTCTTCGCCTCTCCTGACGCGATCGACCATTCGCTGGCAATTGCGCCGCCCGTCGCAATGATGCTGGGGCTTCTGCTGGTGGCAATGGCCCGCAAGCCGTTTCTTCGCCGAATCGAACCGGCACCTGTATCCAGTGACCAGCCCAGAAATTTCCAGATGGAGTCTGTTGATGTCTAATGTTCCACTATCACCTGCGGTCCAATCATTTCTCGATGCACAGCAACAGATATTGATTGGCGGTGACTGGAGCAAAGCGTCTGGCGATGCGACGATCGACGTGGTCAACCCGGCCGACGGCAAGACGATCTCTGCGATAGGCGATAGCGCTCCCGAGGACGTCAATCGCGCGGTGCGCGCCGCCAGGACGGCGTTCGAAGAAGGACCTTGGGCGACGATGAAGCCCTCGGAACGATCGCGGATCATCTACCGGATTGCTGACCTGATGGAGGCGCGGGCGGAAGATCTGGCGCAGATCGAAACGCTCGATAATGGCAAGCCGATCAATTACGCGCGCGGGGATGTGGCTGCATCGATCGGTGCGATGCGGTACTATGCTGGTTGGGCCGACAAGATCCATGGCAGCACGCATAGCGTTAGTATGTTTGGCGATTTCCATACCTACACGATTAAAGAACCAGTCGGTGTGGTCGCGCTGGTGGTCCCGTGGAACTATCCGCTGGTGATGGCGGCAATGAAGCTGGGGCCAGCGCTGGCGTCTGGTTGCACCGCCATTCTCAAGCCGGCTGAAGACACGTCTTTGTCCGCGCTTTTTCTAGGCCAGATCATGCTGGAAGCCGGACTGCCAGAGGGTGTCGTCAACATCCTTACCGGATATGGTCACACTGTTGGTTCGGCGCTGGTCAACCATTCGGGAATAGACAAGATCGCCTTCACTGGTTCGACCGCGACTGGCAGGATAATCGCCCATGCCGCGGCTGAAGGCCTGAAGAAAGTCAGCTTGGAACTAGGCGGTAAATCGCCCAACATCATCATGCCCGATGCTGATCTGGCGAAGGCAATTCCGGCATCTGCGATGGGCATTTTCTACAACAGCGGGCAGACCTGCACAGCGCCGTCGCGGCTTTATGTCCATCGGGATGTTGCTGAAGAAGTGATCGCCGGGATCGCAGAATTCGGTCGGGCCATGAAAATTGCGCCGGGTCTGGATGATGAGAGCGAGTTGGGCCCGCTGGTGTCCGCCAAGCAGTTTGACCGGGTTAGCGCTTACATCGCACTAGGCGAAAAGGAAGGCGCCGAAATCAGATCTGGAGGAAAGCGCCATGGCGACACCGGCTACTTCTTGGAACCGACTGTTATTGCCGACACCAACAACAGCATGAAAGTTGTTAGGGAAGAGATATTTGGCCCGGTTCTGGTAACCCAGACCTTCGCTGCTGAGGAAGAAGTACTCCGCCTGGCCAACGACAGCGACTATGGCTTGGCCGGTTGCATCTGGACCGAAAATCTTGGCACCGCCCACCGCATGGCGCGCAAGATTAAGGCTGGCGTGCTGGGAATCAACACGCCGATGGGAGCCGATTGGGATGTACCGCTGGGGGGCTACAAGCAATCTGGCATCGGCCGCGAGAACGGACGCGACGGGTTGGAGCTTTACCTCCAAACCAAGTCGGTTTTCGCTGCGATATGACTGGACTGAAAACCGAAATCCGTCGGGTGGATGTCGGCGATGCTGAAATCCACGTTGAAACCTGTGGCAACGGGCCTGACCTGTTTCTGGTCGCCGGGCTGGGCGGACGGGGCGCTTTTTGGAGTAATCAGGTCGCTGAATTTTCCAAGCAATTCCGAGTGATCACCCATGATCACCGCGGCTGCGGCAATAGTTCGCCAGCCAAGGTGATCTATGGCGCGGAACATATGGCGCAAGATTTGGTGGCGCTGATGGATGCGATGAAAATCGAGCAGGCGCATATGGTTGGTCATTCGACTGGCGGGGCGATCTGTCAGCATATTGCACTCGATAATCCGCAGCGCTTAGGACGGCTGGTGCTCAGCTGCAGTTGGGCTGGACCCGACACCTATTTCAACCAGTTGTTCCGTACTCGCAAGGAAATCCTGATCAATTGTGGCCCGCTAGCCTATCTCACCATGGGGACGTATCTGGCTGTGCCAAGTAGCCATCTGCAGCCGCAAATGACGTCTGCGCGATCGTTCATGGAGGAACGCATGGCAGCCTTTCCCGGGCTCGAGGTAGAGTTATCGCGGCTAGCAGCGGTGATGTCGCACGATTTGCGCAGTCGGGTCGGCAGGATTGCCAAGCCCACCTTGTGCATCGGCGCGAAGGACGACCAGATCACTCCGCCGGGTTTTACCGAGGAACTGGGCCGCCTGATTAGCGGTGCGGAAGTGCACCTGCTCGACCGTGGAGGGCATTTCTGTCCGATCGCTGCGACCGAAGCATACAACGCAAGGGTTCTGAGCTTTCTCAACGGATAAGGAGGCCTGCATGATGGATAGCGAAATCACCAAACAAAGGTCGGTCATTGTCAAGCCGGGCGAAGGACAATCGCTGTGGCAACCGATGCCTTCGCGCGGCTATGTCGATGTCAATCTGACCCCGGATAATATGCCTTATGACACCTTTTCCAGTGGTATTCAGGTAATGCCTGCGGGCGGCGAAGTTCGCGAGCATGGGCACAAGCAGAACCACGAGCTAGTGTTCGTTTACGAAGGCACGGGTGAGGTAGATATCGATGGCGAAGTGACCGAGATATTGCCCGGCACAACAGTGCTGTTCGCGCGGAATTGCACCCACCTAATTCGCAATACCGGCAGCGTCGACATGAAGATGTTCTGGGTATTTTTCCCACCGGGGCTGGAAGACTGGTTCAACGCGATTGGCAAGCCGCGGACCTCCGGAGATCCGATGCCAGAACCCTTCGCGCGGCCGGACAATGTTCAGGATGTCATGGACAAGATGCGGTTCCTTCCGCCCAGGGCGCGCGACTAATGCTGATCATCAACCGATCCGATGTCGAGCGCCTTTTGCCGGTCAAGGATTGCGTCGAAGTGATGGCGCGCGCGATGCGAGCAACATCGCGCGGCGAAGTAACACTGCCGATCCGCCAGTTCATGCCAGTACCCGGAGCATCGGGAAAGTTGGCGATCATGCCCGGTACCTTGGGCGATCCAGCCTGCTTCGGGATCAAACTGGTATGCAAATATGACCGCGCGCACGGCGATCCGCTGGGCACGCATATCGGCATGGTGATGTTGTTCGATAGTATCAAGGGCATCCCGCTAGCAATGGTCGAGGGCTCTTCGCTCACTGCCATTCGCACGTCCGCGGCCAGCGCCCTTGCGACGCGTTATCTCGCCCGTGAGGATGCAACGAGGCTGGCGATTATTGGTACTGGCGAACAGGCGATGCGGCATGTGGCTGCGATGTTGGCAGTTCGCACGATCAAACAGATCTCGGTCTGGGGGCGAGATGCGCAGCGCGCTAAGAGCTTTGCTGACAAAGTCGCCTCATGCTCAGGATTGCTCGTATCAGTGCACGGTGATGTTGCTGATGCTGTGGAACGGGCCGACATCATCTGCACCGCCACCTCGGCCAAAACTCCGGTGCTGTTGGGTGCCGACCTTCGACCGGGGCAGCATATTAACTTGGTCGGCTCGGCCATCCCGACCACTGCCGAAGTCGATGATGAAGCAGTTGCCAGATCGCGCTATTATGTCGACTACCGGCCAGCAGCGCTTGCTGCAGCGGGCGAACTTCTTGGCGTGATTGAAAGCGGCTGTTTGGACGAAAGCCACATTGTCGGTGAGATCGGCGAAGTCGTCAGCGGAACGGTCCCCGGTCGTCGCAGCGATGAGGAAATCACGATCTACAAAAGCCTTGGCGTCGCTTCGCAGGACCTTGCCGCAGCTTATGCGGTTTGGGAGCTGGCGGTAGCGGACACGTCGGGCATCGAAGTGGACTTACTGGGATGACCCACGCGATCAAGAAACGCCGCCGCCCAGGCCGGATGAATTTCGCGCTGCTCGCATCAATGCTGCTAGTGATCGGGGCCTGCGTTTCCGTGCCTGCACCAGTTGACGAGGAAGCGGTATATATCCAGCGATACCTTGCGCAAGAGCGAGCCGCGCAAACGGGGGGCGGGCTGTCCAACTATGATCCGTTGGAGACGGTAGTAGGTGCGCAAGTGATATCGCCGTTGCCGAGTGCAACACCCGGAGCAAGGGATGCAGCACTGAAAGAAGCGCGCAACTTCGTCTCAGCACGAAGCAGTTCAGCGTTTATTGTTTGGCACAAGGGCACCCTTATCGAAGAAACCTATTTTGACGGTTACAACCGCGACGCCCTGATCAACGCGAAATCGCTCGCCAAGCCGCTGACCGCCATCCTGATCGGACGAGCGATTGCACAAGGCTATATCCAATCGCTCGACCGGCCGGTTGCCGATTTCATCACGGAATGGAAGGATGACCAGCGCAGGTCAAAGATACTCGTCCGCCATTTGCTCGACATGCGGACCGGATTACTGGCTCAGGGCATCCCGACAGGTCCAGAGGATATTCTTCAACGTGCCTATCTCCACCCACGGCATGACGAGATCATCATCAACGAATACCCGCTGACCCACGAGCCAGGCGCGCGATACGACTATTCCAACGCCAATGCGGAACTGGTAGCTCCCTTGATCGAGCGGGCTACTAGAATGCGCTATGCCCGCTATCTGACCAAGGCGCTGCTGGAGCCCCTTGGCGCTGCTGGCGGAACGATATTCGTTAACCGTTCCGGCGGCATGGCGCATTCGGGATGCTGCGTGCAATTGCCCGCGCGGACATGGTTGAAGCTTGGCATCCTGTTGCTGAACGACGGTGTATGGAACGGCAGGCGATTGCTTCCGGCGGGATATGTCAAAGCGATGCGAACCCCGACTCGGGAAAATCCCAATGCCGGCCTCGGCGTCTGGACGGGAGAGCCTTATGCAAAATGGCGTGGTTCGCTCAATCCGGAATTTGCCATGGGCCGCACGTTTCACAGCGAGCCTTACGCGGCGAGCGACCTGTTCCTGTTCGATGGCAACGGCAACCAGGTTGTCTATATTGTCCCGTCGCAAGATCTGATCATCCTGCGGACAGGAAATTATCCACCCAAGGAACGTCCCTGGGACAATAGTATCATTCCCAATCTTATCATTCGAGGGATGACGGAGCCTTCAAGCAAACTCGCGCCGATTGGCCTTGCTCCTGCATCAGTCCCTACAGGCGGTTAAAGAAGGCCTTCATGGTTTCCTCCGAAGGGTTACCAACCTTCAGATCCCGGCCTAGCACTGCCATGCCGCGCTGCACGGCGGGCCGCGCTTCAATAGCGGCGATCCAGCGCATGATATTGGGAAACTCGCTTACTTCCACACCATGCAATTTCTGCTGGCGGGCCTCCATCCACGGATACGTTGCCATATCGGCAATGCCATAGGTGTCGCCGGTCAGAAATTCCTTGCTGGCAAGTTCGCGGTCAACCAATCGGTACAATCGCTGGACCTCGCCCGAATAGCGTTTGATTGCATAGGGCACCTGTTCATCGGCATAGCCGCGGAAGTGACCGCATTGGCCGAACATCGGGCCGATATTGGCGCATTGGAAGAACAGCCACTGGATTTCGAGCGATTGCTGCACCGGGTCTTCGGGCCAGAACAGGCCAGTCTTGCGGGTCAGATAAAGAAAAATCGCCCCGGATTCGAACACGGCATGCGGGCTGCAGTCAGGTCCGTCATGATCGACAATAGCGGGGACACGGTTGTTAGGGCTGATCGAAACAAAAGCGGGGTCGTGTTGCTCACCCTTGAGGATGTTGATCGGCTTAACAAGATAGTCGAGTCCAAATTCTTCAAGCGCGATGGCTATCTTATGACCGTTTGGCGTGGGCCAGTAGTAGAAGTCGATCATGATGCATGCGCCTGCTGCAAAGCGAGGACATCCCGAACGGTTTGCTGGCAGCGGTCTGCGCTGGAATCTCCGACGAAATCCAGATTGAAATGCGATCTGACCGATGGCCTCTCGATCGCCTGATCATACCAGCCTGACAGCGCCGGACGCCCATCCCGCCAGTTGAAATTGGGATGGATCGGGTCTTTTGCCTCATAGAATTCGGCGCGGAAGCCAAGGTAACTTATGGCGTGTAGCAAAGATGCGTGACCGACATCGAAATCGCCCCAAGCAGCCGCTTCGCGATCAAGCTTGTCCAGCGCCCGGATGTATTTCGGCCATAGTCGCTCAAACACTTGCATGTTCCATTGCTGCGGAACCTGCCACTGCTCTGCCACCATCTGCACGGTTGTTTCAAAAATCGTATCGCCCAGTGCCATCCGGGTGATTGCATCCCAGCGCGCTGCGCCAATGGCCGGATACATCTTGCGCGCCTTGCTGGTGAGGTCGAGGTACTCGCAGATTGCCTGACTGCCGAAGATCACTTGCCCTGTCTCAATCGCCAGTGTCGGAACCTTGCCCAGCGGGTTGATTGCGGAAATGTCATACGCATTGCCCTGATCTTCGCCCTCGAGATTTTTGAAAGGAAAAGTCGGGATCAAGTCAATATCATTCCAGTGCCCGCACTCATGCGCGGTCACAAGCACCTTGTGAACGAAAGTGTGGAACGGCGAATAGAATAATTTCATTTGGCCTGCTCCTTGTCTGTGCGAAATGATTCGAAGTAGTCTCCTGCACCTACCCAATCGGGTGCAGGGCTAGTCGCGGAAATTTGCGGCGCTGTTTTAAGTAGCGAAAATGCATTATCGAGAGCCTGTCCTACTGCTGCAACTGCTGCGCCGGGAAACAGTGCCACGCCATAGCCGATTTGCTCGGCCGCAGCGGCATCTTGCACTTCATCAGCGGGACGAAGAAAATTGTGCAGCAAGGGCACTTTGCTGCTCAGCTCAGTCACCAATCGTGCCATCTGCGCGCGGGTATTGAGGGATTCAATGAAGATCATGTCTGCCCCGGCATCGGCATAGAGATGAGCTCGTTCGAGCGCGCGATCGATCCCCTCGCTAGTCACCGCATCACTGCGCGCACTGATCACGGTGGCCTCGTTCCGGCGGCTGTCGAGGGCAGCCTTGATTTTTCCAACCATTACTTCGGGATCAACGAGCGGGCGGGATAGCGGCGCAGCGGATGGCTTGGTTTCCAACTGGTCTTCAATCTGGATTCCGCTGGCGCCAGCGCGCTCCAACAGGTGAATCGCGCGCGCGACCGAGAAAGCGTTCCCGAATCCCTGATCCGCATCAACAAACAGCGGTATAGCCAGCCTTTCTGCTATTCTTCCAACGATATCGGCGGTTTCGGTTAGCGTCAGCAACCCGATGTCTGGCCGGGCGAGATGCATCGCCGCCAGCGCTGATCCCGATACGAAAACCGCTTGGAATCCGGCCTTTTGCGCTCGAAAGGCGCTAAACGCGTCATAGACTCCCGGAACAATCAGGATTTCCTGCGCTGCGATCAAATCGCGCAGGGTCGTCTGATGATCTACCGCTCGCATCAGTTAACCGGCGTCGTGTCCTTGCGCGACAAGCTGCCAGCGTCTTCTTTGACCTTTAGTTCCTTGAACTTGTCATATTCATTGACACCGCCCATTGCCCGCTTTGGCCAACGGGTGGCGAAGCCGCGGGGGAACTGGCTATCGTCATCTGCCCTACCGTCTTCTGACCACAGCAACGGGAAATGACTGCCTTCGGGCTTTTCGCCGTCGAGCATTTCGTCCAAACTTACACCCGCCAGATTGACGCAATCCGGACGTGGAGCCCAGCGGATATCGTCTCCAAACACTCGCTCGGAAATGGCGACGCGCCAATCATCGGTCGGGTTGCCTGCAGAATAATGCAGCACCCACGGATGCACGATCAGCATATCGCCCGGATCCATATCCCAGGAAAGGAACCGCAGGCCAGCCTCGTCCCTTCGGCTTTCGATTTCGGGATGCGGCACCCGATCATCAGGTTTGATCATCTTGCGCGCGTTTGGTGAAAACAGCCAATAAGGCACATCATCATGCTGCGTTCCGGCCAGAACTTCGAGGCTGTTCGCCTTCACAATCGGCGTTAGCGGGATCCACAGCGACGGGACCATGGTGCCAGTCACTGGCCACCCCATCCGGTCGCAGTGCCAAAGAGTCTTGGCGTCTGACTGCGGCGGTTTGGCAAAGAATTCGTCAAAGAAGAACCGGATTTCCTTGGACTGCATGACCGCGCCGGCAGCTTCTGCAATCGGCGATTCGAATATGAACCGACGATATTCCTCGATGCAGCGCGCCATGTAGCGGCCAGGAATTGTTGGCAAAAGGCCCACGTCCTTGTGATTAATGATCACCTCTCGGGCGATCGGTTCCAGCAGTTTGATCCAGTCCGGATCAAGCACCTGGCGCAGACATACGACGCCATCGCGGGCGTAGTCGTTGATATCCTGCTGCGTGATCTCGCGAAGGGGGTGCCGGTTCAAACCCATCAATCGATCCTAATCCAAAAATTCAAACTCGACCTCGAATAGAACTTTGTCAGCTGCTGCCGCAGGCGTTTGAAGAAAAATCCGCGCTGCGAACAGTTTTACCCTGCTACCTATCAATCGAGTGTGCAGAAAATTGATAAGCCAGCCAGCAGTGCCAAAAGGACTGGCGACGGACAACACTGAATACAACAATCGTTTGGATAATGCCGCAATCGATAATCCCAAGGTCTTGGGACGACATTCCACAGGTCAATGCAAGCGACGGAATCACAGGTGCTGGGTCTGTGCGTTGTGAGTTGCGGCTGCAATCGGATGGCTGCCATCCCTTTCGCGTTATTCGCTGCCGCAAAGATCATCGGATGCCACCAAATTCACTCAGGCGCTGGGAGCCCCGCAGGGTCTTTTGCGTCCGAAGCTGATGCGGAATTTCGTCGGCCGAGTCCGGCGTGTAAAGCGATAGACTCGCTGTTCTTGCTGCCGATTAACATTTGTGCACGACGTGATTTGCATTATGTTACAAATATATGGTTTGGGGGCAGTTGGTGACGGAGCAAGCGGAGCGACAGAAGGTCTCGCGGCAAACTCAGAATGTCGTCCACGCATCACTGTTTGGCGATTTTCATCTAAGCGCGGCTGACGGCACCGGGATCTTGATTTCCAACCGGCGGGCAAGGGCATTGCTTGCGATGCTGTGCTTGATCGGCGACGGAACGATTGATCGCGACTATTTAAGCAAGTTGCTGTGGCCCGGCAGGTTTGAGGCGCATGCGAAAGCCAGCTTGCGCCAGTGTTTGCTCGATCTGGGAAAATTGCTCTCCCCCTTCGGCAGCGATATTCTGGTCGTGACCCGCCACACAATTGGCCTCAACGCCCAGACTATACAAACCGATCTTGATGATCTGGAAAGCGCCCTTGTACGTGGTAACTATGCTGGTGCGACGGATCGCCTGATAACCATCGGCACAAACCTGGTCCTTGATCACATTGAGTTCGGTGATGATTTCAAAGCCTGGCTGGCCAAGTATCGCGCGGAGACAGAGCGCCGATTGCAAACAGCGGTTATGGCTGGGCTGGCTGTTCTGGAAAAAGCCCGCGACACTGCTGGCCATGCCAAGCTATTCGATGCTTGGGCTGCGCGAGCATCAACATCAGTAGCCGAAATCGTTGTAAATAAGGCGAACGGCAAGGCCCGGATTGCCGTGTTACCCTTTCATTCTCTTGATGCCAAAGACGGGCATAATTATTTTGCTGACGGCATGGTCGATGAGTTGATAACAACGCTGGGACAGGTGCCGGAATTGATGGTGGCGGGGCGCACTTCATCGTTTCATTTCAGGAATAGCGATCTGCCCCCTGCAAGCGTTGCGGATGCCTTGCGAGTATCATATCTGATCGAAGGATCGGTACAGCGGCAGCGGGAAAGCGTTCGTATCCATGTGCATCTGATCGAAGGAACAACTGGCTTCGAACTATGGAGCCAGCGCTTTGATGGCACGCTGGAGGATGTTTTCGCGCTGCAGGAGAGTGTGGCGCAGGCTGTCACGGCGGCGATTGGCGCTGTGCTTGCCATAACGATCGCCCCTCCATTGGTTCATGGCCTAACGCACAGCAAAGTGGCATATGATCTTTATCTTCAGGGGCGCGCGCTTAATGCGCGCTTATTTGGCGACGGGGTTCTCACGCGCGCAGTTGAATTGCTTGAGGAAGCGGTTGCGCTTGACCCGAACTTTGCCGAAGCATGGGTATTATTGGGCGATGTGCATCAACGCATCGGGATTTACCTCGCTGGTACCAGTCAAACCGAAGCCACAGCCATTATGGCGGATTGCGTCCGCAAGGCGCTGGCGATCAAGCCCAATTTGGGGATGGCCTATGGCTTGCTTAGCCTGCACCAGCTTACGCAAAACAACATCGTTGGCTGCCTTGATCTGGCGTTCAAGGGGTATAAGGTTGAACCTAACAATCCGTCGGTAGCAGTAAGATTGGGCACGCTTTTGCTGTTCTGCGGGTTAACACGCGAAGGCATGCGCTACATTGATGAGGCCATTGACCAGGACCCGGTCGATGGCAGACATTATATGTGCCGCTCTGCGGGGCAACTCAATCTGGGTGATGTCGACGCAGCTATTGCAGATGCTCAACGATGCGTCGATCTCGGCTTTCCATCCATGTGGCTGGGAGTCGCCCATGCAGCTGCTGGCAATCATGATATTGCCGTCGAATTCTATCAGCAAACCCGTTTGATGATTAACAACAGCATCCCTCCGCCAAGCGGGGTCACGCCTATGTCCGCCGAGATGATGGATGCTTATTGGCTTGTCGCGGCAAAGGGCGTGTGCAGTGGGCAGCCTGAGGATCGGGAAACCTATTGCCGCACGCTCGATTTTCTTCACTTTACAATGGTCGAAAAGGAACATCTGGCGATTACCTTGCCAGCCGTGTTCATGGGCTATGCTGATTTGTTCTTCAAAACCCTGGGCGCGCGTATCACTCTTCAGAACCTCGCGTGCCTGATGTCGATCTGGGCCGATATCGATCCGATCCGCCAGATCTGGCAGCATCCCGAATTCATCCCGTTTGCCCAGCGGATCGGCATGGCGGCGGCGTGGGACAAATATGGCTGGCCCGATCTGTTGCCGCCGCCAAGCAACCTGTAAGCGCGGCGACCGGGCACTTTGATGCATTATTGACGCTTTATTGACGATAGCGCGGATTGACGGATGCCGTAGCGTAACGGCACTATCCTTCCCAAGGGAACGCAGACATTTTGAAGCTTTGGGCGGCCCGGGAAATCCCGGTTTTGCGCGGGGGAAAGCTATGTCTGCGGCATCGAGGACTAAATGGGCGCACAACTCCAATCAAAGGCCGCCATAGCGGACAAGCCGGGCGCATCATCCGCCTGGCTGGACCGTATAGAGCGGCTGGGCAATGCGCTGCCAGATCCAGTGATGATTTTCATCGTGCTGATTGGCGTGCTGATGGTAATGTCAGCAATCGGTGCGGGGTTGGGCTGGCAGGCGATCAACCCGGTGACCGGTGAGCAGCTGGTGACCAAGAGCCTGCTGGCTGAAGATATGGTCAGAAAGCTGATGACCGAATTGGCCAGGACCTTTGCCAGTTTTCCGCCGCTCGGCCTAGTGCTGGTGATGGTGATGGGCGCGGGCGTTGCGGATCACAGCGGCCTGTTGGCGGCGCTGATGCGCGCCAGTCTGCAACGGGTGCCACTGGTGCTGCTGACCCCCACCATTTTCCTTGTTGGCATGCTGACAACCCACGCGGTGGATGCAGGCGCGGTCGTCTATGTGCCGCTGGCCGGACTGCTCTATGCCTCGATCGGCCGCAATCCGGTCCTTGGGCTCGTGACAGCCTACGCCGGGGTGGCGACGGGTCTGTCAGGCAATCTGTTGCCGGGTCAATATGATGTGCTGATCTTGTCGATCACCCAAACGGGCGCGCAACTCATTGATCCAGCGTGGCAAATGAATCCGCTGGGGAATTGGTATTTCACCTTTGGCATCGCGGCCACATTTACGGCGACGGCGTGGTACGTGATCGACCGGATTGTCGCTCCGCGGTTGGGGTCATGGTCTGCCAGCACTTCGGCCGACGAGGCAAATGATCTTACAATCACGCAAGCTGAGCGGCGCGGCATGCGTGCCGCAGGCTGGGCGCTGCTGGGCGTGCTGGCGCTGATAGCCGCACTGATACTCTGGCCCGGCTATTCCCCGCTATACGACGCAGCGGCACCGCCGGAAGAGCGGATCAAGCCATTCTTTGGCGCCCTCGTCACCCTGTTGTTCCTGTTGTTCACCGCCGGCGGCTGGGCCTATGGTGCCGCCACCGGCAGCATCCAATCACACCGCGACGTCATCCAGATGATGGGAAAAGGACTGGAGCCGGTTCTGCCCTATTTGGTCCTTGTGCTGTTTGCGGCGCAGTTCGTGGCGATGTTCGGCTGGTCAAACCTTGGGCCGATCACCGCTATTACCGGGGCCACCCAGTTAAAAGCCTTGGGCGCACCGCCCGCAGTTTTACTTCCCCTGCTGGCGACGATGTCAGCCTGGCTGGATTTCCTTATCGCTTCAGGCTCGGCAAAATGGACAGTGATGGCCCCAGTCGCGACGCCAATGTTCATGCTGCTCGGCATTTCCCCCGAAATGACCACAGCAGCATATCGGGTCGTCGACACGGTCACCAACCTCATCTCACCTCTGAATCCGTATCTCGTGCTGACGTTGCTGTTCTGCCAGCGCTGGGTGCCAACGATGCGACTCGGCTCGCTGCTGGCGCTAACGCTGCCGCTCGCGATCGGGCTTTATTTCGCCGGGATTGTGGTGACTGTCCTTTGGGTGCTGCTCGGTTTGCCAGTCGGGCCCGGAGCCAGCGTCGCCTATCACCTGCCATGAGTTCGTTGCTTATTTTTAGCGTATCCAGTTTTCAGGAGGCCGCCTCAAGGGGAAGCGGCAAATTAGGTGGAGTGAAGACGATGAAAATGATGAAATCAATCCTGGCTTCAGCGGGCCTGGCGATGGCGCTTTCGATGGCGGCTCCCGCAATGGCGCAGGAATCGAGCTACAGGCCCGGAACCGTGTGGGAGGCCAGCCGGATCAATGTGCTGCCCGGCCAGTTCGAAAACTACATGGATTATCTTGCGACCACCTGGAAGAAAATCAACGAAATGGGCAAAGCCGAAGGCGTTGTCGTCGAATACCACGTGCTTTCGACCAACAACGCGCGCTCGGGTGAGCCCAACCTGATCCTGATCATCGAATACAAGGATTATCAGACGACTGCGCAGCAGGAAGCCATGCAGAAAAAGGTCAATGCTGCGCTGGCGCAGAATGAACGCAAAGCTGACACCGCTAGCGGCGAACGCGTCAAAATGCGCGAGCTGATGGGCTCGGTCCAATATCAGGAATTGGTTCTGAAGTAAGCGACCCACTTCAGGACCATGGCAGGCGGCGCCCGGATTAGTCCCTCGGCGCCGCCTGCCTAATCTTTTACCCCGCATGGGGAGGGGAGGCAGCCATGCCAGCCATTGACACTGTTGCGCGTGATTTCACCGCGATGTTGCGAGCGGGCGAGTTTGAAGCAGCTGGAGAGAAATTCTGGGCAGCCGATGTCACAAGCATCGAACCGATGGATCTGCCCGGCGGCATACCTGCGCTGGTTTCGGGCATTGAATCCACCCGCAACAAAACCAGACGCAAGTTCAGTGCAAGCCGCATTGACGACCTCAGCATTGATGGCCCGTTTGTGACTGGCAACCAGTTCGCGCTGTTCATGGACATGGTGATCGTCAGCCGCGCCAATGGCGACAGCCAGCCCTTCACCGAAATCGCCATCTTCACCGTCCGCGATGCCAAGATCACCGAAGAGAGATATTTCTATGACTGAGGCCACACTCACACTCAGCGCGCCACGCCCGCTAGCGCTTAGCGAACACCGCAACCTTCGGTTCTTTGTCGTTTTCATCCTCTATGTTGCGCAAGGGCTTCCGGTTGGCCTGTTCTATTACGCTTTGCCAGCTTGGCAGGCGCAAAGCGGGGCGTCTGCCGCGGCAGTTGGCGGCGTATTGGCGATGACATCGCTGCCATGGTCGTTGAAGCTGATCAACGGCGTGGTGATGGATCGATTCTCGTTTTTGGCGATGGGGCGGCGGCGGCCCTGGCTGATCACCGGGCAATTGGCCATCGTACTTGGTCTCGCGGGCTTGGCATGGGTCAACCCCGCCGCCCAGAATACCGCGCTGCTCGGCGCATTTGCCTTTGCTATCAATCTGGCGACAACGGTGCAGGATGTCGCGATCGACGGGATGGCGGTTGACATAATTCCCGCAACCGAATTTGGCCGCGCCAACGGCTTCATGTTCGGAGGGCAAGCCATTGGCATCTCGATGGGCGCAGCGCTATCGGGTTATCTGATCGCCTTTCGTGGGTTTCCAGCGGCAATGATGGCTCTGGCTGCACTGGTCGGAGCGATCCTGCTGCTTGTGCTGTTCATTCGAGAACGTCCCGGCGAACGGCTGCTGCCATGGACAACCGGCGCCGCGTCCGCGATCAACGTCGATCGCAGCCTGGGAGCATTCGGGGCGATATTTCGCAACCTGATAGCTGCGATGTTTGAACGGCAGACGTTGATCTTCCTCCCCGCCATGTTTTTATCCGGCGCAGCCTATGGGCTGTTCGTCGGCCTCGCCCCGCTGTTTGGTGTTAATGTGCTGGGCTGGGGCGAAGATACCTATGCCAGCTGGTCGGGACAGGCCAATCTGGTTGCAGGCATCGCGGCGGTGCTTTCATTCGGATTTCTGGCAGAGCGCTGGGGGGCGCGGCGGATGTTTGCCGGCGCCAGCCTGTTTACCGCACTGGCGGCCATGGTCTTGCTTGCACTGCTATCAAGCTGGACCGTGCCGACTATCCTGATTGCCGCCATTTTCGGCTTCACGGCGCTACAGGTGCTGCAAAATGTAACATCGTCTGCCGTTGCCATGCGCTGCTGCACTCCAGCGGTCGCCGCGACCCAGTTTTCGCTATTTATGGCCGTTGCCAATCTGGGCATTTCATTGTCGTCGGCATCCCTTGGAATTCTCGACCGGCTGGGCGGAATACCAGCCATGGTGATTGCGCTGATCGCGGTCAGTGTGGTTGGGACGGCCTTCACCTTTGCCGCCAAAGTGGGACGCTGAGGTGCGTCGCGGCAATTTAAGCAGGAGAGAGTGACATGCCGATAGCCCCAACAGCGCTTGTCCACGTCGTTTACCGCACCCGTCGTTTTGAAGAGATGCTGGCATGGTATGCTACCGTATTCGGCGCACGCATTCAGTACCGGAATCCGGCGCTCGCTTTCCTCACATTTGATGACGAGCATCATCGCTTCGCCTTTGCTGATCTGAGCGTGATCCGTCCGGAAGAAGATGACAAGGATGATCGCGGCATGATCGGCGTCGATCATGTTGCGTGGGAATATGGATCGCTGCGCGACCTGCTGGAAAACTATGCCGAGCTGAAAGCAAAGGGCATCGCGCCCTATTGGGCCGTGCATCACGGCATGAGCGCGTCGCTTTACTATGCCGATCCCGATGGCAATCAGATGGAATTCACCGTCGATGCCTTTCCCACCAAAGCCGAGGCGAACGCCTATTTTCACGGCAGCCTGATCGATAAAAACCCGGTGGGTGTCGAATATGATCCGGGCGATTGGCTGATCAAGTTACGCGGCGGGAAAGCTGAATCCGAATTGCTATCAATGGACAGCCAGGGCGCGGTGTCGCCGATACGCGGCGCGATGATGGCTGTGCAGTCATGACAGCAATCGCACTTCCCGCACCCTCCACTGGCCAGCTCCAGATGCGCCTCGGGCTGGTCTTTGCGCTGGCGATAAGTGTGGGGAATATCATCGGATCTGGCATCATGCGCACACCGGGGCTGGTCGCTGATCAGGTGCCCGTGGTTTGGATTGTCATTGGCCTGTGGGCGCTGGGAGGGCTGCATGTTATGCTGTCAGCCAATGTCGCGTCCGAGCTTGTGACGAAGCTGCCCAAGGCGGGCGGCACCTATGTGGCCGTGCGTGCGGCGTTCGGTGATTCCATGGGGTTGCTGTGCGGATGGACAGACTGGCTATCCAACACGGCGGCAATCGCGGCCTTGTCGGTTGCTTGTGCAACCTTTCTCGGGTCGATAGTTCCTGCTGTTGCGCCGCACACTTCTCTGACGGCTGCGGGGTTTGCGCTGTCGATCATTGCTCTCAACTGGCCAGGCGTGCGCGAGGGGCAGATCGCGCAGACATTGGGCAGTATCATCAAGGTCGCCCTGATCGTCGGAGTTATCGCGGTTGCGTTCTTTGCCGAACCCATCCCGGTCGGTGAAGTCGCCGCGCGCTTGGGCAACGCAACCGCCAGCGCCGCACCTCTGGTCGGCTTCTTTGCGATCATCACGGCTTATCAGATGATCTACGGCGCCTATACTGGCTGGCATGCGCCGATCTATTTCGTGGAGGAGGATGCAAATGCGCTGAAAAATATTCCGCGCGCCATGGCTGTTTCCATCCTGCTCGTCGCTGCCATTTACATAACGCTTAACCTCAGCCTGTTGAACGCGCTCGATATGGCGGCCCTGCGCACGTCGGACCTGCCAGTGGGGCTGGTGATCGAGAATGCTTTTGGCCAATCGGGCGGTTTACTAGTGGCGCTCCTCGCGATTGTGATCGTCGTCGTTGCAATCAATGCGATCGTAATGGGAAGTGCGCGCATTCTATATGGCTTGGCCCGTGACGGGCTGTTTCTACCGGTAGCGATGCGGGTTAACAAAGGTGGCACCCCGCATATTGCGCTGGCCATTTCCGCGGCTGTGGCGATACCGCTGATTTTTACCGGCGCCTTCGCCTTTCTGTTCAAGCTTATAGCGGCACTGGCGATTTTCACCTTCTTCCTCTACGAAGCATCGCTGTTCGCAATCCGCATCCGCCAGCCAGACCTGCACCGCCCGTTCCGCGCCATCGGCTATCCAGTTCTTCCTGCCTTAGTATGCCTGCTTGATCTCGGACTGCTGATCGCCTTCATAGCCGCCGATCCGATGAGTGGTGTTTACATGGCCGTACTTATCGCAGTGTGCATCCCTGTCGGCATCATCCTGCACCGGCGGCGCGAAACAGCGGGGTTTTTAGAGCCTCTTTGATTCATATTGTTGAACAATGCCTATTCCCAAGCTGACGATAGTTCGCGGCTAAAAATTTAGAGCGAGCAAGTGTGTGGCTGAGTTTTGGGCCTAGAATGGGATTCTCTCGCCACTCCAGGCGAACGAGCCGCCAGAATCCTGCGGTGACAGGCCATCAAGCAAGGACAGTATATGTGATGCGCTAAGCTTTGGTTCGAGCAAACGATCATGCGAAACGCCCCGCTGAAATGGTCTGGAAAGTGCCGTATCGACAGTCCCCGGATGAATTGTAACGACAATTCCATGGGGATTTCGCACCGCGAACTCGATTGCGAAATTGCGGAACAACATGTTTAGCGCAGCCTTGGAAGCGCGATAGCTGTGCCACCCGCCCAATCGGTTGTCGGAAATCGAACCCACTCTGGCGGAAAGGCCGACGAACACCGCGCGCCCATCGCGGCGCATCATTGGCAGCATGTGCTTGGCAATAAGTGCTGGACCGATTGTGTTGATAGCAAGAACTTCCGCCATCGTCCCCGCGTCTAGTGCCCGCCAGCTTTTCTCAGGCGTCAGCGTGCTGTGGTCGTGCAGGATGCCAGTGGCGATAATTGCCAGATCGACCGGTCCAGCCGCGCCAATGGCCTCAGCGGCCTCAGCAATCGAAGCCTCATTCGTGAGGTCGAATGTGAAGGGAATTGTAGCGGGATGCTTGAGAATGGGTGGGCTTCGTCCGCCGACATGGATTTCGCGATAGCGGCTCGATTCCGCCAGTTGTGCTGCAAGTGCTCCGCCGATGCCGCCTGTAGCTCCGAATATCGCAGCGCGCAGGTCCGTCATTCGCCCCGGCACACATTCCAGGCGGCCATAGCACGGGCGCGGGCAGCTTCGTGAGGTATGAGCGGCAACGGATAGGCCGGCGGTGTCAGACCCTTTTCATGCGGCGCATGGATTTCATCGTCTCGCAAGTGGGCCAGTTCGGGCACAAAGCGGCGGATATAGTCGGCCATCTCGAACTTAGGGCTTTGCACGAATGGAGCCATCATCCGTGAAAAGACCGGCGCATCGACGCCCGATCCCGCGACATACTGCCAGTTCATTGCGTTTGCGCCCAGATCGGCGTCGACCAAAGTGTCCCAGAACCAGCGCTCGCCGCGCCGCCAGTCTATCAAAAGATGTTTGACCAGAAACGATGCGGTGATCATACGAACGCGGTTGTGCATCCAGCCTGTCTGCCACAGCTCGCGCATACCGGCGTCGACCACAGGATAGCCCGTCTGTCCGCGGGTCCAGGCGAGAAAATCGCTATCCGCTTCAGCGCCAGCTCGCCATGGAAAGCCGTCAAACAGTTTGCGGCCATTGCGCACCGCGTAATCAGGAAACTGATCGACCAGATTGAGCCCATGCTCGCGCCAGGCGATCTCGCTTTGGTATACGCGTGCCTTGGGACCAGCCGCATGTGCTGCGTGATGCCACAGCGCAGCAGGCGATATTTCGCCAAAATGGATATGCGGCGAGAGGCGCGAAACGCCTGGACGAGAGGGGAAGTTCCGCTGTTCCTGATAATCCGCCAGCATTGGAAGGAAGGCCTTGAGCGCAGCGCGCGCTCCGCGTTCACCCGGAGTCCAGCCTGCAAAGCCACTGGCCCAATCGGGACGTCGTTGCAACAGACCCCATGCATCCAGCGCGTCTGCACGCGGCATGTTGGCAGGGGTGATCACATGCTTCGGCCTTGGCAACGGTGCTGGCGGCGGCATGTGTTGCAGAAGCTTGTTGAACCACGGAGTGAACACGCGGTAGCGCTCAAACGAGTCTTTCAGAATATAGCGCGGGTTGGCGAGTTGATTGCCGTCGTGCAGGATTAAGGGAACGCGCTGCCCTGTTTCCTCCTCTGCCTGCTGCCACCAGGGTTCGTAATGTCGGAGGGCGTGGACGGCTGTTGCCCCGGTTTCGTCGGTAAGTCTGGCCAGCTGATCGCTAGATCGTCCACGCCGCAGGATCAGCTTCGCGCCAAGCATTTCCAGATGTTTGCCAAGCGCCGCGAGGCTATGGTGCAGCCACCAGCGCTGCGCACTGCCCAGCCGCTGCTCACCAGGCGTTTCATCATCCAGGATATAGACGGGAACGACTGCGCCGCAGGCCATAGCCGCCGAAAGTGCCGGATGGTCATGAAGGCGCAAGTCCTGTCTGAACCAGACCAATTGCGTTGCCACTGCCAGCTCCTGCAAAATACGGGCCCGGCTCCAACCGGGAGGGAGAGAGCCAGACCCGCATCACTGCGACCCAACGCAACCATCCCGAGGGGGGGATGTAAGGGGCGATCACGAAGTGTCAGTAAAACTTAATCGCCGATTCATCACCCAGCCGAAACCTGTCTCTTGGGGCAGGTTATGCGAAGCCCTCAATAACCGGCCTCGATCGCCAGGCGAATGGCGTCGGCGCTGGTTCTTACACCAAGCGACGCGAATACTGCAGCGCGGTGCATTTTCACTGTTCGCTCGCTCAGGCCAAGTTCATAGGCAATCTGCTTGTTAAGCTTGCCCGCCGCCAAATGCAGTAGGACCTCGCGCTGACGCCGGCTGAGCGCTGCAATGCGATCATGCGCAGCTTCGCGCCGTGCATCATTCGCCCGCGCGACATCTTCGGAAATTTCGACTTGTGAACCCAGATAAAACTCAAGCTCTCCTGCTGCATCGAAAATTGGGGCGACCATGACGGCATTGCGAAACGGCGTGCCATCCTTTTTGTAGTTCAGGATTTCAACCATCACTGGCTGGCGGCGACGAATACCGTTGCGCAATGTTTCTTTGAGCCATGGTTCAGTTCCGACACCTGTCAAGAACCGGCAGTTGTGCCCGATAATTTCAGAGCTTTGATAACCGGTCAACGCGATGAAGGCGTCATTGCATTCGACAATCGGATTGTCCGGCAGCCGCGGGTTGCTGATGACGGCTGCTATTGGACTGGACGCTATCATTGAGGTTAGTGACATTGCGATGGAATGTTTAGCCCATCGCTGGGCCAGAGTGAAGTGCCCTTTTGGTCATGTAGGATTTCAAGTTGCTTTCGTGAAGTAAGCCGAGGCAGCCATAGTTCTGCGTCCGGCTTCGGTGTGTGCTGTGCAGCCCCTTTGGAGTTCTCGTTCATGACCTTTCTTCTGATTTTGTTGATTGGCGGATTTGTCATTGCGGCGGCGACTGCGCTGATCAGGGGGCTCATGGCCTTTTTTCGCGACGCTGAGCACATCCGACATAGCGGCTCCGCGCCACGTGAAGCTTTTGGAGTGCAGCAGAACCGGATGATGGCTCAGCGGGTTCTTTTTCAGGGCATCGCTATTCTGCTGGTTGTGCTGGTTGGAGCTTTGGCAAGCGGCAGATGAACTCCAATCCTAAGATTATGTTCGGACTTGCCAATTTTAAGAGAGATGCAGCAATGAATTACATGGCAGCAGATTGCGGTACGGAACTGATTGAAGGAAAGATTCCTGTCCCTGACGATATCCAGGAATCGGTCCGCAACCTGATCCGCTGGGCGGGCGATGATCCCGACCGGGAGGGATTGATAGATACACCCAAACGCTTTGCCCGCGCCTGGCGGGAATATTGTCAGGGCTATGATGATGACCCCGGTCTCCACCTTGCCAGAACCTTTGAAGAGGTTGGGGGCTACGACGAGATCGTACTGCTGAAGAACATTCCGTTCCAGTCGCATTGCGAGCACCACATGGCGCCAATCGTAGGTACGGCTTCAATCGCTTATCTTCCGGCGGAACGCGTCGTTGGGATATCTAAACTTGCGCGGGTTCTGCATGGGTTTGCGCAGCGCCTTCAGGTGCAGGAGCGGTTGACCGCGCAGGTCGCGCAATCGATCTGGGACAATTTGAAGCCGCAAGGCGTTGCGGTGGTGATTGATGCGCAGCACGGCTGCATGACCGGACGCGGGGTGAAGACCCATGGTGTCAGCATGGTCACAAGCCGCATGTTGGGCTGCTTCCTGGACAATCCAGACAGCCGCAAGGAAGTGCTTTCGCTGATGAACAATTGCTGATCTGCGATGCGTTATGCAATCATAGGGGCTGGCATAGCGGGCCTTGCGTGCGCTGATGTACTGAGTGATGCCGGACATTCTGTTACCTTGTTTGACAAGGGACGCGGACCCGGAGGCCGGATGTCGACCCGGCGATTGCAGACGCCCTTGGGCGAGGTAGCCTTCGATCACGGAGCGCAATACCTCACTGCGCGCGATCCCGCGTTCAGGGCGCTGGTTGAGGCATGGAGCGATCTGGGCATAGCGGCAATCTGGCCGCCGGCCGGAGCCGATGCCTGGGTCGGTGTTCCGGGGATGAATGCGATTATCAAGCATATGGCCTCGGCCCATGTGGTGCAATGGGGCCACATTGTAACCGGCATGGTTCGCCGCCACGATCACTGGTGGCTGATGGACAAGGCGGCAGAAGTTGGTCCGTTTGACGCCGTCGTGCTTGCCATCCCCGCAGAACAGGCCGCAGCCATTCTTTCGCTGCACGATTTCGAGATGGCGCGGATTGCGCTTTTGGCGCGGTCCCAGCCGTGCTGGACTACGATGCTTGCGTTCGATCAGCCGCTTGACATGTTGCCATCGGTACTCCGCAATCAAGGTGACATAAGCTGGGCTGCGCGCAACAGCGTCAAGCCCGGCCGCGATGGACCCGAGGCGTGGGTTGTGCAGGCCAGCAGATGTTGGTCCCATGCCCATATCGAAGCCTCACCTGAAGAAGTTTCGGCGATGCTGTGCGCGGCCTTGTCGGAGTTGGCGAGCTACCCGATCCCGCAACCAGTTGCCGCTGTCTCGCATCGCTGGCGGTATGCGCTTTCAGCCGGCACTGGTGATGGCGCCTTATGGAACCAGACTATCGGGCTTGGCGTCTGCGGAGACTGGTTGCTGGGCCCGCGGGTTGAATGCGCGTGGCTGTCCGGCAGGATGCTGGCTGAGCGGTGTATTGGTTCAGTTCAAACTTCAGAAGCAGCAAGCACAGATGCGCCACAAACAGCTTTGCGATAAAATCGCCTAGAGGCGCTTTTTAACAAGCGCTGTGTGACTGCGATATGCCCCAAGGGACATATATAATGCTAACAAATCTCATGTTATCCCATCTCTAACATGACGGTTAGGCATGTTCGATTTGTGTCATAGCTTATCGAATAATTTGCTTCTTAAAAACGGCTACTAAGAGGAGTGGGATAATGAAAAATTTGGTTACATTTATGTGGAACTTCATATTCGATCATGACAAGAGCCCACTTCGGCATATTCCAGATATGCAAGTGCGGCACTTGGTGTTTCAATTGCTTGGTTGGATATGGGCAATATCCTTCGGGATCGCGCTTGGCAGCTACACTGTCCTAGCCGTAAGCTTGGTTGGACACATCGTCTTGATTGGTGCAGCCGCGATCACCGTTGTCACATACACAGCAGCGACAACGCGGCCGAGGATGTTTCCCGTCCGCGCGCGTCGTTAGCTTCAGTCGGTTACGCTCAACAGCGCCTAGCTACGGCTCCGTTTCAAGCGCTGAATTCGCCGCATGACAAAGTTGCTGCTGACAACCCTGACCAGTTTAATCGAAACACAATGGAGATTAGTTATGATTGAATATATTGAATCCCGGCGCATCACGATTGCTGCTTTTGTCGCAGTCTTTTCGCATATTGGCATGTGCGCGTTGGCCTTGACCTGATGGATTGTGGCGCGGCAGGACCGATCTTGATCGTCGAAACCTGCAACTGCCCACCAACACCCGCAGCGCATAGCTGCAGGCATTGACGGTCAAAAACGGCATTCAAGGATAGGGATGCTACTGTAAAAAATCAGAATCTGATGGCTGCTTCCACCCCGAACTGGCGAGTTGGCGCCACTACTCCAAAGTAAAACACTCCGGCGTTGATCGACGCAGCCAAGATGCCGCCTTCCTTATGGAACAAGTCGCGGACATAGCCACTGATCCGCAGGTTTTTGACGTTGTCGCCTTCATGAATAAATGCGAGCGACGCGCCAACAGTGGCGCGACCCGGGATGATATCACGTTTGGCACCAGTTGTGTCGGTAACTGCCGATATGAAAGTGTCGCTTGTATAGACATAGTCAATGGTCAGGTTGAGGCTGTTGCCGCCACCAATTTCACGTGCGTAATCGAGACCGGCGTTGAAAGTGTATTTCGGAGCGGCGCGGAAATTCCGACTGCCTGATACATCGATCAGTGGATTGCCGGGCAGGGCCAAATTGGGGATCAGGAAGCTGAGATAGTCCGCGTCAAGATGGGAGCCAGAGGCACGCAGCGTCAGTTCGGGCGTTGGCCGTGCCAGCAGTTCAACTTCTATGCCGCGAATGCGTGCAGATGCTGCATTTTCAACTACGGTTTCTGTCAGGCCGCCTGCAGCACGCAAAATATCTTCTTGCTTGTTGCCGTAATTGGCTTGGAAGATCGTCGGGTTAAAACGGAACATCCCATTGGCAAAGTCTGCCTTGAGCCCCAGCTCATAGCTGTCAACCCGCTCTGGCTCGTAGGGACCAATCGATGTCGGGGACGCGCCGCGACCATTGAAACCGCCCGAGCGAACCCCGCGTGACCAGCTGGCATAGACCATCGTATCATCGTTGGGCTTCCAGTCGAGAATGACCCTTCCGCTTGGATCCTTGAACGTAGCCTTGCGGTTGGCACTGAAGCCGGGTCCTGGAATGGTCAGCGCGGTGGAGAATTTCTTGGTCTCGATCGTGTAGCGCCCACCCAAAGTCAGGCGAACATTGCTGCCCAGCTTGACGATAGATTCCGCGAAAACTGCAAAAGAATCGAGCTTCTGGGATGAGTCAATTCGCTGAGCTGGGCTATTGAAGAAATAGGTCGTTGCGGCAGCACTGCCATTGTAGGCGAGCGGACGAATGGCATAATCGGTGTGAAGATAATAGACGCCAGCGACAAGATCGACCCGATCAGACAAGTCACCCTGAACCCTGATTTCCTGACTAAATTGCTTGTAATCCTGATCACGCGCCGAAACAAACAATGGCACAGAGAACCCTGGTGCGAGCGGAATGAGCGGCGTTCCTGTGCCTTCTTCTAGCAAGGAATCACTGGTATTCCGATAGCCGGTTATAGCTGAGAGATTGAAATTCCCCAGCTTAGATTTAATTTCCAGCGATGCGGACCAGCCGTCAAGATAGCTTTGGAAGGGGATGGTTGTATTCGCGAACTTGAAGCCTTCAGCTCGCTGACGCAAATACCCCTGTGTATCGCAGCCAAGATCGCCAAGCCCGATTGAGAACGTCAGGTCACAAATTGTCCCGCCAGCGCCGAACGGCAGGCCGGTAGCTTTGGACAAATTGACGTTGGAAGGATAGCTGCTGCGGTCCTTTTGGTAATCAACCGAAGCCAGGATCGTTGTATCCGGGCTTACCTCGGCAAGCACCGCAATGCCCAGTGTGTAATAATCACGGCCCGCTTCGCGCTTACCAGTCACACGGTTGCGGGTGAAGGAATCCGATGTTCGGCGCAGCCCGGATAGTTTGACCGAGATCGCGTCGCCCAGCTTGGGGAGATTGATAACACCATCAAGATCGAGCGCGTTGAAACTGCCATATCGCGCATGCAACCGTGCGCCCAGTTCACCTGTTGGCTTGGTGCGGCGGAAACTGATGATGCCACCAACCGTATTACGGCCAAACAGCGTCCCTTGAGGCCCGCGCAACACTTCGATAGATTCCACATCATTAAGATCGACGTTGGCACCGGTACTCGTCCCCAAAAACACCCCGTCAATTGCCAAACCGACCGCCGGATCAAAGGTCTTTTCAAGATCGCCAAAGCTGACGCCGCGGATACCGGCCGACAGGCTGTTTCCTGCAAACGCAACACGGCCAAGCTGGATATTGGGAATAAACTTCTGGATGCCAGCGATGTCCGTCACCACCGAGTTTTCGATCATCTCGGCACTGACTGCGCTGACCGCAAGCGGGGTATCCTGCAAGTTTTCCTGCCGGAAGCGCGCGTTGACAATAATTTCCTGAATCGCTCCGTCGTTGACCGACGCTTCTTCAGGCGCAGTTGAACTCTGGGCGTATACTACTGCAGAGCATGGGAACATCGCACTACAAGCCAGGAGTGCTCTAAACGAACGCGATAGGGCTTTATGGTTTACCGTCATTTTAATATCTCCCCCGAGAGCAGATGAAGTAGTTTTATTATTATCTATATTTAACATATTATTACTACAATATGATATTTATGTATTATTACTTATAAGAATGCGGCTATTTAATTGAGATTCAAACTATCAAAACCGCCAACAACTCGCGTGCCTTTGGCCAACTCCGGTGACTGCTTCACCCTTGCGCGTCGACCCAATTGCCGTGGAATCCCGGCGGAATACGGCTTGGAATGTGGATCACCGCTTGCGGCGCACCTTCAAAATTCTGGGCATCTAGGATGACGAGCTCACTCGTCTCGTCAGCCGGGTTGATGACATAGCCCATCAGCCAGCCTTGATCCTCGGCGCTCGCATTGGCCGCCGGCACGAAGGCGAATTCACCAGCTACGCGGCCCAGGCCAAAGTCATGGACCTGGCGGGTGCCAGTCTCCAGATCATGCTTGTACAGCTTGCCTTCTTCGACAACGACTGGCTCGCGGACTATCGGCAGCGCCAATGAATAGGCGTAGCGATAGGGCAGCCCGGTCAGGGTTTCGTTGATGCGCGGGAACTCTTGCGGATCGCCGTCAACCGCAGAGCGCGAAACGCGCCGGGCCACGGGATCAATCTGCCACCGTTCGAACGGAGTTTTTGCAGAATCTGGCCCGTGGGTGCTGTCGGTAAAAACAGTGTTGTGCACGCAACCATCAAACGTCACCGTGCCATCTGCATTGTCATAGGCGTTGCAGGGGTGGAACACGTAACAAGGTTCGATATCGCACCAGATTGTGTCCGTGCCTTTGCCGTCCTTGGCCAGCAACCCAACCCGTGGTTTGTGCTTTGGATTCCATTTATAAGGAAAACCCTCTCCGCTCAGATATTGCTTGAGCGAGAAAGTGACTGGCATATCCAGGATAATCACGTATTTTTCGGTGATCATGCAGTCATGAATTGATGGGCCATCCTGCACGGCGATCGGCTCTTCACGGCGAACTTTGCCCTGAGTGTCGACCACAACATGGCGAATTTCGGTCATGTTTTCGGCGGCATAGCAGATTGCGTGCATTTCGCCCGTTTTGGGATCACGGTGGGGGTGGGCTGAATAGCTGCCGCCTTTGAGCGTGCCGTCAAACGGATCATAGGCAATCGTGTTGAGTTCCTCGTCGATCCGGACCGGGCAACCGCCCGCTTCGACCAGCGCCCAGGTTTCACCAGCATAGCCAAGGACATTGGTGTTCACGATGTCAAAGGGGGGCTCGTGCGGGCCAGGTGCTGGCTGTTCGCCAAGCGCATCGCTTACTGCGCGAGACCGGATCCAGCGGTTGCGATACCACAAGGCCTTGCCGTGCTTAAGACGAACACCATGGACCATGCCGTCGCCCATAAACCAGTGATACAGGCCTGGGTTGGGTGGGGTGATCGGATTGGGGCCAATGCGGAGATAGCGACCGTCAAGCTCAGCCGGGATGGTGCCAGTCACGCGAAGATTAGTCAGCGTTTCTTCCGACGGTAAGGGCAGATGGATGCCGAGCAAAAAGGGATTGGGCTTGTCAGACTTCAACCGGTTGCGGTTGAAGTCGGCAATTTTCATGGCACCCTTCGAAACAGCATCACGGATCAATGTTGCAACTGCACCAGCCAACGAAAATCTCCCTTGCTTGCATTGCGATTCGGCAATGTTTACACTGCTAATATGAGTCAAGATGATAACAGCGTCAACATTAAAAAGCGCAGTCGTGCCTATCACCATGGCGATCTGAGGTCGGCTCTGATTGAAACCGGGCTTTCCTGGCTGGACAACCGGCATGGCGATGACATCAGCCTGCGTGAAATTGCACGGCAAGTGGGCGTGAGTGCAACGGCCGTATACCGTCACTTTCCTGACAAACAGGCGCTGATTGCTGCGCTGTGTGAGCGGGGAGCCGCCAAGCTCGCAACCGCGCAAAGCACCGCAGCCGAAGCTGCCGGTGGCGGTTTTGCGGGCTTCGGGGCTTCAGGGGAGGCCTATGTCCGCTTCGCACTAGCCAACCCGGGTCTCTTCCGCCTCATGATGGCAACCAGACCAGCAACAGGGCCGCTTGCGGATGTGCTGGATGATAAAAGCGCGGCGATGCTTGGCTTGCACCACGATATTGCTGTGGTTCTTCCCGATTCAGGGGACGCCCAGCGACGCATGGCCGCAATTCATGCATGGTCGATGGTGCATGGTATGGCGATGCTGATGCTCGACGGCATGATCCCGGCAGAGGAAGCTCTGATAACTTCGATCAGCACACCTCAATTTGGTGAAGCTGCGGAAGCCTAGGCTGAGAGCGATGCGGGAGTGGTGTAACGCTCCTAATTCCCAACGCTTAGGCGATTGGCAAGGTAGCTGCATATGCTGGCTTGTTCGGCAGGCGAACACTATGGTCTGTCAACGAGGGAGAAGACATCTAAGGACGTAGCAAGTTTGCATGGCAACTGCGGCGCCAATCAAGGATCATCCCCGTTCGCGTCCTTTTGCCGGGCATTTCCCACAGCTGCCAACGATCATCGCGGCGGCCTTGGCGATCCTGGAATAGGTGTGACTTCATGTCAGGGATTAATGCATTGAATTTTCTGATCAAAGGCCTGTTTGTAGCGCTGCTGTTTCCGGCAGCCGCGCTGGCCGATGTGCAGAATTTTTCGGACGCAGACGAGGAGCTTTATCTTAAGCGAATTGCAGAGATCAGCCAGGTAACAGGGCGCGGCCTTGAGAGTTATGATCCGCTTGAAAGGGTCGCTGGTGCCCGCAGCAAGTCGCTGCCACGCGCGGTGCGTTCGACCATTACCTATAATGTGCTGCTTCAGGCCAAGGACTATGCTTCACAGCGCAATTCTTCAGCATTCATAGTCTGGCGCAATGGGAAGGTTGAAGCCGAGAGCTATTTCAATGGTTACGATGCGACCAAGCCTATCATTTCCAAATCGCTGGCCAAGCCTGTTACCGCGCTGTTGATTGGTCGCGCGATTCAATTGGGCTACATCAAGTCGCTCGATCAGCCCGTTGCCGATTTCATCACCGAATGGAAGGGCGACAAGTCACGCGAAAAGATGCGTATTCGGCACCTGCTCGATATGCGCACAGGACTGTTGATGCAGGGGTTGGCCACAGGGCCGGAGGACGTCCTTAACCGCGCCTATCTTCATCCCCGCCACGACGAGATCATCATTCGCGAGTATCCGCTGATTAACGAGCCGGGAATGCGTTATGATTATTCCAATGCAACCTCAGAGTTGATCGCACCCGTAATTGAGCGGGCGACTGGCAAGCGTTACAGTGCCTTCCTTTCCGACGCTTTGCTCAAGCCCATTGGCGCGGCGGGCGGATCGATTTGGCTTAATCGCCCAGGCGGCATGGCGCATTCAGGCTGCTGCCTGCTGTTGCCCGCGCAAAGTTGGCTTCGAATGGCGATTTTGCTGATGAACGATGGTGCATGGCAGGGCAAACCGCTTCTCCCCAAAGGCTATGTCGCCGCAATGCGAACCCCGACTGTGCAGAACCCTCATTATGGCCTCGGGGTATGGGTGGCAGGCAATTATGTTGAAAGACGCGGCTTTGCCCATCCTTCGATCCCTTTTGGCCAGATTCGGCACTCGGAACCCTATGCTGCGCGCGATCTCTATCTGTTTGACGGCAATGGCAGTCAGGTCGTTTATATCATTCCATCGCAGCGTTTAATCATTCTGCGAACAGGTGACGCGCCGCCGAAGACTTTGGAATGGGATAATGCCTATCTTCCTAACCTGTTGATTCGGGGTCTCACTCGCCGCCCCAGCGATCCCGCACCGGAGCCCCAGCCAAGATGACAGAAGCCCGCATTGATACGCTGCCGAAAGGCCTGAAAATAGGCTGGGCAAGCGGTGCTTTTGGCATAGCGCTGCTGTTCAACGGACTTGGCGCGCTGGTCTTTTTCTACATGATTGGCATATTGAAGATTGAGCCGGTACTGGCCGGTGCATTGATATTTCTAGCGAAATTGCTGGGCGCGCTCACTGATGCCTCGGTTGGTGCGCTGAGTGATCGGTTAAAATCTTCGCGCGGGCGCAGGCGACCCTTTCTATTCTGGGGCGCTTTCATTTGCGCTGCCAGTTTCGCGATGATTTTCACAACACCTCTGTTTGCTGCAAGCTGGATGACCGCGGCCTATGTGTTTGTGGCATTGTGCCTCTTTGCGCTCGGCTATTCGGTCTACAATGTCCCTTATCTCGCGATGCCGGCTGAGATGACGGACAGCTATCACGAACGCTCGTCGATCCATTCCTACAGGATCGTTTTTGTTACGTTTGGCGGTTTCATTGCGGGCGCACTGGCTCCGGCTGCGATCGAGAAACTTGGGAAGACTGAATGGTCAAGCTACGCTGTCGTAGGCTGCGGTGTCGCGGTGATGATGCTGATTTCGCTCTTGTCGGCCTATTATACAACAGCTGGCGCCCGCTATACTGAGCAGGGAACCGCCAGGCCGAGCATTGGCAAGGATTTCAGGGAAATTTTCCGCAACCCACATTTCATGCGGTTGATCGGCGTGAAATTCATGCAGCTAACTGCAATCCAATGCACACAGGCAGCGCTGCTCTTTTTCCTGGTCCAGTCGCTTGAACTGAAGTTGTCGATTCTAGTTCCCTTCGGCCTTGCGATGAGCGTCTCTTCGATTATCGCCGCGCCGCTGCTGGTCCGCTTCTCAAAACGATACGGCAAGCGCGGTGCCTATTTCGTCTCAGCAACAGCCTATGTGATTTACTCGCTCAGCTGGGTGCTTGCGGTTCCGGGCGAACCGATGTGGGCAATTATCGCTCGCGGCCTGATTGTGGGAGTGGCGGCAACGGGCAACGTCATGCTCGCCATGTCCATGCTCACTGACATTATCAATTATGACGGCAAACAAACGGGCTTGAAACGAGAGGGCAGTTATACCGCCGTCTATACATTCGTTGAAAAGCTGACCGGCGCGATGGGGCCGCTATTGGTCGGTTCGGCCCTGTCCTTTGCCGGGTTCAACAACAAGCTGCCGCCCGACGTGCGGCAGTCAGGGGATGTGACACTTGCCTTATTGATTACCACATCGATTTTGCCTGCTATTCTGGGCGTGATCGCCATGGCCATATTGACGACCTACAGGTTACGCCAAGAAGATATTGAGGAGCCGAATCCATGAAGTTTCAAGATCCGCAATTGCGGCAACGCGGCCGTGCTTCGATTGATTTTCTCGCGATGTTTGCAGGCGGCAGTATGAAGGTGCGCGCGGCTATGGATGCTGACATGGCTGAGGCGGGTATCACTGCGGACGTGCTGCCAGATAACATGGACGCGCGATATGATGCCGTCAGCAAAGCCCTTGGCCAGTCTCGCTCCTATGCCACGCTGAATTTGTTGGGCGACTGGCACGGCCGAATGCACGGTCCAATTGCTGTGGAGGCATTTGAAGACATATCGGCGGATTTGAAACCCGCCATGGATGCTGCTGAAACTGGCCCTGCGCGCCTGACGCTCAACCCCGATCAAATTGCGCCCGATTACTGGGAAGGGGTAGAGTTTCACCGCACGGCGCTCGCCTGGGATCGGTATGACAATATGGGCTACGTCCATGGCGAGATCATTCACAAGAAAATGGTCGACCGCATGTATCCCGGCGGGATATTCAAACAGCGACGGACAGTGGCGGGGATGGCCCCACGCGATCACTATGACCGTATCCTAGATATGGGCTGTTCCAGCGGCCATTTCACAACTGCTCTTGTGGATGCCTATCCTGCCGCGAAAATCACAGGCATCGATCTCTCTCGCCGGATGCTGGAACACGCGTGGCGGACAGCAAACGCAAATGGCTGGGATTGGGACCTGTATCAGCGTCCAGCAGAAGCAACGGGCTTTGCTGATGCCAGCTTTGATCTGGTGGCGTCATACATCATGCTCCACGAAATGCCGGCAGACGCCATCCGCGCGACCTTTGCGGAGGCGCTAAGGGTGCTGGCTCCGGGCGGGGACTTGGTGATGTCCGATGTGACTCGCTATGCCGATCTCGACAAGCTTAGCGCGTGGCAGGCGGACCGTATTGCCAAATACGGCGGTGAACCGCATTGGCGGGCCTCAGCCAGCCTTGATCTGGCGGCACTCGCCGCAGACGTCGGCTTTGTCGAAGTGCGCGCAGAAGGGCACTATCCCCACGTCCTTATTGCTCGAAAACCAGCATGAGTGAGGATCCCTGCAGCTACAATACACCGGATCTGAAGGCGCTTGTCCCCGATCAGATCGACAATCTGGGCCGCGCTATCCTCAGTCTGACGCGTGAGATTTGCGTATTGACGGACAGGCTCGCGGTTACAGAGTCTGTGCTTGCTGCGCGCGGCATCGACATTGCCGAAGCCGTGGATACACACCAGCCGGACGCCGCACTTCAGTCCCGCATTGATGGACAAGTCAACCGGATCATTGCTGACATTCTCGGGACTTTGCACGCAAAATGAAGCGCGCATTGGTCATACTCTCTGCGCTGGCTGCGGCCCCTGCTGGGGCCAAATGTGTGTCACTGCCGGTTTCGGCGGTCGAAACTGTTATGACCGGGCCAAATGGCCGGATCATCCCTGTCACGATCATCGCGCCGATAAAGCGCGGACGTTACCCCGTGGTGGCGTTCTCCCATGGGGCCTTCGCCGCCCCCTCCCGTTATCGCGCAATGCTCGATTCGATTGCAGCAGCGGGCTATGTGATCGTCGCACCAACGCATGTCGATTCCGAATTGATGAAGTCAGACAAGCCCCCATCCCAAGCCTTTGTGTGGCAAAGCCGCAATGAGGATATGGCGCTAGCATTGGCCGCAACGCCGAACAACTCTGACAAGCGCCGCCGCGCAGCAATGGGCCATAGCTATGGCGCGCTGATAGCCCAAGTGGCCGCGGGTGCCGTTGCTGCTAATGCTCCGCCATCACCCCTACGCCCCCCGCAAGCCCTTGTGGCATGGTCTCCGCCCGGTCCCATGCCCGGCCTGATTGATGCCAGGGGCTGGTCGTCTATCGGAACGGCTGCGCTTACGATAACCGGCACGGCTGACATCCTGCCAGGGTTTATCAACCAGTGGGAATTGCACCGCATAGCGCATGATCAAACGCCTCCGGGCGCTCGCTGGTTGTGGGTAGGTCAAGGTATAGATCATTATTTCGGTGGAATGTTTGGCCGCGAAAAGCACGCCGATTCTGATTCTAGGCGGCTGTTTGGCCGCGCCATCGCTACGGCAGTGTCTTTTCTGGATACAAGACTGAATCGCCGCCGGCCTTGCTCGACTGGCGCCATTACCCCTGGCGAAATGTTTCAGATCGATAAATGAAGCGGTGATCTGTTTGGTGTTGGCGGCCCAACAGGCATTTCCCAAGACTTGATCGACGCTCTTCTGATAAGATTGTGATCCCGTACTTATTTAGAAATCTATCCGCTTGTCGGAGAAAACTAGAAAGCCAGCAGCGCCGGGGCGGATGTTGAGCAACATTGACGTGCGATTGTTACGGTTTCGAGCGCCTCCGGTAAAACTGCGTGCCGCGGGTGTTTTAGGAAGCATAGTGATGACAGGGAGCATTATCATGAACGAAGCACTGAACCACAAATTGTCAAAATTGCTGCTGGCCAGTATCAGTGTGCCGGCTCTGGCTTGGGGAAGCAGCGCGCTCGCCCAAGAAGGCGCGGCAGCTGCGATTGAGGTCGTCGATGGCAATTCGATTATCGTAACATCTCGCCGGTTCGAAGAGCGGCTTCAGGACGTGCCAATCGCGGTCAGTGCGATTTCGGCCGAAGATATTGAGCGGCAGCGCCTGGACGATTTGAGCGACATCGCTGAAAAGACTGTAGGCTTCGGATTTGAGACATTCACAGGCCCGCTGGCGCAACCAGTCATTCGCGGCCAGACCAATCTGCGTGTAACCTCGCCGGTTCAGAATGTGGCGACCAACCTGAATGGCGTATATATTCAGCGTGGCTACTTCGTTGATCAGGGCTTGCTTGATCTGGAACGAGTTGAAATCATTAAGGGTCCGCAATCGGCGCTGTATGGACGCAACGCGTTTGCTGGTGCGATCAGCTTGATCGCGCGCGGTGCCAAAGCGGATGGGGAGCTTTCGGGGCGCGTTTCAGCCACCTTGGGCACCGACAACCGCTATGATGCCAAGGGTGGCATCAACCTGCCGATTATTCCTGGGACCCTGGCGGTATTTGCGGCTGGTGGATATTCAGAGTTCGACGGTACATGGGATAATCCGCACCCGCTGGCAAATAGCAATGGCGTAGCAACCAAAGGCAACTCTGGCGGTTATAAAAAGGAAGCCTATCAGCTTGGCGCCCAATTGAAACTTGCCGAAGTCATCACGATTGACGGTTTGTATATTCATACAAACAGGAACCTGGAACAGAACCCGGCTTATACTATTTCGACCTCTGGGCTAACGGCGCCATTCAATACACTGAACGCAAGCCCCACTGGAACGGGAGCGGCGCGCCAGAACCGGCTATGGGTCGGGGAACTACCTGCAACGGTTACGCTCGCGCCGGGCGAACCACGCTTGCCAGGAATTTTGATCGATCCACGAGCATTTGGACTTCGCGGCCCTAGTGATATCTATATCGGCAAGGCGCGAATTGATACTGGCGGCCCGATTGCGATTCAGTATATTTTTAGCCATACGACAGCTCAGATCGAGGCACGCGGTTCATCGCCGCGTGACGCTCTGTTTCCCATCATCGCGTTTGGCACCAACTTCGGCTTGATTTTTGACTCGTCCGGGACGGGCTCGAAGTTTGCGAGCACTAGCCATGAGCAGCGCTTCGATTTCGACTTCGGATCGCTCACCGGCTTTTTGGGCGCAAATTTCACTAGAACAAAGGATGATGAATCGAATGGATCGGAATTTGCTCCGGTAAATTCACTCGATGCACCAAATCCAGCGTCATTGTTCCCGCTCGGGCCGGGATTGCCGATACCTGTTGCGACCACCTTCAGGCGCAACACCTATTTGCGCCGTGATGAAAACGTGTTTTCAGCTTTCGGCTTCCTCAACTGGAAGGCGAGCGAAGCGCTCTCGATCACGCTGGAAGGACGCTATACGAAAGAGCGTCAACGCGCGACCGATCTGCTTGCTCCCGATATTGGCGGGCTAGGCACAGGTTTTCTGGCTGTCTCACCCCCAATAGGTGTCCGCGAGGCAGAGTTTTTCACGCCGCGCGGCTCGCTCACCTACAAATTTAGTGACGATAACAACATCTATGCATCGGTTGCGCGTGGATATAAATCGGGCGGGCTCAACGGGGTTGCAGCTAGCTATCGCCGGACCTCGACCGTGGCAGGCCTTCCTGTAATCGATATTATCACGCCAGGTTCGCCAATTCCCGCACCTCAGGCTGGTGCCACTGCAGTTGCGTTCACTCAGCTGTCGCCAGGAACAGCCAATCTAAGCGCGCTTCAACAGGCGTATGAGGCTGAAACCAACTGGACCTATGAAATCGGCTCCAAGAACCGCTTTTTCGATGGCCAGCTGACACTTAATCTCGCTGCCTTTTACACCAACTGGAAGAATCTGCAGACCAATGCCGTTCGCCTTCAGGCTGATGGTACTGCGCCGACTGCTTTCTTCGCCATCGTTCCATCGCTGATTGGCAATCTTGGTGACGCGGAAATTTACGGGGTGGAAATAGAAGGCAGCTTCAAGGTCACCCCGGAATTGCGGATCGATTTTGGCGCGGCATACAACCATGCGCGCTACAAGCAGGGTGTGTATTCGCAGCGTTTCGGGGCCTCTGGCAACTGCGACGGAATTGTCTGCGCGACAACGCCGGTTGCGGGCTCGGCCTTCCCGCAATTGTCAATCGCTGGCAACCAGATCGAACGCACGCCCGCCTTTGATGCCTTGCTCGGGATCAACTACGATACCGAGTTAAGCAATGGCTGGAAACTCTTCGCCAGAACCGATCTGACCTATCAAACCAAGCAATACGCCGATGAAGCCAATCTGGCTTTCGTCCCATCGCGGACATTGGTGAATGCATCGCTGGGGCTCGACATTAGCGGTTTTGATCTGCAACTTTGGGTCAAGAACCTGTTTGACAAGCGATATGTCTCCAACGCTCTTTTCCTGATCGGAACGGGCGGGGCCGGATCGGCAAGCTATGTTCCCATTTTGGGAGAGCAAAGGACGATGGGGGTATCAGCGTCCTTTAAGTTCTGAACCTAGCTGACTGGCGCGGGGTCACATCGTCGTGGTCCCGCGCCAGATTATGTTGAAAGGCGCGTTGTGGTTGACCTTGCTGCGATCAAAAGTGAGCTTCTGGAAGCGATAGAAGCCAGTGACGCTGAGGGAAAATATACCGAGGCTGAGATTGATCGCATCCACGCCCTGATTGAGGATCTGATACCGCATTCTCCCATTTCACGACCCGTTGACGAACAGAAACGGGTTGCGGGTCTATGGAAATCGCGGTTTGCGCAATTTGGCCCAAAGCATACAGCCGGAAAACCCATCGCGCATGAAACCAGCTTCAAGCTGCTAACTTTCAACGCGTTGCCAGCTCTTCCATTGCGGATGTTGCAGATCGATCAGGCAATTAATGATGTGAGCATGGGCTATGATAATATCCAGTTGATCGAAACGATCGATGGCTCGTGCCAGGCCCATCTGATCATGTTCGGCACCTACGCGATCAATCCTGAAGCGCCCAAGCGGTACAAGGTCGATTTCTCCAGCGTGGCACTCGCCAGCCGCACAGGCATGTCTGACAATGATTTGCGGCGTGCTTTCGGGTTTGAAGCCGATCAGCCGTTAATCGTCAGTTTCAAGCCTCCCGCGCTTCATTCGGACGTTGTTTATTGCGACGATGATTTGCGGATCAATTATGGCTCCATGGGCGGGGTTTATGTTTTGGAGCGGGTCGGCCGATAAATCCGATTTCGCTGCCTGACTACTCCCATCTTTATAGCCAGTGTCATCGGATTGGCAGGTTCGGTAGGCTGGGCCTCGAGATGGGAGAATCTGAATGAGCCAGAAAACCTTGCGGACGTTTTGCCGGTTTTGCCATGCGAGCTGCGCAATGTTGGTCGATGTCGAAAACGACAAGGTGAAGGCTGTTCGCGGCGATCCTGATGACGCGCTGTTCAATGGTTATACCTGTGTCAAAGGCAGGCAGATGACTGACATGCACAATCTGCCAGAACGCATCGTCAAGCCACTGGTGCGCCGCGATGGCGAGTTCGTGGAAAGCTCGACAGCAACCGTTTTGGCCGAACTTGGCGCGCGGATGAAGCAGATCGTCGAGGAATTCGGGCCGCACAGCATTGCGCTATATTGCGGAACCAACGCGTTTCAGAACAGCGCCGTGCTTGGCACTTCCTTTGCGCTGGCCGAAGCGATCGGATCGCGCAACTATTACACCAGCGTCACAGTGGACCAGCCCGCCAAGGTTTTCACCACCGCGCGCTATGGCCAGTGGATGGGCGGATCGAACAATTTCGAAGAATCCGATGTGGTGATGTTCGTCGGCAACAATCCGCTGGTTTCGCACTACTCTCCCTCGGGCGGACTGCCCCCATTTTCACCCTCGCGGCGGCTCCGCGATGCCAAAGCGCGGGGTCTGAAGGTGATTGTGGCAGACCCGCGTGAGAGCGACATCGGCAGCCTTGCGGACATATACCTGCAAGTGAAACCCGGCGAGGATCCGGCGCTGCTGGGCGGCATGCTGCACGTGATTATCAAGGAAGGCCTCTATGACCGCAATTTCGTAGCGGCGCATGTCGATGGCTTCGATCAGTTGGCAGACGCGGTTAAGGACTTCATCCCCGAAGTGGCAGCGGCCCGCGCCGGGATTGATCCCGACCAGCTGGTCAAGACCGCGCGTCTGTTCGCCAGCGCCTCAAAGGGCCGGGTTGTAACCGGAACTGGCCCTGAAATGGCTGGCCAAGGTGTTCTGACCGAATATCTTGTCTCAGCGCTCAACATCGTTTGCGCAAGGTTCAATCAGGAGGGTGACAAGGTTGCCAATCCGATGGTTTTCATGAGCTTTGCTGGCGGCCCCAAGAAGGCTCAGGTTGCGCCACCGGTTCCGATGTTTGGCGAAGGTTTCGCCCAGTCACGCATCCGGGGGATCGGCAAGCTGGGTCAGGAAATGCCTTGTCCGGTGATGGCGGATGAAATCCTCACCCCCGGTGAAGGCCAGGTGAAGGTGCTGATCTCAATCGGCGGCAATCCTGAGATCGCCTTCCCCAATCAGAGGAAAGTGCGCAAGGCGCTCGATGCGGTTGAGATTTTCGTGCAGGTTGATCCTTGGATGTCAGCCAGCGCCAAACGCGCCGACATTATTCTTGCGCCCAGCATGTGTCTTGAGCGTGAAGACATCAACAATGTCTCGCAGCCGTTCTGCGAAGAGCCTTATGGGCACTATACCGAAGCGATGGTGCCGCCACCCGGCGACACGATGGACGAATATGAAATGCTGTGGTGGCTGGCCAAGCACATGGGGCTGCAACTGTCGTTCCCCGGCGGGGATTGCTCGATGGAGGCATGCCCGGACAAGGCCACCATGCTCGATCTGATTTCGCATGGCTCACTGGTAAAGCCTAGCGACGCCAAGGCCGATGCCATGGCAGCCGAGCGGCCGGGCAGTGCGATATTCTATACCGACCAGCATCTGACCATCGCGCCGGCTGATTCCGATGCCGAACATAAGTTTCACCTTGAGGCAGGCGCTATGCCCGATGCCTTCGCGCAATATGCCGCGAATGTACCGGAGGCCGATGGGTTCGATTTCCGCCTGATCTCGCGCCGCTCAAAGCATCGATACAACAGCAATGGCCACACCTTCCCGCATCTGCGCAAGAAAATGCCGACAAATCCGGCCTTCATTCACCCGGACGATCTGGCTGCATTGTCGATTGCAGATGGCGCGGTGATCGAAATAACGTCCCGGATTTCGTCAATCTTTGCCGTCACCAAAGCTAGCGACAAGGTCCGGCGCGGGGTGATCTCGATGTCCCACGCCTGGGGTGATGATGATGCCGGCAAGGCCGAGGTTCACGACAAGGGCGGATCGACCAATCGCCTGCTGGATGACGTGCACGGGATGGACCCGATCACCGGCATGGTGGTGCAAAGCGCGATCCCGGTGCGCATTTCGGCGGGATAATGCCGTGTCCAAATGAGGAAAACTGACAAGCCCCTCCCCTGAACCGCAGGCGAGCGTAGCTCAACGGGAGGGGCTGACTTCTTAAATCCGCCCGCCCAAACGAAAAGTGCCGCCCTGGATGGGGCGGCACTTTTTTGTTTGGCATTGAGTGTAATCAGAACTTGAAGCTGGCTTCCACAAAGGCCTGACGGCCGCGGTTGTAGTTCACGTTCAGATCGTCACCAACGGGCAGCGGCACCCGGTTGTTGGCCGCCGTATATCCTGCACCGGCAAGGAATGGCCGACCGCCGCTGGTGATGGCGTAGATTTTATTCGTCAGATTGACGCCGACCAGTGATAGCTTCCACTTTCCATCAGGATCGCCGATCGAAACCCCGCCGTCGATAGTCGAAAAGGCCTTCTGCTGAAGATCAGTTCTGCTTGTCGTTGTGGTGTAGTAGGAACTTGAGAACTGGAAGTTCCCGTTCAGCCCAAACTCCATCGCATCGCTAACTGGAACAGCCCAGGAAAAGCCTATGTTTCCCGACCATTTCGGCGCGCGGGAGGCTGCACGGCCCTTGAGGTCTTCTCCTGTTATCGCAGAAAGTAGCGTTTTGGTGAATGTCGCGTCAGTATAGGCCATCGCCCCGATGATCCGAAGACCTTCCACTGGTGTCCGCCACGAAAGGTCAACATCAAAACCCTTGCTGGTCAATTCACTGGCGTTAAAAGTCCGGAATTGGATCGTAGTTGCGTTGAATACCTGCAACTGAAGATCCTTGAAGACATAATAGAAGGCCGAAGTGTTCAGCGTTACGGTGCGATCCGCGAATTGCGCCTTGACGCCAAATTCGCCGCCCTTGGCACTTTCCGACTTGTAGACCAAGCCAGCCGCAACGGCTGCGCGAACGGCTGGGTTAGGATCGCCAAAGCCTGCCAGATTCGAGGATGGAAGGGCGCTGTTATCAATGCCACCAGATTTGTAACCAGTCTTGTAGGCTGCATATACATTGACATCGTCTGACACCTTGTAGCGCAGCGAGACTTCGGGTGAGAAGTTGGTGTCATTGAAATTGATCGGGCCCGAAAAGAATCCGCTGGATATGAATGCGGGGCCGGTGAGGAAGATGTGGACGTAAGGCACTGAAATGGTGTTGACCTTTGCTTCCTTGGTCCAGCGCGCCCCCCCAGTCAGTTCCAACTGGTCTGTGATGTCAATCGTTGCGCTTCCGAAAATCGAGTATGCATCAGTCTTTGTCCGGTGCTTCTTGTACCAGTCAAAGGTATTTCCGGTAACCGGATCGGCCGCAATGAGCGAGAGGTTGAGAGCCTGTTGTGATGTATTGAAATCGATGATGCGATGTTCGTAAAACGCACCAACCATGAAATTGAATTTTCCGTCAAAATCACTCGCAAGACGGAATTCTTGTGAATATTGATCCGTCTTGTTGCGCGGGTCGCTTGCGCCAACACCTTGGGCTGAGCCCACGGTATTGATTGCGGCCAACGTTGGCGCAAATGCTGCTACTGGTTGTCCGGGTACGAGGCTGAAGGCAGGACCGACGCCAACCGAGCTGTAAGAATCGAAATCAACCGCATCAAGCTTGAGCAGTCCCGAAACAGACGTCAGTTTCAGCGTGTCACTAAGATCGAGGTCCCAGTTCAGCCGGCCAAAGAAGATGTTTGTTCGGCCAAAGGGGCGACCCGGATACAGATCAACACCAGCGCTTCCAGCAGGAAATTTGCGCGTTAGAGCAGCAGAGGGATCTGAAACGGCGAAATACTTATCATTATTGTTGCAATTGGCACCAGATGGGATTGCTATCTGACTAAGGAAAAGCGGCGGGGCTGCCAGCAGGACCACTTCATCAGCCCGGCCATTTGCTCCGCAATTAACGTCCTGAAACGCGATCGCGCCATCATTTCGGTTTGTGACATAGTTCAATTTCAGATTGGCTTTGAACATGTCAGAGGGTTCCCAAGCCAAGGTAAGCCGACCGACAAAATCGGTATTTCCGCGGTTTGGATTGATAGTTGGAATTCCGGGCTGGATTTCGTTGTATTTTTTGATGTCGTTGTATTGCGCTGCAACCCGTATGCCGAGTGTATCGCTTATCGGCCCGGAGATGTATCCACCAATCACATAGCCTTGCTCTTCAAACTCATAGGATGCCTTGCCACCAACTTCCCAAGTCTTTGTGGGATTGGCCGACCGCAGCGAGAAAACGCCAGCGGTTGCGCTCTTGCCGAAGTAGAGCGATTGTGGGCCTTTGAGAACGTCGATCTGATCGACGTCGAAAAAGCCAGCCTGAACCAGACGCATGGTGCTGATCACAACGCCGTCATAGTCAAAAGCCACTGCGGAATCGAACGATGCTGAAATCGCCGAGGAGCCAACACCGCGCAGAGAGATCGTACCGCCCGAACCAGAGCCACCAACCTGGACGCTTAGCGTGGGCACGCGGCTGACGATGTCTGCGACCTGGTTTACACCATAGGTTTCCAACGTGTCGCGGGTGACCGCCGTGACGGTTACCGGAACTTCCTGCAGCGTTTCATCCTGTTTACGCGCTGTAACCGTGATAACCGCGATATCCCTGAGGTTTTCCTCATCGGCGGGCGCGCCTTGTGCAAATGCGGCATTTGGCAAGATCAGGCAGCTTACAGCCGCACCGGCCAGCAGGTTCAATTTGATTCCAGCGGTCAGAGATATTTTCATCATGCCCTCCCAAGCGTAAGATTTGCGGTCCTGCTCTCGCTGACGCGAAACAAGCTTCTTTCCGTTGTTGCAGCCTAAGCAAATGCTCCCCGGTCACCACTATCAAAATGAGTGGTCCACTTGGCGGGGCTAACGCTACGGAATCGGGTGATCGAAAAGCATATCGTGCAGATACTGCGATCCCCTGACTATCTGCTTTTTGGTGCGATATCGCTATCCAGCCATTTGTTCAGCGTCTCATGGAAGTGGCGAATTTTGCTCTCTTGATAGCTGGCAAAGATAGTCTCGCCCTTGGGATGATTGTGCAGGCCTTTCTGCACGGCGCGGTGGTTAAGCCCGTCCTGATTGAAGATCTTGTTCAGATAGCTGCCAAACTCGGTCGCCTTGGTATAATCATCATCGATCTCAAGGAATGTACACTTGGCAGGTGCAGGCCGCGGTTCCCCATCCGGTACCGCGATCATGAACATCACCTCGTGCAAGCACTGCTCGGGATTGTTGCCATCGGGCCTGAACCTGTAAAATATCGGGTTAAAGTCTGCCCACGGACTGATGTTGGGGAACACGCTGTAGAATATCGCGTCGATCAGGTCAGCGTCGCTGATAGTGTCAACATAATCGCCAAATTGCGGGCGCATATCCTCGCGCCGGCGGCTGGCAATATGCTGGCGATAGGCCTGGGGTGAGGACCAGTCATTGTCATTGGGCGTGGCTTCGTCGCCCGGCGCGATCTTGCCGCCGATCCAGTTGCACAGATGCGGATCGGCGGACTGCACATCACCTTCGATATGATTGGCTTGCATGTCGAAAATGCCAGTCTTGCCATTGGGCAGGGTTACTTCGACCCGGTCTTCACCAAGACGCCGGAACACCTGCTTGCTGATCGGATGCTTGAAGCTGGTGAATGCCTGACCATCGGGAAAGGCAGTGGGATCGGGGTTGATCAGATCCGTATGCGGGCTGGGCGGGCCCGAGGCCGACATGGCGCGCGAGATATTGGGCCAGACGTCATACTTCGAATTGGTATCCGCAAATGCCGGGAGCAATTCCGGATGGGTTCCCACCACATGGTAAGATTCCATGAAGGCTTCCTGAGCAACCTTCCAGTTGCAAGGCAGGCGTTTGACCATGTGGGCCGCCTTATAGCGCCGCTCAAACGGCCGAGAGAAATGGCGGTTTATGTCACCAAGGTAATCTTCCAATGTTTCGCAATCTGGATCGGGATTGATAAACACGAAGCCGCCCCAATGGCCCACCTTGACCTCGGTCAGCGAATATTCTTCCGGGGTGACGCTTGGGAAATCCCACTGGCAGGGCACTTCCTTCAGCTTGCCGTCCAGTTCCCATGACCAGCCATGGAACGGGCAGCGCAGCACTTTCAGTCCCTTACGGTGATTGTCGCACAAGGCCCGGCCGCGGTGGAGGCAGGCGTTGGGATAGGCCTTCACCTGATCTGCGGCGACGCGAACAATGATGAATGACAAGCCTGCGATGTCATAGACATGGGTATCGCCGACATTGGGAATGTCATCCTCGTGGCAAGCCAGCTGCCACACACGCTTCCACAAGCGTTCAACCTCGCGGTCATGCTCTTCGCGGGTCCAATAACGGCTGACCTCAACCTTGGTTACGCCAGGTTCCATCGGCGAGTTTTCGAGATAGACGGCGGGCGGCTTTACAGTGTCGCCAAGCACAACTTCATCATAGGTGATCCCATTCGACCTGTTGTGACCGGTAATCGTTTCAACCACGTGCCGACTCTCCCATCGCGTATCAGGAGCCTAACCCGCCCCCACCCAAAGGCCATTGGTCATTTTGAGGGGGTTTCAGGAAGTTTCGAAATCGGGCTTGATGGATCGCGCGGTCCAGACATAGAGCAAGGCTGCCGGGATTCCAAAACAGGCGCTAACCGCCAGAACCGCATAGCTAAGCGAAAGCGTACCCATGCTGGCAGCAAGATTGGTGCTGGTGAAGCCAATCAGAAAACCGCCCAATGCCTGACCGATCAGATTGTTGAACAGCATGGCGATCGCCACTGCCATGGCTCGCTCATCAGGTTTGACCGCCAATTGCAGCAGCGAAAGCGTTGGCGGTTGGGCCATCAGAAAAATCAGGTAACCGAATGAGAATATGCCGAGGAACCACCAGAAATTGGTGCTCTGCAAACACA
Organism: Novosphingobium sp.; assembly: GCA_031374105.1. Taxonomy (GTDB): domain Bacteria; phylum Pseudomonadota; class Alphaproteobacteria; order Sphingomonadales; family Sphingomonadaceae; genus Novosphingobium. The sequence continues at coordinate 131,368 of JANMNP010000073.1, forward strand.
GATAGAAAATCGGCAGACACAGCAGCGTCGCCAGAGCCGGAAGCCAGGCGCGCCATTTGGGGTTCAGCCGAACCAGATAATCGGTCAGGAAACCGCCCATGATGGGTCCGGGAATCCCGCCCAGAATAAACGCAAGGCCGAGGTAAAATCCGACGTCGGCAGTCGACACCTGAAAATTGCGCAACATGATCGAGGCAAGCCAGGTGGCAAAGCCATAGCCGATTACAATCATCCCGGCATAGGCGAGGGTTACCCCGACGTAGAGCCGATTGTTCGCCAATGAAGCCAGCGTTGCGAGCCAAGAGGCCCGCGCGTCGCGCCAGCTTTCTGTTTTCGCAGCGGGCACTGCCTCTGGATAAAACCGGCCGCGCTTTGGCTCATTCACCGTCAAGTAAACGACCAGAGCGAGCGCGATGCCAGGAACACCCAGCACCACAAAGGCCATCCGCCAGCCAAGCAAATCGGCAAAATAGCCCCCCACCATCAATCCAACGGCCGTGCCGATGGTCGCTCCCAAAGTAGAGAAGCCCATGGCGCGCCCGAGTTCATGTTTTTGATAATAGTCAGCCAGCAGAGACAAGCCCGCCGGACCGCTGCCGGACTCGCCAACTCCAACCCCCATGCGGGCAATGAACAGCGACCAGAATCCCGTTGCTGCTCCGCAGATTGCGGTCATCAGGCTCCAGGTTGCGATTGACAGGGCGATGATAGTCTTGCGGTTCTTGCGGTCCGCAAGCCAGGCAATCGGGATGCCAAAGGTTACGTAGAATACCGTAAAGGCCAGGCCTGTAATCAGCCCGATTTGCGTATCAGAGAAGGCAAATTCGGCTTTGATGTCTTCCAGCAGGATCGACAAAATCAGGCGGTCAGCGATGTTCAAAACACCGCCTGTCGTCAGTATCGCCAGCACATAATAGCGATAGTGGCGGCCTTCTTTGATGGACGGCACTTTCATATCCATGGTGAGGGGCTAAGGCCTGATGATTGCAAACAACACTAGCATAATGGCGAGGCGGCGAACCATCAGAAGCAGCCCCTAGCAAATTCGCTTATCGCATGCCTGGGTGTTTAATGGTTATCCCGCGTCCTCCGAGTGGAGTATCGTTTCCATGAACCAGCCTGCCCAATTCGCCAATTTCTTTGAGCCGGCAACGCTGATTGATCCGTTTGGCTATTATCAGGCAGCACATGCAAATGCCCCGATCCTGGCGGTTCCACAGCAGAATCTGCACATCGTGTTCAACTATGATCTGATCGCTGAGGCGACTGGGCGGACTGATGAGTTTTCGAATGATTTTGGTGCGTTGCTGGGCGGAACCCGTGCGCAGGATCCAGAGCTCAGGGCAATTCTGGACAAAGGCTGGCCCGCTCCGCCAACCTTGTTGACGGCCGATCCTCCGGTTCACACCAGGTTTCGCAAGCTGGTAAACCTCGCTTTTTCGATGCCCCGCGTGAATGCAATCGAAGCCGATATACGATCGAAAGTCATCGGTTTGATCGAAGGCTTCGCCGATCGCGGCGAGTGCGAGTTTCTTGAGGATTTCGCGGTGCCGCTGCCAGTGTCGATGATCGCCAAACAGATCGGGCTTGAGGACCAGCTTGACCGGGTCAAGAGATGGTCGGATTCAGGCGTCGATCAGCTCAGCCAGATGATCAGCAAAGAGCGCGAGTTGGAGTGCGCCCGCGACGGGGTTGAGTTTCAACATGTAATCAAGGCCAAGATCGATGAGCGCCGGGCGAATGGCGGTGATGACCTGCTCAACGATCTGGTTCAGGCCCGGATCGACGGTGAACAACCACTTACCGATCCTGAGATAATGTCGATAATGAACCAGTTTATGGTCGCTGGAAATGAAACCACGACCTCAACTTTGGCAGGGGCCATGCTGCAGCTTATCCGTAATCCGGACCAACTTGCCAAAGCGGCTGCGGCGGCTGGCGGCAAGGACACCAAGCTGATCGGAAATTTGGTTGAAGAGGCGCTGCGAACCGAAACGCCCACCGCTGGGATGTGGCGCTTTGTAAAGCGCGACGCCGAATTGGGCGGGCATCTTTTGCCGAAAGGATCGATGCTGCATTTGCGCTATGCTGCTGCCAATCGTGACCCGGCTAAATTCCCCGATCCCGACAAGTTCGATATCGAGCGCACCAATGCCCGTACCCATCTCGCCTTCGGACGGGGCATTCACATGTGCGTCGGCAACATGCTCTCCCGCAAGGAAATCGCAGTTGCGTTTGATGAACTGCTGGCTCGGCTGACCAATTTTGCCATAACGGACGAGGCAGCCATCAACGTGCCGCCGAACATGTTGCTTCGCGGCATTACCAAGCTTCCCATCAGTTTTGAAAGGCGGGCATGACCGAAACCCTCCAGCCTATTGCAGCCGACCTGTGGACCAACGAAGCGCAGCCGCGCCTGATTGGCGGGCAGTTGCCAAGCGGTAAGATCGTGTTTCCCTTTCCTCAGGGAGATGCGGCGCGGCATGTGGAGGTTTACCCCCTGTCGCGGACTGGCACTCTGTGGTCGTGGACCCGGCAGGACTTCAAGCCAAAGGAACCCTATAGCGGTCCGGAGGCGTTTGAGCCGTTCCTGCTTGGCTATGTCGAACTGCCCGGTGAGACGATCGTTGAAACCCGCATCGTCGGTGCCACGCTGGAAGATCTGAAATTGGGCATGACGATGGAGTTTGTCATCGCCCCGTTTGACGACCACCGTTCAACCTATGCTTTTCGGCCGGAGAAAATGTCATGAGAGACGTCTTTATCATTGGCGCCGGAATTCATCCGTTCGGCCGAACAGAAGGTAAATCGGGGCGCGATCAGGGCGTGTTCGCGGTGCGTCAGGCAATGGCTGATGCGGGGCTTGAATGGGGCGATGTGGACTGCGCCTATGGCGGCTCAGCAGCAGCCGGAAATGCCGACATCATGGTCAATGAGCTGGGATTGACTGGCCTGCCCTTCATCAATGTCAGCAATGGCTGCGCAACCGGGGGCAGTGCGCTGGCTTCGGCGCGCAATGCGATCGCTGCCGGCGAATTTGATGTTGCGCTGGCGGTTGGCTTTGACAAGCACCCGCGCGGTGCATTCAACGCCAAGCCGGGAGACTATGGCTTGCCCGATTGGTACGGCGAGACCGGGATGATGCTGACCACGCAGTTTTTCGCCCTCAAGATACAGCGCTACATGCAGCTGTACGGGATCAGCCGCGAAACTCTGGGCCGGGTGGCGGAAAAGGCTTTTCGCAATGGGGAAAAGACCGATCACGCCTGGCGGCGCTCGCCGGTTGATCTGGAGACAATCCTGAATTCGCAAATGATCAATGATCCGCTGACCAAATACATGTTTTGCTCGCCCGCCGAGGGCGCAGTTGCACTGATCCTGGCCAGCGAGAAGAAGGTCAAGGAACTGGGTGCGGATGCGGTCAGGATTGCCAGCGTTGCAGTGCGGACCCGGCCGCCGGGATCATTTGAAGTGTTCTCGCCATCGGTCGATATCGACAATGGCGGAAAACCGACGATACTTGCATCAAAGGCGGCATTTGAACTGGCCGGGATCGGGCCTGAGGACATTGACGTAGCGCAGCTTCAGGACACGGAATCTGGCGCGGAGATAATGCATATGGCTGAAAATGGTTTCTGTAAGGATGGCGAACAGGAGCAGTGGCTGCGCGAAGGCCGCACTGAAATCAATGGCAAGCTGCCAGTAAACACTGATGGCGGTTGCCTGGCCTGCGGCGAGCCGGTTGGCGCCTCGGGCCTGAGACAGGTTTATGAGAATACGGTCCAACTGCGCGGGCGCGGCGGAGAGCGGCAGGTTCCGAATGGTCCCAAGACAGCCTATAGCCACGTCTACGGTGCCCCGGGACTATCCGGCGTTGCGATTCTGGAGCGATAAGATGGGCCGAATGGCGGGAAAAGTTGCCCTTATCTCGGGCGGCGCAGAGGGCATTGGGGGAACACTGGCCCGAATGATTGTGGCCGAAGGCGGCAGCGTGATGCTGGGCGATCTCCAACTGGATAAGGCTAGGGCATTGGCCGCTGAACTTGGTTCCAAGGCCGATGCTGTTGCCCTTGATGTGCGCGATCTGGCCGCTTGGGAGGAGGCCGTTGACGCCACCGTAAAGCGCTTCGGCAAGCTCACCACCTTATGCAACATCGCGGGCATCTCAGAGCCGGGCAATACGGTCGACGTCGATCTCGATAGTTGGCACCGCCACATCGATATCAATCTGAACGGCACCTTCTATGGCTGTCGCGCGGCGATCCCCGCGCTGGCAGAGGCGGGTGAACTGGCCACCATCGTCAATGTCGGCTCGATGCTGGCGCACCGGGCTAGTGGGAATATGGCTGCCTATTGCGCGTCCAAGGCTGGGGTCACCCATCTGACCCGCTCAGTCGCGCTCGATTGCGCGGCCAGAGGCCTCAATATCCGCGCTAATACAGTGCATCCCGGAGCAATCCGCACCCCGATGTATGATCGCTACCTTAATGGTGGCGGCGCGACTCCGGAAGAAATTGAAGTGGTCATGGCGTCGGCTCATCCGATGGGCCGGGTCGGCACAGCTGAGGAAGTGGCCCAGGCGATCATTTTCCTGTCTTGCGATGACTCCAGTTTTACCAGCGGCACCGATCTGAACATCGACGGCGCCAGCGCGATCAGGGAATAGGCCATGGCAAATAGAATTGACGCCCATTTTGTTGCCGTCGGCAAGTATCACGATGTGGATTTCGCCCGGCTCGAGCTTCTGAAGCTGCTGGCGGAGCATCCCGAAATCCGCACTACAGTTGCTTGCGACTATGCCGATATTGACCGGCTGAATGCTTGCAGCATGCTGATCACCTATACCTGTGATTTCATGCCGACCAAGGACGAGGCGGCTGCCATTCGCAAATGGGTTGAGGCGGGCGGCAAATGGCTTGCGCTCCACGGCACCAATTCGATCCTGAAGTTCACCGATGGCGGGGTTGATACTCCCAATGAGCGTCCCGATGTGATGGACATGCTCGGCACGCAGTTCAAGGCGCATCCCCCGATTGGCACTTTCACGGTCGAAGTCGCCAACCACGACCATGAACTGACCCGCGGAATTGTCGATTTCGTCACCGAGGACGAGCTATATCTGTCGCATACTACTGCGAAGATCGATACTCTGCTTCATACCCGTTTTGAAGGCGAAGCGGCAGGCTTTGTAGACGACAAATGGCCCGCTACCGTTGTGCCGATCCTCTACACCCGCGACATGGGAAAAGGCCGGGTCGTTTATAACGCGCTTGGTCATTGCCGGGGCCATTATGACCTGCCCGGCATTCAGGATTTCTATCCAACCCCAGAGCGCTGTTCATGGGACTATGCGGTTTATTACGAACTGCTTCGGCGCGGAATTTCTTGGGCGATGCGATCTGACCCCAGTTATACCAATCTGCGCTGAGAAGAACCTATAGCTCCCCTCCCCGGTGGAGAGGGGTGGTTCAACGCTAGCGATGACGCGAGGCCAAGTGGCCTCGCTCCCCCATCCCCAACCCTTCCCTCCGCTCATCCTGAGCCTGTCGAAGGACGGGGAAGGGGGAAATGAGTCAAGCTCATTGCACCTTGGTATTAGTTGATGCCGCGATCCCGTCCCGCCCAATAGGGTGCGCGCAATTCACGGCGCAGGATTTTGCCCGATGGGTTGCGAGGCAACGCGGCGATGAAATCGACCGACTTGGGGCATTTGTATCCCGCGATATGCTGGCGGGCATGGGCGATAATATCCGCCTCTGATACGACCGCTCCATCCTTCAGAACCACGCAGGCTTTGACAGCCTCACCCCACTTCTCGTCGGGAACGCCAATAACGGCGACGTCTGCAACCAGCGGGTGGCTGTAAACAGCGTTTTCAACTTCGGCCGGATAGACGTTTTCGCCGCCTGAAATGATCATGTCTTTGACCCGGTCGTGGATATAAAGATAGCCATCCTCATCGAAATAGCCGGCATCGCCTGTGCGCAGCCAGCCATCCTTGTCGATGGCGGCGGCAGTGGCTTCTGGCATGTTCCAATAGCCTTTCATGTTCTTGGCAGAACGCGTTGCTATTTCACCAACTGTCCTTGCAGGAACCTCATCGCCAGCCTCGTCGATAACCTTGACCTCAATGCCCGATAGTGGCTTGCCGACTGAACGCATCCGCTCATTGCCATTGGGATCATGATCTTCAGGATTGAGCGCAACGATAGTCCCCGATGTTTCGGTCATCCCATACATCTGGATAAACCCGCATCCGAACACCTCGATGCTTCGCTTCATCAGATCGAGCGGGATCGGTGATGCGCCATACATGATGAATTTTAGACGCGAAAAATCTATCTCACCCACGCGCGGATGGTTGAGCATGATCTGGATTGCTGCGGGCACCATGAAGATCTTCGCTATTCCAAACTGCTCGATAAAGTCGAGCGCCTGGGCAGGATCATATTCGCGCACAACAATCGCCCGTGTGCCGCTGTTCATGTTGGTGATACCAAAGCCGGTTCCGCTGACATGAAAGCACGGCATGGCAAGCAGACTGGATTCCCCCGGCTCCGATCGCTGCCAGTCCTGCAACTCAGCTTCTTCTTCGGCAGTCCGCTTGGTCAAGATTGACCCATGCGTCATGATCGCGCCCTTTGGGTGGCCAGTGGTGCCCGAGGTATAGAGCTGGATTGCATCGTCACCTGCGCCACAAGGAATGCTTGCATCGGTGTCGTCGAAGCCATCGCGCCATTTGCGATAGTCGGGGATGTCGCCTTCTGCCGCTTCGGAGCCGAAGATGGTCTCGATGTGAGTCAGCGAAGGCCTGATCTGGCGCAAAAGCTCGGTGAACTCAGGGCCGATGAACAATATGCGCGCCTGACAATCATTGATTATGTAGGATACTTCGGGAGGGGCCAGCCGCCAGTTGATCGGGGTCATCACCGCACCGACTTTGGCAACGGCTGCCAATATCTCGAAGTAGATGTGCGAGTTTTTGCCCATATAGGCCACGCGCTCACCGGGCTTCACGCCAAGTGCGATCAGGCCGTTGGCAGCGCGATTACTGCCCAGATGGAGATCACCGTAGGTCAGCTCGTCGCCTTCAAAGGTGAAGGCCACCTCGCCACCGCGTTCCTGCGCCTGAAACCGAATGACGTCGCCGATCGAGATGATTTCTGATTGTTGCATGGAGTATCCTATAGATGCCTCTGTTGCTCGTTCTTCCTAACATAATCACTAGCTGCCTTGTCTTCTTGTCAAGCTAGGATGGGTCTTCAGTAAGCTTTGGCGAGGAGAAATTTCAATGGCACTGGTCTCGGTGGTGGGCGCGACTGGCAGGCAAGGTCTGGCGCAAATCCGGCAACTGATCGCAGCAGGTTACAAGGTGCGCGCGATCTCTCGCAGCGCCAACCCGAATCTGGGCATGACCAATGCCGATATCGAAACGCGGCAGATGGATTTGTATGATCCGGCGACATATATCTCCGCGCTCGAAGGTTCGGATGCGGTGTTCTATACCCATCCCTTGCAGGCGCGCGAAGACCGTTCAACCTTGGCCGGAGCGGTTGGCCGGGCAGCCCAGCATGTCGGTGCCAAGCGGTTCGTGTGGAACACATCAAGCTGGATTCCAGACAAGCCCGGCGATGCCCATACCTATGCTGGCAATACTGCGGGGATCAACGAGCTGTGGCGATCAGGCGTTCCTGCAACTGTGTTCGGCTCGGTTTTGTTCATGGACAATCTGCTGACCAATTGGGCGCGGCCCTTCATCGTGCATGAAAGCCGCTATGTTTATCCGCACCAAGCCCATCTGGAATCGAACTGGATCAGCCTCGATGATGTTGGCAAGATCATGGTGGCTTCGCTTGACCGGCCCGATCTGGAAGGCGCATGGATGAATATTGGTGGGCCGCAGCGCCTGAAATCTCCCGAAGTTGCGGGAATCCTCTCCAAAGTCTTTGGCCGCGAGATCAAGTATGATCCTTGCACGCCTGAGGAGTTTGGTGATCTTCTGGTTGCCGCCGTTGAGAGCATGCCAGATGAAATGCGCCAGCCATATTCGGAAGGGATCGCCGCATTCTATCGCTACAACAATTCATCACCAACCCAGCCGTTCAAGGTCAACACTGACTATATGCAGGAACGGCTGCCCGAGATCGAATTTGAGAATCTGTATGATTGGGCGATGCGTCAGGATTGGTCGGATGAAGCGCACCGCCCCTCTGGCGGCTAGGCCAGCCTAACCGTTCGCGTCCTCATAGCGTTCCCAATCATGGATGCCTTTGCGCTTTACGATGAGCCATTGCCCCTCGCGGAGCTCCATTTGGTCACAATACCGTCCCGCTACAATCCAATCGGTGGCTTTGCCGCCGGTTGGGACTGGCAGCCCTTCATGGTGGCCCGCCTCAATCCGGTGGTAGGCGATGAAATTCGCCTCCGTTGAAGCGCTCTGGCCATCTTCTGCTAGCGTGATGAGTACATTTGAAATGCTGTGGTGTGTCGCCGGAAACTTTTCGAGCATGGCTGCCGCTCCAGCGATAAAATCGTCCGGAGTGCCAGTGAACCCGCCATGGTCATGATAATGGTCATCTGCAAAGCACGACCGCACAAGCGCCCAGTCGCGGCGATCAATCCCTTTGCAATAGAGGTGCAGCCGCTCGCGGATTTGTTCTCGCGCCCATAGTTCCTCTAAGCTTTTCACCCGCACCCTCCCTTATTTTGCTAGGATCACAGGGCTAGCATATGGGCCTACTCGGGCGATAGATAACAAAATGGATGGGATCAGCCGGATGGGCAGATTGGCAGGCAAGATTGCAATCATCACCGGGGCTTCAAAGGGGCTTGGTGAAGCAGACGCCCGGATGTTTGCCCGGGAAGGCGCAACGGTTATCCTGACTGACGTTGATCGCGAAAATGGCACAAGAGTAGCTGCCGAGATCGGCGGAAATGCTGAGTTTCTGTTCCATGATGTCCGCAAGGAATCCGAATGGAAGGCTTTGATTGAAGGGGTCGTAGCGCGCCACGGCAAGCTTGATATCCTGGTCAACAATGCCGGCGTAGTTGAACTTGGCAACATCGAAACCCAGACCGAAGAGGAATACCGTTTTGTCATGGCGGTCAGCGCTGATGGGACATTCTTCGGCTGCAAGCACGCAGTTCTGGCGATGAAGCAGACTGGCGGCGGCTCGATCATCAATATGGCTTCGATTGCCTCTGTTCAGGGCGAGCCGAATGTCGCTGCCTATGCAGCCGCCAAAGGCGCGATCGAAAGCCTGACCCGCAGCGTGGCGGTCCATTGCGCGAACAGCAAATATAACATCCGCTGCAACAGCATCCATCCTGCCGGAATTCTGACTCCCATGGTCTTGGGCTTGTTTGACAAGGTTTCTGCATCAGGGATGCCCCCCGCCGACGATGCAAGGCCGCCAAGCAAGCTCGGCGAACCGGATGACATCGCCCATACCGTGCTGTTCCTGGCGTCTGATGAATCGAAATTCATCAACGGCGCAGCGATCCGGGTCGATAATGCCAAGTCGGTAGTCGAAGGGCCGGTCGGCTGAGTTGGACCCCATGAAACGAGAGACAATAGCATGAGTATTCTGGACAGATTCAGGCTCGATGGCCAGGTAGCGGTAGTGACTGGTGCCGGCAAAGGCATCGGCCGGGCAATTGCAATTGGCTTGGCCGAAGCGGGCGCTGATGTGGCGCTTGGCGCACGGACAGCGGCTGATCTGGAGGCTGTTGCCAGAGAGATCCGCGCCTTGGGCCGGCGTGCGCTGGCCGTTCCAACCGATTCGACCAGCATGACGGCGCTAGAGGCGCTCGCCCAGCAAGCTACCAGCGAGCTTGGCCCGATTACCATCTGGGTCAGCAATGCGGGCGGCATTCCAGATGGCACTCCGCGCTATTTGACGAAAACGTCAGAGGAAAGCTGGGATGCCATGATCGACCTTAACCTGAAATCGGTTTGGATGGGTGCGGTGGTCGCGGCTGCACAGATGAAGGAGAACGGCGGGGTTATCATCAACACATCGTCGCGGGCATCGTATGGCCCACAGGTCAAGAACGGCCCCTATGGCGCGGCAAAGGCCGGGGTCAACAGCCTGACCGCTACGCTTTCGCGCGAGCTAGCCCCCAAGATCAGGGTCAATGCCGTGGCACCAGGACCGGTCCCGACTGAGAATTTCGACGATTGCATGGGCACCGACAGCGAAGAAAAGCGCGAGCAGCTGCGCGAAATGATCCAGATCCCGCTGAAGCGCTTTGGCAGCGAGCAGGATATTGCCGCCGCCGCACTCTTCCTTGCCTCGCCCGCAGCGGGCTGGGTGACTGGCCAATGCCTGTTTGTGACAGGCGGCCTCTAAGCAGATGCGTCCAACCGAAACAGATGTGCTGATAATCGGCGCAGGCGCTGCAGGTTTGGCCGCCGCGCTCGCAGCGCATGAAGCTGGTGCGCGAGTTGCTGTCATCGACAAGGGCGACCGACTGGGCGGCACAGCGGCGATTTCAGGCGGAATCGTGTGGATCGCGAACAATCCGCAGATGCAGGCTGCGGGACTTGCTGACAGTCCAGAGGAAGCTTTGGCCTATTTTGGTTCGCTTGATCATGGCGAGATGGACCCCGCAGTGCTCGAAGCCTTTGTTCACGAAGGACCAGTGGCGCTGGAGTTTCTTGAGCAAGCCGATGCGTTGCAACTCAGCATTCTTGATGGCTATCCCGACTATTACCTTGATCGCCCCGGAGCCAAACCTGGCGGAGGTCGCGCGCTTGATAATGAGCTGTTTGATTTCAGGACGCTGGGGGATTGGTCCGACAAGGTGTTCAACGATGGCATGATCCAGCGGATGATGCTGCGCGAAACACCGCTGGGGGGGGCTTCGGGGTTCATAGATCCGGCTGAAATGCAGCGGCGAATCGATCAGGATTTACGCGGATTTGGGCAGGCGCTGGTCGGCAGGCTCTTGAAGGCGTGCCTTGATCGCGGGATCGCGCCGCAACTGGCCTGTAAGGGCGATCGGTTGCTCATCGAAGCTGGCCGCGTTTGCGGGGTTGAGTTTGATCATGAAGGACAGCGAAATACTGTCTGGGCCAAGCGCGCGGTGATCCTCGCTACTGGCGGGTTTGAGTGGAACGAGCAGCTGAAAACCGCGTTTCTGCGCGGGCCGCTCACGGCGCCAGCCTCACCGCCGGGTAATACTGGAGACGGCCTGAAAATGGCGATGAGCGCCGGGGCGGGGCTGGGCAATATGACCAGCGCATGGTGGGTGCCGACCTTGTCCGTGGAGGGTGCAAGCTGGGGTGACGGTTCGCAGCGGTCATCGCCTGTTCTGATCGAACGCACCCTGCCGCATACCATCATGGTCAACCGGGCGGGCAATCGTTTTTGCAATGAGGCGAACAATTATTCCTCGCTGGCGGGCGCGTTTCACGCCTTTGATCCAGCGACTTATGACTATCCCAACATGCCCGCCTTTCTGATCTTCGATGACCAATATCGCCAGCGCTATCCGCTGGGCACGGTGATGCCTGGCGCATCCCTGCCTGACTGGATTTTCCGCGCCGATAGCCTGACACAGCTGGCTGCAGCGATTGGTGTTGATTGTGATCAGCTAAACCGCACGGTCACCGAATTTAACAAACACGCAAGCAACGCCGAAGACCCTGAGTTTGGCCGCGGACAAAGCGATTATGACCGCTTCTATGGTGATCGTTCCCGGCCGGGAGCAGCGGCTACTCTGGGTCCACTGGATGTTGGACCATTCTACGCGGTCGAGCTGAAATCGGGCGCGCTTGGCACAAACGGTGGCGCGCGAACCAATGAATCCGCGCAAATTCTGGATGTTGAAGGGGAACCAATCCCTGGGCTGTTCGGTGCGGGTAATGTCATTAGTTGTCCAACCGGCAGCGTTTATGCGGGAGCTGGCGGCACATTGGGACCAGCCCTGACTTTTGGATATATCGCAGGCCGCGCAGCAGCCCGGCTGGCCAATCATTGAACGGGTAAACCCGCAGGAGAACACGATGCAGCGCGTATTAGTTTTGGGGGCGACCGGCGATCAGGGGCATCCGTTGCTCACGCGGCTGATTGCAGCGGGCATGGTTCCGGTTGCAGGGTTGCGCAACCGCAATGCGCTGGCTGCGACCGAATTTGCACACGTCGAAACGGTTGAGGCGAGCCTCTATGATCACCAATCGATGATCGATGCCGCCAAGGGCATGGATAGCATTGCCGTGCACCTGCCGTTCGTGTTCGATCTGGCACTCGCCAAGCAGCTCGGTGCCAATATCGCTGCCGCTGCCCGCGCCAATGGCATCAGGAAGATCGTGTTCAACACCAGCTGTCATGTTGAGGATAGCGATGTTGGCAATCCCGCCCATGATGGCCGCCGCGAAATCGAGCAAGCGATCATCGGCAGTGGCTCGGCCTATGTCATTCTTGAACCCAAGGTGTTCATGGACAACATGATCCGCAGCTGGAACAAACCTTCGATCGTAAAACAGGGCATCTTCGCCTATCCGGCCAAGCCCGACCTGAAGATTTCGTGGATCTGCCTGGACGATATTGCGGCCTATATGGTCGAGGCTCTGGCCCGCGGTGATCTGCCCAGTGGCCGCTACCGGATTGGCGGGCCAGAAGCGCTGACCGGCGATGAGGTGGCGGCGCGATTGAGCAAGGCTGCCGGCCGGACGATCACTTTCAAAAGTCTGTCGCCCGATGAATTCGCCTCAGCCATGAGCATGCTGGTGACGGGTTCGGCTGAAGTGGCACCGCTTTCGATCTATGACGGGATGGCCAGCTTTTATCGCTGGTATAACGCCCAGCCAACCTCGCCGCTGATTGCCGATGTTGAGGAGATGGCGCGGAATTTCCGTCACACACCGACATCACTTGAAACATGGGCTGCGCGGCAGGATTGGAATGACCCGAGGGATCCGGCACTCGGCGTCAGGATGGCGGGATTGTCTGCATCAGGAGTAAGCTAAATGGCAGGTCAGCTTGAAGGAAAAGTCGCGCTCATAACGGGCGGAACCTCGGGGATTGGCGCGGGAACAGTCCGGCGGTTTGTTGCTGAAGGTGCTAAAGTGGTTTTCACCGGCTCAAACAAGGAAGCCGCTGCCGCAATTTCAGCAGAAACAGGCGCAACTTTCAAAGCGCAACGGGTGGAGGAGCCGGATAGCTGGGCCTCGTTGATGGAGATAATCCACTCCGATTTCGGCCGCCTCGACATCGCTTTTGCCAATGCCGGAACCGAAATTGGCGACAGCAGCGTTGAAGAGATCGAATACGACAACTGGATCCGTCTGATTGGCATCAATCTGACTGGAGTGATGCTGACGGCACAGCATGCGGTGAAGGCCATGCGTGCCAATCCAGGTGGGGCGACCGGATCCATCATCATCAATTCATCGATGAATGCCTACCGCCCGATGGGCAATTATGTCGCTTACTCAACGACCAAGGGAGCGCATATCGCGCTGTCCAAATCCATCGCTTTGCACTGTGCCAGCCAGAAGACAAAAATCCGCTGCAACACCATTCATCCCGGCGTGGTTGAGACCGAAATGATCCGCGGCGTGATTGATCGCGCGCCGGATTCAGCAGCAGCCCGGGCGCAGTTTGAAGCAATGGCCCCGCTTGGCCGGATGGCGCAGGTTGATGAGGTGGCAGGGCTGGTGACGTTTCTGGCATCAGACGCAGCTGCGTTCATCTCTGGATCGGAATACGGTATTGATGGCGCGAGCACGGCGGGGATGATGGGGCTCTAAAGCCCAAGCACCTGCTTGGCGATAATCGTCCGCTGCACTTCGTTTGAGCCGCCGAAAATCGTATAGGCCCGGCCATTGAGATAGGCGGGCATAGCCAGCTGCGCAGCGCGGCTACCAATCGGTTCGGGTGCATCATTGCCATACAGCGGGCGCGTGACCGGAAGTTGCAACCCGTCATAACCGAACAGATCGACTTTGAGTTCCTGGATAGCCTGCCGCAGATTCGAGCTGATGAGTTTGACCAAGGATGTCTGCGGCCCTGCCGGACGGCCCTTGATCAGCTCGGCGATAATCCGAAGTTCCGTAGTTTCAAACGCCTGTGTCTCAAGCCGCAGCTTGGCGATCCGCTGGGCAATCACCGGATCATGGATCAATGCGCCATTGACACCAGACGGCTGGCTTGCCGCTAAAGTCTCAAGCCGGTCAATCGCAGCCAGCAAAGATGGCGCGGCACATGAACCACCGCGTTCATTCTCAAGCAGGTATTTGGCAATCGTCCAACCCTGTCCCTCCTCGCCGACACGGTTTTCAATCCCGGTTTCGGCATTGTCGAAGAAGGTTGCGTTCACTTCATGGTCGTTGGCCATGGTCACAATCGGGGTTACGGTAACGCCCGATTGCTCCATCGGGATTAGCAGGAAGCTGATCCCTTCCTGCTTCTTGGCGTCTTGATCGGTTCGCACCAGCGCAAAAATCCAGTTGGCGTGGTGCGCATGGGTGGTCCACATTTTGGAGCCGTTGACGATGTATTTGTCACCCTGGCGGACGGCCCGAGTTTTGAGCGAGGCCAAATCCGAACCTGATCCAGCTTCGGAGTAACCCTGACACCAATAGTCTTCGCCAGACAGGATCCGTGGCAGGAAATGCGCCTTTTGCTCGGGCGTGCCGAACTGGCAGATCACCGGGCCGACCAGCCTGAGGCCAAGGATGGGCAGGGATGGCGCGCCCGCTGTCGCGCATTCTTTCTCGAACAGGTATTTCTGCGTCGGGGTCCATCCAGGTCCGCCATATTCCTCGGGCCAAGAGGTTGCCAGCCAGCCCTTTTCATGAAGGATAGACTGCCACTCGCGGGTAATATCGGGCTCAGTAAACACGCTCGGCGTGCTGGCAGAACCCTCTCTCAGCCGCGGATTGAGTTTGTCGGCCAGGAACTCGCGCACCTCATTTTGAAAGGCCAGATCTGCGGGGCTGAAGTTTACATCCATGGCAATAGCTCCATCATCACGCAGCCTTCGCGTAAGATGCCAGATCACTGGCAGGATCGCCGAACAGCTTTGACAGCAACATGATGCGTTTCAGGCCGTGGCCGATACCCAGCTCATCTGTTGTCCCCATGCCGCCGTGCATTTGCACTGCCAGGTGCGCGACGCCGATCGCCGCTTCGCCAACAAAGGCCTTCAGGCCACTTATCTCGCGTTGCCAGTTCGCAGGTGACGCCAGCAATGCACGATAGAGCGCAGATTGCATCAGTTCGACTTTCTCGTAACCACCAACCATATTGTGCTGGATCACCTGAAAACGCCCCAGCGGTTGACCAAATTGTTCGCGCGTTTTCACATAATCCAACGTATCGTCAAACAGACGCTGGGCATGGCCCACCATTTCTGCTGCGGCCATTAGTCGCGTATCAAAAATCGCCCCGAACAGCTGTTCCTCGCTAGCGGGCAGTGGCGCATCGACAACGACATCGCGGAGTGTCAGGATTGCCGCAAAGCTGCCATCCACGACCGGATAAGGCTTTACATCAACCCCGGCGGCATCGCGTGGGACGGCAAACAGGGTAGTTGCTCCGTCAAGATTGGCTGTCACAACAAACAGATCCGCCACAGCGCCGTTCAAAACGAGCTGCTTCTCACCGGCCAGCATGTATCCGCTGCCGGATTTGCGCGCCCGCATAGTCACCGCATCAAGCGCATAGCGACGTCCGGCCTCAGCAAAGGCGAAGGCTGCAACAATGTCGCCGCTGATGACCTGCTCGGCCATCTGTGTGCCGCTCAGCAAACGCGCGGCCAGAAACCCGCATTCAAGCCACGGCTCAACCGCCTGTGAATTGCCCAGAGCCTGCGCGACAATTGCGCAATCTAGCATGGAGCCGCCAAGCCCGCCGTCTTTCTCTGCGGCAGCAAGGGCTATCAAGCCAAGGTCTGCCATTTCCTTCCAGCGGGTTCGGTCAAATCCTCCCGCCAACGCACGTGTGCGATGCCGAGTGAGCACGTCAGCGCTCAACGAGAATTTCTCCACCGCCGCCTTGAACAGGTTCTGGTTCTCGTCGAGGTCGAAATTCATCCACGCTTCCTGAAGGTGATTGGTACCGCCTTGTAGCCGCGCAGCAGCAAGTTGGGGGAAACTTCCAGCTTGGTGCCTTCGGCCAAACGGATATCATCCAACCGATCGAGCAGCGCCTCAAACGAAACCGTCATTTCCTTGCGGCTCAGCATGTTCCCAACACACATATGCGTGCCTTTGCCAAAGGCCATGTGCGTACGTGCGTTCTTGCGCTCGACGTCAAACTTGTCAGGATCAGGGAATTGTGCCGGGTCACGATTGGCCGCCGCATAGCGCAAAAGCACCATTGAGCCACCCTTGAACTGATGGCCGCCAAGCTCGCAATCCCGCGTAACCACACGCCACATGCCGGCGGTCGGAGTGTCGAGACGTAAAATTTCCTCAATCGCATTGGGGATCAATTTGGGATCCGCGCGCAATTTCGCAGTCTGATCGGGGTTCTGAGCCAGATGCACAATCCCGCCTGCGATGGCGTGGGTTGTCGTTTCATTTCCTGCAACCATCAACTGCTGAGCGATTGACATGATTTCTGTATCGTTGAGCGGTCGTTCCCCATCAATGCGGGCATTGACGACATCGGATAATAGATCGTCGGTCGGGTTTTCGCGCCGCTCATCAATCTTCACTTTGAGCGCTTTTTGGTATTCTACAATTTCGTGGGCGCATTCAATTTCACGTTCGCGGGAAATCATATGGCCCAGCCTGTCAGCAAAGGCATCAGACCAGCGTTTGACATTGCTGTGCCAGCTAAGGTCAAAGCCCAATTGTTCGCAGATAACTTTGACTGGCAATGGGACGCTGTATTCATTGACAAATTCACATTCGCCCTTGTCAATGAACCCATCGATCAGCCCGTTCACCTTATCGCGAATACCGGCTTCAAGCGCGTTCACACGCGGCATCGAAAAGGCGAGATTCACAAGCTTGCGATAACGGGTGTGAACTGGCGGATCGGCGGTCAGCAAAGTGTCCATCTGCGGCCACCCTTCTGCCAAAATGCCCGCCACTTCAGTATCTTCTGCCATCGCGCCTGACAGAGTTGTGCTGAAAGCGTTGGAAAATTCCTCAACCCGCCCGGCGGCTTCGCTGCACATGGCATAGCTCATCACAACTTTGATTGCTGTCCCCGGCATTTCCAGAACAGGCGCATTGGCCAGCGCCCATTGGTAAAATGGAAAAGGATCCTGCATAATTTCCGGATCGGAGAGGCTCCGCGCCGAACTCATCTGATTCATCGTACTTCTCCAATAAATCATGCATGACATGCCGCGTGCCGCAGTGCGATAGTCGAAAATGGTAGTGTTTGGGGTTTGCAGCTAGCTATGCAGCATTACGCCGCCATCGACCATTATTCCTTGCCCGGTAACAAAACGCGCATCATCCGAAGCGAGGAATGCCATGACATCGGCGATGTCTTCTGGTTGGCCGATCCGGCCCAGAACAGAGCGGCCAATATAATAGTCCTGACTGTCGGGATTATCCTCAAACATCGGTCTGGTCATCCCCGTCGCTATGGCTCCGGGCTGGACGCAATTAACGGTGATCCCGTGCGGTCCCAGCTCAGCGGCCAAAGCCCGGGTCAGGCCAAGGACGGCGTGCTTCGATGTTGTATAGGCAACCAGGCCTGCATCTCCGTAACTTGATAGAATTGAGCCGGTGTTGATCACTCGCGCTGCTGCCGATTGGCGGAGCATCGGCAGCATAATGCGGGTCAGTTTCATAACTGCGGTGACATTAATCGACAGCGCCTGATCCCACATCGCTTCGGTCATCCCGTCGAACGGCCCTGCCGGGCAAACGCCGGCATTGTTGATCAGAATGTCGAGCCCGCCCAATTGCTCCTCTGCTTGCGCGGCAATGGCCGAAAAGGCGGCCGGATCGCCTAGATCGGCAACAAGATTATGCGTACCCAGCAATCCGCGCTCGACTATATCGACCGCGAGAACATCAACACCATCGCTGCGTAAACGCGCAACTGCGGCGGCCCCTATGCCAGACGCCGCGCCAGTGACGATTGCCTTCCGGCCCGACATTTCCCGGCCCATCAGCTAAACTCGCGCTGGAATTCGGCCATGTCGAAATAATCGCGCCATTTGCCGATCTTGCCGTCCGGATTGATTTCAAAAATCCCCATCAGCCGGATCTTGCGCCAGGTTCCGCCAATCAGAAATCCGTCGGTCCGCTCGGTCATCACGACATTTCCCTTTGACGAGATATGGTGCGTATCAAAATTGATTGCCTCGGCAGGCGGGAAGCTGGCCATCAGCGCCTGGCAAGCATCGATGCCCACCGCCGGTTCCATCGGAATATTATGCCAGACTATATCGTCCGCCATCATTGCAAAAGCGGCGTCCAGATCGCGGCGGTTCCATGCCGCCATGAAATCAAGCACTGTCTGTTCGGAATTCATGTTTCACTCCTTGAAGTCCAGTCCAGTGCATTGGCCAGAAGGCGCTGGACCGAAGGGTTTTGGTAAGTGGCCGGACCATCGCCGAATTGCAGATAAACGATCCGCGCGTCACCTGCATGGCGCGCCCAGGCCACCAGATTATTGCCGGAGGGATGCGGCCAGTCCTGTCTGTCAAACATTTGGCCCGCCACTGCCTTGGCCGCAGAATAGAAATTCTCTGCGACAAAACCATAGTCTGAGCGCACCAGCGGGATGATGTCTGACGCAGAGACTTCGGCCAGATAGAGCTCATCACTGACCGCGAACTTCGCTGGAACTCCGGCAACAACCGGGTGATCTGCAACCACCAAAGCCTGATAATCCACATCGTGCCGATAGCCCGAATCCAGACAGGCGTTTCCGCGCCATTGTCCTGGTTGATACAAAAACCGCCCGCCGATCATTTCGCTCCATTCAGGCCAATCGGCCCAGCCCGCCAAAGCATGATGCATAACAACAGCCCCGCGCCCGCTGGCAAAGCGGCGCTCGATTGCGGCTTTGAAGGCAGCCGATGGCGGGCGTGAGGTTACTTTGCCATCGGCGAACGCATAGCCCGGCATGTCGTAAAACAGCAGCGCATCGGCATCGTCTGCCGCGCCTTCGCCCACCAGGCGCTCGGCATCCGGGTGGATCAGGTGAGTGACCTGCCAACCGGATAGTACGGCCAGCATCGCGGCGAACGGGTCTTCCTCATAGGGGTGCCCTCCGCTCAGGACCAGAAGGCTGCGCTGGTTCATTGTTCAGCCGATCTTGAGGATCATCTTGCCGTCATTGCTGCCGCTGAACAATCGGAGGAATGCTGGAAGCGCATTCTCGATCCCCTCATCGATATGCTCATCAAACACCAGTTTTTCGTCACGGACCAATGCCGCCATCGCCATCGCGCCCTCGCCAAAGCGCGGGACATAGTCAGCCACCAGCAGCCCGGTCATCGATGCCCGTTTGACAATCAGTTGCCAGATGTTGCGTGCGCCGGTTTTTTCGCCTGCATTGTTATATTCGCTGATCAAGCCGCACACACCGATCCGCGCGCCCATCGCCAGATTGTTGAGACCGGCGTCAAGGATATCCCCGCCAACATTCTCAAAGATCACATTGACGCCGCCGGGCGCAAGGGCCGCCAGCTCGGCCGATAGTTGATCGACTGACTTTCCGCGATAGTCGATCGCGGCGTCAAATCCGTAGCGTTCGATCAGGCGGGCGCATTTTTCGGGCCCGCCAGCGATACCGATGACTTTCGATGCTCCGCCAATTTTGGCGAGTTGCCCCACCAACGAGCCAACCGCGCCCGCCGCGCCAGTAACCAGCACAACATCGCCCGGGATGGGCTTGCACACTTCGCGTAGGCCAAAATAGGCCGTCAGTCCTACTGCACCCAGCACCGAGAGGAAGTTGGTAGGTGAAGGGACCATGGTAGAATCAATGGGCTGCGAAAATCCACCCGGCACGCCGATTGTATACTCCTCGATCGCGTTCAGCCCGGAAACCCACTGGCCGACCGGAAACTCTGGCACGGTGCTCTCCACTACAATTCCAACGGTGGATGCCCGCACTGCATCGCCCAGCGGAATGGGCGGCATGTAGGAGGGCGCATCATCCATCCAGCCGCGCATGGCCGGATCAAGCGAGGCGTAAAGGTTCTGGATCAGGAATTGCCCGTCCTGAGCTGTCGGAGCCTCACTCGTCTCAAGCTTGAAATCATCGGCAACGGGGGCACCATCGGGTCGGCGGACGAGCAGGAAGCGGCGATTCTGTCTCAAGATTTCAATCCTTCAGTGTTTCAATGATGGGGGTGGGCAGTGAAGCTATTGCGACTCCAGCCGCTCTGCATTTGCGGGGAAAACAAACCAGTCCTGCGCGCTCTTGGTCCAGAAATGGTGGGTTGGTGCAAGGTCTGAGCTATCGTCCAGCGTGCCGGCCTTGATGAAGATATTTCCAAGGCTACTTCCGGCGGGTGTTTCGGTAATAACTGGAGAGCCGCATTTACCGCAGAATCTTCTGAACACCGGATCGCCACTGGCCCCGGTATCTTCATATGTCGTGAGATCGCCTTGGACCACGAGTTGTCCGCGTTTCAAAAATGCAACCACCGACAACGCTGATCCCGCTTGCTTTTGGCAATTGGTACAGTGGCAAACAGCGACCATCAGCGGAGGCCATTCGGCGGTATATCGCACAGCCCCGCACAAGCAGCCACCGTGCCGGACGGGTCGGGTGTGGTTCACGTCACTTTCAGTCATTGCCGATCCCTTTGACTGTTTCCGACCCGCTATCCAAGACAGGGTATTTTCGTGGCTGGCACAACCCATGATTTAGCTAGCCGACCGGGTGCTGGTCACTTTTGATAGCTGCTCTGCCCGCAGGCTTGGGCCATGGCTGCGGTCGGCAGTCCACACCGAATGAGGCATCTCGCATGGCTGAACCCTTCTTCGATCATCCTTACCTTACTGGCCATCACGCGCCGGTCCGGTTTGAAGCAGATGCGCCCGATCTGATTGTTCAAGGCACTATTCCCGATGATCTTTCGGGCATCTTTTATCGCAACGGCCCAGAGCCGCTCTATCCGCCGCGGGAAGGGGATTATCACTGGTTCGATGGCGATGGCATGGTCTATGTTTTCGAGATTGCCGAAGGGCGCGTTTCGATGCGCAATCGCTGGGTCAAGACCGAAAAATTCCTGATGGAAAAAGCGGCCGGCAAGCGCTTGTTCGGGATGTTCGGCAATCCGATGACGGCGGACCCGGTCACCGCTGGCAAGCGCTACAACACCGGTAACACCAACATCATTCTGCACGGCGGCCAATTGCTTGCACTGATGGAGGGCGCGCCGCCGGTTGTGCTTGATCCGCGAACGCTGGAGACGATCGGCGAGGAGCATTATGGCGGGGTGGTAACCTCGACATTTTCGGCTCATCCCAAGGTCGATCATGCAACCGGGGAAATGTTCAACATCGGGGCGGCGATCAACGGCATGATGGGTGCCGCCGAAATGCGCTATGACATCATCACGGCAGACGGAAAAATCCGCAAGTCCGAGATTATCCAGATGCCGCATTTCAGCCTGATGCATACTTTTTTGCTGACCGAAAACTGGGTCATATTTCCCTTCATCCCGATCGATTCTGACCTCAAGCGCTTTGCGGCTGGCGGGCCAATGACCGCCTGGGTAAATAATCGCCCGACAAAAATTGCCATCATGCCGCGCGAAGGGTCTGAGGCGGATATCAAATGGTTCGAATATGAACCGCGCCACATGTTCCACGAGCTCAATGTCTGGGAGGAAGATGGCAAGATCATCGCCGATGTAGCAGCGGCTAATGGCACTGCGTTGTTCCCCGATGAAACGGGCGCCCGGCGCGCGCATGGTGAAACCTCACAAAGCTTGCGGCGCTGGATCATCGATCCGAATGGCGACACCGGCTGGATGAAGGAAGAAACCCTCAACGATCGCGACATTCAGTTTCCGCGGCCTGATGACCGCCTGATGAGCCGCAAGTCGCGACAGAGCTTTGCCAACATCAACCTCAAGTCACGCGATGGGCGAGTGGAAGGGATGGACGCGGTGCTGCGGTTTGATACGGTGACTGGCCAGGAAGATATCTGGCATTTCGGCGCGGGCGCAGCTGCGGGAGAACTGGTTTTCGCGCCACGGGTTGGCGGAACCGGTGAGGCTGATGGTTATGCGATCACGCTGGTTCACCCGGCCAATAGCGCGACTACCGAACTCGCCATTTTTGCCGCCGATGACATCGCCGCCGGGCCGATTGCACGGGTGCTTATTCCCTTCCGCGTGCCCAGCGGCTTCCATTGCAATTACTATTCGTCTGACAATCCGCTCTACCGTCAGGCGATGCCCAATCAGGAGATTTTCGCGTGACCAAGACTCGCCAATGGCTGCTGAACGGACATCCAAGAGGCCGCCCGATCGCTGATGATGATCTGAAACTGGTCACGGTTGATCTTCTCGATCCGGGGCCGGGCGAAATGCTGCTCAAAACCCACTATCTGGGGTTTGATCCGGCACAAAAGGGTTGGATGGAGAATATCGCCGATTATGTAGCGCCCATGGCAATCGGCGAAGTCATGCGCGGTTCCGGGATCACTGAAGTTATTGAGAGCAATGGCGGGAAATTCCCGGTCGGCGCGCTGCTGGCAGGTTCCACCGGGTGGAGCGAATATGTGATCCACAATGGTGCCGATCTGAACCGGGCCGAGTCAGCTCTTTCACCAACCGCGATGCTATCAGTTCTGGGCACCACCGGGGTCACCGCCTATTGCGGGCTGTTCAAGGTGGGTGAGCCGGTGGCTGGCGATGTTGTCGTCGTTTCGGGTGCTGCAGGAGCCACGGGGTCAATCGTTGGCCAACTTGCCAAGATCGCCGGATGCACTGTGATCGGGATCGCTGGCGGCCCCGAAAAATGCGCATGGCTGGTTGAAGAGGCGGGTTATGACCATGCGATTGACTACAAGGCAGGGCCAATCCGCGAACAGCTAAAGCAGTTTGCTCCCGATGGGATCAATGTGATTTTTGATAATGTCGGCGGCAAGATACTGAACGACATGCTGTCCCGGATTGCCACCGGTGCGCGGGTGGTGATTTGCGGCGGGATCAGCCGGTATGAAACCGGATCTTTGCCGGCGGGTCCGGAAAACTACTTCAATCTGGTTTTCCGCCGTGCACGGATGCAAGGCTTCATAGTGCTGGACTGGATCAGTGAATTCCCCGACATCCGCAAGCGACTTGTAAAGTTCGTGCAGGAAGGAAAGCTGGCATATCAGGAAGATATTCAGCACGGCTTCGAGAATGCGCCAGCAACCTTGCAGCGCCTGTTTGTGGGCGCCAACAAGGGCAAGCAGCTGTTGAAACTTTAGCTGGCCTGCAGGGCGGCCATCGCCGCTCCGATTGAGGCGTTCATTTCGGCGGGCCGCGGATTACGGCGCAGTGTAAGGCCGCCGTTGATCTGCAAATTCTGGCCGGTGACAAAGCTTGCATCATCGGCCAGCCACAGCACTGCATGGGCGATGTCATTGGATGTGCCGACGCGGCCCAGTGGGTATTCCTTGATGAAGGCATCGGCGAGGCCCGGCACAGCAAACGACGCAGAGGTCATCGGGGTGTCGGTAAAGCCGGGCGAGACGGTATTGGCGCGGATTCCTTGCGGTCCATATTGATTGGCGACGCAGCGGATCAGCGCCTCTGACCCCGATTTGGTGCCGATATAAGCGGCATGATCGTCAATAATACATTGGGTTGTGGCAGAGGATATCTGCATCAGCGAGCCGCCATTTGGCATGGCGCGGACAAATGCGCTGAGGAAATAATGCACCCCCTTGAACTGGAGGGCGATGATCTGATCAAGCTCCTCCTCGGTGATCTCATGGAGCGATTTGAGCAAGCCCCAGCCTGTCGCGTTCACTGCGATATCAACCTTACCGTGCCGCCGGACCACCTCGCTTGCCAGCGCCTCGACATCTGCCTTCCTGGCAATATCGCACAGCATCCAGTCGCCGGAGATTGCGCTGGCCAGTTCCTTGAGCGGAGCTTCTTGGCGGCCTGTTACGACCACTTTGGCACCTGCTTCAGCAAGGGTCCGGGCGATCGTCTGGCCCATATTGTCCTTGCCGCCGGCGCCCAGCACCACTGCAACCTTGCCGGTCAGATCGGTCATGTTTCTTACCCCTTGGCTGTCAGGAATGTCGCAGTCGCAACGCCGTCCGGGCCATAAACCGGCTCAGACAGATCGCAGCGATATTTCCGGGTTACCGCACCGAGAATCGAGAATTTGGCGAGATGCCCGGCCATTCCCAAATAGGCTTCACCGACCAGATGAGCCTGAAGATCTTCGCCGCAATCCCATTCTTCGAACACATGAACCCGGCCCGGATAATGCGGATCAGCGGTCCAAGCATAGTGGCGACAACCTTGTTCGGCGAGCGCCATATCGATCCAGTCTTTGGCCTGCGCCAAGGCGGCTTCGCGCTTTTCAGGCGAAAATTCGAGCTCGCCAGAAATCAGAATTTTCATATACTTAACCCTTCAGCATTGCGTAAATGCGTTCCTGATAAAGCCACTGGCCATCGATTTTTACATACATGTCATCATACCGGCCAACCGGGCGGCGCATCTGCCCGTCTGCGGTTTCAAGCACTTCATGGGTGAAGACCCGGCCTGTTGCGTGATCGCCATCAACCTCGATCGAGGCGGTTTGCCCAAAGAAGGCAACAAAGGCAAAGCCAGCCATCGCGCCATTCCACATCCCCACAATGGTATCGCGGCCCTCGACCGTTGTTCCCATCAAATGCCAGCGCCCATCAATGGCCCAGTTTCTGCCCCAATCGCTGGGATCACGGCGAAAGACCGCGTCCGCATAGCTATCATGCAGAGTGCGAATCGCGAGCTGATCCTCGACTGGTCCTGAAAAAGCCATTGGGTCTCTCCTATTTTCATCAGTGGTAACCCGCCCGAGATCACTGGCACACTATCAAAATACGTCATCGCTGGGCCCGTGACCCCATCTTTTTTGGGGATGTAAAGCCAGCCTCCGATCCGCCATAGTGTCTCATCACGCTTTGGGAGAATTACAATGGATCTGGGTCTAAAAGGCAAGAAGGTCATTATGAATGGCGGCTCGCACGGCATTGGGCTGGAAACGCTCAAGTTGTTTGCAGCTGAAGGCTGCGATGTCGCATTCTTCTCCCGCGATGAGGCCCGGGTAAACGCAGCAGCGGCAGAAATTGGCAAGGCAGGCACCAAGGTGCATGCCGATGTCCTCGACATGACAGACAATCCCGATGGCTATATTGCCTGGCTAAACAAGGCAGTCGAAGCACTGGGCGGATGCGATATCTTCATCCACACTGCAAGCTCGTCAGGGCAGGGCGCGACTCAGGATTGGCAGCGCGGCCTTGACCTGGACATTCTTGGCGGTGTCCGCGCGGTTGAAGTGCTGACCCCTGCGCTTGCCGCTTCGGGATCAGGCGCGATCATCCTGATGTCTTCCACTGCGGCGGTTGAGACATTCTTCAGCCCGCAGGCGTTTAATGCACTGAAGGCTGCGCTCATCACCTATGGCTCGCAGCTTTCGCAGGCACTTGCCGGCAAGGGAATCCGCGTTAACACCGTGTCCCCGGGGCCGATCGAATACAAGACCGGCAACTGGGATGCGATCAAGGGCGGTATGCCTGATTTCTACAATGCCACCGTAGCGCAAATGCCTATGGGCCGCCTTGGTGCGCCTGATGAGGTTGCCCGTTCGGTCGTATTCCTCGCCAGCCCGGCATCCAGCTATACCACTGGCACGAACCTGATCATTGATGGCGGTTATACCAAACGCGTCCAGTTCTGATCGGAGCGCGTGAAAGGAATGGAGGTGCTCGGTGCGAGCGCCTCCATGTGCTATGCTGATTGGGATCGCAGATGACGATAGACCGTGAAAAGCTGCTCGATATCTATACCCGCACAATGCGCTGTGCCCGCTCGGACGAGAAAATCCGATCGATGCTGATGGGCGGCAAGCTGGCGGTGCTCTATTACACCTATCGCGGCCAGGAACTGGTCAGTTCGGCGATGATGGCGGCGCTGGAGCCATCGGACTATCTGGTAACCACCTATCGCGGCCAGCATGATCAGATTGCCAAGGGCGTGCCGCTTGATCTGCTCTATGCAGAGATTGCCGGGAAGGTAACGGGCACCTGCAAGGGCAAGGGCGGATCAATGCACATCACCCATCCTGAAACCGGGGTGATGGTGACAACCGGCGTGGTTGGATCGGGCCTGCCAATTGCCAATGGGTTGGCACTGGCTTCGCAAAACCGGGGTGATGGGCGCGTTACGGTTACCTGCTTTGGCGATGGGGCGACCAATATCGGTGCCTTCCACGAAGCGATGAACATGGCCCAGCTCTACAAGTTGCCCGTGATCTTCTTCTGCCAGAACAATCGCTATGGTGAGCATACCGCCTTTGCCGATCACACCAAAGTAGACAGCATTGTGACGCGCGCGGCTGCCTATGGGATGACAGGCGTGAGGGTAGACGGAAACGATGCCGAAGCCATGTACACAGCCGCTAAAGAGGCGGTTGACCGCGCCAGGGCGGGCGAGGGGCCAACCCTGATCGAGGCAATGTGCTACCGGATGATGGGGCACTTCTTCGGGGCGGATTTCTCCTACATGCCCAAGGAGCATCTGACCGAAATGGCAGCGGAAGATCCGCTGCCACGGCTGCGCAAGCTGATGCTGGACTATCAATTTACCGAGGCCGAACTTGACGCGATTGTTGCGCAGATCGATGCCGAAGTGGATGCAGCAGAGCAGTTTGCCACCGACAGTGCTTTCCCCGGCCCAGAAGAACTTCGCCGCGATGTGTTTGAAGCGGAGATCGCGGCATGACGGGCAAGATCACCATGGTTGCTGCGCTCAACCGGGCGATTGATGAGGCTATGGCGGAGGACGAAGGCGTCATACTGCTGGGGGAAGATGTCGCGGCCAAGCAAGGCGGCGGGGTGTTCAAGGTCTCGGCAGGTCTGACCGAGAAATACGGCGAACACCGGGTCCGGTCGACGCCGATTTCCGAACAGGCCATCGTCGGTGCCTGCGTAGGCGCAGCACTGGCCGGGATGCGGCCGATCGCCGAAATCATGCTGATGAACTTCCTGACGGTCGCCATGGACCAGATCGTCAATCACGCGGCCAAACTTCGCTTCATGTCGGGCGGGCAAACCAATGTGCCGCTGGTAATCCGCACCACGACCGGGGTCGGTGTCGGGTTTGGTGGCCAGCATTCCGATATGCTGGAGGCATGGTTCGCGCATGTTCCGGGCCTTACTATTGTGACCCCGTCGAACCCGGCTGATGCGCAGGGACTGATGCGGTCAGCCATCGCTTGCAATGATCCGGTGATCTTCATCGAGAATATTCTCTGCTATGGCATCACAGGCGATGCACCGCCGGCGGGCCACCGGGTGCCGCTGGGCAAGGCAGCGATTGCGCGCGAAGGCAGCGACTGCTCGATTATCACTTATGGCCGCACTGTGCTCGATGCGCTTGAAGTGGCAGGCCAGCTGGCTGACGAGGGTATCTCGGTTGAAGTCATCGATTTGCGGACAATCGCGCCCTACGATGAAAAAACTGTCATCACCTCTGTTCGCAAGACTGGCCGCGCGGTGGTGCTGCATGAAGCGGTAAAAGCCTATGGCACGGGCGCGGAAATCGCTGCGCGGCTGAGTGAAAAGTTGTTTGGTGAACTCAAAGCCCCGGTGCAGCGGATCGGCGGCGCATTTTCTGCGGTGCCGATGGCCAATGTGCTTGAACAGGCATGGATCCCCAGCAAGGACGCGATCAAGGACGCCGTTCGCACAACGATCAACTGGAAGATTTGACGATGGCGAGCGAAATTCGCATCCCCAAGATCGGGATGTCTGCGACCGAAATGACCCTCAACGAATGGATGTTTGCCGATGGGGAAGCGGTTGCAGTTGGCGACGTTATCTACACGGTTGAAACTGACAAGACGACCTCTGAGATCGAGGCGCAGGCCAGCGGAACATTGCGGGTTATTGGGGTCGAAGGTGAAGTCTATGCTGTTGGAACGCTGGTTGGGATGATCGAATGAGCGCTGCTACAGACTCTGCCCGTCATCAATAGTGAAGCCAACGCCAGTGACGAATTTTGACGCGTCTGACGCCAGATAGAGCAGCGTCGGATCGAGCGCATCTATATCTATCACCCGTTTGCGCGGGAACCGCAGCACCTGCTTCTGGCCGTCTTCGGTATTGAACCATTCGCCATTGATCTCGGTCACGATATAGCCGGGCAGGACGCTGTTCACGTTGATCCCCTGCCGCGCCCATTCGCGCGCCAGCACCTTGCCCATCTGGAGCACTGCCGCCTTTGACGCGGAATAGAGCGCAAGGCCTGGCTCCACCGTTTCAGCGGTGATCGAGGAAATGATCACGATCCGGCCGTGCTGCCGTTCCCGGCTGCCGGCCGCCATCATCCGCTTCGCGCCTTCTTGCACGGTAAGAAATACACCGCGCAGATTGACCGACATGAGCTGATCAAAATCGTCGACACTTTGCTGAAGGAACGGGTTTTCGTTGCTCGTTCCGGCATTGGCGATCACACTGTCAACCGGACCGAACGCAGCTTCGGCAGCATCAAACGCGGCAATGGTCGAGGCTTTGTCGGCCACATCCATTGCAACCGCGATGGCTTCGCCGCCCTTGGCCTTGATGCTGGCGACGAGTGCCTCCAGCCGATCGGTGCGCCTTGCGCCCAGCACAAGCTTTGCCCCTGCCTCTGCCGCGACCTCTGCAAAATGCGCGCCGATCCCCGATGATGCGCCGGTGATCAGCAGGGTTCGGCCCTTCAAACTCAATTGCATTGGTTACGCCTTCTTCGTGGGGAGCGCGCCGCTCAGATATTTGTCGAGAGTGTGCTGGAACTGGCGGATGCGGGTTTCCTGATAATGGCCCAGTTCGATCCGCTTGTTCTTCGATGCTTTCATCCCCTGCTGCACATAGGGGAGGTTTTCCATATCCTGATCGAACACCCCCGCCAGCGCCGCGCCAATCAGATCCGAAGCGAAGGCAAACGGCTGGTTATCGGGCACAAGGAAGAATTCCGCGCCGCGCGCCGGCTTTTCCCCCTTGGGCGCGCGCATCAGGATACGCACTTCCATCAGACAATGGTCAGCATCGCCCCAAGGCCGCCAGCGATAGACGATATTGGGCACAAACCCGCCCCAGGGCGAGAAGTTTGGGAAGATATTATAGGTGAAATTATCCAGCATCTCGCTGTCACAGACTTCGGAATAGTCATGGCCGTTCATCGCCGAAAAAGCCTCCCGGTTGGCCTCGGCCAACACCTTGCGCGCCAGCAACGGATCGTCGGCTGAAAAGCCCTTCAGGTCATCGCGGTCAGTGGCATTACGCCGCCCGCGCGAATCCCCGCCAAGGAACTCTGCCAGCTTGTCGATCACATAGAACTGGTCCTTGCCCTTGAGATGCGGTGACAAGGTGCCGTTGGGGGTAATCGCCCGGTTCATGTGATCGCCGTAAAGATCATAGCGGGTATTCTCGTCCGCCGTGAACGGCAGGATTTGCGGATGGGTGACGATCGTGTGCCAGGCCTCCATGAAAGCCTCGGACACCACTTTCCAGTTGGCCGGAATGACCCGCCCGATCCAGGCCATGGTGGTGCATTCGTCCAGCCGCCAGTTTTCATAATGCTCGATCCCCGGCCCAACCCAATCGGTGAAGTTGGGCAAATCATGGTTTTCGGTGACCATGATAAAGCCCTGCCACCGCTCTACCCTGAGCTGGGGAAGCGACAGGTCCTGATCCTCAAGGTGTTTGAAATCCCATTTGCAGGGAATTTCCTTGAGGCTGCCATCATTGTTCCAGGTGAAGCCGTGGAACGGGCAGCGCAGATTGATCGATTTGCCGCTGTCCAGCTTGAGCTTGCGGCCGCGGTGAAGGCAGACATTGTAGAAGCCGCGAACGCTGCCATCCATTTGCCGGATCAACAGAAATGACTTCTCGCCTATCTCATAGACCACCGTGTCACCGGCGTCGGGCATATCCTCTTCACGGGCCGCAAATTGCCAGACATTGGGCCACATAGCCTCGTCCTCGCGGGCCTTGAACTCAGGGCTGATGTAGCGATCGGTTGAGAGCGGCGCATCGCCAAGGTCCTGGTTGGATTCCTGGATCAGATAATCCGGCACACGGCGCGTGTCGGTTGCCAGCATGTCAGTATAGCTGATGTCCGAACAGCGATCCGGACGATCAATTTGGGGGTCGATATCGGCCATTTTCAATCCTTAGAGCGGCATGCCGATAACTTCGGCGATATGTTGGTGAACCACTTGCACGGCGTTTTCGTTTGATCCGATCACGACATGATAATCATCAGGGGCGGTCAGCAGATTGGCGTAGCCATGCGACGCAACCCGGTAGTCCTCGGTCTGGACCACCTGCGCGGTTGCATCATAGGCCATTTCGCACATCGCCCGGTATTCATCCGACCCAACGCCAAACGGTGCGTAAACGGCAAACTGGCAACGCGTCTTGCCGACCCCGTCAGGGAAGAGCCGGAACACCTGGGTAAAAAAGCTGTCGACCCCGACCGAGCCAAAGAACACGACCGTATTGGGGAAGATGAAATGCACCCCGCCATATTCGGTATCGGGCCATTCGCTTTCGGGAACCCCAACCAGATCGCCCACGCCAAAGTCCGGAAATCCAACCCGGTGGTGCCTGCCATAACGGTCTACTGCGGAGATATCGCTATAGTTGGTCTTGCCGATGGTAGAGGCATGCAGCGAGGCGAAGTGATAGCCTTCTGCGTAAGTATCCAGCGCGAACTTCCAGTTTGAATCGGCGGTCATAATCCCCTTCTTGACCGGCTCTGCGCGGTGAAGCTCAAGCGCGGCAAGCACATCGGCGAAGTCACCAATATGTGCTGCTGCATCGATCGGATCGCCGCCGCCGGGACGAACAAAGATCAGGCCCAGATATTCCGCGCAGGGCCGCTCGATCAGATTGCGCGCGCCGATCTCGCAGCCCGCAAAACTTTCCTTGGATGGTTGCCCGATCAGCTTGCCGGCCGGGTCAAAGGTCCAGGCATGGAACGGGCAGGTCACCCGCGCCCGGTGATCCGAAAACGGTTCGCTTTCTTCAACCAGCTTTGCGCCGCGGTGGGTGCACATGTTGAGGAAAGCGCGCGCTATGCCGTCCTTGCCGCGTGTCACTATGATCGAGGGGCCGGCGGCATCAAACACAAACAGATCGCCTGAATTGGGAATGTCACCTGACAGCCCGGCAATGATAGGCTGGCCGAGGAACAGCTTGGTCCGCTCTGCCTCAAACCGCACAGGATCGATATACACGCCCTTGTGCAGCGGCAACGGACCTTCGGTTCGTTCAGTATCGTGCCGCTCAACCAGAGGCACCATGCGTTTCAGCCCGGCACGAGCCATGCTGCGGCGCTTGGCTTGCCAGTTCATTGCGATTTGGGGATCAGCTTCGCTCATGGCCTCTCAAAACTCCCAGTGTCGTTCTGCCAGCCATCATGCCACCAAATAAGCTGTCCGCAAGCTGGTCCATTCGATAGGAGGACTGCAACAGTGAAGGAGCGCACGGTATGAGCATCAAGGATATCGGACCGGTCATGCAAATGGCATTTGTGCCCACCGATTTTGACGCCGCACTTACCTATTGGACGCAGGTGATGGGGGTCGGGCCGTTCTACCTGATCCAGAACATCGAGCTTGGCGAGATGCGATATCTGGGCGAACCGACCGCATGCAAATTCTCCCTCGCGCTGGCCTATTGGGGTGATATGCAGATCGAGCTGATCCGCCCTGAAAATGATGCTCCGGGCATTTACCGGGGTAAATATGGCGTGAGTGGGGATGTTTTGCACCACACCTGCATACTTACCGATGATCTGGTCCAGGCACGCAAGATAGCGAAAGACGCGGGCGCAAAAGTCTTGGTTGAGGGCACGACAGGAAGTGATGGCGCGGTCATTTATGTGGATACAGGCGCAGGCGCGGGCAGCATCGTCGAGATTTTGCAGATGGCCAGCGGCAGTGAAGGCCTGTTCGCGATGATCAAGGCTGCATCGGTCGGCTGGGATGGCAGCGACCCGGTCCGCAAACTGGGTTAGAGCGTGATGACTTTAGATTATACCAAGGTGCAATGAGCTTGACTCATTTCCCCCTTCCCCATCGGGGAAGGGTCGGGGATGGGGGAGCGAGGCCCCTTGGCCTCGCGTCATCGCTAGCGTGGAACCCCCACCCCCAACCCCTCCCCAACGGGGAGGGGAGCTTTAGGTTCTTCTCATCGCAGATTGGTATTACACCATCTATTGCCGTTCGTCCCGAGCGAAGTCGAGGGGCATAGGCCGAGCGGAGACGAGGCTCTGCGCAGTTGGTTCTCGGCTACGCTCGGGACGAACGGATCAAACCTATGTCATCACGCTCTAGGTCCTGACGCTAGGAAGCCGCCCCCAGAAATCCGAGCTGACCAGCCTTGAACACCGCCTGGCTGCGATTAACCGCGTTCAGCTTTTCAGCAGCGCGCTGCACATGGTAACGCACGGTTGCGTGGCTCAATGACAATATCATCCCGATCTCATTGTCGGTCTTGCCAATAGCGGCCCAGCGAAGGCACTCAACCTCACGCTTGGAAAGCGAGCAATTGCTGGGGATCCACTGATGGGTCCGCATCGCGGCGACATAGCCGGCCACAAACCGCCGGACCAGCACGCCCAGATCTTCGGCATATCTGGCGAAGGGCTCGCTTAGATCAGTCGTGGTCAAATCCACGCTCATCAGGCTGACCGCGCCAATCTGCCCGAACGACAGATGAACCGGGATTACGATTGCGGCGCGTCCCAAGACCGCTCTGGTGAAGTCCTTGAGCGCGATCCCTTCGAGATATTTGTTCCTCCAGATGGTGTAAAAACCATCTTCATTGCACCAGAACGGCTCACTCTCATACCGGCAAGCTCTGGGTAAGAAGGATTTAAGGGCGAGCCTGGTATCTTCCCACCAGCGTTCGCCATCGGCCACCCAGCCAAAAACTTCAGCGTTCAGGATAGCGCCATCGGCATCAACCATTTGCTCTTTTGAAGCAATGTCGACCGCAACAGCAATCCGGAAGCCGCAAGCATGGGCGGCATCGTTAAGCGCAATTGCTGCTGATCGAATGTCTTCGACGCCCCGAATAGTGACGCGTTCCAGCGTCGCTCTGTCCAGCCGCCACTCTTCAAAGGGTGACGAACTTACGTTCATCTTCATCCTCTCCTACATCCCGAGCCAATCCACGCGGCTTCTAGATAGAGGCCGGAAACGCGTGAGCCAACCGCACGCTGGCGATGGCTACATGTGAGGCAAATCCGCACTCTCTCCAGCCACCCCTATCAATTTGCATGGATGGTATGGATGTGCATGGTGATTATACCATAAGCCCGAAACGGCAAGCATTGTTGGTGATTGAACTCGCTTACTTTGCCGCGCCCATCGCCAAATTGGGATATGACGCGCGCGTCAAGCAAACAGGAGAGTGATTGTGCAACTCAGCCGTGACCAATTGTTGCGAGCATATCGCCAGATGGCGGTCATCCGGACGTTTGAGGAAAGACTCCATAAGGAGATCATGACCGGGGAGATCGCCGGGTTCACGCATCTCTACTGCGGCCAGGAAGCGGCGGCTGTGGGCGTCTGCGAACATCTTGCGAATGATGATTTCATCGTCTCTACCCATCGCGGCCACGGCCATTGCATCGCCAAGGGCTGCGATGTCAAAGGCATGATGCTGGAAATCTATGGCCGGGCAGACGGGCTGTGCAAGGGCAAGGCCGGCTCGATGCATATTGCCGATCTTTCGGTCGGCATGCTGGGCGCAAATGGCATCGTCGGGGCCGGGGCACCGCAGGCGGTTGGCGCGGCACTGTCCGCCAAAATTGATGGCAAGGGTAAGGTGGCGATTGCCTTTTCGGGCGATGGCGCCTGTAATCAGGGCACCACATTTGAAGCGATGAACATGGCTGTCGTTACCAAGGCACCGTGCATCTTCGTGTTCGAAAACAACCACTATTCAGAGCACACCGGTTTTGATTATGCGGTCGGCACCAACCGCGATATTGCCAGCCGCGCAGAAGCCTTCGGGATGAAAGTATGGCGCGCCAATGGCAGCGATTTCTTCGATACCTATGACACGATGCGCGAAGTGCTGGAATATGTCCGCGCCGGCCATGGCCCTGCCTCGATCGAACTGGATACCGAG
This sequence comes from Novosphingobium sp., assembly GCA_031374105.1. Taxonomy (GTDB): domain Bacteria; phylum Pseudomonadota; class Alphaproteobacteria; order Sphingomonadales; family Sphingomonadaceae; genus Novosphingobium. The sequence continues at coordinate 165,654 of JANMNP010000073.1, forward strand.
CGGTTCTATGGCCATTTCGAAGGCGATCCGCAGCGTTATCGCGGCCCGGGCGAGCTGGAGCGGATCCGCGAAGAGCGTGACTGCCTGAAAGCGTTTCGTGAAAAGGTGACAGCAGCGGGCTTGCTGAGCGACGCTGATCTGGACGCTATCGATGCAGAAACGCTGGCCCTTATCGAAGAAGCCACCACCGAAGCCCGGGCGGCTCCTGTGCCAGATGAGTCGACCTTGCTCACCGACGTTTACGTCTCATACTAGAAGGAACGCGGACCAATGACTGAGATGACGATCCGCGAAGCGATCAACCAGACGATCCATGCAGAAATGGAGCGCAATCCTGACGTGCTGGTGCTGGGCGAAGATATTGTCGGCGGCAACGGTACGGCTGGCGGCCCCGAAGCCATCGGCGGCATCTGGGGCGCGACGACCGGGCTTTATGACAAATTCGGTGCCAATCGCGTAATCGACACACCGATTTCGGAAAGCGCGATTATCGGCGCGGCGGCGGGCCTGGCACTGGCGGGCAAGCGCCCGATTGCCGAGCTTATGTTCGCAGACTTTGTGGGCGTCAGCCTGGATCAGCTGTGGAACCAGATGGCGAAATTCCGCTATATGTTTGGCGGGAAGACCACCTGTCCGGCAGTTGTCCGGATGATTTATGGCGCGGGCATGAGCGCGGCCGCACAGCACAGCCAATCGGTTTACGCGATGATGACCTCAATCCCGGGCCTCAAGGTGGTTTTACCGACCACTCCGGCCGATGCCAAAGGGCTGCTGACCGAGGCCTTGCGCGGCGATGATCCGGTGATGTTTTTCGAACATAAGGCGCTGTTCGCCGTAAAGGGCGATGTGCCTGACGGCGATTACCGCGTTCCGTTTGGTCAGGCCCGAATGGTCCGCGAAGGCGGTGATGTTTCCATTATCACCTGCGGCTTGATGGTCAGTCGTTCCGAAGTCGTTGCAGACAAGCTCGCCGGGGAAGGGATCGGCTGCGACGTCATCGACTTGCGGACAACCAGCCCGCTGGATGAAGAAGCCATCCTCGATTCGGTTGAAGCAACCGGACGGTTGGTGATCGTGGATGAAAGCACGCCGCGGTGCAGCCTGGCATCGGATATCGCCGGGCTAGTGGCCTCAAAGGCATTCAGCTCACTCAAAGCTCCGATAGAAATGGTCACCGCGCCGCACAGTCCGATCCCGTTTGCTCCGGGACTGGAAAAGGCCTGGCTGCCTTCGCCCACCTCGATCGAAGCTGCGGTTCGCCGCACGCTCGCGTTTCGTTAGGGGCTGAAAACATGGCCAATCTCAAGGCGTTTACCATGCCCAAATGGGGCATCGAGATGAGCGAAGGCACCGTCGCCGAATGGATGGTAGCGGAAGGCGTGCCGCACGCGCGCGGCGCAATGCTGGCGCTGATCGAAACCGACAAGATCACCAATGAGGTCGAAGCTGAAGAAGCCGGGTGCTTTGTCAGACTGACTGCGCAAGCCGGCGAGACTTATCCGGTTGGCGCACTTCTGGCCGTGCTGGGCGACCCAGACGCCGATCAGGCTGAAATTGACGCCTTCGTGCAGAGCTTCAAGGGCGCTGATGCGTCCTTTGCCTCTGCAAAGGAGCCGGCGGCTCCAGCGCCAGCGCCAGTTGCAGCGGCCCCGCCTGCGCCTGCGCCAGACAGCAAGCTGATCAGCCCCGCCGCGCATGCCGCCGCTCTAGCGGCTGGCATTGATACATCGACGATCATCGGTACGGCCCGTGGCGGACGAATTTCGGCTCAGGATGTGCATCAAGCGATCCGTCCCGAACCTGCTGCTGCGCTGAAAGGGGCCTATCAACTGAACGCTCCGTTGGCGGCGTTTGCCTCGCCGATGGCGCGGCGGCTGGCGGCGCAGCATGGCGTCGATCTGTCAGCGCTTAAGGGAACCGGGCCACGCGGGCGCATTTCCAAAGCCGATGTCCTTGGGGCTGCCGGGGTTTCAGCGTCGGCACCAGAGGCTGGCTCAGTAACTGTCATCCCGATGTCCAAGATGCGCAAGGCGATTGCCCGCCGTCTGACCGAATCAAAGAGCACAATTCCGCATTTCTACGTCCGCCGCCGGGTTCGGGCGGACCGATTGCTGGCGCTGCGGGCTGCGGCCAACCCCAAGCCCAAGCCCAGCATCAATGATTATCTGATCCGGGCTTGCGGGCTGGCCTTGGCAGAAGTGCCCGCGCTCAACATCCAGGTGCATGGCGACGAGATCCACCAGTTCGGATCGGCTGACATCGGGGTCGCCGTTTCAACCGACGCCGGGCTGATTACGCCGATTGTGACTGGCGCTGGCCACCGAAGCGCGGCCGAGATCAGCAGCGTGATGGCCGATCTGGCAGCGCGCGGACGGGCCGGGAAGCTCAAGCAGAACGAGATTGAGGGCGGCAGCTTCGGCCTGTCCAATCTGGGAATGTTCGGGGTGGAACAGTTTGATGCGATCATCAATCCGCCGCAGGGCGCGATCCTGGCAGTTGGCAACGCCCGGCCCGAGCCGATCGATGATGATGGCGCGATCCGGATCGTACCGGTGTTGCATCTGTCACTCAGCTGCAATCACCGCGCGATTGATGGTGCCGACGCAGGCAGGCTCATGGCCGCGCTGGCCGAACTGATCGAGAACCCTGAGCGGCTTTGATCTAAATTTCAACCACGACCTTGCCAATATTCTCACCGGTAAACAGCCGCGTGTAGGCGGTGATTGTGTTCTCAAGTCCGGTGCTGACATCGAACGGGAGTTTGAGTTGCCCGGCTTCTGCCCACCGCCGCAGAATCGGATTAAGCTCTGGCTCGCGGCGATAGAAATCGGGTGAGAAGAAGCCCTCGATCTTCAGGCGTTTCATCAAGACCTGATCGAACCGATAAGGCCCCGGCACCGGACCCGTCGCAATGTAGTTGGTGATCAGGCCGCAGACTGCGACCCGCCCATAAAGCGCCATGTTGGGCAGCACCGCGTCAAGGATCGGCCCGCCGACATTGTCGAAGTAGACGTTGATCCCATCCGGGCAAAGCTTGGCAAGCGCAGCTTCAACATTCTCGGTCTTGTAGTTGATCGCCCCGTCGAAGCCGTAGTCTGATTTGATAAGGCTGCATTTCTGGTCTGATCCGGCAATGCCGATCACGCGGCAGCCGGCGATCCTGGCAATCTGCCCGGCCATCAGCCCGGTGCATCCAGCCGCTGCCGACACGACAAATGTGTCTCCGGCGCGGGCCTCTCCAGTCTCGATCACGCCGATATAGGCGGTCCAGCCGTTGGCACCCATCAGCCCGACATAATCCTTGAGATCGGGGCTCGCATCGTCAAGCTTGGCGATATAGGCCTCGCCCGGGGTTACCACCGAAAAGTCGGACCAGCTGCCATAGCAGCGGACGCGGTCACCAGCGCAATATTCCCAATGCCGCGATTCCACTACTTCGCCGATCACGGTGCCGATGATCCGCTCACCCAGCCCCAGCGGCGGCGAGTAGCTGTCTTCGCGGTCAGTCAGCCACATCCGCGTGCCAGTGTCCATCGAGAGCACCCGGTTGCGGATCAGCACCTGACCCTCCGTCAGACCGGGCAGCGCTTCCTCGGTTAGTTCGAAGGCAGAGGCATAGTCATTACCGACTGGCCGCCGCGCCAGCACCCACAGGCGGTTGATTGTCATTGGCCGGGCTCCTCAGCAGTCATTCTGATTGCGTGATAGACCGCAGTGGTAATGGGTCACCTAGGCTAAATGGTAGGGTCAGAGAAGCTGCCACCATTTTCCGCGAGGCGCGTGAGCAGCGGCGCTATTGGCAGGCCATGACGATCAAGGCCCGCTACGATCTTGTCCAGCCCGGTATGATCGGCCCAATACATCGGGCCGCCGGTCCAGGCTGGCCAACCGTAACCGTTGAGCCAGACCAGATCGATGTCCGAAGCGCGCTGGGAAATGCCTTCCTCAAGGATCAGCGCGCCCTCACTGATCATCGGATAGAGCAGGCGCTGGTGGATTTCCTCCCGCGAAACCGCCCGCTGCGCGGTGCCTTGCCGCTGTGCGAAATCGGCGATGATCGCCTGAACTTGCGGCGAGGGGCTGCGCTTGCGATTTTCGTCGTAGTCATAAAACCCTTTGCCGGTTTTCTGGCCCCACCGCCCTGCCGCGCACAGCGCCTCGCGGATGGTTTCAACCCGGGCCGGATCGCGGTGCCAGCCGATGTCGAGGCCCGCCAGATCGCCCATCTGGAACGGCCCCATCGGAAAGCCAAATTCGAGCAGAACCTCGTCAATATCGACATAGCTTGCGCCCTCCATCAGCAGCGCATTGGCCTGCTGCTGGCGTTTGGATAGCATCCGGTTGCCGATGAAGCCGTCGCATACGCCTGAGACGACCGGGACTTTGCCGATCTTGCTCGCCAGCGCCATGACGGTCGCCAGTTCCGCCGCTCCGGTCCTGGCTCCGCGAACAACTTCAAGCAATTTCATGATGTTGGCAGGTGAGAAGAAATGCATTCCCAGCACAGCCTCGGGCCGCTTAGTTACAGCTGCAATCGCATCGACATCAAGATAGCTGGTGTTGCTGGCAAGAATTGCTCCCGGCTTGGCGATGGCGTCCAGCCGGGTGAATACGTCTTTCTTCACCTCCATCGATTCATAGACCGCCTCGATCACCAGATCGGCATTGGCAAGCGCGGTGAAATCGAGGGTCGGGGTGAGCCGGGCCATCGCCGCTTCGGCATCCGCCGCCTCAATTCGCCCGCGTTTGACGCTGGCGGCATAGTTCTTCGCCATAACCGCGACCCCGCGATCAAGCGCGGCTTGTTCCTGCTCGACAATCGTCACCGGGATACCCGCGGTGAGGAAGTTCATCGCAATCCCGCCGCCCATCGTGCCAGCCCCGATCACACCAACGTGATTGATCGTGCGCAGCGCCGTATCTGCAGGCAGATCGTCGATCTGCGACGACAGGGCGAGCGCTTGCTGGATGTGATTGAGCGCGCCGGGAAGAGGTTCAGACATGGGGTGTTCCTTCAATTCACTTGCCGCTCGCGTCCCACCCAATAAGGCTCACGCAGTTGGCGGCGCAAGATCTTGCCAGATGGGTTGCGCGGCAAAGCCTCGATCACGTCGATGGTCTTGGGCACTTTGAAGCTGGCCAACCGTTCGCGGGTCCATATGATTATACTCGCCGGATCGATTGTATGACCAGGTTTGGGCACGCATACTGCCTTCACAGCTTCGCCCCATTTTTCGTCCGGCACCCCGATAACCGCAACTTCCAGGACATCGGGATGGCCATAGATCGCGCTTTCGACTTGCGCCGGATAGACATTCTCACCCCCCGTGATGATCATGTCTTTCATCCGGTCATGGATATACAGATAGCCATCTTCATCCAGATAGCCTGCGTCCCCGGTGGCGATCCAGCCATCGTCGGTCATGGTCGCCTTGGTCGCCTCGGGCAGCTTCCAGTAGGACAGCATGTTAGCGGCGGAGCGGATCACAATCTCCCCAATCTCGCGCACGGCCAAGGCCTGACCTTGCTCGTCGCGGATTTCGATCTCAACTCCGGCAGCTGGCTTTCCGGCTGAACGCATCCGTTCATTGCCATCGGGCGAGTGATCTTCCGGCGGGAGTTCACAGATGGCGCCGGTGGTTTCGGTCATGCCGTATACCTGGATAAACCCTGCTCCGAACATCCTCATGCATTCGCGCAGCAGTTCGAGCGGGATCGGCGAAGCGCCATAGGTGATGTATCTCAACCGGCTGAAATCGGTCTTGGCGCAATCCGGGTGATTGACGAGCATTTGCAGGGCTGCGGGAACGAAGACAGCGCGGGTAATACCTCGGCTCTCGATCGCATGAAACACCCGGCCCGCCTCAAATTCCGCCAGGATTACGCCTGGTATTCCCGAGGAGAGCGCGAAAGCCCCTACGCCAGTCCCGGCGATATGAGCGCAAGGCATGCATACCAGCATCGCCTCGTCCTCATCACAGATTGAGTGTGGCTGGGAATTTGCGATGCTCGCATTGCGCATGCAGAACAGGTTCCGATTGGACAATACCACGCCCTTGGGGTTCCCGGTGGTTCCCGAGGTATAGAGCTGGAGCACCGCATCATCTGGTCCGGCTGCGAGAAACGACGCGCGGGAGTAATTTTGCATCCAGTCACGCACGTCAGCGGCGGTTACGCAGCGCGCCGCGCCTTGGCCCAGCGTGTCGCGGCAAGCTTCAAAGCCGTCGCCCAGAAACAGGACTTTTGCCTCGCTGTTTTCGATGATCCAAGCAGCTTCGGGTGTCGCCAGACGCCAGCCAATCGTTGTCATCACGATCCCGACCCGCGCCGCCGCGTAGAACAGCGCAAAATAGGTCGCGCTGTTCTTGCCGAACCAGGCAATCCGATCACCTTTGACCAGGTCCATCGCGGTAAGCCCGCTTATGATCCGTGCGGTCATGTCCTCCAGCTCGGCAAAGGAAAGCCCGAAGTCATCGCCTTCTATCGCCAGCCGTTCGGGCCGGTCCTTGGCCCAATAGCGGATAAATTCGTCAAAGCTGAACAAGTCAGCGGTTTCTTGCGCCGCAGTTAGTGTGCTGGTCATTCCGATCTCCCGGTTGCAGTCTGACGCGGCCGGGGGAACTGGGCAAGTCTAAACCGGGACGGTGATGGTCTTGCCGCCGAACACTGCTTGCCAGCTTTCGATTTCCGTCACCACCACATCGTCGGTTGCATGGGCAAGGTCGCTGGTCCGGGCAAAATCGACCTTGCCAGCCGGGGCTTTGGCCAGCCGCGCAATCCTTCTGTCGATGCCGCTGAGTTTTTCCGCGGTCACCTCGGAAATGGCTGCGAACCGTTCAAAATCTCCGAAATAGCGGATCCCGGCAAATGCCGCGCCCAGAGTAGGGAACATCACCCCCAGAAAGGTCAGCGGTTTCGCCACCGCATGGTCCACATCATGGCTGACAATCCCCAGCCGGGCGAGCACCACCACCACCAGATAACTCGCAACCGATAGCACCGCCAGCATGAAGAGTGCCTGTGACAGCCGATCAAGATTGTGGTGAGCCCGGCTTAGGCGGATGGCCTTGGACCGATGGTAATCGCGCTGAGCCACCACATGTGGCCCCAGCAAAGTGGTTAGCAGCGCGCGCAAATAAGGCTCATCCAGTTTGATTTGCGGCAGGCCGATTTCGCGCTGCACGCTGCGCGCATAAAACTCAGGCCAGCTGGTTCGCGCTGCGCTGGGCCAGCGTCCGGGTGGTCGGGCGACGCCCAGCAGCAGCAATAGCGGGGCATGGCGGAGATATTCGGCAACCCGGCGGGTTTCGAACCAGCGATTATGCCAGCCATGACGGTTGCCGATCGCGGTGATCGCCAGAATCAAGGCCAGAAGCAAAAATTCGAATAAGGCGAAGGGCCACTTCCAGGTGACATCGACGAATGGCAAATAGGCAATGCCGCCGACAATCGCGAGCGCAGAAAGCAGAAAGCTGGCGACCATTCCGCCACGGTAAGCATCAGAAAGATAAGTTGAAAGTCCGTCCAGCCAAGCAAAACGGCGCAGCACCGAACTGGCAATGGCGCCGATCATCTGCGGATCACCGCCGGGCAGAGCGCGTGCTGCCTTGAGCAGCGGCGCGCCCGATCCCGCGATGATTTCATCGGGCGTCTCGTATCGTTGACCAAGCCCAGCCAAGCGTTTGCCGATCCCAATTCCGCCAAACAGAGCTTCGATCCGGCGATAGGCGTGAAACCTGCTTCGGCTGCGCGGGCGCCAGGCTTGGCTGGCAAAATTTTCGGCTCCGTCTTGTTCGGGCCCATGGATGATCTTGACCAGCTGGCGGATTGCTGCGCGCGAGACATCAGGCGCATCCGCCCCGGCCAGCGGCAGATTGGCGAGCACCTCTTGTCCATCAAGGATATGCCAGTGCTGCGGCGCACGCGCATCGATCCAGACCACGGGCGCGCCTTTTTCCAGCGCACTGGCAATCGTGTGCCGGGTGCCGCCGATCATTCCGGGGGTCTCACCATCCCAGATCGCCACGATCAGGTCCGATTGCTCGATCATCACCCGTCCCGCAACTGCGGCGCGATCGGAAGAGGCGGTCATCCAGGCTTGCTGCGCATAAGCATCGCCGGGGTTGGAGAGCGCAGTCAGCAACAGCGCCGTGATAATTTCATCCGCTTCAGCAAGCTCGAACCGGCTGACTTGCTCTGCCAAGGCCTTGATCTGCCGAGCCCGCGCGAAAACTTGCGCTTCTCCGGCCCAATTCCCCGAGAGCAGCAACCGGGCCTCTTCAACATTGGCGGGTAGCGCGTTGATGGCAATGTTAAGGCCAAGTCCAAACGGCAATGGTGCCGCCACTTGCCAATTGCGCACCAGCGCTGCTTCCACCGCCGCAAGGTCTGCGCCGTTGGCGAGAAGGCTGTGCAGTCGCGGCTTTACGTCGCCCGATGCTGCATCAAGTTCGGCGAGCAAGGCCGCAAGGCTGGCCGTGATCGCATCACGGTTGGCGGCATAGGCCGGGTTGGTTTCGCGGTGCCCTGTAATGCCCACGGTGAGCCGCAGGGGCGGGGCAACAAGCTGTGGCGTCTCTATCGGCTTGCTGGGTATGATCGCCTCCATCGGCCGGGCTGGTCCGTGCTCACGCCAGTTTGTTAGCGGCGATGGGGTTCGCAGTCGAGCGTTGTGCCGGTATTACTGGCTGGCCGTGATTTTCATGCCAAGGCCTGTTTCAATTCATGCAAAATCACTCTAGGCGCGCGCCATGCTAAATCTTACTGACATTACGGTTCGTCTTGGCGGGCGCACGATCCTCGACGGTGCCACCGCCAATCTGCCGCCGCGCGGACGGATCGGGCTGATCGGGCGCAATGGCGCTGGCAAGTCTACCTTGATCCGGGTCATTGCGGGTATGTTGGAGGCTGATACCGGGTCGGTTGATATGCCGCGCGGGGCTCGTCTCGGCTATATTGCGCAGGATGCGCCGGGCGGGGATTCGACCCCGTTCGAGACCGTGCTGGCCGCCGACACCGAACGCGCTGCACTGATGATCGAGAGCGAGATCAGCCATGACCCGCACCGGTTGGCCGATGTTCATGAGCGTCTGATAGCAATCGAAGCCCATTCCGCGCCCAGCCGGGCGTCGCGGATTCTGGTCGGTCTTGGCTTTGACGAAGAAGCCCAGCACCAGCCGCTGGAAAGCTTCTCCGGCGGTTGGCGGATGCGCGTTGCACTGGCCGCGCTGCTGTTTTCGCAGCCCGATCTGCTGCTGCTGGATGAACCCTCGAACCACCTCGATCTGGAAGCGGTGCTGTGGCTGGAAGACTTCCTCAAGTCTTATCCCGCAACGATCCTGCTGGTCAGCCATGAACGCGATTTCCTCAACAATGTGGTGGATCACATTCTCCACCTGAGCGCTGGAAAGCTGACGCTTTACCCGGGCGGTTATGATGCGTTTGAACGGCAGCGGGCCGAGCGACAGGCGCAGATTGCCTCGGCCCGGGCCAAGCAACAGGCCCAGCGCGATCATTTGCAGGAATATGTCGCCAAGAATTCTGCCCGCGCCTCAACCGCCAAGCAGGCCCAGTCGCGCGTCAAGGCTTTGGCCCGGATGCAGCCGATTGCCGAGCTGGTCGATGATCCCTCGCTCAGCTTTGATTTTCCCAATCCGGACGAGCTGCGCCCGCCGCTGATCACGCTCGATCTGGCTTCGGTTGGCTATACCGACACGCCGATCCTCAGCCGTCTCAATCTGCGGCTCGATCCCGATGACCGGATCGCGCTGCTGGGCCGCAACGGCAACGGCAAGACTACTCTGGCGCGGCTGCTGGCAGCGCAGCTCAAGCCAATGGACGGGGCGATGAATGCCACCGGCAAGATGCGGGTTGGCTATTTCACCCAGTATCAGGTGGAGGAGTTGGACCGCACAGAAACGCCGCTTCAGCATATGTCTGTGCTGATGAAAGGCGCGACGCCAGCAGCTGTGCGCGGTCAGCTGGGCCGGTTCGGCTTTTCGGGGCAGAAGGCAACGACCGAGGTTGGTAAATTGTCGGGCGGAGAGCGGGCGCGGCTGGCGCTGGCGCTGATTACGCGCGATGCGCCGCATATGCTGATCCTGGATGAGCCGACCAACCACCTTGATGTCGATGCGCGCGAGGCGCTGATTCAGGCGCTCAACGACTATACTGGCGCTGTCGTGATGGTCAGCCATGATCGTCATATGCTGGAAATGACCGCCGACCGGCTGGTGTTGGTCGATAGCGGGACCGCCCGGGAATTCGACGGTTCGATCGAGGATTATATCACCTTTGTGTTGGCAAAGGAGCCATCCAGCGCGCGCAAGGATGGCGCGAACGGCGAGGTAAAGCTCAACAAAAAGGATCAGCGCAAGGCCAATGCCGAAGCCCGCGAAAAGGGTCAGGCGCTGCGCAAACACGCCCGTAAGGTCGAAACCGAACTCGAACGGCTGACGGCGCTGCGCAGTGCGATTGATCTGGCGATGTTTGATCCATCAGCCGCCGATGCAGCATTGTCGAAGCTCAATATGACTGAGCTGATGAAGCGCCGGTCAGAAGCCGCAAAGCTGATCGAGGTGGCCGAGGCGGCCTGGCTTGAGGCGAGCGAAGCGCTGGAAGGCGTCGCGGCGTAAGTGAGGCTGCTCTAGGCGGCCCGCCCGATTAACGCGCTCGATTCCTCAATCGCTGCAATGCCGCGCAGACCGTCAATCCGGTCAAGCTGGACCACGATGTCGATCACGGACGCTGCATATTCGATGGTTTCCGACCGGGTCAGGCCAATCCCGGTCTGCATCACCATCAGCGCAATCTGTTCCAAAGCGCCGCGCGGCGTATTGGCGTGAACGGTTGAGAATGAACCGGGATGGCCAGTGTTGATCGCGCGCAGGAAGCTGACGGTTTCAGCCCCGCGCAGTTCGCCCAGCACGATCCGGTCGGGCCGCAACCGCAGCGCAGCTTGGAGCAGATCATTGGCCGAAACCTTCGCCTCGCCAAGCTCGCCCTTGACCGCGATCAGTCCCACCCCGTTGGCTCCTGGCAGTCGCAGTTCAGCCGTATCCTCGACCAGAACCATGCGCTCTGAACCTGGAATTTCGCGCAGCATAGCGTTGAGAAACGTGGTTTTGCCAGTCGAAGTGCCGCCGGAGATCAGGATAGTGCGGCGCTTGAGTATTGCATCGCGCAGAAAAGCGATCGGCTCGGCAATCCGGTCTGGCGGCGGCGCATCATTTCGCGGCGCGATGGGTCCGCGATCATAGGCATCCAGTGGCAGATCAAGCAGGCGGTGGCGGCGAATGGCCAGAGCCCAATGCTTGCGGGTGGCAGGCGGGCCACAGAGCTGGATTCGTGCGCCGTCCGGCAAGGTAGCTGCCAGTAGGGGGTGTTCGCGGTTGATACCTTGATGGCTGATCCGGGCGACCTGCTCTGCCAGCCGCTGCAACAATTGGTCTGTGATAGCGGGGAGTTCGATCCGCTGCATCCCGGGTAGATCGGCATCCTCGATCCACATTTCGCCGGGGCGATTGACCAGAATTTCGGTTACAGTCTCACGCTTTAGCCATTCCTGGAACGGTGCCAGATAGGCGTCCAGATAAACGCTGCGCGGCGCGCGGCCTTCATCTGCCGCCACCATCGGCACCACTTCGCCGTTCATTCCGTTGTGACCTTCGAGAAATCGAGGTCGCGGGCGGTAAACACGCGAATCGGTTCGCCCTGACGGACCCGGACCGTCGGCCCGATCTGGCCATTCTGTCCCACCGCTGCTGCGGCCGCCGATTGGCCGCCACCAGCAATGATCACTCCGGCATTTCCGCCAATAGCTGACAGGCCGCCAACGACTGACAGCAGCATCGCCGAACCAAAGCGCTCAAAAAAGTGGCTGTTGACCTTGCCAGCCAGTCCGGTTTCTCCGGAAAAGCCAATAGCGGGGGAGCCGATGTTAACCGACACCCCGTCGGGGCGGATCAATCGCGTCCAGATCACATAGGCCCGCTTCTGGCCCGCCTGAAGGCCGCTTTTATATTGTCCGATCAAGCGCGAAGAGCGCGGCACCAACACGCGGCTGCCATCGAACGAGCGAACGTCCACACTAACAATTGCCCGGACATAGCCTGGAACGTCAGTATCAATCGCTGTTTCGAGCACGGCCGGGATCAGTGTGCCTTGGGTTACGGTTGTTTTAGGGTCAATGCTGGCAGTTGCTGTCGCGGTTGCTCCGCCGGTGCCGCCAAGGCGGCTGGCAAAGTCATCGTTCGAA
>JANMNP010000096.1:0-9494 GCA_031374105.1 Novosphingobium sp.
GGGCGGATCGCTTCGATGCTGTCAGGTGTCTTACCCATCATCATCTTGGCTTCATCGCCAACAGCCTTGACCCGCTTGACCCCGTTGATCGTTTCGATCGCCACAACCGAAGGCTCGTTCAGAACAATTCCGCGGTCCTGAACATAAACCAGCGTGTTGGCCGTTCCAAGGTCAATCGCCATATTCTGGGAGCCGAATTTCAAGAATCGAGACAGAAAAGAGGCCATTAAATTTTCCATAAACTTTTCAGCCGCTTACCGCGAAATTCGAGGCCGCGTCAGGCTGGTCGTTGTGCGTGAATGCCGGGTCTTTAACGCAAGCCTCGCGCAAAGGCCAAAAATTTGTGTCAATTGAACGCATAAGTGAGGCTGACTGGCTCGAATTCCTGCCACTTCATCGCTAGGGTGAGGAAATGCCTGTCATTCGCCGCCTTCCAGAAGCTTTGGTAAACCGGATTGCCGCTGGTGAAGTGGTGGAGCGTCCAGCCGCCGCGCTGAAGGAGCTGGTCGAGAATGCGATCGACGCGGGTGCCGCCTCAATCACGGTCAGGCTCACCAGTGGCGGGCTCGACCTGATAGAAGTGACCGACGATGGCTGCGGGATGGACCCAGCTGAAATGGCCCTGGCGCTTGAACGGCATGCGACATCCAAACTACCCGACGAAGCTATTGAGTTGGTTGCCACTCTGGGCTTTCGGGGTGAGGCCTTGCCCTCCATCGCCAGCGTTTCTCTCCTGACCATTGAGAGCCGTCCGCGCGGTGCCGGGGAAGGTTGGCGCAAGGTGGTCGATCACGGTGAAATGGCAGGCGATGGCCCTGCTGCGCTGCCGCCGGGAACCCGCATACGGGTGGAACAGCTGTTCGGAAAAGTTCCAGTGCGGCGCAAGTTTCTGCGCTCGGCACGCAGTGAATATGCCGCTTGCCTCGATGTTGTCCGGCGCCTTGCGATGGCCCGGCCAGAGATTGGTTTTACGCTGGAACATGATGGGCGCCGGGTGCTGGCGGTTCAGCCGGGTGAGGGGCTAGCTGAGCGGGTGGCGCGGATCGTCGCGCGTGAACTGGCCAGTGATGGCGTGGTGATTGATGTTGCCCGCGGCGAGTGCCGACTAACCGGAGTTGCGGGCCTGCCAACTTACAATCGCGGGGTGGCCGATCACCAATATCTGTTCGTCAACGGCCGCCCGGTGAAGGACCGGCTGCTGATCGGCGCGGTGCGGGGGGCCTATTCGGATATGCTGGCGCGAGATCGCCATGCGGTGCTGGCGCTGTTCCTCGATGTACCCCCGCAAGAAGTCGATGTGAATGTTCACCCCGCCAAAACCGAGGTGCGGTTTCGCGATCCGGCGTTCATTCGCGGCTTCCTGGTCAGCGGCCTGCGCCATGCGCTGGACGGCGCTGGCCAACGCAGCGCGCAGCCTGCGTCAGTTGCTGCGATGGGCAATTGGCAATCAGAACCGATTGCAACTGCTGCGATGTTTGCAGGTTTTGCTTCCCCCTCTCGGGTGAGTGAGCCTGGGCAGGCTTGGCGCGGCTATGAGCAGGCAGTCATGGCACCACCATCTGCCAAGGCTGAGGAAGCCCGCGAACCAGTCCCTGATTTCCCGCTTGGGGTTGCGCGCGGTCAGGTGGCAGGGACTTACATCGTCGCCGAGGCTGCCGATGGCTTGGTGATTGTCGATCAGCACGCAGCGCATGAACGGCTCGTGCTTGAGCGGCTAAAGGCGGCAGGCGGGCAGGGGGCTGTTGCGGCATCGCAGGCGTTGCTGCTGCCCGAAGTGGTCGAACTGGACGAGCCGCATTGTGACCGGCTTGAGGAACGCGCCGCGCAGCTGGCGGAGTATGGACTGGCGCTGGAACGGTTCGGGGCCACCGCAATGCTGGTCCGTGCGGTGCCATCTGTGCTGGGTAAAGGCGATGTTCAGGCGCTGGTCCGCGACATTGCCGATGATCTGGCCGCCAATGGAGACGCGCTGCTGCTGGGTGAGAGGCTTGATTTGGTGCTGGCAACGATGGCTTGCCATGGCTCGGTTCGGGCCGGGCGGGTTCTGAGCGTGGCGGAAATGAATGCGCTGCTGCGCGAGATGGAGGTCACGCCCCGCTCTGGCCAGTGCAACCACGGACGGCCGACCTGGGTGAAGCTGGCCAATGGCGATATTGAGAAGCTGTTTGGCCGAAAGTGAGCAGCGGCGCTAAACTCCGCGCACGCGGATCAACCCGATCGAGGTGAAGCTCATCACCATCACATCGTCCTGATTAAAGACCCGGATGATCGAGTTCATGCTGCCCATCTCTGGCCGCGACCGGCTGCGGGTCTTCTCGAGCAACTCGGTTTCAACTCGCAGGACATCGCCGGGATAGACCGGCTTGAGCCAGCGCAATTGATCCACGCCAACACCGCCCAGCCCGGCCTGTTCGCGCGCGCCCATATTGCCCACCAGCATCCGCATGGTCATCGCGCAAGTGTGCCAGCCACTGGCGGAAATCCGAGCGAAATGCGTCTTGGCGGCGGCGGCGTCATCAAGGTGAAAGGCCTGCGGATCATATTTCGAGGCGAATTCCATCACCTCTTCGCGGGTCACTTCATAGCGGCCGAAGCTAAGCTTCGCGCCCACTTCTAGATCTTCAAAATATTGCACAATCTAACTCCGCTAATTTAACCGATCGATTAAATGAGCTAGAACAGGCCGTCAATGACCGAGCGAGAACCGAGCAAACAGCGTATAGCCCATCGGGTGCTTGCCATATGCGGCATCAAGCGCGGCAGGCTTGGCATAGGTCGCCAGAGATCCGCCCAGCGCCAGTTCGACCGGACCGAGAGGGATCCGCCTTGCATAACCCAGCTGGAACTTGCTGACCCGGAAGGTGACATCATGCAGCGGGTCGTCGTGATCGGGAAACAGCTCGTCATTGGCGACGTTTTCGATGCGGCCAAACAGAGTGTTGCTGGAGTCTATGTTCCAGTTTGCCTCGCCCAGCCATGCGGTTAGCGTTTCTCCGGGAACGCGGTCCTTGGCGCTAAACGCCAGCATTGCGGAGAGGCCCCGGCCATTGCCGTAATGCGCCGAGGCGGTGAAGCGGTGCTCGTCCTCGCCCGGATGGAGCGCCTCGGGCTGCTTGATTTGACCATAGCTCGCCTGAACCGACCAATTGGGCGAGGGGTTAAGCGTCGCACGGACTGACCAGCTGTCCAGTTTCGGCGTTTCGATATTCCAGCGCCGCTCATCCGGCTCGCTGCCACGAAAGGCCGATGCCTCAAGCTGGAAATGACGGGCCGAGATACCCGTCGTCACGACGCCATAGGTGATATGGGTCGAATCGAACCAGTGGTGGGTGATCGGCGGTTCGGGATTATAGCTCGCCGAGCCGCGATGCATGAACGCGCTGGGGCCAAGTGCCGGCTCACCGACCGGCCCGCCATAGAGGAACAGGGTGGTATTGTCGGCGATGTCGATATCGATCCGTGCGGCCAATTCCATGAACAAATCATGCGGATGCTGCCGATCTACCAGCGGCAGACCTCTAGATGTCTCGCCGGTCGCAAACAGATTGGGATAGCCGCTGCTGTCCATCGCCGGCTCCAGGCTGAACATCGATTTCAGCTGGACCCGGCCCCAGCCAGTTTCTTTTTGCGCGGTGACCATCCCCATTGAGGTTACGTAGGTCTTGTCATCGCCGCGCGGGCCAGAATGGTTGGTGTATTGGAGCGAGAGTGAGCCATGGGCCATCAGCATCCAGTCGCCGGACATGATGTGGAGGCCGCGCATGTTCCCCTCGTTGGCGGGAAGGCGGGAGGTGCCGGAGCCTTCGGAGGGTTCGACTGACCTGATTGTGAGGTGCCCTGCCATGTCATGCTCGTAGTGGGCTTGCTCGATTGACTTGTCAGCAGGCTGAGGCGGCGGCGAGAACGGCTCGCCGTGGTCGTGTTCATGCTCCTGCGCCAGGGCAGGGGCGGCGAGCAGAGCGAGAGGGAGCATTAGCGCGCAACGCCACAATTTAACGTCACCCTGATCTTGTTTCAGGGCCCATTTCTCCCCACCAACCGCCGTCTCCGTAGTCGCGATGGGTCCTGAAACGAGTTCAGGATGACGAGAAAAGAGAAGAGTGAAGCGCATCATACCCAGATAGCTACTTAAACATTGAACTTGAAGTGCATCACATCGCCGTCCTGCACCGCATAGGTCTTGCCTTCCTGCCGCAGTTTTCCGGCATCCTTGGCACCAGTTTCGCCCCCCAGCGCTATGTAATCATCATAGGCGATCGTCTCGGCCCGGATAAAACCGCGTTGCATGTCGGAGTGGATTTCACCCGCCGCATCCGGGGCCATTGCGCCCGCATGAACGGTCCAGGCGCGGGCTTCCTTGGGGCCGACTGTGAAGAAAGTCAGCAGGTGAAGCAGTTCATAGCCTGAGCGGATAATCCGGGCGAGGCCAGTTTCATGGAGGCCCATTTCCTCGAGAAACACCATTCGCTCATCATCCGCCATGCCCGTCAGCTCGCTTTCGATCGCGGCTGAGACGATCACGGCGTTCGCGCCTTCGGCCTTGGCCTTGGCAAATACCCGGGCGGAAAAATCATTGCCATTGGCGGCAGCTTCCTCCTCTACGTTGCAGACATATAGAACAGGCTTTGCTGTGAGCAATTGAGCCTGGTTAAAAACCCGGCGCTCCTCCTCGTCGCTGGGCATGGCGAGCCGCGCAGGCTTTCCTTCGCGCAGCAATTCAAGCGCGGGCAACAGCACTGCGGCGATCAGTTTGGCCTCTTTGTCGCCTTGTGCTGCCTTTTTCTGCGCAGCGGGAACCCGCTTTTCAAGGCTTTCAAGGTCCGAAAGCATCAGCTCGGTTTCAACCGTTTCAGCGTCGGACACCGGATCAATCTTGTTTTCAACGTGCTGAATGTCGTCATTCTCAAAGCATCGCAGCACATGAATAATCGCATCGACTTCGCGGATATTGCCGAGGAACTGATTGCCCAGACCTTCGCCTTTCGAAGCGCCGCGCACCAACCCGGCAATGTCGACAAAGCCAAGCGGAGTGGGGATGATCTTGGCGCTTCTGGCAATTGCTGCCAGCTTGTCGAGCCGGGCATCGGGTACGCCAACCTGGCCTACGTTAGGCTCAATCGTGCAAAATGGATAATTCGCCGCCTGCGCTGCCTGCGTCTCGGTCAGCGCATTGAACAGGGTGGACTTGCCGACATTAGGCAGCCCGACGATACCGCATTTGAAACCCATCGTATTTCCTCAATCCTGCTGGCGCAGTGCAACTTCGTTCATAAACCGGGCTTCATCGCCCTTCGCCAACCATTCTGCCTCGGCGGTAACCGCGCCCAGCATATCGGCCAGATAGTCTTGCTCGGACTTGCCGTAATTCCCTAGCACATAGCCAGTCACTGCGTCCTTGTGCCCGGGATGGCCAATGCCGATGCGAACCCGCCTGAAATCAGGGCCGATGTGCTGATCGATTGAACGCAACCCATTGTGCCCCGCAGTGCCGCCGCCTTGCTTTACCTTGACCTTAAAGGGGGCGAGATCGAGCTCGTCATGGAATACCGTCAGCGCGTCAGGCTCCAGCTTGTAGAACCGCAGCGCTTCACCCACCGCGCGGCCGCTTTCATTCATGAAGGTGGCGGGTTTGAGCAGCAGGATCTTTGTCCCACCGATCCGGCCTTCTTGCATCCAACCGGAGAATTTCTTTTGAACCGGACCAAAGCCGTGAACGTCAGCCAGCACATCGGCGGTCATGAAGCCGATATTGTGCCGGTGCAGCGCATATTGCGGACCAGGATTGCCGAGGCCGACCCAGAGTTGCACGGCTAGCAGCCCATTCCACATGATGGGAGGGCGAGGAAAAGCAAGGAATGTTCACGCGGAGGCGCGGAGACGCGGAGAAAACGTGCGACTGGCGAAGCCTCTTTCATTTCCAACGCTCCACTATGCGTTGAGGTTGGAATTGCAGAATGCACTTGCAGCGCAGTGCCAACTCTCCGCGTCTCCGCGCCTCCGCGCGAACCAAATTACTAATTGCTTGGTTCCACTTTAAACCCCTCCCGCAAGCGGGAAGGGTTCAAGTCAGATCAAGCCTCAGCAGGCGCTTCTTCGCCGTCAGCCACTTCGCTGCGCAGCGCCGAAGGTGCAACGATTGTTGCGATGGTGAAGTCGCGGTCGGTGATCGCTGAAACTGATCCGGCAGGCAGAGCCACATGGCTGATGTGGATCGATGCGCCAACTTCAAGTCCTGTAACATCGATCTGGATGTCATCGGGGATCTTGTCAGCTTCGCAGATCAGTTCCAGATCGTGGCGTACGATGTTCAGAACACCGCCACGCTTGAGACCGGGCGAGGCTTCTTCGTTGATGAACAGCACGGGCACATCGACTGTAACCTTGGAGTCTTTTGACAGTCGCAGGAAATCGACGTGGAGAGGGCGTTCATTCACAGGGTGGAACGCCACGTCCTTGGGAAGCGTACGGATCGACTTGCCGCCAACTTCGATCATCACAACCGAGTTGGTGAAGTGACCGGTGCCAAGCTGGCGGCGCAGTTCCTTCTCTTCGACATGGACCGCAAGCGGCGCTTCTTTGCCGCCATAGATAACGGCGGGGACACGGCCTTCACGACGCAGTGCACGGGAGGCTCCCTTGCCTGCCCGATCACGCGTCTCAGCCGGCAGAGTATGAGTATCGCTCATCTGAACTACCTTCTAATAACACTGGTTGCACAATTCACCCGTCACGCCTCCAGGGATGACCATGATCGGGGAAGCGCGCGCCCCTAACGGCATTGCGGGCAAAAGGCAAGTTATTGGAGGCGGCGGACCTTGTAGCCGCGGGCAGTAAGCAGTGCGGGCAAACCTTCCGGGCCTGCAAGGTGGAGTGCGCCCACCGCCACCAGTGGCCGCGCGCCTTGCTGGAGCATCACCGAAATCCGGTTCGCCCAGGCATTGTTACGGTCAGTCAGGAGTGCCCGCCGAAGCTCGGCATCGGCCATCATCCCGCTTTGGGTCTCTGCTTCCAAGGCTGTCATATCGCCCTTGCGCCAAGCCACTCCCAAGCGGTCATCGCCAGCGTTCTGTGCTGCTTCAACCACGATAGCGGCAAGCAGATCGCGCTGCTCGGTCTCTGGCAGTGCGTCAAACAGACCAAGCTGGACTGCTGCACCTTCCAGCTCGCCAATCGGCTTGCTCTTGGAAGCTCTCAATATTTCGCGATCGATCCCGAAATCGACCTTGGCCTCAGCCTGAGCAGCATTGGCTATGGTCAGCGCGGCAGCCCATGTTTCGGTTTGGCCGAATTGCCTAGGATCGAGCTTATACTCGCGCAACAGAGCGAGCAGCCGGGGCTGCAATGCTATCGGCACCCGGCTGTCCAGTGGCGGTTGGTCAAGGCTTGCTGCCAGCCGCGCATAGATTTGCGACATGGCCTTAGGGTCGTCTACCTCGGCAATCTCCAGCACCAGCCGGTCCGATCCCGCCAGTGCCGCCTCAACTTGTTCTGAGCGCCAATTAACGGGTGCAGGCAGGGCATGGATTGTCCCAAACAGCCAGGCCTGCTCACCCTTGTCGCCGGTCACTTCCCACAATGCCGGGGTAACCACTTCACGGCTTTGCGGTTTGCACCCAGCAAGGACCAGAATCAGGGCGAGAATAAGTGCGCGCATTACTGCACCCGCTTGGTGACAATCCCCAGCGTGGTTAGCTGGTCCTGCACACTGCCCGGCCCGCCAAGATGGCCAGCGCCCACAGCGACAAAACTTATTCCGGGCGCTCCCAATCGCTGCTTGATCCATCTGGCCCATATCTGGTTGCGATTGGTTAGCAAAACAGAGACCATCTCGGGGTCGTCTTCTTCCGCATTCATCAGTTCGGCAAGCCGGACGGCGTCACCTTGGCCCCATTCGCTGACAATCTCATTCACATCGCGGCGCAGCGTCGGTAGTGCCCCGATCACTTCGCTAAGATAACGCAATTGCGTCGTTTCGGGCAGTGAATCAAACAATCCCAGCTGATAGTCGAGCGTTTCCAGCCCCATCCGGGGCCGGCCGCGCTGCCGGATCCGATCAGCCAAAGTGTTCTCCACCCCGTTCGTTATCGCAAAGCCATCGCGCAGCAATGGGACAGTTGCCAGCACAACGGCGGCATACCAGGGTTTATAACTGTCGAAACTATCGGTCGGCAGATTGAACCCGCGCAGCGTTGTTTCAAATTTCACCAGCTCAGGTGCCGATAAAAGCGCCCGCAAGTTCTTGCCCTTGGGCAAAATTGCGCGATTGAGCAACGAGGATTGGACAGAACCATCCAGCACTTCCGGAATCTCCGTCACCAATTCATCGGCGCTGCCAATTGCATCAGCCAGTAATCCTTCAAGCCATACCATGCCGGGGGGCAACAAATGGATCGTTCCGAATAGATAGATCGTCGTATCCGCGTCAGAAACTTGCCAAAGCGCGGGCCGAAGCTTCTGTGCAGGTGCTGCGGCCACGCCCGCCGGTAACTGTTGGGCCGTGGCGGTGCTCGCAACGCATGTCGCGATCAGTGATAGTGCCGCGCAAAGCGGTTTGAGCATAGTCATCATGCCAATTCTTATAGCCGAACTATTGCGCATTGCAGCATCGCTTATTGACCCTGTCCGGACCATGAGCCAAAGGCCCGGATATGGCCGACACTGCATCGCCCTTGAGCTTTCAGGACATGATCCTGCGCCTCCACGCCTTCTGGAGCGCGCAAGGGTGTCTGATCCTCCAGCCCTATGACATGAGGGTGGGGGCAGGGACGTTTCATCCCGCCACCACTTTGCGCGCGCTGGGGCCGGAACCGTGGAGTGCGGCCTATGTCCAGCCTTCGCGCCGGCCAACCGATGGCCGCTATGGCGAAAACCCCAATCGGCTGCAGCATTATTACCAGTATCAGGTGATCCTGAAGCCCAATCCGGCCAATCTGCAGGAGCTTTACCTCGCCAGTCTGGTCGCGATCGGGATTGATCCGCTGGCGCATGACATCCGCTTTGTTGAGGATGACTGGGAAAGCCCCACCTTGGGCGCTTGGGGGCTGGGCTGGGAAGTCTGGTGCGACGGGATGGAAGTCAGCCAGTTCACCTACTTCCAGCAGATGGGAGGGTACGATTGCAAACCAGTCGCGGGCGAGCTGACCTATGGGTTGGAGCGGCTGGCGATGTATATCCAGGGCGTAGACAGCGTTTATGATCTGGCCTTCAACTCCGCCGGGGTCAGCTATGGCGATGTGTTCCTAAAGAACGAGCAGGAGTTTTCAAAATATAACTTCGAAGTGGCCGATACCTCCGCGCTTTTCGATGGCTTTGCGAAGGCTGAGGCGGAGTGCATCCACTGCATCGAGGCCGATATTCCGCTCGCCGCCTATGACCAGGCGATCGAGGCGAGCCATCTGTTCAACCTGCTGCAAGCGCGCGGCGTGATCTCGGTGCAGGAACGCGCCAGCTACATGGGCCGGGTGAGGGATCTGGCCAAGGGCAGCTGCGCAGCG
>JANMNP010000025.1:0-7317 GCA_031374105.1 Novosphingobium sp.
GCAACAAGCCCTACCGCTGCAAGATCAGGCCGACTGCGTTCTCGCACCTGCAAGCGATGGACTTCATGTCCAAGGGTCACATGTTGCCCGATGTCACCGCGATTATCGGCGCGATTGACGTGGTGTTCGGGGAGTGTGACCGGTGAGGTGGCGAGATGAACTGACTCTCGTCTGTGTGACAGTGATTGCTGCCAGAGGCGTTCAGAATTGGTTTGGTGACGAAGTTCTGACGCTTCTTGTGGGTGCTGGGCTGTTGGCTGTTACAGGTTCACGCCTGCGAGAATTTTTAAGGAACCGGCGAGTTCGTGGTGCTGTAACTCATGACTAACCGCCTCGCCATCGCCGAGCAGATGATTGCGCATTACAATGCGCAGGACGCCGATGCCTATGTCGCTCTGATGACGGGCGATGCCTGCGAGACCTCTTATCGCGGTGCCGTGCTGCGCGAAGGCAAGGAAGACACCCGTTCCGGCCTCAAGGCGATGTTCGCAGAATTTCCGGAAAACCGCGCCGAGATCATCACCGGCTACGCGCTGGGCGAATTCGCCGTGCTGCATGAGAAGGTTTACCGTTCGGCCAGCGCGCAGCCGTTTGAAGTCATGTCCATCTATAGCTTTGAGGGCGACAAATGCTCTCGCGTGGAGTTTGTGCGGTGAGTGTTGGACACCAAATCCTCCCCGGAACGGGGAGGTGGACGCGTAGCGGACGGAGGGGTCGGAACCCTTCCTCCAGCTCCGTGTCCGGCTTTGAGGTCCCGACCCCTCCGTCAGCCCTTCGGACTGCCACCTCCCCGTTCCGGGGAGGATTTTTGCGCGGTGGCGAATATAGAAATGGATTCGCATAGTGGCTAACCGTCATCTCGAACCCGATACGCCAGACCTCCGCGCGCGCTGGGGCAGCTTCGCGTGGACCAAACCCAACGCCAAGCAGGCGAAAATCATCATCGCGCGCTATCCCGCGGGCCGCCAACGCAGCGCTGTGATGCCCCTGCTCGATCTGGCCCAGCGGCAGGTTGGGGCGGAAACCAATACGCAAGGCTGGCTGCCGCTGCCGGTAATGGAGTTTGTCGCAGGCGAACTCGCCATGCCGGTGATCCGCGTGGTCGAAGTTGCCACGTTTTACATGATGTATAACCTTGTTCCCGTGGGCAAATTCCATGTGCAAGTCTGCGGCACCACGCCCTGCATGTTGCGCGGCAGTGATGACATCATGGCCGCCTGCAAGGCCAAGGGCATGAGCAAGGGCCACAATACGCCTGACGGCTTGTGGACGCTGAACGAAGTCGAATGCATGGGCAATTGCGCCTCCGCCCCGATGGTCCAGATCAACGACGACAATTACGAGGATCTGACGGCGGCTGACATGAGCAGCATCCTCGATGAACTGGCGGCGGGCAAGACCCCCAAAACCGGAACGCAGATCAAGGGGCGGCATACGGTGGAACCGCTCGGCGGGCCGACCACGCTGAAGGCGATGGTCAAGGCCAATCACGATTACCGGGGGGAGTGGTGATGAAGTTCGCTCTTTTCCTCCCCATCATCGATGGGGAGGGGAACCATGCGAAGCATGGTGGAGGGGTATCTCTCCACGTCGCGCATATACCCCTCCACCACCCTTCGGATGGTCCCCCTCCCCATCAGAGATGGGGAGGATAGTAATGCTGGCTGACAAAGATCGCATCTTTGCCAATCTCTACGGCTACCAGCCGTGGAACCTCGCCGCTGCGCGCAAACGTGGCGATTGGGACAATACCAAGGCGCTGATGGCCAAGGGCCAGGACGCCATCATTGATGAGATCAAGGCCAGCGCCCTGCGCGGGCGCGGTGGGGCGGGGTTCCCGACGGGCCTCAAATGGTCGTTCATGCCCAAGGAACCGCGCGAGGATCGCCCCAGCTTTCTGGTCATCAATGCCGATGAATCTGAGCCCGGCAGCTGCAAGGACCGCGAGATCATCCGCCACGATCCGCACAAGCTGATCGAAGGCGCTCTGCTGGCAGGGTATGCGATGCGCGCCCGCGCCGCCTATATCTACATTCGCGGCGAATATATCCGCGAGGCCGAGGTGCTGTTTGCCGCGGTGCAAGAGGCCTATGACGCCGGATTGCTAGGCAAGAACGCCTGCAAATCAGGCTATGATTTCGACGTCTTCGTCCATCGCGGCGCGGGCGCTTACATCTGCGGCGAAGAAACCGCGATGATCGAGAGCCTTGAAGGCAAGAAGGGTCAGCCGCGCCTGAAACCGCCGTTCCCGGCAGGCGCGGGGCTTTATGGCTGCCCGACCACGGTGAATAATGTGGAAAGCATCGCTGTCGCCCCCACGATCCTGCGGCGCGGGGCCTCGTGGTTCGCCTCGTTCGGGCGTGAGGGCAACAAGGGCACCAAGCTGTTCCAGATCAGCGGGCATGTGAACAAGCCCTGCGTGGTCGAGGAAGCGATGAGCATCCCGTTCAGCGAACTGATCGAAAAGCATTGCGGCGGCATTCGCGGCGGGTGGGACAATCTGCTTGCGGTGATCCCCGGCGGCTCCTCGGTGCCACTCGTGCCCGGACATCTGATGATGGACGTGCCGATGGATTTTGATGGCTGCAAGGAAGTCGGCTCGGGCCTCGGCACTGCCGCGCTGATCGTGATGGACAAGAGCACCGACATCGTCCGCGCGATCAGCCGGTTGAGCTATTTCTACAAGCACGAAAGCTGCGGCCAATGCACCCCCTGCCGCGAAGGCACCGGGTGGATGTGGCGGATGATGGAACGCTTGCGTACCGGCGACGCTGACGTGAGCGAGATCGACATGCTCCAGCAGGTCACCAAGCAGGTCGAAGGCCACACCATCTGCGCGCTGGGCGATGCCGCCGCCTGGCCGATCCAGGGGTTGATCAAGCACTTCCGGCCCGAGCTGGAGCGCCGGATTGCCGAGAATGTGCGGGAGGCGGCGGAGTGATGCTTACTCGCAAAGGACCAAAGGGAAGAATATTCGTGCCTTGGCATGAGATCGGCAAGGGCATCGCCATGACAAATAGGCCTGCCTTTCCAGATCGCGAAAAGCGCAGACAGCGAGTGCATGTCGGTACGGAAGCCGAAGCTGCCGACAAGCTAAAGAAGGGTTATCACCTTTGGATGGTACCAGCCGACGCACCTCAAGAGAGAGAAGTGCTCATTTGCCCAGCTAGCGTTGAGGGGTGGCACTAATGCCTAAAGTCACCGTAGACGGCATCGAATTCGAAGTCCCCGCAGGCGCCACGGTCCTGCAGGCTTGCGAACTCGCGGGCAAGGAAATCCCGCGGTTTTGCTACCACGAGCGGCTCAGCATCGCGGGCAATTGCCGGATGTGTCTGGTCGAGGTCAAACCAGGCCCGCCCAAGCCGCAGGCGTCTTGCGCGTTGCCCGCTGCCGAGGGCCAGATCATCAGCACCGACAGCCCGATGGTCAAGCTGGCCCGAGAGGGCGTGATGGAGTTCCTGCTCATCAACCACCCGCTCGATTGCCCGATCTGCGATCAGGGCGGCGAGTGCGATCTGCAGGATCAATCGGTCGCCTATGGCCGGGGTGCCTCGCGTTATGACGAGAACAAGCGTGCGGTGACAGAAAAATACATGGGTCCGCTGATCAAGACCACGATGACCCGCTGCATCCACTGCACCCGCTGCGTGCGCTTTTCCGAAGAGATCGCCGGGGTGGATGAAATCGGCGCGCTGTATCGCGGCGAGGACATGCAGATCACCACCTATCTGGAACACGCGGCCAAGCATGAGCTTTCGGCCAATGTGATCGATCTGTGCCCGGTCGGCGCGCTCACCTCCAAGCCCTATGCCTTCGAGGCGCGGCCGTGGGAGCTGAAAAAGACGCTGGGGATCGACGTGTCCGACGCGGTCGGGGCGAATATCCGGATCGACAGCCGGGGGGCGTGAGGCGCTGCGGATCCTGCCGCGCAACAACGACGATGTGAACGAGGAATGGCTGAGCGACAAGGGCCGCTATCAGGTCGATGGTCTGACCCGCCGCCGCCTCGACCAGCCGTGGTTGCGCAAGAACGGCAGACTGGTCCCCGCAACCTGGGACGAGGCGTTTGCGGCGATTGCCAAGGTTAAGCCCGGCAAAAGCGTGGCCGCGATTGCGGGCGATATGCTCGATTGCGAGACGATGTTTGCCGCCAAGGCATTGGTCAGCGCGCTGGGATCAAAGCTGCTTGAGGGCCGCCAGACCGGGCTGGACTATGATTGCTCAAACCTTGCGGCAGTCAACTTCAATTCGACGCTTTCGGGGATCGAAACTGCCGATGCGATCCTTATCGTCGGCAGCCATATCCGCTGGGAAGCGCCGCTGGTCCACGTCCGCCTGCGCAAAGCAATAAAGCGCGGGGCCAAGGTGTTCGTGGTCGGGCCGGAGTGGGAGACGACTTTCCCCACGATATTCCTCGGCAATGATCTCGCGGTGCTGGACAAGCTGCCGAAGGAAGTCTCCGATGCCCTCAAGGCCGCACAACGTCCGGCTCTGATCCTTGGCGGGGCTGGCCTTGCCAAGGGCGCGCTGGGTGCTTGCCTTGCTTTGGCGGACAAGTTCAAGCTGGTGCGAGATGGCTGGAACGGCTTCAATGTCCTCCATATGGCTGCAAGCCGCATGGGCGGGTTGATGCTAGGCTATGCGCAAAAGGGCGGCATTGCGGATATTGTGGCGGCCAAGCCCAAGCTGCTGCTGTCGCTCGGCGCGGATGAGATGGATTATACCAAATTCGCAGACTCCATCGTGGTTTACATCGGCCATCATGGGGACAAGGCGGCGCATGCTGCCGATATCATCCTGCCCGCCGCCGCCTATACCGAGAAGGCCGGAACCTATGTGAACACCGAAGGCCGGGTGCAGTTTGCCGATCAAGCCGTGTTCGCGCCCGGTGACGCGCGTGAGGATTGGACGATCCTGCGGGCGTTGGCCGATGCGCTGGGGGTTGCGGTCGGGTTTGACAGCTTTGCCGAATTGCGCGGGGCGATGGTGAAGGCGGTTCCGGCGTTGGGGGTTGAGGGTCTCGCCGATTATGGCGCGCTGCCGAAAGCGGCGAAGGTGAAGGCTTCCGGCGTGATCGAAGCCTATCCGATCAAGGATTTCTACCTCACCAACGCCATCGCCCGCGCCAGTGAAACGATGCAGCGCTGCTCGGGCGAACTGCTCCACGGCGAAGAGTTTGCGGAGGCGGCGGAATGATCCTCTTGCGTAGTAAGTTTAATTCACGCGGAGGCGCGGAGTCGCGGAGGAGTGGTGCTGGTCGAAGGCATTTCGAATCTGCGCCAGCGCGCTGTTTAATCGAACGCTCCGTGACGATGGCGGCTTCGCCGCAAGCATGACTCCTCCGCGCCTCCGCGCCTCCGCGTGAACCATTTGGGGCCGCAGCATGACTCAGACCTTCATGCAGTGGGGCATGGCCTATGAAGCCGCCTGGCTCACCGCCACCATAGCGGGTATCCTCCTCATCGCCCTCCCGCTGATGCTCAGCGTGGCGATGATCATCTATGCGGATCGCAAGATCTGGGCGGCGATGGCGCTGCGGCGGGGGCCGAATGTGGTTGGTCCGTGGGGGCTGCTGCAAAGCTTTGCTGATGGGCTGAAGGTGTTCCTGCAGGAAACCATCATCCCGAGCGCGGCCAACAAGGGCCTGTTCCTGATCGCGCCGATCATCACGTTTACCGTCGCGCTGATGGCCTGGGCGGTGATCCCGTTCAATTCGGGCGCGGTGCTGGCGGACATCAACGTCGGGCTGCTCTATGTCCTCGCGATTTCGTCGCTCGGGGTTTACGGCGTGGTGATTGCGGGCTGGGCGTCGAATTCAAAATATCCGTTTTTCAGTGCAATGCGGGCCGCTGCTCAGATGATTTCTTATGAAGTCTCGATCGGCTTCATTCTGATCTGTGTGGTGTTGTGGGCCGGATCATTCAATCTGGGCGCGATTGTCGAGGCGCAGAAATCGCATGTCTGGATCATCAACGGCTTCGTCGCCAATCCGCTGCTGTTTCCGTTGTGGGTGATGTTCCTGATCTCAAGCCTCGCCGAAACCGCGCGCGCGCCGTTCGATCTGACCGAGGCGGAGAGCGAGCTGGTGGCTGGCTACCAGACCGAATATTCCAGCATGAGCTTCGCGCTCTATTGGCTGGGCGAATATGCCAATGTGCTGCTGATGTGCACGCTCAACGCCACGCTGTTCTGGGGCGGCTATCTGCCCCCGCTGGACTGGGCGCCGCTCTATTGGATCCCCGGCTGGATCTGGCTGTTCGGCAAGATCCTGTTCTTCTTTTTCATCTTCAGCTGGGTGAAGGCGACCGTGCCGCGCTATCGCTATGATCAGCTGATGCGGCTAGGCTGGAAAGTATTCCTGCCGCTATCGCTGGGCTTTGTGGTGCTGGTGAGTGGGTGGCTGATGCTTACGAGGTACGAGATATGAGGATTCCAATTATTCTTTTTCCTCTGTGCTTTATGTCTGCATGCAACGAACCAGATCACGGTCAAAGACCACCGGTCGAAATTGGTCGTTATCATTTCGTATCTGCGACTACTGACTATCCTCCGTTGGTTCTAGACACTGCCACAGGATGTATAGAGCAGATCACTGCTCGGGGTGAAGGCAAGGATCTGGTGGTTGACAAATTTCCGGTTGATTTTGGTGTGCTTGGCAAAGACGGGGCTTGCACAGCAACTGGCATCACCGGCCTTCCGTTTGAGAAGATGAAATGACCCTCTCCCACCTCATCAAGAGCTTCACCCTGTGGGAGTTCCTAAAAGCCCACTGGCTGACCTTGCAGTATTTCTTCAAGCCCAAGGCGACGATCAACTATCCGTTCGAGAAGAACCCGCTCAGCCCGCGGTTCCGCGGCGAGCACGCGCTGCGCCGTTATCCCAACGGCGAGGAACGCTGCATCGCCTGCAAGCTGTGCGAGGCGGTCTGCCCGGCCCAAGCCATCACCATCGACGCCGAGCCGCGTGAGGACGGCAGCCGCCGGACCACGCGCTATGACATCGACATGACCAAGTGCATTTACTGCGGTTTTTGCCAGGAAGCCTGCCCGGTCGATGCGATCGTCGAGGGGCCGAACTTCGAATACGCGACCGAAACGCGCGAGGAATTGCTTTACGACAAGGCCAAGCTGCTGGCGAACGGGGACAAGTGGGAGCGGGCCTTGGCCGCTAACCTTGAAGCCGATGCGCCGTATCGTTAGGGGCCGGGGATGATGAGGGATAACACATCTTGTTTCCTCCCCGCGCGCAGCGGGGGGAGGGGGACCATGGGCAGCAAGGTGGAGGGGTATTGCACCCGCGCGAGATACCCCACCACCA
>JANMNP010000027.1:0-30674 GCA_031374105.1 Novosphingobium sp.
CATGTCGAAACTCGCGCCCCTATTCGCCCTTCTAGTTCTCACCGCATGCGGCAAGGCGGATAATGAACCCGGCCCCGGCGGCGTTACGATGGGCGAGGCCCGCGCGCTGGATGAAGCTGCCGAGATGATCGAAGCGCAGCGTCTGCCGCCAGAGGCGATCCCTCCGGTTGGCCAATCAGGACCAGTGGCGGCTCCGACCGCTAGCAATTCCGCTAAGGCACCCGCCAAGACTCCCGCTTGAACAAGTCAGACAGTTGATTTTCGCACCTGCCTTCGTCATGGCTGTTTAATCGAACGATTAAATGGATGGAGTCGCAAGCATGGGCATTCTTGACGGCAAGGTTGTCGCCATTACCGGTGCAGGCCGCGGGATCGGGCGCGAGATTGCGCTGCTCTGCTCACGCGAGGGGGCCGCAGTTGTGGTCAATGATCCTGGCGTCGCGCAAGAGGGCGATGGCGGCGATGCCGGGCCAGCCGATACCACCGTGGCAGATATTATCGCGGCGGGCGGTAAGGCCTTTGCCAATTACGCCAATGTTGCCGATCCCAAGGCGGCGGCTTCGATTATCGAGGATGCGGTCCAGCGCTTTGGGCAGATCGACGCGGTGGTAAACAACGCCGGAATCCTGCGCGATGCCATTTGGCACAAGATGAGCTATGAGGACTGGACCAGCGTCATCGATGTAAACCTGACCGGTGCGTTCAACGTATCGAAGGCCGCGACACCCTATTTCCGCGAGCAGCAATCGGGCAGTTTTGTCCACTTCACATCAACCAGCGGGCTGATCGGTAACATCGGCCAGGCCAATTATTCCGCCGCGAAGCTGGGGCTGGTGGCGCTTTCGCATTCGATCGCGCTGGATATGGCACGCGCCGGTGTGCGATCCAACTGCATCGCGCCGTTCGCGTGGAGCCGGATGACCGCCTCGATCCCGGCTGAAACACCTGACCAGAAAGCGCGAGTTGAGCGGCTCAAGGGGATGAGCGCAGACAAGGTTGCTCCGCTGGTCGCATTCCTAGCCTCCGATGCGGCGAAGGATGTCAACAACCAGATCTTCTCGGTCCGCAAGAACGAGATCGTGCTGTTTTCCAAACCACGCCCGGTCCGCTCAATGACCAAGGCAGAGGGCTGGACCGTCCAATCGATCGCCGACGAGTTGATCCCGGCATTCAGCGCGAGCTTTGCCCGCGCCGATGAAGTCACTGCCAATGTTTTTCCCTATGATCCGATCTGAGGAGCTGCGAAATGGCTGATACCGGAATGGACGCTGATGTTTTCGACCAGTTCATCGAACAATTGCACCGCTATGTTCGCGAGCGGCTGATCCCTGCGGAAAAGGGGATAATTGAGACTGATCTGATCCCCGATGAGATACTCGCCGAAATGCGCGAGATGGGTCTGTTTGGGCTGACCATTCCTGAGGAATTTGGCGGCGCAGGAATGAATATCAGCCAGTATACAACCACTATCCGCGAGCTGTCCTATGCCATGCCCTGCTTCCGTTCGATCACCTCGATCAACATCGGCATGGTCTGTTCCGCGCTCAAGAACGGCGGCACGGCAGAGCAGAAGGCAGAATGGCTGACGCGGCTTGCTGCGGGCGATATCGCCTGCTTCGGCCTTACCGAACCGGGTTCGGGATCGGATTCGGCAGCGATGCAGACCACCGCGATCCGCCAGGGCAATGGCTATGTCCTCAATGGCACCAAGCGCTACATAACCAATGCTCCGTTTGCCAAAATGGCATTGATAATGGCACGGACCAACAAGGAAGCGCTACCCAAAAACGCCCATGTCTCCGCCTTCATGGTTCCGATGGATAGCCAGGGTATCTCGGTCGGCAAGTCGGACAAGAAGATGGGCCAGTCTGGTAGCCATATCGCCGATATCGTCATGGACAATGTCTATGTGCCGGGTGAAGCACTGCTTAGCGGTGAAGAGGGCAAGGGCTTTGTCACTGCTATGCAAAGTCTTGATAACGGAAGACTTTCAGTCGGATCGGCAGCGGCTGGCTATGCCCGTCGCGCACTCGACTCGGCCCTTCGCTATGCTAATGAACGCAAGGCCTTTGGCGAGCCGATCGCAAATTTCCAACTGATCCAGCAGATGCTGGCGGAAAGCGACATCGAGATTTACGCCGCTGAATGCATGCTGGAGGATGCCGCGCGGCGCGCTGATAACGGCGAGAAAGTTCTGCGTCAGGCCGCCGCTGCCAAGGTGTTCGCCACCGAGATGTGCGGACGTGTGGTTGACCGGGTGGTTCAGATCTATGGCGGGGCAGGGTATCTCGCCGAATATGAGGCCGAGCGGTTCTTCCGCGATGCCCGGGTCTACCGGATCTATGAAGGCACCACGCAGATCCTCCAGTTGCAAATCGCCAAGCATATGCTGCGCGAATGGGCTGCGGCGTAAACCGGGATGTATGATATTCTCTCTGGGCTGCGTTTGGTAGAGGTCTCATCCTTCGTCGCCTCTCCTTCCGCCGGGCTTTATTGCGCGCAATTCGGGGCTGATGTGATCCGGGTTGACCAGATCGGCGGGGGACAGGACTTCCATCGCTGGCCGATCACCGAAAACCGCGATTCGCTGTCGTGGGAAAACCTCAACCGGGCCAAGCAGAGCATCGCGCTCGATCTGACCCGGCCCGAGGGGCGCGAACTGCTGATCGAACTCACCCGCAGTGTCGGAAATCTGATTACCAATCTGCCAGCGGGCGGATTTCTAGCACATGACAAGATCGCTGCCGGACGGCCCGATCTGGTTACCGTCCGCGTGATGGGCTGGCCCGATGGTGCGGTCGCGCTGGATTATACCGCCAATGCAGCCGTCGGCTATACTTCGCTGACCGGGCCGCTGAACGATCCCACGCCAGTCAACCATGTCCTCCCGGCTTGGGATCTGCTTACCGGAGCCTATGCAGCCTTCGCGCTGCTGGCTGCAATCCGCCGCCGCGAGCAGACCGGGTTTGGCGGCGAGGTGCGACTGCCGCTGACCGATGTGGCGATGGGCAGCGCAGCGAATCTCGGCCGGGTCGCTGAGGTGCTCTATCAGGGCCATGATCGTGAGCGGCTGGGCAATGCCGTTTATGGAACAATTGGCCGCGATTTTGTTACCAAAGATGGCGTTCGGCTGATGATCGTGGCGATCAATGAACGGCAATGGCAGGGGCTGGTCAAAGCGCTCGACCTTGGAACCGAATTGGCCGAGCTTGAGGCTGAATGCGGTGTGTCTTTCACCGGAGACGATGGCCCGCGCTACCGCCACCGCGCCGCAATCTTTGCGATGATTGAAACCCGCGTGGCGCGGCTCGATCACGCGGCGCTGGTCAAGATTCTGGATAGCCATGGGGTTGTTCATGGGCCGTATCGGACGATGATTGAGGCGCTTGACGAGCCAAGGCTGGTTTCGGAAAATCCGATGTTCACATCGACGGCTAACAATCCCAGCGGGTTTGCCTATCCGGCTGCCGGAGCCTTCGCCACCGTCCCGCAACTTGATCGGAAGGTGCCAGCGCCAGCCCCGTTGATCGGCCAGCATAGCGAACAAGTTCTCAGCCAATGCCTCAAACTACCCTCAGGCGAAATTGCCCGGCTGATCGATGCCGGAATAGTAGGAACCAACCGATGACCCTTCGCCGCGCCGCCATTGTCGCCCCAATTCGCACCGCCGTGGGCAAATTCGGCGGATCGCTGTCTTCTCTCACTGCTGGCGAGCTTGGCGCGGTGGTGCTGAAGGCGCTGATCGATCGCACCAGGATTGACCCGTCGCGGGTCGATGATGTGGTTTTCGCGCAAGGCTATGGCAATGGCGAGGCACCGTGCATCGCGCATTGGGCGTGGTTGCTGGCGGGGTTGCCGCTGGAAGTTCCCGGCTATCAGCTGGATCGCCGCTGCGGCTCTGGTCTGCAGGCGATCGCCAATGCGGCAATGATGGTCCAGACCGGGGTTTCGGATGTGGTCGTCGCGGGCGGCGTTGAGAGTATGTCTAATGTCGAGCATTACACGACTGATATCCGCAAAGGCGTGCGCGCCGGGAACCTCACATTGCATGATCGGCTGACCCGAGGCCGGGTGATGTCGCAGCCGGTGGAACGGTTTGGCGTTATCTCGGGCATGATCGAGACAGCGGAAAACCTCGCCAGGGATTACGAGATCAGCCGCGAGGCTTGCGATGCCTATGCCGCCCGATCACACCAGCGCGCTGCCGCCGCTTGGGACAAGGGGCTGTTTGCCGATGAGCTGGTGGCGGTATCTGTGCCGCAGAAAAAGGGCGAGGCGCTGATCTTTGACCATGACGAAGGCTACCGCGCCGATGCGACGCTCGAATCATTAGGCAAGCTGCGTCCCCTCGAGGGCGGTGTTGTCACCGCGGGCAATGCCAGCCAGCAGAACGATGCTGCCGCTGCCTGTCTGGTGGTGGCCGAGGACAAGCTTGAAGAACTTGGCCTTGAACCGATCGCCTGGTTCCACAGCTGGGCGGCGGCAGGCTGCGATCCGTCGCGGATGGGGATCGGCCCGGTTCCTGCGGTGGAACGACTGTTTGCCCGCAATGGCCTTGGCTGGAGTGATATTGATCTGGTCGAACTGAACGAGGCATTCGCCCCGCAAGTGCTATCCTGCCTCAAGGGCTGGGGCTGGTGCGACGATGACAGCCGCCACGAGATACTCAACGTAAACGGCTCGGGCATTTCGCTGGGCCACCCGATCGGCGCTACCGGAGGCCGGATCCTGGCTAATCTGACCCGCGAGCTGCATCGGCGCGGCGGAAAATATGGCCTCGAGACCATGTGCATCGGTGGCGGCCAGGGGATCGCGGCAGTGTTCGAGCGGGCATGAGCGACTACGCAGCCTGGATCGACCGCGAAGAACACCGGTCGGACCGGATCGATCCGGGACTGGTGAGGCGCTGGCTCGCCACGCTCGACCGGACGGGGAGCGCCGATGAAACCGTTCCGCAGGCGCTGCACTGGTGCCTGTGCACTCCCGATGCAGCGACCGCGCAGCTCGGGCCAGACGGGCATCCGATGCGCGATGACAGCCCGGACAGTTTCCTACCGCCTGTGCCGCTGCCGCGCCGGATGTGGGCCTCTAGCAAGGTTGAGTTCCTAGCGCCCCTGCGGGTTGGTGAAGCGGTGACCCGGCGTTCACGCGTGGCTTCTGTGACAGAAAAGCAAGGCGGCTCGGGCCTGCTGGCGTTCGTCGATGTGGAACATGAGACCAGCGGCGAGGCGGGCGTCGCCGTGCGCGAAGTTCAGTCTATCGTGTATCGCGAGCCTGTGCCTGCCGGTACGCCACCTGCACCGCTACCTCTGGGCGAGGGGAGTTTCGATCCCGCCGGATGGGATGTCCATCGCATGGTCCAGCCCAGCGAGGCGCTGTTGTTTCGCTTTTCCGCACTGACCTTCAACAGCCACCGGATTCACTACGATTTACCCTATGCCACTGTTGAGGAAGGCTATCGCGGGTTGGTCGTCCACGGCCCGTTGACGGCAACGCTGCTGCTCGATCTGGCACAGCGCGAGTTGGGCGATAATGCGCTGGCCAGCTTCGCCTTTCGCGGCCTCAGCCCAGCGATCTGCGGCGAGGCTCTGCATCTGGTAATGCGGGGGCAGGGTCTGGATATTGAACTCGGTGCGTTTGCCAACGATGGCCGACATGTGATGAGCGCAAGCGCGACGGCTTAGTCAAAACTCACTTTCCCGCGCCCCGCCTTCACCGTTCCGCGCTTTTTCTTGCCCTCAAGCCGCGCGACCTTTCCCACCCGGTTGAGCCGCGATTTGGCGCGCTTTTGCGGCAGATCATGGGCCTGCGTCAGCAATTCGGTCAGCCGCACCCGCGCATCGCTGCGGTTGGATTCCTGTGTTCGAAAGCGCCGCGCGGTCAGCACCAGTTCGCCCTTGGCGGTCATCCGGCTCCCGGCGAGCAACTTCATCCGGGCGAACACTTCGGGCGAAAGGCGCAGGGCATAGACATCGACCCGCAGTTGCACTGCTGTTGCCACCTTGTTGACGTTTTGCCCACCCGGGCCAGCGGCAGCGATAAAACTCTCGCTCAGCAACTCCAGCGCGCGGGCGATCGAGGCGTCAAGCTCACTCATCGTCGCCCATGAAACCGAGGATGCCAAAGTCAGTTGGCAGCGGAGATGTGGCCGTAATTGGCGGTTTTTCGCCGCGATGCAAAATCAGAGCCGAGGCATGGAGCATGGTGCGTCCAACGCGCCGATCGCCCTTGCCATAGATCGGATCACCGACCAGCGGAAAGCCGAGGCCGGCCAGCGCATGAATGCGGATCTGGTGGGTCCGGCCAGTTACAGGCATGAACTTGATCAGGCTGATCCCGTCACGGACAACGATCCGGGTCCAATGGGTTACGGCGGGCTTACCCTTTTTGGCGGGGATCATCCGCCAGCCGTCCTTCTCGCTGCTGATCTTGCTAAGCGAGAGCTCGATCGTGCCGCTCTCTTCGGCGACTTCGCCCGCGACGAGACCGAGGTAGGTCTTCTCTACCTGACGCTCCTCAAAGGCGGCGGAAAAGCGTTTCAAGGCCTTGGGGTTGCGGGCGAGCAGCAGGCAACCCGATGTATCCCGGTCCAGCCGGTGGACCGGCGAGGGCGCGCGCTGGAAGCCCAGCTTGAGCTGTTCGAGATAGTCCTCAAGGCATTCACCACCGGCGCGCGGGCGGTCGAGCGGCAGGCCGGCGGGCTTGTCGATCACCAAGGCCTCGCCGTCTTCGAACAGGATAGGAAGATCCATCAGGAGAGGGCCTTTGCAATACGTTTAACAGCTTCATCAAGCTTCGCTTCATCGGCTGCGAAACTAATCCGAAAGCCATCCTTCGCGCCGAATGCGCTGGCTGCGACAATTGCCACGCCATGGTCCAGCAGGTGCAGGGCCAGCGCCTCATCGTCACCGAACCGGGCCATTACGGGCGCGGCATCGACGAAGCAATAGAAGGCACCATCAGGCACCGGCGCAGATAGGCCAGGGATCGCATTGATAGCGGCTACCACCATATCCCGGCGGCTGCGGAAGCGCCCGCACCAATCGCGCAAGAACTCCTGCGGGCCTTCGAATGCCGCGACTGCTGCCGCCTGGCTGATCGACGATGGATTGCCAGAGCTGTGTGACTGAAGCCGCGCCATCGCATTCACCAGCCACTCTGGCCCGGCGGATACGCCAATCCGGAAGCCAGTCATCGCATGGCTTTTGGAGACGCCCGATACGGTGAGGATGCGGCTCTCCAGATCGGGGCATTCGGCAGCCAGCGTTGCGTGATTACCGGGGGTGTAGCGCAGCGGCGCATAGATATCATCTGACATGACCAACACGCGCGGATGTCGCAATAACACTTCGCCCAGCGCTCGTAGTTCTTCGGCTGGATAAATCGCGCCAGTAGGATTTCCTGGACTGTTTAGCAGCAACCAGCGGGTGCCGGGCGTAATCGCCCTTTCCAATTGCACGGGCGTGATCCGGAAGCCGCCTGCCGGATCAGTCGGCAGCGCAACCACTTCTGCCCCGGCAAACCTCACGATTTCGGGATAGCTAACCCACCACGGT
This sequence comes from Novosphingobium sp., assembly GCA_031374105.1. Taxonomy (GTDB): domain Bacteria; phylum Pseudomonadota; class Alphaproteobacteria; order Sphingomonadales; family Sphingomonadaceae; genus Novosphingobium. Next base: position 7,557 of record JANMNP010000027.1, read on the forward strand.
GCCGGGATCAGCACCTCGTCACCGGGATCAAGCGTTGCCAGAAGCGCATGGAAAATCGCCTGCTTGCCCCCAGCGCTAACGATTATCTGAGCTGGTGGAACCCGGATTCCCAGATCGCGCTCGAAATGAAGCGCTGCCGCAGCACGGAGCCTCGCGGTCCCAGCAACCGCAGTGTATTTCGTGTCGCCCGCATCCAGTGCAGCCTTGGCAGCGGCGATGACATGTGGGGGCGAGGCGAAATCCGGTTCGCCCACCGAAAGCGAGATAATGTCGCGGCCCCCGGCGCGCAGCTCTGCGGCGCGGTCGGTCATCGCAGTCGTGCGTGAGGGCTGGATGCGCGCCAGCGCGGCGGAAATCATTGCGTCATCAACCGCGCTGGCATCAGTCCGCGCAGCGCATTGCCGATCAGGAAGCCATCTGCCAGATCATCCAATGTCAGCACTTCCTCATCAGCTTGCCCACTTGCCAGCAGCGAGGCGCGCAAGACCCCGGGCAGCAGGCCCAGCCTTACAGGCGGGGTCAGCAATCGGCCCCCTCGTTCGACAAATAGCGAAGTGAAGCAGCCTTCTGTAAGGAGGCCATCATCGCGCAGGAACAGCGCCTCTTGCGCTCCAGCGGCGCGGGCCGCAGTTAGGCCTGCTTCGTAAAAGCCGCGGTCGCTGGTCTTGTGGCGCAGCCGCCAATCGCCGATATCCACCGGCAACCGAAGCACGGCGCATAGAACTGGTGACGCAATGGCGGGCGGAAGATCAGCAAGCTCGAGCGAATAGGCGCCGCTGCGCGACGCAACCAGCCGCAGCTTGGCCGCCTCGGTCGCTTCAAAGCACAGCGCCTGGATTGCATTGCGGACCGCATGGCGATCGAACGAAAAGCCCAGCTCTGCCGCGCTGGCCTTGATCCGTTCAAGGTGCAGATCAAGCAAGGGGATGCCAGTCTCGGGTGTGAAGCCCATAGTTTCGATAAGATCAAACCCGGCGGCGGTCATGTCGCTTGATGATCGCCGCACGAAACCCCCTTTGACCAAACATTCGCGCCATTCCGGCAAGCTTTCCGAATCAGCGACAATCGCTGACCCTATCCCCAGAACAGCCTTGCCACGTCCGTTCTCTCCCGGCGTAAGTCGCAGGGTTCGGATTGCCACATTGAACGCGGCATCGCCATTAGTATCAATCCGGCCGATTACCCCGCAATATGGCCCGCGGGCATCGCGTTCGGTAGCATTGATGAGTTCCATCGCCCGAATCTTGGGCGCGCCGGTGATCGAGCCGCACGGAAAGATTGCACGTACCAGGTCCACTGCGCTGAACTCCGGCAACAGCTGTGCACGAACCGTGGTAACCATCTGGTGCAAAGTGGGGTAGGTTTCGATCGCAAAGGGATGCTCGACCTTGACGCTGCCCGCCTGCGCCACGCGCGACAGATCATTGCGCATCAGGTCAACGATCATCAGGTTTTCGGCGCGGTCTTTGGTCGATGATGCCAGCTCAGCGACCAGCCGTGTGTCCTCAGCAGCATCGGACCCGCGAGAACGCGTTCCTTTCATCGGCTTGACCATCGCCGCGCCGTCTTTCAGCGCGAAAAACAGTTCGGGCGAGAGGCTGAGCAGCCAGTGCGAACCATCGAACAGCACGCCGCCATAACCAGCCCCAGCTGCGGGGCGCAGCGCGGCATAAAGCGCCAACGGGTCGCCGTGGTATGATCCGGCCAGCTGAAAGGTCAGGTTGGCCTGATAAATATCGCCTGCCGCGATAGCTTCCTGCAAGTGATCAAAAGCGCGGACATAGCCGCCAATTGACAATTGCGGTTCAAGCGGGCCAATCGCTGGCGCACCGCCGACGCCAAGGCTGGCAAGCCAGCCGGGAACATCTGCCGCCGGGATTACTTCATGTCCGGCGAAGGCCCCGAACCACAACAGCGGACCGCTTGCGCCATTGCGCGCTGCCGCAAGCGGGGCCAGTCGTTGCTCCAGCGCGAGGCCCGCCTCATAGGCAAGATACCCCGCCAGCTCATAGCCTTCGCGGCGCAGCGCATCGAGTCGTTCCAGCGCCGCCGCTACCTCGCCCGGCTGCCGGGCCACCACAACTTCCAGCGGCCCGCGATAGAGCCGCGCATCGCTGGCTCCCACTGCGCGGGCATCGTCAAGCAGGATGAAGGGTTCAGACATCGGAGGCGGCTTCTAGCGGTCCTGCGGGCGACATGCAAAAAGCCTCTCGCACAACGCTGCTTGCCGCTCTATCTGTCTGGCTAAATAAGCATTCGGAGCCGAATATGGACGATATTTTTCTGGGACTTGGTGCCAATGGTGAGCGGCAGGTGCTGCGGCTGTCGCGCGCGAACCGCCATGGGCTGATAGCTGGCGCAACCGGCACCGGCAAGACGGTGACACTGCAATCCATCGCCGAACAGTTTTCAACGCAGGGCGTGCCAGTGTTTCTGGCCGATGTGAAAGGCGATCTTTCCGGCATCTCAATGGCCGGCAGCCATGATTTCAAACACGCCGCCAGCCTTGAGGCGCGCGCCAAGGAATTGGGCATCGCTGACTATGCCTATAAGGATAATTCGGCGATTTTCTGGGATCTATACGGCGAACAGGGTCATCCGATCCGCACCACCATTTCGGAAATGGGGCCGCTGCTGCTGGCGCGGCTGATGGGGCTGAATGAGACGCAGGAAGGCGTGCTCAACGTCGCCTTCCGCTACGCTGATGACCAAGGATTGCTGCTGATTGATCTGGAGGATCTGCAAGCGGTGCTGGCCCATACTGCCGACAACGCCAGCGAACTTGCCAGCAAATACGGCAATATCACCAAGGCCAGTGTCGGCACGATCCAGCGCCAGCTGCTCGCTTTTGACAGTCAGGGGGCCAACCGCTTCTTTGGCGAACCGGCCTTCGAGATCGCTGATTTCATCCGCTGCGACGAAGCCGGCAAAGGCTACATCAACATCCTCGCTGCCGACAAGTTGATGCAAAGCCCCAAGCTTTACGCGACTTTTCTGTTGTGGCTGCTGGCTGAATTGTTCGAATCGCTTCCCGAAGTGGGTGATCCGGACAAGCCCAAGCTGGTGTTCTTCTTTGACGAGGCACATTTGCTGTTCGAGGATGCGCCCCAAGCGCTGTTCGACAAGGTAGAACAGGTCGTCCGGCTGGTCCGATCCAAGGGTGTCGGGGTTTATTTCATCACCCAGAACCCGATCGACATTCCTGAAAAGATTGCCGGGCAGCTGGGCAACCGGGTCCAGCACGCGCTGCGCGCCTTTACTCCACGCGACCAGCGGGCGATCAAGGCGGCGGCAGAGACTTTCCGGATCAACCCTGATCTCGATGTTGAAACCGCAATTACTGAGCTTCGGGTGGGTGAGGCGCTGGTCTCGACCCTTGAACAGGATGGCAGTCCTTCGATCGTCCAGCGCACGCTGATCGCTCCGCCGCGCTCGCGGTTGGGGCCAGTGACTCCCAAGGAACGCGCGATAGTTCAGTCGATCAGCCCGGCGGATGGCAAATATGATACCGCGCTTGACCGCGAATCCGCTGCCGAAGTGCTTGAGCAAAAGGCCAAAGATGCCGCCGCTGTGGCGGTGCAAGTCGAAGAGCAGGGCGAGGAAGCCGTCCGGGCCCAGCCGCGCCAATCGCCCAGCATGTGGGAGCGGGCAGGCAAGGCCGCACTGGGCGCTGCTGCCGCATCGGCCGGCACCATGGTCGCGCGCAACTTGACAGGACGTAAGTCAGGCGGCTCGCCGGCTACTTCGGCGGCGACAGCAGCAGTGGGCGCGATCGGCACTGCACTTGGGGGCGCGGCATTCGGCCGGTTCGCGCGCGGGCTTCTGGGCGGGTTACTGCGTTAGAATATCCGCAATAGCTAGGGTCCTGATCCTAGCTGATCGGTAACCGCAAAGTGGCGGTTAGTCCGACTGTGGTGCCGCTGGAATCGCACCGATTGGTGAGCGTCAGTGTCCCGCCGTGTTGTTCGGCAATCGCGCGGGCAAGCGTCAGGCCAAGCCCTGCGCCGCCCGTCTCGCTGTTGCGTGAGGGTTCGCCGCGGGTGAAAGGCTCAAGCATTCGGGCGATGTCGCCAGGCGCAATGCCCGGTCCGTCATCATCAATCCGGATCACTGCCGCATCGCCATCGCGCTGCAATGATACGCGGGCCGCGCCGCCATAGCGCAGGGCATTGCCGATCAGATTGCGCAAGGCCCGTCGCAGCCAGGTGCCGCGCAGTGACAGCACCAGCCGTTCACTCTGGTTGAGCGTGACGGGATCGCCTGTATCCTCAAACTCTTCGACAATTGCTCCGACCAGCGCGGATAGCTCGGTCGGCTCACGCGGGTCGCTCGGTCGGCCGACCCGGGCCAAGGAGAGGATATCATCGAGTGAGCGGGTCAACTCCTCGATTGTCCCGGCCATTTTGGTTCGCTCGCCTTCATCTTCGACATTTTCGATCCGGACCCGTAATGCCGCCAGCGGAGTCTTCAGATCATGCCCGATCGCGCCCAGCATAACGTCCTTTTCATCGATCAGCGCGGCAATCCGCGCCTCCAGCGCATTGTGGGCGACGATCAGCTGGCGAATATCCTCGGGTCCCTGCGGTTCAAGCTGTCCAGCCGCATCACGGGTATCGGCAAAGCGCTCAACCCGCCGGGTAAGGGCTACCAGCGGGCGGGTCATCCGGCCCAGTATCAGTGCAATTGCTCCAACCAGCACAGCATAGAGCAGCAAGGTCTGACCGATCAGCGTGGCGATCAGGACCCGTTCGACATGCGGGACTGGAACCCGGACCATCAACCAGCCGGCGCTGCCGGGTTGTTCGATTGCGGCGACAAGCAGATGATCAGGCATTGGGGCCGCACGCCGGCCAAGGATCGCATTGCGCCGGGCCAGGCGGCGCAGCGACTGGAGGTCCTCCATCGCGCTGCGCTGGACCACTACCACATCGCCAATCTCAATGCCTTGATCGGTCAAAATGCTCCGCAACTCGCCCTCGGCACCGCTGAGGCGGGGCTCACCCGTGCGAAGTGGATTGGCTTGGACCTGCTCGATCCATTGCCGCCGGGGCTTGCCCATCAGCTCTGCCTGATGTTCGTGATCACCCCCGTGCATATGGATGCCATTCCGACTTGCACTGACCAGACGAATTGCTGCTGTATGGAGCAGCGCGGCTTCGCGGCGTTCAGCTTGAGCGCGGTAGAGCAGGGCAGCGCTAAGCGATTGGGCCAGCAGCAATGCCAGCGCTATCGCAAGCAGAAGCTGCCCTTTCAGGCTCTTGGGCCACCATCTTTTCAACCCCTGACGGTCTGTCACGGTGGAGGCTTCATGGTGCATCCGGACGGAACCGGCGAACATCTGCAGCGAGCATATAGCCTCCACCCCAGACGGTCTGAATCATCGTCGGGCTGCGGCTATCGGCTTCTATTTTGCGGCGCAGGCGACTGACCTGATTGTCAACCGCCCGATCGAACAGATGCGCCTCGCGGCCCTGGACCAAATCGAGCAGCCGATCACGATCAAGCACCTGTCGGGGATGTTCGACAAAGGCTAGCAAAAGCCGGAATTCGAGGCTGGAGATGCTAACCAGCGCGCCTTCAGGGTCGGTGAGGCGGCGTTTGAGCGGATCGAGCTGCCAGCCTTCAAACTCAAACAACTCGTCCTCGGCAGGGGCCGTGCCGCCCTTGCTGGCGCGGCGCAATACCGAACGGATACGGGCGACCAGTTCGCGCGGTTCGAAGGGTTTGACGACATAGTCATCGGCCCCGATTTCAAGGCCCACGATCCGGTCAGTCGCCTCGCCCCGGGCTGTGAGCAGAATGGTGGGAATATCCCTGGTTTCTGCGATGTGGCGGCACAGCGACAGCCCATCCTCACCCGGCATCATTATGTCGAGCAAAACCAGTTCGGGCGGCTGATCGCGCAGCACACTGCGTGCCTCAGCCGCGCTAGCCGCCTGGGTAACAGCAAACCCCTGGCGCGAGAGATACTCGGCCAGGGGTTCGCGCAGACTTGCCTCGTCATCGACAAGCAGCAGGCGGGTGGGTGCAGTTTCTGTCGTCGGCAAAGGCGAGCCGCCCTTTTTGTTCAGCTGGTTGGCGAAGGCATATCATGCCCGCCTGACCTGTCACCCTTATGGGCACGCATCTTGGCTTTTGCAGCTTGCCGTTCTTCGCGGGTAAGCGTGCCGTCCTTGTTGGCATCAGCCATCTCAAACCGCTTCAGATGCGCAGCCGCAAATTCGCTCCTGGATATGGCCTGGTCATGATTGGCGTCGGCCATACGCAGCATCATTCTGCCGCCATTCCTGCCGCCGCCGCGCGCCATCCGGTGCGGTCCTTCTGCACCTTCTGCGCGCGCGCCATGATTTGCACCAGCGCTGAACTCGTCGCGGCTAATCGAGCCATCCTTGTTGGTGTCACGCATCGCGAAATGCTCTGCCTGACGCGCAGCGCGATCAGCGGCATCGATCCTCCCATCCTGGTTGCCGTCCATCCGTGCAAACTTTGCGTCGGCATGGGACTGGGCTTCGGCACGTGTGATATTGTGATCGCCATTGGCATCGGGGCCACGGGCTTCATGGTGCGCGGCAAAGGCGGTGCCCGCAACCCCAAGGCTGGCGAGCGAAAGGCCGATAATCGAGGTGACCAAGGTAAACTTCTTCATTGCGAACTCTCCACATTGTGAATCGGGTGAAGCCGTCTTACCCCTGCCTTGTCGCACGAATATGCCGCCATGGGATCAATTTGTCGCCATTTGTCGCAATTGATGGCCCACATTCATTCGCGGGCAAGCTTTCATCCCATGATAAACGCGGCCAGCTTGTTGCCGTCTGGATCGCGGAAATATCCGGCGTAGAAGCCGCCATCGCCGCGTGGGCCGGGCGCGCCTTCGTCGGTGCCGCCATTGGCCAGGGCGATGGCGTGGAGCCGGTGAACCTGATCCTTGTCGCTGGCTTCGAGGGCCACCATCACGCCGTTGCCGACGCTGGCCGGATTGCCATCGAACGGTTTGGTCAGGCCAATACCCGCGCCGCCGCCGGGGGTGCCCCATGCAATGAATTCATCTGATTCCATCATTCTTCCGGTGCCCATTTCTGCTGCGATTGCGTCGTAGAACATGACAGCGCGGGGCAGATCATTGGTGCCAAAGGTCACATAGCCGATCATCACATCTCTCCATTTCGACTCGGGATATGGAACATTAATGGAACAAATTGATGCTCACAAGGGCGCGCATTGCATCTTGAGCCAATCCCGCGCCGCGCCCTCAAGCTGGGGCGCAAGCACGGCTTCAACCTGTGCGTGATAGGCATTCCACCACGCCAGCTCATCGCGGGTGAGCAGATTGCGATCAACCAGAGCGCGCTCGATCGGCGCGAAGGTCAAGGTTTCAAAACCGAGGAAATCCCCTTCGGCTCCGGCAATCTCGCGCTTTTCGACCAGCACCAGATTTTCGATCCGGATGCCATATGCCCCGGTCTTGTAGTAGCCCGGCTCGTTGGAGAGGATCATCCCCGCAACCAGCGCTTGCTCGCTGCCTGCCTGCCCGCCCGCAGCCTTGGCAATCCGCTGCGGACCTTCGTGGACCGATAGGAAGCTGCCAACCCCGTGCCCGGTGCCATGGGCATAATCAAGGCCTGCCGCCCACAGATGCTGGCGGGCGAAACTGTCGAGCTGGCTTCCGGTGGTACCTTGGGGGAAAATGGCGAGCGCCAGCGCGATATGGCCCTTGAGGACGCGGGTGAAGCGGTCCTTTTGTTCTGCGGGTGCATCACCGGGGCCGATCCAGACGGTGCGGGTGATGTCGGTAGTTCCGTCGGAATACTGCCCGCCCGAATCGACCAGATAGATGCTTGACGGTTCAAGCGCCCGGCAGGTTTCTTCGCTGACCCGGTAGTGCACTACCGCTCCGTTCGGCCCCGCGCCCGAAATCGTATCGAATGAAAGGTCGCGCAGCAGGCCGGTTTCGCGGCGCAGCGCGTGCAGCCTTTCGGCGGCGCTGATTTCGGTAAGTTGGCCGCCCGGTCCCTCAAGGCTCAGCCAGTGGAGAAACCGCGCAATCGCAGCGCCATCGCGGGCCTGCGCCGCGCGGTGACCGGCTTGTTCAACCGGGTTCTTGATCGCTTTGGGCAGAACGGTGGGATCGCGCAGCTCGGCTATTTTCGCGCCTGCCTTTTCCAATGCTGCAAAGATCGCCTGAACCGATCGTTCCGGATCAACTGCCACGCGCTTTCCGCCCAGCGCAGCAAGCGCCAGGACAAAGGCATCGCGCGGGGAAATCCGCACCGCATTGCCAAGATGCGCTCTCACTTCGGGGGTGATCTTTTCTTCGGCAATGAACAGTTCCGCAGTGCCATCGGCACCTGCAATCACAAACGACAGCGCGACCGGGGTGCATTCAACGTCCTCGCCGCGAATGTTAAGCAACCAGGCCACCCCATCGAGCGCAGAAATCACTGCGGCATCAAGCTGCTTCTCGGCCAGCCATTCGGCCACCATGCTGCGCTTTGCCTCGCCCGACATACCGGCAAATTCTGTCGGATGCACAATCGCCGGGGCAAGTGAGGGTTCCAGCCGATCAGACCAGACAGCATCGATCGGGTTATTCTCAACTGCGATCAGGCTGCTGCCTTTTTCGCCCAGCGCCTTGGAAACCGCGCTGACCCAGCCCTTGCCGTGTAGCCAGCTATCGTAGCCGATTTTCGAGCCTTCAGGAGCATGTTCGCCAAGCCAGCTGGCTATGCTGGTCTGGGGCACCGAAACATAGCTGTAAAGCTTGCCATCAACCTGTTCGCGCACTTGCAACGTATACCGCCCGTCGATGAAGATCGCGGCTGCATCGGCCAGCACTACCACGGTTCCGGCCGATCCGCCAAAGCCGGTCAACCAGGCCAGCCGCTGGGCATAGGCGCCGACATATTCGCTCATATGCTCGTCGGAAATGGGCACGACAAAGCCATCGAGGTTGCGGCGCTTCAATTCCTTGCGCAGCGCATCGAGGCGGGCTTCATGAGTTTGCATCAACATCGGTCTGTCTATCCTGCTTGCAGGGATTATGCAGCCAACATAGAGGCCGCGCATGACACTTACTACTCCACCTGTCGCCGCGAAGAAACCGCATAGCGAAACCCACCATGGGATTACCCTGAGCGACGATTACGCCTGGCTGCGCGATCCCGCCTATCCCGAGGTGGATGACAAGGAAATCCTCGCCCATCTTGAAGCCGAGAACCTCTGGTTCGAAACGCGAATGGCAGGGCAGCGGGGCAGGATCGATGCACTGTTCACCGAAATGCGCGCCCGGATCAAGGAGGCGGACAAATCCGTCCCCCAGAAGGATGGCAATTACCTTTACTGGATCGAGTTCGAGGAAGGGGCAGAATACAAGAAATGGTGGCGCAGGGCTTTGTCCGCCAAGGACGACGAAACTGGCGATGAGCTGATCCTTGATGAGGTGGCTCTGGCTCAGGGCAAGGAATACTTCCGTCTGGGTGCGATAGCGGTCAGCATGGACGGCACGCTGCTGGCCTATTCGATCGATGATAATGGTTCCGAGCGCTTCACTGTGCGGATCAAGGTTCTGGCGACTGGCGAACTTCTGCCCGATGAGATCCCGGGCACGCTGTCTAGCCTGGTCTGGGTCGCCGGAGACAAGGCGCTGGTCTACAGCCTAGCCAACGAACAATGGCGGACAGACAATGCCCGCTTGCACTGGCTTGGGCAGCCGATCACTTCTGACGTCGAGCTTTTCCACGAGGATGATGAGGGCTTCCGGGTTGGCTCATCGATGTCGGCCAATGAGCAATGGTTGATCATCGGCACCAGCGATCACGAAACCAGCGAAGTGCGGCTGATCCCCGCGAACGATCCGCTGGCACCGCCAATCCTGATCCGCCCGCGCCAGAAGGGGGTCGAATATGACGCTGATGAACGCGAAGGCGTGCTCTACATCCACGCCAACGACACCCACGAGAACTTTCGCCTTGCGACCGCACCACTGGCCGATCCGGAGACATGGACGACGCTGATAGAGGGCACTGATTCGTTTTACCTGACCGGGTTCGAGCTGTTCCGCGATTTCTGGGTAGCCGAGGGGCGGCGCGGCGGATTGGACCAGATCGAAGTTCGTTACTACGATGATCCCGCGCGGATCGAACCGATAGCCTTCCCCGAAGCGAGCTATGACGCCGGGCTTGGCGATAATCCCGAATGGACGATGACCAAGCTTCGGCTGTCCTATGAAAGCATGGTCAGTCCAGCCAGCGTCTTTGACTATGACGTTGCTGGCCGCAGTCTTGAACTGCTCAAGGTGCAGGAAATACCCTCGGGCTATGACGCCTCGCTCTATGTGACCGAACGGCTTGAGATTGCGGCGCGCGATGGCACGATGGTGCCGGTCAGCGTGGTGATGCGCAAAGACCGGAAGCCCGGCGGGCCGCTCCACCTCTATGGCTACGGCGCCTATGGCATCGCGATCGAGCCGGGCTTTTCAACCACGCGGCTGTCGCTGGTGGATCGCGGTTTTGCCTATGCCATCGCCCATATTCGCGGCGGCGATGATCTGGGCCGCGCTTGGTATAAGGCGGGCAAGCTTGAGCGGCGGGTCAACACATTTACAGACTTTGTCGATGTCGCGCGTGGCTTGATCGAGCGCGGGCTTACCGGATCGGGCAAGATCAGCATTTCGGGCGGTTCGGCTGGCGGCGAGCTGATGGGGGCGGTGATCAATTCCGATCCCGAACTTTGGGGCGCGGTGGCGGCGCATGTGCCGTTCGTCGATGTGCTGGCGACGATGCTTGACGCATCGCTTCCGCTGACACCCGGCGAGTGGCCCGAATGGGGCAATCCGATCGAGGACAAGGCGGCGTTCGAACTGATCCGAAGCTATTCGCCTTACGATCAGGTTAGCGCGCAGGCCTATCCGCCGCTGCTGGTGACGGCAGGTCTCAATGATCCGCGCGTGACCTATTGGGAGCCAGCCAAATGGGTTGCCAAGCTGCGCGAATTGAAGGCTGACGACAACGAGCTGCTGCTCAAGACCAACATGGGGGCGGGGCATGGAGGGAAATCGGGCCGGTTCGAGAGCCTCAAGGAAACCGCCGAGGAGTTTGCATTTATCCTGTGGCAGCTGGGCATCGCAGAGTGAGCAATCGCCACACCCTGACCTTCACCGCGCTGCCGGAGCACATCGACGAACTCGGTCACGTCAACAATGCGGTGTGGGTCGACTGGATCCAGCAAATCGCCACTGCGCATTGGTCAGCAGTCGCTGCGCCGGAACATCAGGCCGCCTTTGTCTGGGTCGTGACCCGGCATGAGATCGACTATCGCGGCAATATTACGCTGGGCGAAAGCGTTTTGGCCGAGACATTCATTCCCGAACCGCCGACAGGGGCGAGGTTCAATCGCCGGGTCGATTTCAGGGATGCAGCGGGTAAAATCATTGTCGCAGCACGGACAACTTGGGCGATCATTGACCGCGCTTCGAGCCGGATACTGCGGGTGCCAATGGAAGTTGCCGACCAGTTTCGGCCTTTTGGATTAGTACAAGACTAGGCTCGAACGGCTCTGGGCTCAGCCCGGCTGAAGCCCTTCAGCTTTTCCCGGACGGTGCGATTGCGGCCGCTGCGCTTGGCATCATAAAGCAGCCGGTCACAGTGCTGGTAACAGGTGACAAAACTGGGGGTCTCGCGGCCTACATGCTCGTGCTCGACCAGGCCCATGCTGGCAGTGATCATCCGGTCCAGGCCGGGGACATTGGCCGCAACCCGCGATGAGATTGCTTGCCGCCGCCGTTCAGCGCGCTCGACCGCTCCTTTACCGCGCAGCAGTAGCAGAAATTCCTCACCGCCCATCCGCACTACGCGGGTGTCGTCATCGGGCGCCAGTGCCTCTGCCACGGCCCGCAGCACGATATCGCCCATTGCATGGCCCATCGTATCATTGACCAATTTGAAGTGATCGAGATCCACCACAGCCATGGTGTGAAAGCCTTCACGATACCATTTGGTAAAATCATTCTCGAGCGCGTGCCGGTTGCGCAGTCCGGTCAGCGCGTCACTGCCTGCTTGCCCTTTGAGCTGTTCGACCTGAACCTGGGCGTGGTCCCGTTCACCCCGCAGCAGTGCGAACCGGCTGATGATGGCGACCGAAGTCACCAGCACTTCAAAGGCAAGGGCAGCGTGAAACGCAATCAGGGCTTCACTGGGCTGGTCGCTGAGTGCGAAACTGGCAACCCGCCCCGCTGAAACCAGCATCAACGGAGACCAACCAACGATCAAGAAGACAACTGCCCGACTGTGGCGGCGCCAAGCGTCTGCTAGCGCGGCAACCAGCAGCAGTATGCCCGGCAGCAGCACAAGGTGGACGATCAGGATACCCCACGGACGCATGCCAGGGAATATCAAGGTAACTGCCGCTACTACAGCGACGCCCCACCAAGCCTGAAAAAGCATGGCCTGGCTCAGACGCGGCGCGAGTTTGCCCGGCTCAATGAACACACGTGCGAACATCAATGAACCACCACCAAGCACAGCGAAGCTAAGGTCTGATATCGTGATCTGAAGGCTGAGTGGAAGGGGTACCACCAGCGTCAACAGCCCGGTTAGGACGGTGGTTTGAAGGAGCGTGGCCGAAGTCATAACCAAATGCCACAGCACGTAGCGTTCGGGCAGTGCGCGGTAAAATGCCGCGTTGAGCAGAAGCGGCACCAGCAGGATACCGCAGATCATTGCCAAGGCAGCCATGAGTTCGATTGGCCAGCCGCTGCCGTCGGGCTGATCATCCAGCCGGGCCTGATCCAGAACATGATTGATCCACGGACGTTCAATCCGTGCAACAATGGCGACGGTGTTAGCGCTCAGCGGCGGCAAGGCTGCACTGAAGAACGGGCCAGAATTGATCCGGTGAACCTCATCCATCTGATATTCGAGCGACCTTGCGCCGCCATCAGCATCAAGCGCGATCAGTGTAATCTGGCCGAACCGTCCATAGTGGCTGACAAAGCTTCGGGGAACCGGGCCGTCACCGCCGACTTTGAGGGCAAAGCGAATGAAGGTGACTTCTGGATCAAGACTGTAGCTGACGTCCTCGCATGTCCACCGCCCGGGATCGGCGGCAACGCTGCGATAGCTCTCCGTAATCGTGGCGCCGGCGATACAAGTGGCGGCGGGTACATTATTTGCCGCCGCACCTGCTGGCACAAGCAGCAGCGCAAAGGCTGCGGCAAGCAACCTACACCACGAAAAGAGTACCCCCCGGTCCATCGCGCCTCTGATAAGGCCGAGACCTTGTGCTCAGGTTAATTCAAGCAAGCACTTCTTCTACCGGAGTCCATGCATAACCGAGTTCGCTCGCCACTGCCTCATAAGTCACTTTGCCGGCATGGACATTGAGCCCATTGGCCAGGTGCGGATTGGCTGTCAGTGCGGCTTTCCAGCCCAGATCAGCGATCTTCAAGGCGTGGGGCAGGGTGACATTATTCAGAGCATAGGTGCTGGTCCGCGCCACCGCGCCGGGCATGTTGGCAACGCAGTAATGCACCACCCCGTCGACGATATAGGTCGGATCGGCATGGGTGGTGGCGTGGCTGGTCTCAAAGCAGCCGCCCTGATCAATTGCGACATCAACCAGCACAGCGCCTGGCTTCATCGTGGCAAGCATATCGCGGGTGATCAATTTGGGTGCGGCAGCGCCCGGCACCAGCACCGCGCCGATCACAAGATCGGCCTCAGCCACCTGGCTCGCAAGGCTAGCCTTGCCCGAATAGAGCGTCCGCGCGCGCCCCTCAAAGTGGTTGTCGAGCCGCTCCAGCACATCGGGGTCACGGTCGAGGATGGTGACATCCGCCCCCATTCCCACTGCCATTTGCGCGGCATTGAAGCCAACCACGCCGCCGCCGATCACCACCACTTTGGCCGGCAGCACGCCTGGAACCCCGCCCAGCAGCACGCCGCGCCCGCCATGGGCCTTTTCAAGGGCTGTTGCCCCGGCCTGGATCGACATCCGGCCCGCCACCTGACTCATTGGCTTCAGCAGCGGCAACGAGTTTCCCGGACCGGTCACTGTTTCATAGGCAATCGCGGTGACCCCGGATTTGATCAAATCCGCCGTCTGATCCGGATCGGGGGCCAGGTGCAGATAGGTATAGAGAATCTGCCCCTCACGCAGCATCGCGCGTTCGCCCGGCTGCGGTTCCTTGACCTTGACGATCATTTCACACGCGGCGAAAATTTCTGGTGCGGTGGCTTTGATCGCCGCGCCTGCTGCAATGTAATCCTTGTCCGAAGCGCCGATACCATTGCCCGCGCCAGTTTCCACCCACACCTCATGGCCATGTGCAGCGAGTTCGCGGACGCTTTCGGGCGTCAGACCGACCCGGTATTCGTGGTTCTTGATCTCACGGACAGTGCCAACGCGCATGGGAATTCTCCTGGTTCGACCCATGGTGATCATACGCTTGTTACCTGCGAATATCTTACCTAAATTTCGCTTCCTATTGCGAAGATATGGATATATTTGCCGTATATTGCAATTAAATGGGAATTTTCGTCATAGACAGAGCTGATACCGCCATACTTGTTGCATTGCAGCAAGATTCATCGCGTTCGATCGCACAACTGGCCGATCTCGCCGGGGTCTCCGCCTCGGCTTGCCATCGCCGGATTCGGGCGCTGGAGGAAGGCGGCGTGATCACCGGCTACAGCGCACAGGTCGATGCGCGGCTGCTGGGGCTTAAGCTTCAGGCATTTGTCGAGATCACCCTGACCAGCCAAAGCCGCGAGGCGATGGACCAGTTTGAAGCGGCGGTGGCCCAGTTCGATGACATTCTTGAATGCCATCTGATGTCGGGCAATGCCGATTATGTGCTGCGGGTAGCCGCTGTGGACCTTGACCAATACGATCATGTCCACCGCGAATGCCTGTCGCGCCTGCCGGGCGTATCCGCGATACGATCCAGCTTTTCGATCCGCCAGATCAAGCGCTGGAGTGGCTACCCGGTGCCCCGGAGTTAGGGACAAAGCTTGTCGCAGCGTCGCAAGCGGTTTAGCCCATTGGCGATGTATTACGACATGTCTGCTCTTTCGCCTGCCGATCGCTATCGGTTGATCGTCAACACAGTAACCCCTCGCCCGATTGCCTGGACGGTTACGCGCGGCAAGGACGGTATTTGCAACGCCGCACCGCATAGCTTCTTCAATGCTCTGGCTGATGATCCGCCGCTGGTCGTGCTTGGGCTCATGGCGCACCACATCCGCTGCGGGGACAAGGATACCGCCCGGATCATCCGCGAGACAGGCGAATTTACCATTGCGCTGGTTGCCGAAGCCGATGGGGCCAAGATGAACCTGACTGCCGCGGATGCTCCGCCCGGGGTGGATGAACTGGAATTCGCAAACATCGATACCCGCCCAGCCACCAAGATCGCCGTGCCGCTGATTACTTCTGCTCCAGTCAATTTCGAATGCCGCGTTTGGCAAATCCTTGATCCGTCGCCGCGCAGTTGTGTTGTGCTGGGAGAGATCGTTGCAATGCATATCGCTGACCAGTTCATCAGTGCCGATGGCCGCAGGATAGATGCCCCGGCCATGCAGCTGATCGGCCGCCAGCATGGCAGTGGGCATTATGTCCGCAACAGCGACAGTTTTGAGATAAGACGCGTCGGTTGGCCGCTGCACCAGGAATGACTGCTAGGGCCAGCCTCCGCTTACCTGCTGGACAAGATGGTGCCACCGAGGGCAAATTGATGACATGAATCATATTCTGAATCAGCGACATCGCTTCCAGATCCCTGACGATTTGGCCTATTTCAACTGCGCCTATATGTCGCCACTTGCCTCTGAAGTGTTGTCTGCGGTCGAGGCGGGCGGCGCGCTTAAATCCACGCCGTGGATGTTTCAGCCGCAGGATTTCTTCCTGCACAGTGAGCGCGCCCGTAGCGCGTTTGCCGATGTGGCCCGGTGCAGCGCCAATGATCTGGCGCTGGTGCCTTCTGCATCATACGGTCTGGCAGTTGCCGCCCGAAACCTGCGCGTCGCGAAGGGCGAGCGCATTCTGGTGCTTGATGGTCAGTTTCCTTCAAACGTCTATGTTTGGCGCGAGCGCGCGGCTGAAGTTGGTGCTGTGGTCGAAACCGTCATACGGATAGGTGACGAAAACTGGACAGCGGCGCTGTCCCGGCACATCACGGCTGGCGTCGCTATCGTCGCCGTTCCGAACTGCCATTGGGCTGATGGCGGACTGGTTGATCTGGTGGTGATCGGAGCCGCTAGCCGTCAGGTCGGCGCGGCACTGGTGATTGATGCAACCCAATCGCTGGGGGCATTGCCGCTTGATCTCGAAGCGGTACAGCCAGACTTTCTGGTAGCTGCGGCTTATAAATGGCTGATGTCGCCCTATGGCACTGGCTTGCTGTATGTCGCACCAAAGCATCATGGCGGCACCCCGATTGAACACAATTGGATCAACCGCAGCGGTAGCGAGGACTTTGCAGGGCTGGTGAATTATCAGGATGGTTTCCAGCCCGGCGCGCGACGGTTCGATATGGGCGAAAAGGCCAATCCGCCTTTGCTCATGGGCGTAGTCGCCGCTGCAGAAATGTTGCTGGAATGGGGGGTCGCGCGAATTTCCGCGACACTCTCTGCCAAAACAGACCGCATTGCTCAGGCCGCTACCGCAATGGGTTTTGACGTAATCCCCAAGCCGGACCGAGCACCGCATCTGCTATCTCTCGGGCTTCCTGGCAAGTTATCAGAAGACATCGGCAAACAGCTTGCGGCCAAGAAGATATTCATATCGGTGCGCGGCACATCGCTGCGCGTCTCGCCGCATGTCTACAATGATGATTGTGATTGCGAGCGACTAATTGACGCCTTGAAAAGTCTCTGAGCAGTCCCAGCCACGGCCGACATCCTGTTGACATTCTCTTAGGTAGTTGGCAAATAAACGAAATGCAAGATGAACGGATTTACCGCGTCCTCGGCAACGCTCACCGGCTCCAGATATTGGAATGGCTGAAAGACCCGACCGCGCATTTCCGGCCGCAAGTCGATGGCGATCTCGTTGACGATGGGGTTTGCGCTGTATTGATCGCCGAAAAGTTGGAGCTGACGGCGTCGACCTTAAGCGAGCATATGCGATTGTTGGTGGATGCCGGGCTGGTGACACCAAAGAAGATCAAGCAATGGATTTTCTATCGCCGCAATGAGGCAAAAATAGCAGAAATTGCCCAGCGGCTTGCCAATGGCCTTTAAGCCGATGGCCTCTCCGACCGGCTCTCAATTGGCGTCCTTGCCCCGCGGGCATTTCCTTCTTGCGGTCGCGGTGATGGCTGTGTGGGGCAGCAATTTTGTCGTGATCAAGTTGGCACTGGAACATATTCCACCATTGTTGCTGGCGGCGTTACGGTTTGCCTGTGCTTTCCTGCCCGCCGCCCTTTTCCTCAAACGTCCCGCCGTGGCCTGGTCCAATCTGGCGGCGTATGGCGTGTTGATTGGCGCAGGCCAGTTCGGACTGCTGTTCCTGGCAATGAAAGGCAATATCACGCCGGGGCTGGCCTCGCTGGTGGTTCAGATCCAAGTATTCTTCACCATCGGCTTGTCGATGCGCCTGAGCGGCGAACGAGTGCGCGGTTTTCAATGGGCGGCGCTGGCGCTGGCCACCTTGGGACTGGGCGTGATCCTGATCCAAACGGATGGGAGCGCAACGCCTTTGGGTCTGGGCCTGGTCATCACCGCCGCATTGTGCTGGTCGAGCGGCAATATGGTGTCGCGCGCTGCTGGTCAGGTCGACATGCTGGCTTATGTGGTGTGGGCGAGCGCCTTTGCGGTGCCGCCGTTGTTCCTGTTTGCGCTGGTTTTCGAGGGCTGGCCCGCGATGGTATCGGGCGTGCAAAGCGCTACTGCGGTAACCTGGGGCGCGGTAGTTTGGCAGGCAGTTGGCAATACCATGTTTGGCTATGGAGTATGGGGCTGGCTGCTCGCGCGGCATCCGGCAGCCACTGTAACGCCCATGGCGTTACTGGTGCCTGTGTTTGGCATCGGTGCGTCGGCGTTCTTTCTTGGCGAGCCCTTGCAGGCATGGAAGCTGCTGGCAGCCGCGCTGGTCATTTCAGGCTTGGCTCTTAGCGTGCTTTGGCCGCGATTCGCGGCATCCTCGCCGGACCTGTCATAAGCAGGAATAAGTGCAGCTCATCACGCTCTAATACCCTGCCTCTATCGCTATCCTGATAGCGTCTGCACTGGTTTTCACTTTCAACGAAGACAGGACTTCGGCGCGGTGCATTTTTACCGTCCGCTCGGTGATGGCCATGGCAAAGGCAATCTGCTTGTTGCGCTTGCCAGCCGCCATTGCGATCAGAACGGCGCGCCTCTGGGGGGACAGGGCATCGATCATATGCCGCGCGATCCGCTGGCGATCCAAAGTTTGTTGGCCGGACTGGTCCGGCACCGCCATTTGCGAGCCGATAAAATACTCAAGTTCGCCTTGATCATCAAAGATTGGAGCCACCAGCAGTGCGTTGCGAAACGGCGTTCCATCTTTTTTGTAGTTGAGAATTTCGATCAATACGGGCCGCCGCTCAAGCTGTCCTGACCTGAGCTCCTGGCTCAGAGCCAGCTCGGTGCCTGGTCCCGCCAGAAAGCGGCAATTCCGTCCGAGGATCTCTTCGCTGCTATATCCAGTAAGCACTTCAAAAGCCTGGTTGCAGGCGACGATCGGGTTGTCGGGCTGCCGTGGATCGGTCACCACGGCGGCGATCGGACTGGCTGCGATCATCGCTTTTATGGACATGCCAACTCCTGCAATATGCCCCTTCGCAGGCTAAAGCGAGACCATATAACCCAACGACATGGCACTTTGGCCATGTTGCGATTTTCCCGCTCTACAACGATACGTTTAAATCCGCCAATCCTTGTCAGGATGAGTGGTATCGATCTGCGCCGGAGTCTTATTGGGTCGCACCAACCGGTCAGGCCTGCGGCGATGTCTTATGTCGATCTCGGCACCCCCCCCAAGACATCGCCGCATGTTTTTTTACGCTTTGATTCAATCTAAAGCGGCGATCCATTCTCATCGCGGTAAATATCGCGCCGACCGACGTGATTGGCTGGGCCGACGAAGCCATCGCCCTCCATGCGTTCAACCCATTTCGACGCCGTATTATACCCCACGCCCATCTGGCGCTGGATCCAGCTGGCGGAGGCCTTCTGGTTCTCGAACACCAGCTGGCAGACCTGGCGGTATTTGCGCTCATCGGGCGCATCGCTGGCGCTGTCGAAATCTTCGAACCTGAAGCCGCCGTCCTCGGGCTCTTCGGTGACGCTGTCGATGTATTCGGGCTTGCCCTGAGTGCGCCAGTAATCGGCGATCTTCTCTACCTCCTCATCGGAAACGAACGGACCGTGGACGCGTTTGATCGGGTCGGTGTTGGGCTTGTAGAGCATATCGCCCTTGCCCAGCAGCTGTTCGGCGCCCTGCTCGCCCAGAATGGTGCGGCTGTCGATCCGGCTGGTGACGGCAAAGGAGATGCGCGTGGGGAGGTTGGCCTTGATGACACCGGTGATGACATCCACCGATGGCCGCTGGGTGGCCATGATCAGATGGATGCCCGCCGCCCGGCTTTTCTGGCTGAGGCGCTGGATCAGCACTTCGATTTCCTTGCCGACGGTAACCATCAGATCGGCCAGCTCGTCGACGATTACCACGATCTGCGGCAGCACCTGATAATCAAGCTGCTGTTCCTCGAACAATTCCTCGCCACTATCTGGATCAAAGCCGATCTGGATGCGGCGGCCCAGCGGCTTGCCCTTGGCGGCGGCGACGCGGATCTTGTCGTTGAAGCCCGAGATATTGCGGACCGAAAGCTCGCTCATCATCCGGTAGCGGCGCTCCATTTCCTCAACCGCCCATTTAAGCGCGCGCACTGCTTTGGCTGGCTCTGTGACCACCGGGGACAGCAAATGCGGAATATCATCATAGCTTTTCAGCTCAAGCACCTTGGGATCGACCAGGATCAGGCGGCATTGCTGCGGGGTGAGCCGGTAGAGCAACGACAACAGGATGCAGTTGAGGCCGACCGACTTGCCCGATCCGGTGGTGCCCGCAACCAGCAGATGCGGCATGGCGGCCAGATCGGCGACAATCGGCCCGCCCGAAATATCCTTGCCCAGAATGATCGGTAACAGCGCCTTGGATGCGGCAAACTGCTCGCAGGCGACCAGTTCCTTGAAGCTGACCATCTGCCGGTCAACGTTGGGCAATTCGATGCCCATTACGGTGCGTCCGGGGATTGAGGAGACGCGGGCCGAGATCGCGCTCATATTGCGGGCGATATCATCGGCCAGGCCGATAACGCGGGATGCCTTGATGCCGGGGGCGGGTTCCAGCTCATACATGGTGACGACCGGCCCGGTGCGGACGGCGGTAATCTCGCCCTTGACGTTAAAGTCATCGAGCACGGTTTCCAGCAACCGCGCGTTGCGTTCCAGCGCCAGTCGATCAATCTTCTTGTGGCTGCCGACTGGCACATCGGCCAGAAGATCGAGGCTGGGCAGGACATATTGCGCGAACATATCGGGCTGGCGGCTTGTTCCCGTTAGCTGGGCTGGCTTGGCCGCACGGCTGGGGTCTGAAATCTCGGGCGGCTTGCGCGGCGGATGGATTTGCTCGCCCTGGACCTTGCCCTCACGCACTTTAGGTTCGCGCGGTTTGAGGAAAGGAATCGAGGGGGCACCGCTAGAATCAGGGCTTCGCCTTAGCGCACCGGGGAGGGTCAGGAGATTACCCCAATCGAGCGCGAAAACCCGGCCTGCCAGCAGCGATCCGCCCAAAAGTGCCGCGATAGCTGTAGCAAATATCGCCCAGCCCTGCGCCGCTTCGGGCAGCAACCGGGCCAGACCTTGCACCGCGCCCGCGCTAAGCAATCCGGTCATGCCGCCCATTGAAGCGGGAAGCGAACCGCCGGGGCCTGTGAAAGTTAGTGACAGCACGGTGGCTAGCAGCGCCATTGCGAACAGCAGCACACCGATCGGGCGCCACCAGGCATGATCGGCATGGGGCAGGTCGCTGTCCTCTTCCTCGGCAAAGCGCCACAACTTGCGGGCGAAGACATAGAGCAGCGGCAGAAATAGGGCCGAGACCGGACCAAACAGGAAAAGCGCACGTTCGGCCAGCCAGGCGCCATAGCGGCCCATCCAGTTTAGCACTGGCCCGCCCGCGGCAGTTGAGCCAGACGGATCAGTCTGGTGATAGCTGATCAGCGCAAGGGCGAGGAAAATCATGCCCGCAAACAGTGCGAGCGCACCCACCAGCTCCAGGCTGCGGCGAAGGCTGCGGCGCAAAACCGCGCGCCAATTTGCGGCCCCTGCCGGCCCGATTGCACGAGTTGCCATAACTATCCCCAAAGTCCGAAACCCATCATGCGCCTATGGGTGACTCCTCGTCAAGAATCCTTGGGAATCAGCCCGTCGATTGCTGCCCATCGTGGTGCTCCCAGCTGGCGGGCGCGGGCTGGGCTCATGCCGCCGAGCGCGATAACCGGGCAACGGGCATGGCGCGCAAGCAGCAGGAACTGGACTGCGCCGATCACTGCCCCGCCCGGATGCGAGTTGGTCGGGAAAACAGGTGAAAGCAGAGCCGCGTCTGCGCGGCGAGCCTGACGAAGCTCATGCAAGCTATGAACGGTGACAAGGCGGAGTGTGGCTGGCCCTCGCGTCAGTTGCTCAGACGAACCATAAGCTCCATCCGCGCCCCAAACCCTCGCCTCCTTCGCGCTTCCCGCCAGTATGACCAGATGCCCACGCCCGCGCGCAATTCTGGCGAGCCGATCAAACCGGGCCCGGCGGGCGACGGGCGGCAGATGGTAATGGCGAAATATGAAGCCGCTCCTGCGCGGCAGTCGCTTGAGCGCGGTCTCAAGCATCGCATCATTGCGTGGATCGCTGATCAGCCAGATTTGCGAGTTGGGCTGGCGCGGCGGCATGGCATCGCTATAGCAGCGCGCCATGAATGAGCCAGCCACCCTGCTTGAAACCGTCCGTGCCCGGATCGCTGCCGCCGCGCGGATTGCCGGGCGAAAGCCGGATGAGATTACGCTGATTGCGATCAGCAAGACCCATCCCGTAGCCCGCATCATTCCGCTGATCGAGGCTGGCCAGCTCGTGTTCGGGGAGAACCGGGTTCAGGAAGCGGCGGAGAAATGGCCGGAACTGCGCGAAAGCAGGCCTGATATTTCCCTGCACCTGGTTGGCCAGCTTCAGTCGAACAAGGCGCTAGATGCCGTCCAGCAGTTCGATTGTATTCATTCGCTGGACCGGATCTCGCTGGTAACCGCGCTGGGCAAGGCGATGGATCAGGCCGGACGGCGTGTGCCCTGCTTTGTCCAGGTCAATATCGGAGCAGAAGCGCAGAAGGGCGGCGTCGCGATTGCCGATTTGCCGGGGCTATTGGCAGAAGTCCGCTCTGCACAGATACCGCTCGCCGGGCTGATGTGTGTACCGCCCGCCGGAATCGAGCCCGCGCCGTTCTTCGCGCTCACCGCCAAACTTGCTGATGATCACGGTATTTCCGGGCTAAGCATGGGGATGAGCGATGACTTTGAAACTGCAATCATGCAGGGCGCAACGCATGTGCGGGTAGGTTCGGCCCTGTTTGGCGCGCGCGGGTAGAGTCGTTCTGATGTTGATTGAAGCGCCCAACGAATCTCCCTCCCCATCGGGGAGGGGTTATACCAAGGTGCAATGAGCTTGACTCATTTCCCCCTTCCCCGTCAGGGAAGGGTCGGGGATGGGGGAGCGAGGCCACTTGGCCTCGCGTCATCGCTAGCGTGGAACCCCCCCCAACCCCTCCCTCCGCTCATCCTGAGCCTGTCGAAGGACGGGGAGGGGAGCTATAGGTGCTTCTCATCGCAGATTGGTATTAGGGGTGGGGGAACGAGGTAAATGGTGCACGTAAACAGCGGCGGCAGCGCACCCCCACCCAACCTCCCCCTCCAGGGGGAGGGGCTAAGTGGCTCGATCTAAAACGAAAAATCTCTAGTGCGTAAAGCTCTACAGATGCTAGGTCAGCGCTGGTTCTGCCTTGGCCGCGCGGAGCGGCTCTTCACCCGCCATCGCCGACAGACCGAGCCGCGCGAACAGT
>JANMNP010000041.1:0-50395 GCA_031374105.1 Novosphingobium sp.
GTGCGGGCCAGAACTGCCGAACAGGAAGGCATCGAGACCCGGCTTGCGGACAGTTTCGAACAGGCGCTCAAGCTGGCCGAGGGGGCTGGCTTATGTCGATCTGGCGGACGGGACTGTGGCGGAGCTTCCCCCCTCCCCTTCAGGGGAGGGGCCGGGGGTGGGGCCTGTCGATCAGGCGTGGCGCTCACCTGACACGCCCCACCCCAACCCCTCCCCTGAAGGGGAGGGGCTAAGCCTTGCCGAAATCCGCGGCGTCGAAGGCATCCGGGTTGACGATGGGGTGATGGAAGGCGGCGAGGTTTCGGTATTCTACGATCCGATGATCGCCAAGCTGGTGACATGGGGCGAGACCCGCGATGAGGCGGCGGATTTACAGGTCGCCGCGCTGGATGTCTTCGAGATTGAGGGGCTGGGCCACAACATCGATTTTCTCTCCGCAATCATGCAGCATCCGCGCTTCCGCTCTGGCGAGCTGACAACGGGCTTCATCGCCGAGGAATATCCCGATGGGTTCCACGGCGCGCCCGCTTCACCCGAACTGATGCGCAATCTTGCCGCAATCGCAGGCTTCATCGCCAGCGCTCGGGCTGATCGCGCGCGGCAGGTTGACGGGCAATTGGATGGGCCGCTTGAGCCGCCCTATGCCTGGAGCGTGAAGATCGGCGGCAGCGTGTTTGCGGTCGATCTGGGCGAGGAAGATATTACGGTCGATGGTGAGCCAGTTGATTTCGAACTGGAATATACCCCCGGCGACCGGCTGATCGAGGCCGAATTCGATCACGAGGTGCTGGCAGTCAAGATCGAGCCGACGCGATCCGGCCTCAAGATGACCACCCGCGGCGCAATCCATGCAGTCCAGATCCTGCCCGCGCGGATTGCCCATCTGACGAGCCACATGATCGAAAAAATTCCGCCCGATCTGTCGCGGTTCCTGATTTGCCCGATGCCCGGGCTGTTGGTGACTCTGCATGTCAAAGAGGGCGACAAGGTTGAGGCCGGCCAGCCGCTGGCGGTGGTCGAGGCGATGAAGATGGAAAACATCCTCCGCGCCGAAAAAAGTGCTACGGTGAAGTCGATCAACGCCAAACAGGGCGAAAGTCTGGCAGTGGATGCGGTGATTTTGGAGTTGGAATGATGGCAATGGTCACCGCACAGCACGTCTTCGCCCTGCCGCTTGACGCGCTGTGGGCTATCCTTGGCGACTTTGGGCAGACTGGAAAATGGTCAGGCCGTCCGCCAGAAGCTTGCGTCCAGGAAGGTGAGGGGATCGGTGCGCTACGCACTCTGCACATTGCCGATGGCCGGACGGTTGTTGACCGGCTGGAAGCGCAGACCGCGACCAGCTATAGCTATTCCATCGTCACCAGCCCGCTGCCCTATGCCAGCTACCGTGCGACGATGGCTGTCGAACCGGTCGACGCGGACAACACCCGTTTCATCTGGACCGGCGAGTTTGATCCGGCCGGAATGACTGAGGAAGCGGCCATCGCCTTTACCAAGAACCTCTATGCCATGGGCATCGGATTGATGCGGACGACGATTGAGGGGGCCTAATCCTCCACCAAAGCAACCGCCCTGATCCACCCCGCACTGGCCCCGTCAATCTTCACCGGGAAGCAGCTGAGTGTGAATCCAAACGGCGGTAAGCTCTCCAGATTGGTCAGCTTTTCGATTTGCCAATAGGGGCGGATGCGGCCCGCTTTGTGGCCTTCCCAGATGATGCTGGGATCGCGGGTCTCGGCCCATCTCTTGGCGGTATGGCTGAACGGGGCGTCCCAGCTCCAGGCGTCGGTGCCGACGACTTCGACCCCGCGTTCTGTCAGCCACAAGGTTGCTTCCGCCCCAAGTCCCACGCCCTGATCGGTAAAATTATCAGTGCCATAGACCGCGCCTGATTGCACCAGAACGATGTCAAGCGGCTGGAGGGCGTGGCCGATCCGCGCCAGTTCCGCCTCAACCTGCGCCGCGCTGATCACAGTGCCGTGGGGCAAATGACTGAAATCCAGCTTCACCCCCGGACGCAAAAACCGGTCGAGCGGGGCTTCGTCAATCGTCGGTGCGCGCCTCGCGCCATTGTCGGTGGTGGAATGATAGTGCCAGGGCGCGTCCATATGGGTGCCGTTGTGGGTGGACAGCGTCAGCCGCTCCACCGCCCAACCCTCGCCATCGGGCAGATCGTCGCGGGTCAGCCCGGGGAAGAAGCTGGCGACCTGCTCCCAGCTGGTATCATGCGTCACATAGTTGATTTGGGGAGCCATGATAGGCGGGTCGGAAATCACCTTCATTGTGATGGGAATCGAAAGGTCGATAAATTTGGTCATGGGACAAGTGTTGACCTGCTTTCCCTTTACGTCAATGGCATGTGCATGAGCCTTCCTTCGATCATCGCCGCCACCCGCCCCACTGCAACCGGGTTTACCGCCGAAATCCCGGAGGACTGGATGCAGGGCCGCACCAGCTATGGCGGGTTGTCAGCCGCGCTGGCGTTGGAAGCGGCTCGGCGGCTGGTCGATGATCTGCCCCCGCTGCGTTCGGCGCAAATCGCCTTTGTCGGGCCACTGGCGGGCAAGGTTGAGGTACGCACGAGGATGCTGCGACGCGGGCGCAATGCTAGCTGGGTCAGCGCCGAGGTAACCAGCGAGGCGGGCGTGGGTCTGGTGGCGACTTTCGTGTTCATGGGACCGGTGGAAAGCTCGGTGCATCTGCATGATGTGCCGCCGCCTGCGGGACTGATCGCGGTTGATGAAACCACACCCTTGCCTGAAGGGGTCGGACCCGGCTTCACCCGCCATTTTGAGCGCCGGTTTGCCGTGCCGCGCAAAGAAGACAAGCTGCCCGAGCTGCAATGGTGGATGCGATTGAAAGACCGTAGCGGGCTTGATCCGATGGTCGAGCTGATGATGTGCGGTGATGGGTTGCCGCCGGGCGTTATGCCGCTTCTGACCAGAACTACCGCGGTCAGCTCGATGACCTGGCAGATCAATCTGCTCACCGCCGCGCCGGTTACCCGCGATGGCTGGTGGCTGCTGCGGGCAGCGGGAAACTATGCCGAGGCTGGCTGTTCAAGCCAAGATATGGCGATGTGGAACGCCGATGGCGTGGCAATTACCACAGGCATGCAGTCAATCGCGATTTTCGGCTGAACCGTCATCCCTGGTCAAGCCGGGGCTGACGACTCCGCTGGTATCAGATGCTTCATCACCACCATCTTGAACAATGCGAAGGCGACTAGCCCGGCCACTGCGGTTGCAACATGCAGTAGCCAGAATGTCGTCGTCGGCATTGAGGAATACCAGCCGCCAACGGTGCCAACGATCTTGTTGGCGAGGAAGAATGACAGAGAATAAATCCCGATCACCGTGCCGGTAATCGACTTGGGCGCAACCTTGGAGAACAGCGCAAGGCTGACTGGCAGGATGTGCGAAAAGCCGATGCTGTTGAACAGGTGGAACAACAGTGGCCATAGCAGCCCGATTTTGCCTTCGCCCTGCGTTGCGGCGGCCATATAAAGACACAAGCCGCCGGCGATGGTGAAGAAACTGCCGATGATCATCTTGCCCAGCTCGTCAGGCTCACGGTAGCGGGTTCCATACCATTTGTAGAAAACTACCACCGCCACCAGCATCGAGAAGCTCAGCGTGGCATCGATGGTAATCATGTAGCTGGTCGGCAGCGTCACACCAAAGAAAGTCAGCTGGAAGTGCTGATCGGCCCAGACGAGATAGGCGTTGAAAATCTCCTGATTGGTTAGCAGCGCTACCGCAAGGATTGGCACCAGCAGGATCAGGGCAAAAACGCGTTTGCCATCGCCCGGCTGGAGCTTTTGCTTCGGCGCGGTGGAGCCGCGGGCAGGGCGGTTGTCAGCCGGGAGCCAGGGCTTGGCAGCGAGGTAAATGAAAAGACCGATCACCATTACCACACCTGCCGCACCGAACCCCCAGTGCCAGCCGATCTTCTCACCCAGCGTGCCAGAAATAAGCGGCGCGGCGATCACGCTGACGTTGATTGCGATATAGAAGATCTGAAACGCCATGGCGCGGCGCAGGTCATTGGTGTCGTAAAGCTCGCCGATCTGGCTGGCGATATTGCTTTTGAACAGGCCAACGCCGACGATCAGCGTCACCAGCGCGAACAGGAATGCCCCCTCGAACGCCATCAGAAAATGGCCGAGCGACATGACCACCGCCCCCGCGATCAGCGCCATTCGGCGGCCCAGCCAGCGATCGGCGATCAGCCCGCCGAGGATCGGTGTGAGGTAGACCAGCGAAGTGTAATCACCGAACAGTTTTGAGGCGAGTGGCTGACCAGATAGCCCGGTATAGTAGTTCTGCTGAAGCCACTCGAGCCCGATCACATTGCCGATATTGGCCGGGAGCAGCAGGTAATTGACCATGTAGAGCGTCAGAAGTGTCTGCATGGAATAATAGGAAAACCGCTCGCATCCTTCGACAAAGGCAAGATAGCCCAGTCCCTTGGGATGGCCGAGGAAAGCGCGGTCATTTGGCCCGCGATCCACGATACCGTCCATTGCGGGGGTTACTTCTGCTACAGTCATGGCGTCACTCGATAGTTTCGTTTGTAACGGGCTAGCGTCGCGCCAGTTCACCGTCCAGAAATTCCGTCACCGCGCGCAACGAAACATCTTTGGCCAGATAGGTCTGGCCGATCCCGTGCAGCAGCAGGAAGGGCAGGGTGCCTGCATCCATCTTCTTGTCATGGAGCATGTGCCGAGCAAGCTCTTGCCCGCTGCAGGCAAGTCCCAGATCACCAATGCTGGCGCACATTCCCGCAGCAGCAAAATGCGCTGATATCCGCGCCGCATCAGACGCCAGCATCAGGCCTTTCGCGGCAGAATAGCGCGCCGCCAGCACCATCCCCAGTGCCACCGCTTCGCCGTGGAGCAGGGTTGATGAAAAGCCGGTTTCCGCCTCCAGCGCGTGGCCAAATGTATGGCCCAGATTAAGCAGTGCGCGCTTGCCGGTGGTCTCAAACTCATCCTCAGCCACGATCCGCGCCTTGGCCCCAACCGAATAGGCCACCGCATATTCGCGCGCATCGCCGTGCCCCGCCAGCAGTGCCGCGCCATTGGCTTCGCACCATGCAAAAAAGGTCGGATCATCAATCAACCCATATTTGACTACCTCGGCATAACCTGCGCGCAATTCTCGCGCAGGCAGCGTGTCCAGCGCATCCAGATCAGCCAACACCAGCGCGGGCTGGTGGAACGCGCCGACCAGATTTTTGCCCGCAGACGTGTTGATCGCAGTCTTGCCGCCAACGCTGGAATCAACCTGCGCGAGCAATGTGGTGGGCAATTGGATGAAGTGGCAGCCGCGTTTTAGGATCGCTGCCGCAAAACCGGTCAGATCGCCGATCACGCCGCCGCCCAGTGCCAGAATATGATCGCCGCGTTCAACTTCTTCGGCCAGCAGCCAGTCAGCCGTGGCGGCAAGTTCGGCCCAGCTCTTGGTGGCTTCACCGGCGGGTAGGATACGCCAGCGAACGTCGTGGCCGGCCGCAATCAAGCCTTGTTCAACCACCGCACCCCAGGCCGCGTGGACCTTCACATCTGTTACAATTGGGACAGATTTTTTGCGCAGCCGCGCGCCGCAGTGTTCAGGCAGATCGGCGAGCAATCCGCGGCCAACGCGCACTTCATATGGTCGGCCAGCGATATTGACCGGAATTACAGCCATGCCTCTATCCCCTTGAGCACCCTATTGATTGTCCGGCCTTGCGGGCCATTGCCGCTCTTCACATGGATCGGGGCCTGCGCATAGTATTGCTCGCGTTCAGCCATTAGTCGGCTGAGTATTTCGCGTGGATTGCCCTGTTGCAACAGGGGCCGATTGCCTTTGCGCGCGGTTCGTTCAAGCAGCGTATCAATATCGCTGTCGAGCCACACCGTGATTGCCTTGTCTAGCACCAGAGCGCGGGTTTCGGGGTTGCAAAAGGCGCCGCCCCCGGTCGCAATGATCTTGCCAAAACCCTCGCCAATCAGCCGCGCAATCACCCGGCGCTCGCCATCGCGGAAATAGGGTTCGTCAAAGGCAGCAAAGATTTCCGGAATTGTCATCTGTGCCGCTGCCTCAATCTCATCGTCGGCGTCCACGAATTCAAGATGAAGCACGGCCGCCAGTTTTCTCCCGACGCTTGATTTGCCAACCCCCATCATGCCCACCAGCACAATCGGGCGGTTGATCCGCTGGGCCAGCGCCTCTATCTCAGCGCTGGAGAAGGTTGTTTGGTCGTCTTCCATTGCGGCCTTGCCTATAGTTGCGCTACCCGTCTGTGCAAGCACCAGCGGGCGATGGATGCGGGAAAGGCAATCGAGTGACGAGACCGATGCGCAAGGACTGGCTGTTGATTGGGGCAGCAATAGCATTGGCCGGGCTGCTCGTGTTTGCGTGGATAGATGGCGGCGCAGAGCCGTTGCGCCCAATCTCCGAACCAGTAAGCCTGCCTGGAGCCGCGCAATGAGGCATGTTTCCTTGCTGCTTGCTGGCGCGGCGCTGACGCTGACTTCGGTTTGGGCAATCGCGCAAGATGCCCCAGAATCGTTGCTTCCACCTGGCTTTGACAAGCCCAGTCCGCGTGCCACCAAACCGGCAACGCCGGCAGTTACAGTTACGCGACCTGCCGGAGCCAAGCCAGCCGATCCTGCGCCGTCGTCAGGTTCTTCGCCTGTCGTGCAGCCGATACCAGGTGGCACTGGATCGGCGTCTTTGGCTGCGGCTCCATCGATAAAGCTGCCTTCGCTCAAAGAGCTTGAGGCGCTTTCGCCCGATCAGCTTGACAGTCTGCTCGGCCTGAAGCCCAAGTCCGACATTCCGCCCGCTGCCCGCCGCTCGTTGACCCAGATTGGCATTCTGGATCAGGGTGAGGGTGGATTCGCTGCGGGATCGCTGGCTGGACAGGATGGATCGCTGATCCGGGCCGCGCTGGCTGGAAACAAGGGCGCAATGGTTTCGCGCTGGGGCCATGTGCTGCTGCGCCGCGCGCTGGCATCGCGGCTGGATGCACCAGCACGTTTGGTTCCCGCCGATTTTGCGGCGTTGCGGGCAAGCCTGTTGGTGCGGATGGGCGAGGGCGATGCTGCGCGTGCTCTGGTGCAGGATGTGGATGCCGGGGGCTATTCACCGGCGCTGACGCAGGCTGCGATTGATGCCTATGTCTTCACCGCCGACATTACCGGAATATGCCCGGTCGTTGCGGTGCAGGGCGGGGTGAGCAAGGATGCTGACTGGCAGGTTCTCCGCGCGATTTGTGCGGCTTTTCAGGGTGAGGGCGCCAGTGCGATGGCGCAGCTTGATCGCGCCGATCTCCAGAAGAAATGGCCCAAGATCGATCTATTGCTGGCCCAGAAATACGCCGGAGCTGCGGGCAAGGCCCGGCGCGCCGTGAAAATCGAATGGGACGGAGTGAGCGAGCTTAATCCTTGGCGCTATGCACTGACTATCGGCACCGGACTTGAGCCTCCGGCCGCGCTGCTCAAGGATGCGCCGCGGCGCTATGCCTATGCCGCTGCGACTGCACCCATGCTGGGCCTTGCGGCGCGGGCAGAAGGGGCGGATCGCGCTGCTGGGGCGGGCATTTTGTCAAGCGAGGCGATGGTCGATCTCTATAGCCAGATTTATGCGCAGGATGACATCAGTGGAACCTGGGCGACGCGCGCTGAGCAGCTCCGCAATAGCTATGTCGCGCCCGCGCCAGCAGACCGGCTGGCCGCGATCAAACAATTGTGGGACGATACATCCGATCCGCAGCAGCGCTATTCGCGGCAGGTGTTGACGGCCTATGCTGCCGCAAGGCTGCCGGTGCAGGGCGGTTTTGCCGATGCTGCTCCTGACCTGATCGCCTCAATGCTCAGCGCCGGGCTCGATGCCAATGCCCTGCGCTGGGCCAGTCAGGCCGATGTCGGCAGTCAGACCTGGGCGCTGCTGACCCTGGCCGCACCAAGCCGGGAAAGTTCAGTTTCTGGCGGTTCGCTAGATAGTTTTTACGGGTCTGATCCCAGCGACGGCTACCGAAAGTCTCGCTTTCTTCTGGCCGGATTGGCTGGACTTGGCAGAGTTGACGATGCAACGGCGCGTGATTTTTCGCAGAAGCTGGACATTGATCTTGCCCGGCAGTCCCGCTGGACCAGGCTGATAGATGCTGCCGCAGATGTAAACAATCCGGCGTTGGTGGCGCTGCTGGCTGGCGTGGGCATGCAAGGCGATGGCTGGGACAAAATGACCAGTGTGCATCTTTTTCATATCGTCTCGGCGCTGAACCGCGTTGGCCTGAGCGCCGAGGCGCGGATGATCGCGGCTGAGGCCGTCGCACGGGGATAAGCACATCGCAGCCCAGATTGACGCCTTCTTGTCGATGCTCGCAGCAGAACGCGGGGCGGCGGCCAATACGCTGCTGGCCTATCGGCGTGATCTGGAAAGCGCGGAAGAAGCAATCGGTGATTTGACGCGCGCAGACGGCCCGGCGCTGGCCTCGCTTGGTGCGGCCTGGGCCAGCCTTGCACCGTCCAGTCTGGCGCGCAAATGCTCTGCATTGCGGCAGTTTTTCGGTTTTCTGGTCGATGAAGGGCAGCGCGGCGACGATCCCTCCAGCGCGCTACCTAAGCCGCGCACCCGGCGTCCTTTGCCGCGCTTGCTCGGTCACCCGGAGGTGGAGGCTTTGTTTTACAGGGCTGAGGAAGAAGCTTTGGCTGAACTGCCTGCGGCAGTGCGAATGCTGACACTGCTCGAATTGCTCTATGGCTCAGGCCTGCGCGCGACCGAGTTGGTTTCGCTGCCCCTGAATGCGGTGCCGCGCGATGCGCCATTGCTTGCGATCACGGGTAAGGGCGGTCAGCAGCGGATGGTGCCGGTCAGCAGTCGCGCGCGGCTGGCTCTGTCGCGCTGGTTGGCGGTGAGGAGCGGCGAGGGGAGTAGGCTGTTGTTCCCATCGCGCAGCAAAACCGGCCACATCACCCGGATCCGCCTGTTTCAGCTGCTGCGCGCGCTGGCGCTTCGCGCTGGGATTGCGCCCGAAAAAGTCAGCCCGCATGTGCTGCGCCACGCCTTTGCAACCCATTTGCTTGAGGGCGGCGCAGATTTGCGTGTGCTTCAGACCTTGCTGGGACATGCCGATATCGCAACAACCCAGATTTACACCCATGTTGATAGCGCGCGGCTGGTGGCCTTGGTCAATGCCCGGCATCCGCTCGCTCAGCGCCCTCTTGCCGACAGAGACGCAGGGGGCTAGCGCAAAACCATGGTATCCTATCTCGAATTTGAAAAGCCGGTTGCGGCACTCGAGGCCCGCATAGCCGAATTGCACAAGACTGCGGCAGTGGGCGATGTCGATCTATCGGCTGAGATTCGCCGGCTTGAAACGAAAAGCGCCGATCTGCTCGCCAGCACCTATGCCGCGCTAACCCCGTGGCAGAAAACGCAGGTGGCCCGCCACCCGATGCGGCCGCATTTCAAAGACTTCGTCGCCCACGCCTTTACCGATTTCGTGCCCCTTGGCGGTGACCGGCTCTATGGCGAGGATGAGGCGATAGTTGGCGGCTTTGCCCGGCTGAATGGACGGCGCGTGATGCTGATCGGCCACGAAAAGGGCAATGATACGCAAAGCCGGATCCGGCACAATTTCGGCATGGGCAAGCCCGAAGGCTATCGCAAAGCGGTCCGTCTGATGGAGATGGCTGGAAGATTTGGCCTACCCGTGGTGACATTGGTCGACACATCGGGCGCGTTTCCGGGCGTTGAAGCGGAAGAGCGCGGCCAGGCGGAGGCGATTGCCCGTTCGACAGCGGCCTGCCTTGGTTTGCCAGTCCCGATGGTCGCGGTGATCGTGGGGGAGGGCGGCTCGGGCGGCGCAGTGGCGCTGGCCAGTGCGGAGCGGGTGCTGATGTTTGAACATGCAGTTTACGCGGTCATTTCTCCTGAAGGCTGCGCTTCAATCCTGTGGCGGACTTCAGACAAGGCGGCTGATGCGGCTGAGGCGATGAAAGTTACTGCGCAAGATTTGCTGGCGCTCAAGGTAATTGACCGGATCATCAAAGAGCCATCCGGGGGCGCTCACCGCGATCCAGCCGCTGCTGCGATGACTTTGGCCAAGGCTATCGGGGAAGAGCTGGACCGGCTTTGCCAGCTCAAACCCGCGAAATTGCTGGCGCAGCGCGAGGACCGCTTCCTGCGCATCGGCGAGGGCTGAAGCAACACCTCCAAGATCAGGGGTTCTCAATTGGTTAAACAGGGTTTAGCCTTTTGTGAAAGTCTGCCGAGAGGAACCCGCAATGCCCCGTCTGAGTCGTTTTTCTGTAGTATCTGCCGCTGCCTTGGCAGTTGCCTTGGTCCCGGCGCAGGCTGGCCTCGCCCAATCCGGTGCGATCGCGACCACCTCGAATGTCCAGTCGATCAGCGCCAAGGACAAGCAGCAGGGGGCCGAAGCGCACCCGCAGCTGGTGGCTGAATTCGGCGGTGCGGAAACTGGCGCGCAGGCGCTTTATGTTGAAACAATCGGCAAGAATATCGCGGTGCACTCTGGCCTCAGCAATGCGCGCGGGGACTTCACGGTTACGCTGCTCAACTCACCGGTGGACAATGCTTTCGCGATCCCGGGCGGCTATGTCTACGTCACCCGTCAGCTTGTGGCACTGATGAATAATGAGGCGGAGCTTGCCGGGGTGCTCGGCCATGAAGTTGGCCATGTCGCGGCGCGCCACGCAGCAAAACGGCAGAGCGCGGCAACCAAGAATGCCATTATTGGCGTGCTGGGCCAGGTGCTGGCGGGCGCGGTATTGGGCAGCGGTACTGCCGGGCAAATCGGCCAGAAGCTGTTTTCGCAAGGTTCGCAGATGCTTACGTTGAAATACTCTCGGGGTCAGGAAACTGAATCCGATAATCTCGGGATCGCCTATCTCCAGCGCGCCGGATATGATCCGCGCGCGATGTCGACCGTGTTGCAAAGCCTGGCCAACCAGAATGCTCTGGACGCCAAGCTGATGGGATCGAGCAATGCCGTGCCTGAATGGGCTTCGACCCACCCCAATCCCGCCTCACGCGTGCGAACTGCGCTGACCCGCGCCGGGGCCAATGCATCAGGAACGACCAATCGGGACGCTTTCCTGACCCGGATCAGCGGAATGACCTATGGCGATGATCCCAAGCAGGGCGTGGTTGAAGGACGCAGGTTCATGCACCCCGATCTCAAACTGGGATTTGAAGCGCCAAGCGGCTTCTTCATGATCAATGGCACGCGCGCAGTTCAGATCAGCGGCCAATCGGGCAAGGGCCAGTTTACTTCGGCGGCGTTCAGCGGCGATCTTGATGCCTATGTCCGCACAGCCTTCGCGGGTCTGACCGAAGCGAATCAGGCGAAAATTGATCCCGGCACGATTTCGCGCACCACGGTGAACGGAATTCCAGCCGCTTATGCGACGCAGCGGGTCAACAATGGCAGCAGCCAGGTGGATGTAACGGTCTATGCCTATCAGTGGGCCGCCAGTTCGGCATTTCACTTTGTAACGATCAGTCAGGCTGGGAGCGGAACTGCGTTCAATCCGATGTATGCTTCGATCCGGCGGATCTCGGCGGCGGAAGCCACGGCGATCAAGCCGCGCAAGCTGGCAGTGATTAGTGCCAAGAGCACCGACACGGTTCAATCGCTGGCGCAGCGGATGGCATACACCGATGCTGCGCTTGACCGGTTCCTCGTGCTCAATGGACTGACCTCAACCAGCCGGATCAGCGTTGGGCAAAAGATCAAGCTGGTCACCTATTGAAATCTTCCCGCATTTGCTGCGGGCAAACGGAAAGGGGCGGCAGGTTTCCCTGCCGCCCCTCGCTGTTCAACGTATTGTCGAATGTTAGGCGTTAGCGCCTTCCATTGCGGACGAAGTCGTGTTGAAGGTGGTCTGCAGTTCGCTACCCAGACCCTGCATTGCAGTGATCGCGGCAACGGCGATGAGAGCGGCGATCAGGCCGTATTCAATCGCGGTGGCACCAGCTTCGTCACGGAAAAGTTTGTTAATGAACTTCATGATTTTTCTCCTGTTAGCAGTCTTCATTTACCCGGCTCTGTATCGGATAGTCCGGTTCGAGCAATTTCCGGACTAGAGGCAATTTCTTGCTAAATTCTTAAGACCCCGATCAACTGCCTGTGGCTGCCATCGTTTTACTTGCCACTGCAATCCAGGTCCGGTTGTTTTCGTTAGCAAAACCTTGCAAGGCGACGAGCATCGCCATCACGACCAGTCCGCAGATCAGGCCGTATTCGATGGCTGTTGCGCCGCTTTCATCGCGGAGGAGTTTTCTGATGCAGGATTCGATCATTTCCCGGTCCCTAATCCAGTCGGCTTGATCGATGTTTTGCAGTTCAGGCTTAAGAATTGATTGACGAAGGCTAACAAATTGAAAATTTTTCCGACAATGATTCCAGTCGTAGCCGTCGCGCTAATCGACGTTTCAGGGCGCGTGCTGATGCAACGCCGCCGGCTGGACCAGGCGCATGGTGGCCTCTGGGAGTTTCCCGGCGGCAAGGTGGAAGCCCAGGAAACGCCCGAAGCTGCGTTGATTCGTGAAATTTCTGAAGAGCTTGGGGTTGCCCTCGCGCCCGACGCGCTAAATCCACTTACCTTCGCCACTGATCCTCAGCAGCCGCATGTAATTTTGCTTTACACTTGCCGCAGCTGGAGCGGGGAGCCGAAATGCCATGTTGGCGAAGAGATTGCCTGGCTTGCGCCTGAATCGCTGGCGGGACTTGCCATGCCGCCGCTTGATATTCCGCTGGCCAAGGCGGTGCTGCATTTGTTGTGTTAATCCGATTTACCAGCTTGCAAAGCAGGTATGCCCCTCCTAATAGCGCCTCTCTCGCGCCCGTAGCTCAGCTGGATAGAGCATCAGACTACGAATCTGAGGGTCGGACGTTCGAATCGTTCCGGGCGCACCATTTTCCCAGATTACGCCTATCGAGGCTTGTGGCAGTCATATGTCCGAGGCCGGGTCGCTGCGTTTTTGAAACAAGACCGGCAGCAATTCGGCCGCAGCGATGCGGATATTGTCAGAGCCATAAAGGACTGGTGTGGGCCAAACCTCCGGCAGATCTATTTGAACAGCATCAAAGTGAATCGCCGCAGACGTATCATTAAAGCGGAAGTGGCTGTTGTGGATCGCCAGCCAGCCGCCCGGCACAAGGCAGGCGTCCAGTGCGGCAATACCCTGTTCGACCTGCGCGAATGGCAGGATAGCCGAGCAATCCTCCGGCTGACATGCCTCCAATGCACCATGGCGGAACACCGCCAAAGCCAGGATCGCGTCAAAGCGATCAGCCTGATCGACGGCGCTTTGATAGCTGCTCAATGGATTGGTATCCGCGCGGCGCGCCTTGGCCAGCGCGCGCAGGTTGAGATCGACGCCCGTGATCCGCGCCTGCGGAAGGCGGCGGCGCAGGGCGCGCACTTCCTCGCCACTCGAACAGCCGAATGAGAGAATGCGCGGGCTGGGGAGGTCGGCCAGTCGTTCAGCCAGGGCATCGAACAGTGCCGGATATCGTTCCTCAGCCGTATCGGGGAATGGTTGAAACAATTGGCCGCTCTTGGTTCGGATCAGGCGATCGATGGTCCTGAGCTCCGGGTCAGTCATCCGCCGCGCCCAGCGGCCCAGCGCTATCGCGCCGGGTATCGCACGGGCAATCCGGCGCAAGCGATCAAGACCGTTGGGTGGCGGGATCATGCCCTGCGCATGGCATAGCTGGCGGCGCAGGAGAAGCACCTGATTATTTCGCGCATGTGCACATTGGCTCCCTATATATAAGCGGGACTGACCGCCAAAGGAGCCTCTGCCAAGTGGAAGACCAAGATGAACCTGCGCAAATTGGCGCTACTGGGCCATCGGCCTGGCGGTTCGTGCGGGCCAGCCGCGCGCATATCGTGGTCGACGCTGCGGACTATTTCAAACTGATGCAGCAGGCCATGCTGGGCGCCCGCCAGCGGATATTGATGATCGGCTGGGATTTTGACACGCGGGTCCGGCTGGGCTCTGGCCGGCGCTGGTGGAATGTGCCGCGCCGCCAGACCTATCCCGCCCGGTTCGGCGCATTTGTGATCTGGCTGGTTGGTCGCAGGGCTGGTCTGGAAGTCAGGGTGCTCAAGTGGAATTTTGGCGCGCTCAAATTCATTTTTCGCGGAACCATGATTATCGACCTGCTCCGCTGGTGGCGCCATCCGGCAATCAAATTCAAATTCGATTCTGCACATCCGCTGGGGTGCAGCCACCATCAGAAGATCGTGGTGATCGACGATCGCTTTGCGGTTTGCGGCGGGATCGACATGACCACTGACCGCTGGGACACCCCGGCCCATCTTGAGCAAGACCCGCGCCGCAGACGGGCTAGCGGGCGGCTTTACGGGCCGTGGCATGATCTGACCATGCTGGTTGAAGGGGATGCGGCCCGCCTTCTGGGCGATCTGGGCCGCGAGCGCTGGGAACAGTCGGGTGCTGCGCCGCTGCTGCCCTGCAAACCGCAAGCGCGCAGTGCCTGGCCAGCCAAGCTCAAAGCTGAATTTCACGATGTCGAAGTGGGGATTGCGCGCACCCGATCGGCCTGGCGCTCGATTAGTGAGGTGCACGAGGTTGAGGCGCTGTTTATCGAGCATATCCGCCGGGCCAGGCGCTTCATCTATGCCGAAAGCCAGTATTTCGCTGCGCGCACGATTGCCGAGGCGATTGCGCAGCGGATGGCCGAACCCGATCCGCCCGAAGTTGTTCTCATCAATCCCGAAACAGCGGAAGGCTGGCTTGAGCAAGCCGCAATGGATGGCGCGCGCGTGAGGTTGTGCAGGGCTATTGGGGAGAAGGACTGGAGCCATAATTTCCGGATTTTCACTCCGCATAACGCAGCGGGAACGCCGATCTACGTCCATTCCAAGATGATGATTGTGGATGACGAAGTGGTGCGGATCGGCTCCGCCAATATGAACAACCGCTCGCTAGGACTTGATAGCGAATGTGACTTGTTCATCGACGCCGCCAGGCCTGGTAACGCCCATGCAGCCGCTCCGATTGCGCGCCTGCGGCATGGCTTGCTGGCCGAACATACCGGCCTTGCGGTTGAGGAGGTCGCAGCAAGGCTGGCGCAAGATCCGTCGATGATCGCATTGATCGAAGGCGCGCCAAAAACCGGCAAGCGCCTTGCACCTTTTGTCTTGCGCCCGCTCTCCGATACGGAGAAGGCAGTAGCCGACAATGCGCTGTTTGATCCTGAACGCCCCGAACAGCTGTTCGAGCCGTTCAGCACGTCACGCGGCCTGTTCCGGCGCGGCGGCTTCCTGCGACGGCCGGGCTGAAGGAGTTTTTTGCTGATGAGCAGACCAATTGGTGCGGATGAACGCAGGCCAGCAGCAAAGCTGCCAGTTCCAAACGAGGTGCAGGATGCGATCCGCACGCTGATTCGCTGGTCGGGAGATGATCCGGACCGTGAGGGATTGCTGGACACGCCTGCCCGCGTAGGCCGCGCATGGAAGGAATATTGTCAGGGTTATGCCGATGATCCAGCGATCCACCTTGCGCGCCAGTTCGAGGAAGTCGGCGGCTATAACGAGCTGGTGCTGCTGAAGGACATTCCGTTCCAATCGCACTGCGAACACCACATGGCCCCGATTACTGGCAAGGCCTCGATCGCCTATATGCCCAAAAACCGGGTGGTCGGCATTTCAAAGCTTGCCCGCGTGCTGCACGGCTTTGCCCAGCGCCTGCAGATTCAGGAGCGTCTGACCGCCGAGGTTGCATCATGTATCTGGGAGAACCTTAAGCCGCATGGCGTCGCGGTGGTGATCGAGGCTCAGCATGGCTGCATGACTGGTCGCGGCGTGCGCACGCCAGGCGTCGCCATGGTGACCAGCCGATTGCTGGGATGCTTCCTTGACGATCCGCGCAGCCGCAAGGAAGTGATGAGCCTGATGGGCTACTAAACTGGCAGACCCCAGCGCTTGCCAAGCCAGATCATCGCCAGATAGCCCGCAAACCCGACCGCGACAAATAGTGCGAGGGCAAACGGGATGGCTAAGCCGCGTCGCAGCGCCAATGCTAGTACGAAAAAAGCGGGAAGCGAGGCGATGACATAGGCGGTCGAAGAGATCGCGAAATCGGCGATCTGCGTTGCCTCAACGCCATCACGCCACAGCCACAGCATGGCCAATAGCGAGACTAGCGGCAGCGAGGCAATCAGCCCGCCCCAGCCGGGGCTGCGGCGCGCGATTTCAGAGGCAGCCGCAATCAATACGCCCGAAATGAGCGCCTTGATCACGAGCTGCCCCCACATCATCGGATCAAAGTTGTCCAAGCATATGTTCGGCTGAGCTGACCTTGAAATCACCCGGTGCCTCAACATTCAACTGCTCGATCACGCCATCATTGACGACCATCGAGAAACGCTGGCCGCGCGTGCCAAGGCCAAAGGCGCTGCCGTCCATGGTCAGACCCAGTGCCTGCGCCAGATCAGCGTTGCCATCAGCCAGCATGGTAACATCACCCGAACCCGAAGCCTTGTTCCATGCACCCAGCACGAACGGATCGTTGACGGCGGTGCAGGCGATCTCGTCAATGCCTGCCGCCTTTAAAGCGTCGGCTTGATTGACATAGCCCGGCAGATGCTTGGCAGAACAGGTTGGCGTGAAAGCGCCTGGGACGGAAAACAGCGCGACGCGCTTGCCCTTGAAGTAGTCGGCTGACTGGACCGCTTCGGGGCCAGCTTCGGTGGCTTTGACCAGCTTTACGTCGGGTAATGTGTCGCCAATAGAAATTGTCATGAGGTTGGTCCTTCTTGGGCAGGGATACTCGCGCCTTGATATAGGAAGCTGTGGCTCTGCGGCAACGCCAAAGCAGAGTTAATTTCGCTTTACTGCCCCTATTCAAGAAGCGGTAAACCCGATCCGTCAGTGTCCTGCTTGCGAGAATTGACTCGTCGGGAGACTGCAAATGAGGATCGTAAAGGGGGTCGCGGCGTGCCTTGCCGCAATGTCGCTGCTGATGGGGGTGCCAGCCAGCGCCGGGGAGATGAGCCAGGCCGAAAAGCTGCGCCGGCTGGATATCATGCTGATGGTTACGGGGCTGCGCTGCCGCACGACTGCGGAGAATTTCCAGGCTGATTATGGCCGTTTTACGACCAATCACATCGGTATGCTCAACGCAGCCAGCAACAGCCTAAAGGCCGAGATGGCGCACCGTTATGGTGTGGCAGGGGCTAATCGCGCGCTCGATCGGTTCAGCACGACGATGGCCAATAACTATGGCAACGGCCACCCATGGCTTGGCTGCGGTGAATTGAAGATGGTGGTCCGCAATCTGGCTGCGGTTCGCGGTATGGCACCCCTGGAGGCTGCGGCAGATCAACTGCTGGCTGAAACCGGATCGTCGCAGATCGCCTGGGCCAGACGCTGAACAGAGCATCGCTGGCAGCTCATATAAAGACTTCTTTATATTTGCTTCAGTTTGGGTGAGCGGCTAAGGGCGGCGTCTTAATTGACGTCGCCCTTGGCGTATCCGCGTGATGTGGTCGGGCGGCTCAGGCAGTTCCAATCAGGAGTTTACCCCGTGGCATCTACTTTGCTCGACGCCCAAGCTGATTATGTCATCGCCGATATCGGCCTTGCTGAATTTGGTCGTGCTGAAATCCGCATCGCAGAAATCGAAATGCCGGGCTTGATGGCTCTGCGCCGCGAATTTGGCGCTTCGCAGCCCTTGAAGGGCGCACGGATCACAGGTTCCCTCCACATGACGATCCAGACCGCGGTGCTTATCGAAACGCTGGTCGCGCTAGGCGCAGAGGTGCGCTGGGCCACTTGCAACATCTTCTCCACACAAGACCACGCCGCCGCCGCGATTGCTGCTGCTGGCATTCCAGTGTTCGCGATCAAGGGTGAAAGTCTGGCTGACTATTGGGATTATGTCGGCCGCATTTTTGATTGGGACTCTGATGGTTCCGGGGATCAGACCGCCAATATCATCCTCGATGATGGCGGCGATGCCACCATGTTTGCGCTGTGGGGCGCACGGCTTGAAGCAGGCGACACGCTGGGCGAGCCAACCAATGCCGAAGAGATCGAATTCCAGCGCGCTCTAAAGGCCTATGTCAAAGCTAGGCCCGGTTACCTGACCATGTCGGTCGCGCATATCAAGGGCGTTTCGGAAGAGACCACCACCGGGGTTCACCGACTGTATCAGATCGCCAAGGACGGCAAGCTGCCGTTCCCCGCGATCAATGTGAATGACAGCGTCACCAAATCGAAGTTCGATAACCTTTATGGCTGCAAGGAATCGCTGGTCGATGCAATCCGCCGCGCCACTGATGTGATGCTGGCCGGCAAGGTTGCCTGCGTGGCGGGCTTCGGTGATGTTGGCAAGGGCAGCGCTGCCTCGCTGCGCCAGGGCGGCGCGCGGGTAATGGTCACCGAAGTTGATCCGATCTGCGCCTTGCAGGCGGCG
Source organism: Novosphingobium sp. (assembly GCA_031374105.1). Classification (GTDB taxonomy): domain Bacteria; phylum Pseudomonadota; class Alphaproteobacteria; order Sphingomonadales; family Sphingomonadaceae; genus Novosphingobium. Next base: position 18,468 of record JANMNP010000041.1, read on the forward strand.
ATGGAAGGCTATGAAGTTGTCACCATGGAAGAAGCGGTCACCCGCTGCGATATCTTTGTCACCGCCACCGGAAATGAAGATGTCATCACCGCCGACCACATGAAGGCGATGAAGAATATGGCGATCGTCTGCAACATCGGCCATTTTGACAGCGAGATTCAGATCGCCGCGCTTGATAATTACAAATGGACCGAGGTGAAGCCGGGCACCGATCTGGTCGAGTTTCCTGGCGAAAATGGCGAGGACAGCAAACAAATCCTGATCCTCGCCAAGGGCCGCCTGGTTAATCTGGGCTGCGGCACAGGCCACCCCAGCTTTGTGATGTCTGCAAGCTTCACCAATCAGGTGCTGGCGCAGATCGAGCTGTTCACCAAAAATGGCGAATACAAGAATGAAGTCTATGTTCTGCCCAAACACCTTGATGAAAAGGTCGCTGCTCTGCATCTGGAAAAGCTGGGGGTGAAGCTCACCGCGCTGTCAAAAAAGCAGGCTGATTATATCGGCGTTTCCGCCAGTGGGCCGTTCAAGCCGGATCATTATCGCTACTAAGCGGGAATGGTCCGAGCCCCCGCTCAGGCGGGGGCCTCAGGCCTGTTCAGAGCTGGTGTAAGCCCTCCCGAGGTCCCCGCCTTCGCGGGGAATCAAAGATTGTGGATTGATCCGGTTGTAATTTTTCTGCCCCCCGCATAGCTGGTCTGCATGATCCTTTCCCAGACCGCGCTTGTCCTGATCGGGCTGCTGCTTGCCGCGTGGACGCTGGCCGCGAGCTGGGCGATTCTGTCTGCTCGGGCCAAGGCGCGGCGGATTGAGGCGGGACAGCGGCACGCCCGCAGGCTAGCCCGGATGGTCGACGAATCTCCTGCGTTGCCGTTGCTGGTTCGCGCCGATGGCAAGATCGAAGCGCCCGCAAAGCTGGCGGGTTGGCTGGGGCTTGATGCGGTTCCGCAGTTTCTGACCGAGCTGGATGCTGGCGAAAAGGGTCTTACCGCTGAGCAGCTGGCCGAGCTGACAGAGGCAGTGCGCCGAACCCAGAAGACTGCCGCGCCATTTCGCATGGTTGCCACGCCGCGCGATTCGAAGCGCAGTCTGGCTCTGCGCGGGCATCTGGCCGATCCGCAGGTTTCGCCAGGCGGCGCAGCGCTGGTCTGGGTGTTTGATTTCAGCGACAGCGAAAGCGAGCTGGTCAAACTTCGCGCTGAGGCGATGCGGGCGCGCAGCGATTTTTCAGCGTTGGTCGGCTTGATCGAGGCTGCGCCGATGCCGATGTGGTTCCGCGGGCCCGATGGCGCGCTGCGATTGGCCAACACCGCCTATGTTCGGGCCGTTGGCGGGGATAGTGCTGAGGCGGTGGTTAGCGCCGGGATCGAACTGATCGAATCGGCGGATGGGCTTACGGCTGCACAAGTTGCGGGCCAGGCCGCAGACAAGCAACTGCCGATCGAGCGGATGGTTTCGGCGACTATCGGCGGCCAGCGCCGCGCCTTGCGGGTCAGCGATCTGCCGCTGGGCAAGGAAGGGGTGGCTGGATACGCAGTCGATGTCGAAGATATGGAGGATTTGGCTCGCACTTTCCGGGCGTTCCGTGATGCCCAGCGCTCGATGCTGGATCAGCTTTCGGCAGGCGTTGCGCAGTTTAACGACAAGCGCCAGCTCACTTTTGCCAACCAGCCATTCCAGCGGATATTCGCTCTAGGTCCGGCAGCAATGCTCGATCCGCCGCCGTTTGAACGGTTGCTTGATATTGCCCGCGATGCAGGTCGCGTCCCCGAAGCGCGCGACTTCCCGGCTTGGCGACGCGAGCGGGCGGGGTGGTTTATGTCGGGCGAGGCTCAGGAAGAAGCCTGGCTGCTGGCCGATGGCACACACTTGCGCATTGTCGCGCAGCCGCTGCCCGATGGCGGACTGCTGCTGATCGCCGAGGACCGGACCGAACAGCTGCGTCTGTCGGCCACCCGTGATACGCTGTTGCGAACCCGCACCGCGACATTCGACAGCCTGTTCGAATCGGTTGCGGTGTTTGCACCCGATGGCCGGATGCAGCTGTGGAACCGGCGTTTTGCGGCAGATTGGGGGCTGGAAGATGCGTTTCTTGATACCCACCCGCGCATTGAAGCCTTGCTCGAACGGATCGCCGCGCGGCTGAAACGGCCTGCCCGCGCGAAGGCCGTAGGCGATGTTGTTCGCGCAGCAACGCTTGATCGGCGGCAGTCCGGCAGCCGGGTTGTTCTGGCAGATGGTCGGACGCTGGAATTTGCCGGGGTGCCGCTGCCTGATGGCAATGGCTTGCTGACTGTGCTCGACATTACCGATAGCCAGAAGGCCGAGACCGCGCTGCGCGAACGTAATGCAGCGCTGCTTGAAGCCGATGCAGTCAAGACGCGGTTCCTTGCCAATATGAGCTATGAATTCCGCACGCCGCTTACCTCTATCGGTGGCTTTGCTGAATTGCTTGAGGCCGGGATTGGCGGGGAACTGTTGGATCAAGGCAAGGAATATGTCGCTGCAATCCTGACATCGGTCGAACGGCTGGGGGAACAGATCGAAAATGTCCTCGATCTGTCGCAAAGCGAAGCCGGAATGCTCCCGCTCGCAACCGGTGAGATTGAGTTGCTGCCTTTCGTCACCAAGATCATCGAGGATCGCGCAAGCCGCATTAGCGCAGCCGGGCTGGTGCTTGATCTGCAAGGCGGCAGCCGAGCAGGACTGATCATGGGCGACAGTCGCCGGCTCGCCCGCGCAATCGGGCATGTGCTCGACAATGCGATTGCTGCAACTCCTCAAAATGGACGAATATTGATCGAACTGTCACGGCACCGGACCAAAGGGCGTGAAATGGCCCGGATTGTCGTCTCGGATAATGGCGCGGGGATGGATGCTGCCACGCTGGCGCGCGCGCTGGATGGCCTAAAGTTCAGCGCCGATGGCAAGGCGGTGGAGCGGCGACAAGGGCTTGGTCTGCCGCTGGCTCGGCAACTGATCGAAGCGCACCATGGGACGCTCGAACTTTTGTCCGAACCGGGGCAGGGCACTGCCGCGATCATCGAACTGCTGTGAGGCTGGACCTGCCCGATCTTGAAGCGATGAATGACCTTGGCAACCGCGTTGCAATGGCGTTGCAGATTGGCGATGTGATTGCGCTGTCGGGCGGGCTGGGAGCGGGCAAAACGACTTTGGCCAGGGCAATCATTGCTGGCCTGGGATATGCTGGAGAGGTTCCGTCACCCAGCTTCGCGATCATTGAGGTCTATGACCCCCCGGCGTTGCGTATCCCATTGGTTCACGCCGATTTCTACCGGCTGAAGCGCCCAGAGGAAGCGGAAGAACTTGGCCTTGACGATTACCGCCACGATGCTGCGCTGATCGCAGAGTGGCCGGAAAATGCGGGCGGTTTCGCTCTCGAACCCAGCTGTCTTTCGATCACGCTGGAAGTTGCGGAGAATGGCAGGCTGGCCATTGCCCGGGCGGGTGCGAATTGGCTAGGGCGGGTGCCATGGAACTGAATCTGCCCGAAGGACTGGAAGCTTTTCTTGCCGATGCCGGCTGGACCGGGGCAGCAATCGAACCGCTGGTCGCAGACGCGTCGTTCCGGCGTTATTTTCGTGTCCGCAAGGGCGACCGTTCGGCGATGCTGATGGATGCGCCCCCGCCTAATGAAGATCCTGCTCCCTTTCTAAGAGCCGCAAAATGGCTTGATTCCAATGGGATGCGCGCGCCGCATATTCTGGCCGAAGATGCCGCAAAGGGACTAGTTCTGCTGGAAGATTTCGGCGATGTGCGGATGCGTGACTATCTTGACCAATGGCCTGCCGATGAGCGCGAGGTCTATAAATGTGCAGTCGATACGCTGGTCGAGCTGCACCGGCTCCCGGCTGGTCCGTTCCTGGCTTATAGCTTCAGCGAATATCAACGTGAGGCCAAACTGTTCGTCGATTGGTATTGCCCCGCGCAAAATCTGACCGTCGATGGGCCAGGTTATTTGACGGCGTGGGAGCAGGTTCTCAGCCAATTGCTGCCGCGCCAACGCTTGGGAGTCACGGTACTGCGTGATTATCATGCAGAGAATATCATGCTGCTTGGTTCGTTGCAGAAACAGGGCTTGCTTGATTTTCAGGACGCGCTGATCGGGCATTCGGCTTATGATCTGGTCTCGCTGTTGCAAGATGCGCGGCGTGACGTTTCGGCTGAACTTGAAGCGGAAATGTTCGACTATTACGTCAGGGAAAGCGGGGCGAGTTCGGAGTTTCTTGGCGATTACGCCCGGCTTGGCGCGCAGCGGAACGCCAAGATTGTGGGGATTTTCGTGCGGCTGTGTAAGCGCGATGGCAAGCCGCGCTATCTTGAACTGATCCCGCGGGTATGGGCCTTACTTGAGCGCGACCTTGCCCATCCTGCGCTGGCTCCGGTGGCACAGTGGTTTGACGCGAATATCCCGGCTGAACTGCGCGCAGCAGGCGGCGGAAACTTCTCCCAATGAGAAAGCGCCCGTTGGCCAGTGATACCGCGATGGTTATGGCAGCTGGCCTTGGCAAGCGGATGCACCCGCTAACTTTGTCGCGCCCCAAGCCACTGGTGGAGGTCGCGGGGAAGGCTCTGATCGACCATAGTCTGGACCGGATGGCCGATGCAGGAATCGGCCGGGCAGTGGTGAATGTTCACTACCTCGCCGATGCGCTGGAGGCGCACCTCAAGGACCGCAGCGCTCCGCAAATCGAACTATCTGACGAACGCGCGGCATTGCTCGAAACCGGCGGCGGAATGGTCAAGGCACAAGCATTGCTGCCCGATCCGTTCTTCTGCATCAACAGCGATAACATCTGGCTCGATGGACCACGCAACGCTTTTCGTGAGCTGTCGGACGTCTGGAACCCAGATGCGATGGACGCGCTCCTGCTGGTGACCCCGCATGCCCGGGCGCGCAATTACGTCGGTAAGGGCGATTTTCATCTTGATCCACATGGCAAGATCAGCCGTCGCCGCACCAGCCGAATTGCGCCGTTCATCTACACCGGCATTCAGCTGATTTCACACCGCTTGTTGCGCGATGCTCCTGAAGGACCGTTTTCGACTATGGTTTTGTGGGAACGGGCCATCACTGAAGATCGGCTCTATGGTCTGGTCCACACCGGGGATTGGTTCGAAGTGGGTGAGCCAGGATCGATTGCGCCGACTGAGGCGTGGCTCGCTGGTGGCTGATCGGGCTGGCCCTCAACTCTATTCGATCGCGGCGCATCGCGGCTTTGCGGATGCGCTGGTTGCCGGCCTGATCCCGCGCTATTCACAAGGTGACGTCGGCTTGGCCCGACTGACCCTGCTGTTGCCCAGCCGCCGCGCAGAGCGGATCGTGACCGAGGCTTTCATCCGCCTTTCAGATGGCGGACTTTTGCTGCCGCGAATGGCAGTAGTTGGCGATCTTGATATTGATGAAACGCTGGGATCGCTGCTTGATCCGTTAGGAGCGGGCGCGCAGATTCCTGCCGCCGCCGATCCGGTAAGGCGCTGGTTGCGGTTGGCGGCGATCCTGCGCGAGGTGATGGGTGCAGAAGCTCCGCAGGGTCCATCCTTGTTGCGCCAGGCCTTTGAGACCGGGCGAACGATTGACCGCTTGCTGGTTGAAGGGATCAGGCCGGACGATCTCATGGCGCCGGAGGTTGTTGGACTGGTTCTGGATCAGGCGAAGCACTGGGAGAATTCCACCAGAGCATTTCTGGCCGTGCAATCATTGTGGCTAAATGAACTTTCCGCCCGCGGCGAAGTTGATCCGGCAACCCGGCGCAATCTCCTGTTCGATCATGCGGCCTGGCGCTGGCGAGAAAATCCGCCGCCTAATCCAATAGTTGCGGCCGGTGTCACCAGCGCTTCGCCCGCTTTGGCGCGGTTGCTGCGGGTGGTGGCGGAGCTGCCGCGCAGTGCTGTTATCCTGCCCGATCTTGACCTTGCCCTTGATGACAAGGTCTGGGCAGATCTGGGCGTGGCGGGTGCTCCTGATGCGGCAGACGACCCCCCATTCGGGCGCAATGATGCCGTAACGCACCCGCAATACCACCTCAAACTGCTGCTTAACCGGATGGGCGTGGCGCGCGCCGAAGTGCAGCCATGGCACCGCGCCGGAATCGCCGCCGCACCGCCGACACGCAGCCGGGCGATCTCAAGCCTGTTCCTGCCACCTGCTGCCAGTGCCAGCTGGGTTGATCTGCCCGCTGACCGGCGGCGGCTGTCGGGTGTTAGGCTGATGCAGACGGCCCATCCGGGCGAGGAAGCACAGGCCATCGCAATCCTGATCCGCAAGGCGCTGGCCGAGTCCGAAAAGCGCGTGGCCCTGATTACGCCGGATCGCGGACTGGCCAGCAGGGTGGTTGCGCATTTGCGGCGCTGGGGGATCGAAGCGGATGATACCGCTGGCCGGCCCTTGCCGCAAACTGCTGCGGGCCGGGTGCTGCTGTTGCTGGCCGAAGTCGTTGCGCAGGATGCCGCACCGGTGCCGCTGCTGGCGCTGCTGGAACATCCGCTGGTTCGGGCCGGAGATGCCCGGGCTGATTGGCTGGAACACGCCCGCGCGCTGGATCTTGCGCTGCGCGGCCCGCGTCCGGCTCCAGGATTGGCACCCTTGCAGACAGCGGTGGAGAGGATTGCGCAGCGCGAACGGGGTGCGGCCATATCAATTTGGTGGGCAGACGTTGAAGCAGTGCTGGAACCCTTGCTCAAACCAACGGTTGAATTGCCGCTTGCAGAGGCGTTCGACCGGCTGTGCGGTGCGGCGGAAGCCCTGTGCGGAACTGGCCTATGGGGCGGGGCGGATGGCCGTGCACTTGCCGCGTTTGTCGAGGAATTGCGCGAAGCTGCGCGCGAGGTGGGCACAACTGTTACTCCGCGTGATTTGCCCGCGGTGCTGCGCGATGCGATGGACCGGGTTGCGGTTCGGCCGCCGTGGGGCGGGCATCCGCGTGTGGCGCTCTACGGGTTGCTCGAAGCACGGATGAGCCGGGCCGATCTGGTGATCTGCGGCGGGCTGACCGAGGGCAGCTGGCCCGCCAGCCCATCGCCAGAGGCGCTGCTGCCACCTGCCGTGCTGCGGGCGTTGGGGGTGCCGGGCGCGGATTTCCGCATCGGCCTTGCCGCACATGATCTTGCCTCTGCGCTTGGTGCACCTGAGGTGGTGCTGAGTCATGCGCTGCGAGATGAGGCTGGACCAGTTATCGCATCGCGGTTTGTCTTGCGGGTCCGGGCCTTGCTGGGCGAACTGGCTGACGGCCACGAAGAGATTGAAGCGGTGCAACTGGCCCGGACAATCGACGATGCCCCGCCTGCGCCCGCCTATCGGCAACCAGCACCGCGCCCCACAGCGGAGCAGCGCGATGTCGGCATTGCCGTTACCGCACTCGATCGGCTGCGCAGTGATCCCTATCAATTTTATGCCAGCGCGATCCTTGCGCTGCGCTCGCTCGATCCGATTGACGCCCAGCCCAGCCCGGCGTGGAAGGGAACTGCGGTCCACCGTATACTTGATCGCTGGCACAAGGCCGGAGGAAGGCCGGGCGAATTGCTGGCGTTGGCCGAGGCAGAGCTGGATACGATGAGCGCCCATCCGCTGATGCGCGGCCTGTGGCGTCCGCGCCTTTTGGCAGGGCTGGAATGGATCGATGCAGAGATTGCCCGGCTGCATGATGCAGACGCCCGCGCGGTGCTGGTCAGCGAGGCCGAGGGCAAAATGCTGTTTGATGGTGTGCGAATTCACGGGAGAGCTGACCGGATCGACCAGCTTGACGGCGGGGCACTGGCCATCGTCGATTACAAGACCGGCCAGCCGCCTACAGGCGCAATGGTTGAGGCAGGCTTTGCGCTTCAACTTGGGCTGATCGGATTGATCGCGCGTAACGGCGGCTTTCGTGGCGTGGCGGGCGAGGCTGAGAAGTTTGAATATTGGTCGCTGGGCAAGAGCGACAAGAGCGAAACCGGGTTTGGTTACAGCAAGGAACCAGTGAAAGAAGGCCGCAAGAAAACGGGCCTTTTGCGCGAGGAATTCCTCGCCAAAACCGAGGAATTCCTCGCCGATGCCATCAGCCGATGGATCAAGGGCGACGAGGCCTTCACAGCCCGGCTGAACCCGGACATTGGCGGTTACAATGATTTCGATCAGCTGATGCGGCTGGATGAATGGCAGGCCCGTGCGATTCACGATGAGGACCCGGCATGAGTGGCCCTGCCAAAGTGTGGCCGCTGTCAGGCCGTCAACTTCTTGCTGTCGATCCGCGCGAAACAGTGTGGCTCTCAGCCTCGGCGGGCACCGGCAAGACCCAGGTGCTGTCGGCCCGGGTCCTGCGATTGCTGCTGCAAGGCGATGTCACGCCCAGCCAAGTGCTGTGCCTGACATTCACCAAGGCTGGTGCGACCGAAATGGCGGGCCGGATCAACGATGTTCTTGCGAGGTGGGTCCGAGCCAAACCCGAAGCTTTGGCCCGCGATCTGAAGGCGATTGGCGCGGATTTCAGCCCTCAGGTGCAGGACCGGGCGCGAACGTTGTTTGCGCAGGTGCTCGATTGTCCGGGCGGCGGCCTGCGGATTGATACGATCCACGCCTTTGCCCAATGGCTGCTGGCCGCTTTTCCGCATGAAGCCGGGCTGACCCCAGGAACCCGTGCGATGGAAGATCGCGATCGCGCCATGCTGCTCCGGCAGGTTCTGGGCGATCTGCTGGTGGACGCAGAGCATCGCGGCGACACTGCGACACTGAATGCACTGGCGGCCCTCAGCCTGCGGCTTGGCCCGGATGATGTTGAGCGGTATTTGCTGCGCTGTGCCGAGGCCCATGAGGTGTGGTTTGGAACCGGAGCCTGGCAGGCGCCAATGCGGCCGCGGGTCAACCAGTTGCTGGGGCTCGCAGCGGATGCCAGCGAAGCGGAGCTGGCTGAGCTGTGTTCGGACCCAGTGTTTGATATGGCATCACTGAGGCGTTGCCTTGAGACGCTGGCAGCTTGGAACACAGGAACTGGGCGCGATGCAACTGCGGCAATCGGGAACTTCCTGCTTGCCACCCCGGATGGCCGGGTAGAACAGCTCGATGAGCTGCAATTTGCGTTGTTCACAAAGGGCGATGGCGCGCCCCGGCAGCTGACCAATATCCTTAAGCGTGATCCGGACTATGAAAGCTATATACAGCGAGTGGCGACAAGTCTTGCAGCCGTGTTTGAGCGCCGAGCGATGGTGCGGCTTGCCGAATGGCTCACCCCGGCGTTGGAGCTGGGCTGCAATTTCGCGCTGGCCTGGGACAAGGCGAAAAAGCGTGAAGGGTTCATCGATTTCGATGACCAGATCCGCCAGGCGGCTGAACTGCTGGGGCAGCCCGATCTATCGGGATGGATTCGCTACAAGCTGGACCGGCGCTTTGATCACATCCTGATTGATGAGGCGCAGGATACCAATGCGGCGCAGTGGCAGATCATCGATGCGCTGACCGGCGATTTCTTTGCCGGCGAAGGCGCGCATGGTGACAAGATGCGGACATTGTTCGTGGTCGGCGATTACAAGCAGGCGATCTTCCGCTTTCAGGGGACCAGCCCGGAGAATTTCAGGATCGCCCGCGATAGGGTCCGCGATATGATGCGCGGTGCGGCAGATAATGCGCAAATGCTGCGCAGCAATATAGCGGTGAGGAGACTGCAGAAGCTTGATCTCGACCGATCATTTCGCACCGCACACGCAGTGCTCGATTTCGTTGATCAGGCGATCGGCAAGATCGGATATCTCGGCTTCGGGCTGAATAAACCGCCCGAGGTGCATGTCGGTGAGCAGCGCCCCGGTTATGTTGTGCTGTGGCAAGTGGTTGGTCAGGCAGCGACTGAAGGCGAAGATGGCGATGAGGACGATGACGCCAGTGAGGGCTGGCTTGGCCGGGCTGATCGCAAGCTGGCCGACAAGATCGCTCTGCAGATTCGCCAGTGGATGGATAATGGGTTTCCGTTGCTGAAGGGTCAGAAACCTGGCGAAGAACCGCGCCGGGCTGGGCCGGGCGATGTTATGGTGCTGGTTCGCAAGCGCAAGGAATTGGCCGGGCTGATCGTTGCGCGGCTCTATGCCGCCGGGGTTCCGGTGGCTGGGGTCGACAGGCTGCGGCTGGGCGCACCGCTGGCAGTTCGGGATCTGAACGCCGCGCTGCGCTTTGCCGCTCAGCCGTTTGATGATCTGACGCTGGCAAGCTTGCTGGTTTCGCCGCTGATCGGATGGACACAGGAACAGCTGCTCGAGCACGGCTATCGGCCCGACAAAGTGCGGCTGTGGGGACATCTGCGGCAAATCAGCCATCCCGATGTGGCAGCGGCGATGACGCTGCTGCTCGATCTGCTCGCCCGCGCCGATTTTGAACCACCGCAAGCCTTGCTGCACTGGCTGCTGGTCGGGCCGTGGCAGGGCCGCCGCAAGCTGGTGGCCCGGCTGGGGCGCGAGGCCAATGATCCGATTGACGAGCTGCTCAACGCGGCCAACGCCTATGCGGCCAGCGATACGCCCAGCCTGCAAGGCTTCCTGCGCTGGTTCGATGCCGGCGAGGGCGAGCTTAAGCGTGAGGCGGGCAAGGCGGGAGCACTGGTGCGGGTTATGACCGTGCATGGCTCCAAAGGGCTGCAAGCACCGATCGTGATTCTGGCCGATGCGGCGGACAATCCGCATCGCAATCGCGGCGGGGCGCTCGAACTGGACGATCCGGCGAGCGAACATGCGGGCGACAAGCAGCCGCGCCGCATTCCGCTCCCTCCGCTGCGCAACGAAGAAAAGCTGGGCCGGATCGCGGCAGAGGCAGCTAAGGTTCAACAGGCCGAACTGGAGGAACATTGGCGGCTGCTATACGTGGCCATGACCCGGGCGGAGGAGGCGCTGTTTATTGGCGGCTCGCTGGGCCCGCGTGAGAAAGAACCAGCACCTGACAGCTGGTATGCCCGGCTCGCACAGCTGTTCACTGCCGATGAATGGCTCAACGATCCCATTTGGGGCGCGCTGCTGGAGCATGGCGAGTCGCCGGTGCCGGTTGCCGCGAAAGCCGCTATCGGGGGCGATGATGGCAGACCAGTTTTGCCTGAATGGCTAATTGCGCCGCTCGGCCCCGAACCACGCCCGGCTCGGCCACTTGTCCCCTCGTCTCTGGGCGAAGACATTGCAGCCGATCCGCCGTTTCCGCCCGGTGTGGCGCAAGCAGCAGCGCGGCGCGGGGTCTTGATGCACAAATTGCTCGAACGGCTGCCTGAACTTGCGGTGGCTGAGCGGATGGCCGCAGCGCAGGCCTGGCTGGAGCGCGCCGCGGCGGAGTTTGATGCTGCCACGCGCAGCGAAATGGCCGATGCTGCTCTGGCGGTTCTGGAGCATCCCGAATGGCAAGCGCTGTTCTCCCCCGCAGCGCTGGCCGAGGTGCCGATTGCTGCTCTGGTGGGGGAGCGCGTTGTGGCGGGGACGATTGACCGGCTGCTGATTACCCAGGAACGCATCTGGCTGGTTGATTTCAAGACGGCGCGGCGCCCGCCTGCGTCACTGGATGAGGTGCCGGTCGCGGTCTTGCGTCAGATGGCGGCCTATGTCGCAGCGCTTGAGGTCAGCTTTCCGGGGCGGTTAGTGGAGGCGGCATTACTCTACACCCAGTTGCCGCAATTGATCGCGATTCCGTCGGACATTATTGATCATCACAAGCAGGCTTTGACGGTGGCGGAGTAAAGCTTTCAGCTTTGGCCGTTGCCATCGCGCCGAGGCCCCCTAAATTAGCGCCAAGCAAACAGGAGTTCCAACATGGCCACGATTCACGTTACCGACGCCAGCTTTGAGGCAGATGTGCTTAAGTCCGGCAAGCCCGTGCTGGTCGATTTCTGGGCCGATTGGTGCGGTCCTTGCAAAATGATCGGCCCATCGCTTGAGGAAATCAGCGAGGAGCTGTCTGGCCAATTGACCATCGCCAAGATGGACATCATGGAAAACACCAGCGTTCCGGCGGACATTGGCGTCCAGTCTATCCCGCTGATGGTGCTGTTCAAGGATGGCAAGGCGGTCGCCCAGAAGTTGGGTGCTGCGCCCAAGAGCCAGCTCAAGAGCTGGATCGAAAGCGTGCTTTAAAAAGGCGCTAACCGCTCCGCCAGTTTGTCCCATAGCTGCGGGGTTGCCGCGCCGATCAGGCCGGTGCGGTGTTCGTCAACGCGGTAGGGTGTGCCGTCGGGCCGGGCAGCCTTGCCGCCAGCCTCATTGAGGAACAATACGCCTGCGGCATGATCCCAGGCCAATGTGCGCTCAAAGATTGAGACATCGTTCTGACCCAGCACGAGCCGGGGATACTGCTCGGCAGCGCAGCGCGGGATGTCGACCAGCGCATAATGCGGGGCGATGTGCTGTTGCAAGATTGCACGGCGTTCGGGGCTTGCGAAAACGACTGATATTGCCGCAATCGGCGGCTCCTCCCCGCTGGTTCGTGACCAGATCCGTTCGCCATTGATCCAGGCTCCTCCTCCGCGCGCAGCATGGCAAAAGCGCCTGGTTAGCGGATCATAAATCCATCCGGCTATCGTTTCCCCCGCTTCGGCCAAAGCGATAAGGATACCGAATGGCGGCTTTCCCTTTGCGAAATTGTTTGTGCCGTCGAGTGGATCAATAATCCAGCACAGGCGGTCACCCAGCTTGCCCATGATCGCGGGATCGGCATGGGCGGCTTCCTCACCAACAATAGCCGCTTCGGGTAACAGCTGGGCTAGTCCCTCAGACAAGATCGCTTCAGCCGCATTATCGGCAATGGTGACGACGTCATCCTTTGCCTTCTCCACGATCTCGCTGGTGCTGAGCCGCTGATAATGGGGTAAAATCGCTCGGGTTGCGGCATCGACCATCACCGCATGCACTGCGCGGGTCAGCGCCTCATTCACGAGCGATAGTCAGCGTTGATCGAGATGTAGCCATGGGTCAGATCGCAGGTCCACACCGTGGCACGGCCATCGCCGAGGCCAAGATCAACCTCGATTGTTATGTCTTGCCCATTGAGATGCGCGGCGACCGGTGCTTCATCGTAATCGGCCAGCGGCTGGCCATCCTTTGCGGCCCAGATGCCCCCAAAGCCGATCGAGAGCTTGTCCCGGTCAGCGGGTTCCCCCGCCTTGCCGACTGCCATAACCACCCGGCCCCAATTGGCATCCTCGCCCGCAATCGCCGTTTTGACCAAGGGAGAATTGGCCACAGCAAGCCCAACCCGGCGTGCGCTGTCATCGCTGACTGCTCCGGACACTCGAACCGCGATGAATTTCTGCGCACCCTCGCCGTCACGGACAACCAGATGAGCCAGCTGGAGGCAGACATCTTCCAGCGCGGCGGCAAAAGCATCGGCACCGGCGCTATCGAATGAGGCGAGCGGAGCATTGCCCGCTTTGCCGGTGGCGAAGGCCAGCACCGTGTCGCTGGTTGATGTGTCGCTATCGACCGTGATGCAGTTGAAGCTGCGCTGGTTGGCAGCAGAAAGCAGCGCCTGTAAAAAGCCTGGTTCAACTGCGGCGTCGGTGAAAATATAGCCCAGCATCGTCGCCATATCCGGCGCGATCATTCCGCTGCCCTTGATGATTGCCGCCAGTGTAATCGTCTGCCCATCGACGATGGCCTGAGCGAATGCGCCCTTGGGAAAAGTGTCTGTCGTGCCGATGGTATTGGCGGCATCTTCCCAGCTGCACGGCGCAGCAACAAGCGCCGCTTCGATCCCGGCTTGGGCCTTGTCCTTGGGCAGGGGGACGCCGATCACACCTGTGGAGGATACTAACACCTCACTCGCAGAGCAGCCCAGATGCGCCGAAACCTGCGCCATGATCGCCTCCACCGCCTCGCGCCCGCGATAGCCGGTGAAGGCGTTGGAATTCCCGGCATTGACCACCAACGCCCGGGCCCGGCCGTGTGCCACTTGCTCGCGGCCCAGTTCAACCTCGGAAGAACAACAGACATTGCGGGTAAACACGCCCGCCACCGCCGTGCCTTCGTCAAGCTCCACATAAGTCAGATCGCAGCGCCCCCAGTCCTTATAGCCCGCGCGGGCGATGCGCAGCGTCACCCCGGCGATTGCGGGCATGGCGGGAAAAGGCCGGGCGAGGGGGGAGATGGCGTCTGACATGGTCTGGTGACTAGCGTCGTGAACGCAATTGGGCAATTACGAGGATGTCTTTAGCGCTTGTCAAACGCCGTCGACTTGTCAGAACAAGCTATGACCATCCTTCGCCTGACAACTTATGCAAGTCTTCTTGTTCTCGCTGCGCCTGCCTTGGCAGCGGGCGGTAATGCGAAGCCGCCTGTGCCATTGGCGAACCCGGGAGATTGGGTTTCGAGTAGTGATTATCCTCCTGCTGCGCTTCGCAGCCAACTAGAAGGGGTGAGCAAAATTATCCTGACCATTGATCCCAATGGAATTGTCGAAAATTGCCGAATCTCGGTCAGCAGCGGCTCATCAGAATTAGATGCCGCTACCTGTAGGCTGATCACTGAGCGCGCCCGGTTTGATCCAGCACGTAACAATCGAGGAAAGCCAGTTACCGGCAGTTGGGCCAAAAGTGTACGTTGGCAAATTCCCCGCGATGGTGATGAAGAACAACAACTCCAATCTGGTATGACCATTCACAGTTTTCTGGTTTTGGTTGACGGTATTATGAGTGATTGCCGTGTTGAGGCATCTGAAGGCGCGTCTGCCAAACGCGCGGCAGTTGGCCCTACTTCTTGCAAAAACCAAAGGATGCTCAAGCCCTTCACAGACGCCAATGGACAGCCTGTGAGCAAGCGTGTTCGTGTAACTATGAAGGTGGAGATTATTGACGAATTACCCGTCAGCTCCCCAGCCTCACCAACGCCGTAGGCGCGGCAGCTGTTCGCGGTGAGATTTTCCATTCCAGCATCTGCCCGGTGGTGAACGGGGCCGGTCCTTCATCGGTGTTGTTGGCAAGGATCGCGCCGTCGGTGGTCAGCACCAGCGTGCCATCCAGCGCCGGGAATTTTGGCATGGCATCATCCTTCTTGTCGCTGCCCATTGCGCTGCCCATCGCTGCAAGTTGCGCAAAGCTGCTCATCCCGCCGCCGTTATTGCCTGCGCCAAACCCCGGGGCATCCATCCGGATCGTGCCATCAGCTCGGCGGTTGAGCGTCACAAAGGCATTGGCCATCGGGAAACGCTCAATCGTCGGAAAAATGAAATCGTGATCGATCCGCCCGGCGATCGCGAAATCCACTTCAAACAGTCCGTCGCCCTTGTAAGTGACGCTCTTCCACCCAGCCTGTTTGCGCAGCCGGTCGGCAAATTCTTCGGCGGCCTTGGGGCTGGTAGGATCGATCCCGCCCAGCATGGCGCGCATCATTTCGGCGTCTTTCTTGCTCTTTTCGCTGCGGGATTTCTGGCCCTCATCCCAATCCGATCTCTGCTTTGCCAGCTCATCCTTGGTGCATTCGCGCTGATCCATCGAATCGCCTTCCTTATAGCAAGTCGATGGTTCGAAAGTGCCTGCGGCGTCCGTCTTGCCGCCAAGCTCTGCCAGCTTGCTCAGCCCCAGCATGTAAATCTCGCCAGTGTAGCTATAGGAAAATCGGCCATCCTTGCGCAGATCAAGCGCAGAGGTGAACTTGCCCGGTGAGATCAGGCAGGCGCTGACCAGCAAGCCAAGCGCGATAACCATAGCAATGGCACCAAAACGCCGGATTGATCGGGGCAGGTTCATGGCAGTTCCTCCAGTCAGTTCAGCCGCGCGTGGCGATGGCATAAAGCGCAATCGCGGCGGCATTGGAAACATTGAGGCTTTCGATTGCATCGCTGATCGGTAATTTGGCCAGGGCATCGCAATGCTGTTTGATGTTGTGACGCATGCCTTCGCCTTCCGCGCCCAGCACCAATGCAACCGGACCAGCGGGTAGCGCCTGCGCCAAGGTGCTGGTCGCGCTGCCATCCAGGCCGATCCGCCAATAGCCCACCTCGGCAAGCTCCTCCAGCGCGCGGGCAAGGTTTACCACCCTGACCCAGGGCACAATCTCCAGCGCGCCTGAGGCGGACTTGCCGACCACGCCTGATTCGGGCGGAGCATGGCGATCCTGGGTAATGATCGCACGGGCATTGAACGCAGCTGCTGAACGCAAGATTGCTCCAACATTATGCGGATCTGTCACCGAATCGAGGATCACCAGAGGCCGGGCTGAATCACCGTCCATCACATCTTCGATAAACACATCGTCGAGCGGATTGCATTCGAGGACCAGCCCCTGATGCGGCGCATCCTTGGCAACAAACCGCGCAAGATCGGAGCCTTGAGCATATTCTACCGGGAAGTTTTCCGGCAGTTCGCCGTTCAGCGATTCGATCCCTTCATGCGTGGCCCAAAGCTTGCGGTGGATACGATCCGGATTGTTCAGCGCTGCTTCCACTGCATGGCGGCCCCACAGCCGCACCGCGCCTGTGCTGGCCCGTCCGCTGCCGCGCCCGCCCTGCATGCGCCCGGCGCGGCCCCGCAATGCACGCGAGGGGCGCGTTTCGCCGTGCTTGGTCATGCTTGATCCTTCCAGTCTGAACTTCTGCGCCGCCTCTGCCAGCAGCTCTGGTAACAGGCAAGTTATTGACACATGCGCAGCGCTTCGCCATGAGCGCGCCTTCTCGGCTGGAAGGCCCGTTCGCGGGCCGTAATTTCGGAAATTCCCGACATCTGAAATCAGGTGCGGGGCGAGCTTGTGTGGACAGGTGGCCGAGTGGTTAAAGGCAGCAGACTGTAAATCTGCCCGGTTCGCCGTACGCTGGTTCGAATCCAGCCCTGTCCACCATAGCTCTTTCAGCGAAAACTATAGCTGCCGCTTCAGCAGGCGCGGCATTGGAGAACCAGCGTTTCGGGCCGTAGGTCCGATAGCGGGTTCGGACTCGGAGAGGACCGTAGCGCAGCGAAGGTCAATCCAGCCCTGTCCACCATAGCTCTTTCCGCGAAAACTATAGCTGCCGCTTCAGCAGGCGCGGCATTAGGGAACCAGTGTTTCGGGCCGGTGGTCCGATAGCTGATCCAATGGAGTCTTGCCGATTTCATCCCGCCTCGGTAATCCGGGTGTCATGACCGAAATCACCCCTGTCATTTCCGCCACCGGGCTGTTTACGCCGCCTGAATCGATCTCCAACGCCGAACTGGTCGATAGCTTCAACCGCTATGTCGCACAGTTCAACACCGCGAATGCTGCTGCAATTGCTTCGGGCGAGGTCGCCGAATTGCTACCCAGCTCGGTCGAGTTTATCGAGAAGGCCAGCGGGATCAAATCGCGCCATGTGATGAGCAAGGCGCCACTGCTTGATCCCCAGATCATGGCCCCGCGCTGGGCAGAGCGGTCGAATGATGAGATTTCGGTGCTGGCTGAGATGGGCGTTGCAGCTGCCAGAGATGCGTTGGCGCGGGCTGGGCGGGATGTGGCAGACGTTGATGTGGTGCTGTGTGCTGCTTCCAACATGCAGCGTGCCTATCCCGCAATGGCGATTGAAATTCAGCAGGCGCTGGGCATCGAAGGCTTCGGCTTTGATATGAATGTCGCTTGTTCTTCCGCCACTTTCGGGATTCAGACGGCGGCAGACTATGTCCGTTCTGGCACGGCGCGTTCGGTGCTGGTGGTCAGTCCGGAAATCTGCTCCGGCCACCTCAACTGGCGCGACCGCGATAGTCATTTCATTTTTGGCGATGTGGCAACGGCGGTGCTTGTCGAGGCTGAAGAGATCGCACCACGCACCCATTGGAGCATCCTTGGCACCAAGCTGAAAACGGTGTTTTCAAACAACATCCGCAACAATTTCGGTTTCCTCAATCGCGCCAATCCTGAAAGCCGGGATGCGGCTGACAAGCTGTTCGTCCAGGAAGGGCGCAAGGTCTTCAAGGAAGTAGTGCCGATGGTCGCCAATATGATCATCGAAGAGGCAGGGAGACTGGGGATCGATCCGGCTGGCTTGCGCCGGATGTGGCTCCATCAGGCCAATGCCGGGATGAATCGCCTGATCGCCCAGCGCGTGCTGGGACATGAGGCTAGTGATGATGAAAGCCCGACGGTGCTCGATACCTATGGCAATACCTCCAGCGCCGGGTCAATCATTGCGTTTCATCTCAATAACATGGACCTGAATGCAGGTGATACGGGGCTGATCTGCTCGTTCGGAGCGGGCTATTCTGCGGGAACGGTTTTCGTCCGAAAGGTTGCCTGACGCGCGCCTCGCCGCTTGTCCTACCCCCCCGCAACTCCTAGATGCAGGCAATGCCCGGAGAATTATTAGATAACCGCGGACGCGGTGAAGTCAGCTGGGGTTGGCCAAGTGTCCATCCTGAAGGTCGCAAATTCGCACTGATTGCGGGGATTGCCTGTCTGGTGACGGCGTTCTTTGCATGGGAAACGATTGCCTGGCCACTGGCAGCGCTGACCGGCGGCATCCTCGCCTTTTTTAGAGACCCGCACCGGGTAACGCCGCAGGGTGATCAATTCATCGTCGCGCCTGCGGACGGCCTGATTACCCTGATCCAAAAGGTTCCGCCCCCGCGCGAGCTTTCGATTGATGATGGCAGCGGCTCAGCGGCTATGGGGACCGAGCCGGTCACCCGTATCTCGATCTTCATGTCGGTGTTCGATGTTCATATCAACCGCACCCCGATCAGCGGCACGGTGCGCCGCGTAGTCTATATCCCGGGCAAATTCCTCAATGCCGATCTCGACAAGGCGAGTGAGGAAAATGAGCGTCAGCACATTCTGATCGAGCGCAGCGACGGGCTGATGATCGGCTTTACCCAGATTGCTGGCCTTGTGGCTCGGCGGATCGTGCCCTTCGTCAAGCCGGGCGATACGCTTGCTTGCGGCCAGCGGGTTGGGCTGATCCGGTTTGGCAGCCGGGTCGATGTCTATCTGCCCGCCGGAACTGAGCCGCGGGTGTTGATGGGGCAAAAGATTGTCGCCGGAGAAACAGTGCTTGCCGAAACCGGCCAGCAGTTGCTGATCGAGGGCGTTAGCCAGTGAGCATTGAGGCGGCCGAACTTCCGCGCCGCCGAGGCCTGCCAGGTGGTCTGACGCTGCGCGGTCTGGTTCCCAATGCGATTACTGCGGCGGCGCTGTGCGCAGGCCTGACGGGTATTCGCTTCGCCATTACGGGCGAATGGGAAAAGTCGGTTCTCGCGATTGTACTGGCCGGAATGCTTGATGGAATTGATGGGAGGATCGCCCGGTTACTCAAGGCCGAATCACGCTTTGGCGCAGAGCTTGATAGTCTGGCGGATTCGATTTCATTTGGTGTTGCGCCGGCGCTGATCCTGTTTCTGTGGTCTTTGGAAGACCTCCCGCGATTGGGCTGGTTTGCATCGCTGGCCTTCGCGATTTCCTGCGCCTTGCGGCTAGCCCGGTTCAACGCTCAGATTGATGTGGTCGAACAGCCGCACAAGTCGGCAGGTTTTCTTACTGGCGTTCCTGCACCAGCGGCGGCGGGTCTAGCCTTTCTTCCGCTTTACCTTTGGATACTCACCGGGCGAGATGAGTTTCGTGAGCCGATCCTGGTTGGTGCATGGCTGGTAGCGATTGCCTTCCTGATGATCTCCAGCGTTGCGACCCTTTCCTGGGGTTCGATTCGCCCGCGCAGAAGCATGCGGCTCGAATTGCTGGCGCTGGGCGGGCTGGTCGGCGCGGCAGCCCTGCTTGAGCCTTGGTTCACCCTGATCGGGATCTGCGCCCTTTATCTGGCGATGCTGCCGGTTGGAATATTCCGATATTCGCGGATCAAGCGGCAGCGCGCAGCGCGGGCTGCAGCAACGGACGACGCACCACAAGCCTGACGGGCAGGGCGATGATCTGCGCCGCCTTACGCCTCGGCCCATCATGCGAGATTATCCGAAAGGTAAAACTGCGGGTCGCGTCGCATTGCTTCAGCTCGCCGCGGACCGCCAAAGCTGCCGTTCCATACTGTCGCCAGCTTTGTGCAATCGCAGCAATTGCCAGCAGGGCGGCCGAAGCAAACAGGGCAGTCAGGGCAAGAGCGATCATCGCAGCAGTCCTTTTAGTTTCTGCCATCTCTACCCGTGGACAGGGCTGTTGATGGCTTGTGGATAAGTCTGTTCCGGACTAAATGTTCCACCCGGATTGTCTCTGTGAAGCCGTTGTTCTCTATTTGTTCTTATCGGTCAAGTGCTTTGTGCACGGCAGTTCACGGGCCATGCGCGCAAATCTGCGGCCTCGAGTCTGTTAGAGGCTGGATTTCCGTTTCAAACCGCGCTAGGGGCCGCCTCGTCCGGACGGGACTTGGCCGATGGCCTAATGTCCTCACGCCGGACAAATTCACATGGGAAGCGCCCATACCGGTGCCGCAGCGGGCTTTTTCCGCACGGTTCCAGCTTTCCAGAGGCATAACCGGAAAAGGAAATATCTATGGCGGCTCCTGTCGTTACCATGCAGCAATTGATTGAGGCCGGCGCTCACTTCGGCCACCAGACCCACCGCTGGAACCCGCGGATGAAGCCGTATATCTTCGGTGCCCGCAACGGTGTTCACATCCTTGATCTGTCGCAAACCGTGCCGTTGATGGCCCGTGCGCTCGATTTCATCGCCGCAACCGTGCAGGCAGGCGGCAAGGTTCTGTTCGTTGGCACCAAGCGCCAGGCGCAAGAGCCGATCGCGCAGACCGCGCGGGCTTGCGGGCAGCACTTCGTCAATCACCGCTGGCTGGGCGGGATGCTCACCAACTGGAAGACGATCTCGGGCTCGATCAAGCGCCTCAAGACGCTGGAAGAGCAGCTTTCGGGTGACACCGCCGGTCTGACCAAGAAGGAAGTCCTTCAACTGACCCGCGAACGCGACAAGCTGGAAATGTCGCTTGGCGGCATCCGCGACATGGGCGGAATTCCCGACGTGATGTTCGTGATTGATGCCAACAAGGAAGAGCTGGCGATCAAGGAAGCCAATGTGCTTGGTATTCCGGTCGTCGGTATCCTCGATTCGAATGTCGATCCCTCGGGCATTGCTTTCCCGATCCCGGCCAACGATGACGCCAGCCGCGCCATCCGCCTTTATTGCGATGCCGTGGCCCAGGCAGCGACCAAGGGTCACCGCGAAGGCGTAGTCGATTCGGGCGCTGACATCGGCGCGATGGACGTGCCGCTGCCAGAAGAGATTGCAGTGGTTGAAGAAGTCGCCGTTGTTGAAGCCGCTGCAGAAGCGCCTGCTGCGGTCGAAGAAGCCGCAATAGTCGAAGTCGCGGTGGAAGCCGCAGCTGAAGAACCCGCCACCGAGGCTTGAGCCCCGGAGGTATTGAACTGGCAGCGGCCGAACTCTCAGAGTTCGGCCGCTGCCAAACTTTTCAAAAGGATATGCGCAATGGCTTACACCGCCACTGACGTGAAAAACCTGCGCGAGCGTACTGGCGCTGGCATGATGGATTGCAAGAGAGCACTGGACGAGACTGGCGGCGATATCGAAGCTGCGGTTGACGGCCTGCGCGCCAAAGGTCTGGCAGCTGCCGCCAAGAAGTCCAGCCGCACTGCGGCCGAAGGGCTGGTTGGCGTCGCGGTTTCGGGCCTTAAGGGCGTTGCTGTCGAGGTAAACTCCGAGACAGATTTCGTCGCCAAGAACGAGCAGTTCCAGGACTTTGTGCGCAAGGCCACCGAAGTCGCCTTGACGCAGGGTTCGGACGATGTCGAGGCCTTGAAGTCCGCAGCCTATCCCGATGGCGGGACCGTGGTTGAGAAGCTGACCAACAATGTCGCGACCATCGGTGAAAACCAGCAGCTTCGCCGGATCAAGTCCGTTTCGGTCACCAGCGGCGTGGTTGTACCCTATATGCACAATGCAGCGGCCCCGAATTTGGGCAAGATCGGCGTGCTGGTCGCGTTGCAATCCGATGCCGGTGCCGATGTGCTCGAGCCGCTGGGCAAGCAGATCGCGATGCACATCGCCGCAGCTTTCCCGCTGGCGTTGAGCGCAGATGGCCTAGACGCGGAAATGATCGCGCGTGAACGGGCGATTGCAGCGGAAAAGGCTGCCGAAAGTGGCAAGCCCGCCGAAGTGCAGACCAAGATGGTCGATGGCGCAGTGGCAAAGTTTGCCAAGGATAACGCGCTGCTCAGCCAGATCTTTGTGATGGATAACAAGACCCCGGTCGCCCAGGTTGTCGAAGCTGCTGGCAAGGCCGCCGGCACCAAGATCGAACTGGTCGATTATGTCCGCTTCCAGCTTGGCGAAGGCATTGAAAAGGCCGCCACCGACTTCGCAGCCGAAGTTGCGGCGCTTTCGGCCTGAACTGATCCTATTTAGAGTTAGCCTGCGACGGTAGGCTTTGGGGGGCGGCGTCCGAAAGGTCGCCGCCCTTTCCATATACGGATGGCCAAAATGTGGATGGCTTACCTCCCCACTTGGCAGGGGCGGGGCTTGGTCCTATTGCACCGCCAACTGATCGCTCAAAGCGAGACCCAATGATGTCCATGCCCAAATTCAAACGCATATTGCTGAAGCTCTCAGGCGAAGTGCTGATGGGCGAGCAGAAGTACGGGATTGATACGCTGTTCGTGGCGCGGCTTGCTGCAGAGGTGAAGGCGGCCAAGGAAACCGGGCTCCAGCTGTGCCTGGTGATCGGCGGCGGCAATATCTTTCGCGGGATGGCAGGGGCCGCGCAAGGCATGGACCGGGCGCAGGCCGACTATATGGGCATGCTGGCCACGATCATGAATGCGCTGGCGATGCAGAATGCGCTGGAACAGATCGGCGTTGAAACCCGTGTCCAGTCGGCGATCCAGATGGATGCGGTGTGCGAGCCGGTGATCCGCCGCCGCGCTGAACGTCACCTTGAAAAGGGCCGGGTGGTGATCTTTGCCGCTGGTGTTGGCAGCCCCTATTTCACCACCGACAGCGGCGCTGCGTTGCGGGCAGCGGAAATGAAATGCGATGCCTTGTTCAAAGGGACCAGTGTGGACGGCGTTTATGATGCCGATCCCAAAAAGGTCAAAACAGCAACCCGTTATGAAACATTGAGTTATGATACAGTTCTCGCAAATAATCTGAAAGTTATGGACGCATCAGCAGTGGCATTGTGCCGTGATAACAAGATCCCGATCGTGGTCTTCTCAATCCGTGAGCAAGGCAATCTTGCCAAGGTTTTGGCGGGGCAGGGCGTTCAAACCATCGTGCAAGAGGAAGCCTGAACATGGCCAAATATGATAAGGCCGATCTCGAACGGCGGATGAAAGGTGCGGTTGAGGCGCTGAAGGGCGATCTTTCGGGATTGCGGACGGGCCGGGCCAATGCCTCGTTACTGGATCCGGTGATGGTCACGGTCTATGGCAGCAATATGCCGCTAAATCAGGTGGCTACCGTCTCGGTGCCCGAGCCGCGGATGATTTCAGTACAGGTGTGGGATAAGTCGAACATTGGCCCGGTTGAAAAGGCGATCCGTTCGGCTGGCCTCGGGCTCAACCCCATCAACGATGGCAACACGCTGCGCCTGCCGATCCCGGACCTTACCGAGGAACGCCGCAAGGAACTGGCCAAGCTGGCTGGGCAATATGCCGAAAAGGCCCGGATCGCAGTCCGCAATGTTCGGCGCGATGGTATGGAAATGCTCAAGGCCGATGAAAACAAGAAAGAAATTTCGGAGGATGATCGCAAGCGTTCAGAAACCGAAGTTCAGAAGCTGACTGACGAGATTATCAAGGCGGTCGATGAAGCGGCTTCGCACAAGGAAAAGGAAATCATGACGCAGTGACCGGCGCAGCGGCCTCTTTGGGCGGTGGCGATGGCGATGGCGGGGGTCATGGAGCGCGGCACGTTGCGATCATCATGGATGGCAATGGCCGCTGGGCCAAGGCCCGCCATTTGCCGCGCGCGGTGGGCCACAGCCGAGGGGTTGAGGCGGTTCGGACCTTGGTTCGGGCAGCGCGGGACATGGGGCTTGAGGCGCTGACGCTCTATGCCTTTTCGACCGAGAACTGGCAGCGGCCCGAGGCCGAAGTCTCGGCATTGATGGGGCTGCTGCGGCGCTATATCCTTGCCGATCTGGCGGAATTTGTCGCCAACAACATCCGCCTGAAAGTAATCGGCGACTACACCGTCTTCGCAGCCGACATTGTTGCCATGATCGATGACGCGCTGGTCCAAACCGCTGGTAACGACGGTACATGGCTGGTGATCGCGCTCAATTACGGCTCGCAAGACGAGATCGCTCGGGCTGCGGCGAAGGCGGCTTTGAAGGGTGCGGTTACTCCCGAGACGATCGAGGCGGAGCTCGATACGGCTGGCCTGCCTCCGCTCGATTTGCTGATCCGCACCTCGGGCGAAGTTCGCCTGTCCAACTTCCTGCTGTGGCAGGCCGCCTATGCCGAAATGGTGTTCAGCGATGTGCTGTGGCCTGATTTCACTCCGGCGCATCTGGAAGCGGCGCTGGCCGAGTTTGCAAAGCGGGAGCGGCGCTATGGCGGGCGTTAAAATCCTCTCCGGTACGGGGAGGGGGACCATGCGCAGCATGGTGGAGGGGGCTGGCCTGATGGCTCGCCCTCTCGCGGTTACGCCCGGACGAGAGTCCCCACCACCACCTTCGGCGGTCCCCCTCCCCGTGCCGGGGAGGATTTGGTGACCGACGCCCAGCCCAAAAAATCCGACCTCGGCGTGCGGGTGGCATCGGCGGTGGTGATGGTTGCGGTGGCCGCGCTGGCGCTGTGGCTGGGCGGCTGGCCCTGGGCGTTTTTCGTGATGGCGGTCGGCCTTGGAGTGCTGTGGGAATGGTGGGGGCTGGTTCGCGGCTTCGTTCGCACGACGACGGGCCGCGCGACCTGGCTGATTGGCGGTATTGTCTACATCGGTATTGCGTCGGCAATGTTTATCGGCATGCGCGGCGGCCTAGACACGGGCCTCAAATTACTCCTCACTATCTTGCTCGGCGTGGTTGGGACCGACATCGGCGCCTATTTCGCTGGTAGGACCTTTGGAGGGCCGAAGATTGCCCCGTCGATCAGCCCGTCGAAGACCTGGTCAGGCTTGCTCGGGGGGATTGTAGGGGCAAGCGCTATGATCCTGCTGGTGTCCTGGGCTTGGGCCTCCGGGCTCTGTGAAGCAATCAATCCACGCACAGGCTTTATTGGGTTCGACGGACCTTGCAGCAACGCAGGCCTGCCGCCGCTTGACTATCTGGTGGTGGAGATCGGCATTGCCGGCGTGATCTTCGCGGTCGTAGCGCAAACTGGCGACTTTTTCGAAAGCTGGATGAAGCGCCGCGCTGGCGTGAAAGATTCCGGCAATATGATCCCGGGCCACGGCGGTCTTCTCGATCGGGCCGACGGCCTGATTGCCGTCACCGTCGTCGTCGGTCTGCTCCAGTTCATGAGTCGGCTCTGGTGACCCGCACCATCTCCATCCTCGGCGCGACCGGTTCGGTGGGCGCTTCCACGCTCGATCTGATCCGGCGTGAGCGCGGCAAGTGGCGGGTGGTTGCGCTGACCGCCAACGGCAATGCTGAGGAACTGGCCAAGCTGGCTCGCGAATTTTCGGCCGAGATCGCGGTGGTGGCCGATGAAACCTGCCTCCCTGCACTGCGTGAAGCGCTGGCCGGATCGGGCATCGAAACCTCCGGCGGCCCCTCCGCCCTCATCGAAGCTTCCTCTCGCCCTGCCGACCTTACCCTCGCCGCAATCGTTGGCTGTGCGGGCCTTGCACCGACCATGGCGGCGATCGAGCAAGGCCGCACCGTAGCGCTGGCCAATAAGGAAGCGCTGGTTTCGGCCGGCGAAGTGATGATCGCTGCGGTCGCCCGTCATGGCGCAACATTGCTGCCGGTGGATTCCGAACATAATGCTATTTTCCAGTGCCTTGCCGGGAATAGCTTGGAGCAGGTCAGAAGCATAACCCTCACCGCCAGCGGCGGACCGTTTCGTGACTGGACGCTGGAACAGCTCCACGCCGCGACCCCGGCACAAGCGGTCAAGCATCCCAATTGGGATATGGGCGCCAAGATCAGTGTCGACAGCGCCACCATGTTCAACAAGGGGCTGGAACTGATCGAGGCGCATTATCTGTTCCCGGTCGGGCTCGAAAAACTGCGGATCATCATCCATCCGCAATCGGTGGTCCATTCGATGGTAGAATATCGCGACGGCTCGACGCTGGCGCAGCTTGGCCCATCGGATATGCGGGTGCCGATCGCCTCGGCGCTGGCCTGGCCGAGCCGGATGGATACGCCCTGCGCGCCGCTCGATCTGGCGGCGCTGAGCGAGCTGACCTTCCGCGCGCCCGATGAGCTGCTCTTCCCCGCCACCCGCATCGCCCGGCAAGCGGCACAGGCTGGCGGGGCTGCTCCGGCAGTGCTCAACGCCGCCAATGAGGTGGCGGTGGCCGCTTTCCTGAAAAGTCAGTTCTCATTCACCCGGATTGCGGTAATGGTTGAGCAAGTGCTGGAGCGTTACGCTCCCGCATCCCCTGCTTCACTGGCGGATGTTATCGCCATTGATGCCGAGGCGCGGGACCATGCCCGGATGATTTTGGAGTTAACCTAACTTGATCCAATCCCCCTCCATCCTCGTTATGATTGGTGCTTTTTTGCTCGTGCTTGGCCCGCTGGTGGTGCTGCATGAGCTGGGCCACTATCTGGTTGCGCGCCTGTTTGGCGTTCGGGCCGATGCCTTTTCGGTCGGCTTCGGCAAGGAATTGCTGGGCTGGACCGACAAGCGCGGCACCCGCTGGAAGCTTTCTGCGCTGCCGCTGGGCGGTTATGTGCAATTTGCCGGCGACATGAATCCGGCCAGTGTTCCCGATCCGGCGTTTGCTGATGCGCCGCCCGAAGCGCTCAAGGGCATTTTTCAGGCGGCTCCGCTGTGGCACCGAGCGCTAATCGTGCTGGCCGGGCCAATGATGAACCTGTTTGTGGCGGTGGCGATATTCGCTGCATTCAACATGGCCTATGGCCGCCCGATTGCTCCGCCAGTGATCGAAGCCTTTGCCGAAACCTCTAGCGCGCAGGCTGCGGGGCTTCGGCTGGGTGACCGGATTGTTGCGATTGAGGGCGATTCGATCTCAAGCTTTTCTGAAGTAGCGCAGCATGTTGCGATCTATCCCGGGCGCACGATCAGTATCGTGGTTCAGCGCGGTGAACAGCTGCTGACCTTCCCGGTGAAGATCGCCGCAGATATTCATAAGGACCAGTTCGGCAATGAAGCCCGTCGCGGGCTTATCGGGGTCCGGTCACCCAATCTGGTGTGGGAAAAGACCGGGCTGGTTCAAGCGGTTGGCCTGGGCTTTGAGCAGAGTATCGGCATCGTGCGGATGATGGTGACCGGGATCAGCCAGATTTTCACCGGCGAACGCTCAGTCAAGGAGCTGGGCGGGCCGATCAAGATCGCCAAATTCTCTGGCGAACAGTTCTCGCTTGGCTGGCCAGAGTTTGTGTCCTTTGCTGCATTGATCTCAATTAACTTGGCATTCATCAACCTGCTGCCAATCCCGGCACTCGATGGCGGGCACCTGGCTTTCTACGCCGCAGAAGCGGTCCGCCGGAAGCCGATCGGTGCGCGTGGTCAGGAATGGGCGTTCCGTACCGGCTTTGCATTCGTGCTGGCCTTGATGCTGTTCGTCACGCTGAATGATCTGGCCTCGCTCCCGATCTTCGGGAGTTGACCGGAAAGGACTTGGGAACTGCGGATTATGAGGCGACTTTGCTTGATTGGCGTGACAGCATCGGGCAGAGGGCGACGACTTGTCTGCAACAAGCACGGCCCCGCACGGGGTGGGCCGACTGTATTACGCAATATTACGGGATAAACCGTGCCGATGATTGGATACACAATGGTTCGCAGTGATACCGTTCGCACGGGAAATTCTGGCAATGCAGAAAGATCCGGAGGCTCGGCCCGCCTGGCGGCATTGTTGCTTGGATCGACGATCCTTGCCACTCTTCCGGTTGCGGCAATGGCGCAACAGGCAGCTGCTCCAGCGCCAGCAGTGGTGCCCGCTGTTGCTGAAGTCGCTCCGGCTGAACCTGTTGCCCTTATCCAATCCATCGCGGTGACTGGCGCTCAGCGGCTCGAACCCGATACGATCCGATCCTATATCAAGCTGCGGCTTGGCCAGCCCTATACCCAGGTAGTGGCCGATCAGGCGCTCAAGGATCTTTACGCGACCGAACTTTTCACCGACGTTCAGATTCGCAATGACAACGGCGTTGTCGCGATTGAGGTGAAGGAAAACCCGGTCATCAACCGGATCGTCCTCGAAGGAAACAAGCGGCTTAAAGAAGACAAGATCACGCCAGAGATCAAACTGGCCCCGCGCCAGATCTTTACCCGTTCAAAGGTCCGCGCCGACGTTGCCCGGATTATCGAGCTTTATAAGCGTCAGGGCCGGTTTGCCGCCTCGGTCGAACCGAAGATGGTGATGCTTGACCAGAACCGCGTCGATATCATCTATGAAATCTCTGAAGGACCAAAATCCAAGGTCCGCCAGATCAATATCATCGGCAACGAATTTTTCTCCGATGGCGATCTGCGCGGCGAGATGGTCACCAAGGTTTCCAGCATAACCAAGATATTCAGCTCGGGCACCAGCTATGATCCGGATCGGATGGCGTTCGATCAGCAAAAGCTGCGCCAGTTCTACCTGACCGAAGGCTATGCCGATTTCCGCGTAGTTTCGGCTGTGGCAGAGCTTACCCCAGACAAGAAAGACTTCATCATCACCTATGTGGTGGAAGAAGGTAAGCGCTATAAATTCGGGGAGGTTAAGGTCGACAGCCAGCTGCGCGATTTTGACAGTGAGCGGCTTTCGACCAATCTGCCGATGAAGGCGGGCGATTGGTATGATGCCAAGCTGGTCGAAGATACGATTGAGCGGCTGAACGAAACCGCCGGCACCTTTGGTTATGCCTTCGCCGATGTCCGCCCCAGCTATGCGCGCAACAAGGAAGAGCTGACCATGGGTCTGGTCTTCCAGATCGCCGAGGCACCGCGCGTCTATGTCGAAAAGATTGAGGCAAATGGTAACACGCTGACCCAGGACAAGGTAATCCGCCGCGAATTCCGTCTGGCTGAAGGTGATGCGTTCAACTCGCTGCAAATCAAACGATCCACTGCACGCATCAACTCGCTCGGCTATTTCCAGGAAAAGTTCGATATTGAGCAAAAGCCCGGCACTGCGCCGGATCGGATTGCGCTGGAAGCGAATGTTGAGGAAAAGCCTACTGGCGAGCTGCAACTTTCAGCCGGTTTCTCGTCGATTGAGAACTTCATTCTTCAGGCCTCGATCCAGCAGCGCAACTTTCGTGGGCGCGGCCAGACGGTTGGTGCCAGTGTCAGCTATTCGCGCTATTCGAAAAGCGCAGAGCTGAGCTTTACCGAGCCTTATCTGTTCGATCGCAATATCTCGGCAGCGGTCAGCCTGTATCGGCGCGATTCCAACAGTTTCAACTACCTCAACAGCGCCCGCAACACGACCTACAAGCAGGCCACCACGGGTCTGCAGCTGCGGGCTGGCGTCCCGCTGACCGAATTTATGTCGGTGGTTGGCAGCTACACCTTCAACATCGATGATGTGACGATTGATGAGAATCAGTTCTTCACCAACCGGCAGAATGCAGCGCTGTTTGAATGCGATCCGCTGCTGGCCGGGCGATATCTGTGCGAGGCCTTGGGCAAGCGCACCAGCTCTATCCTCGGTCTGTCGCTGATCTATGATTCGCTCGACAACCGGGCTCGCCCATCGCGCGGGCGCTCGGCTTCGATCAGTGCCGATTTTGCGGGATTGGGCGGCTCGGTAAAGTTTGCGCGAGTGCGGGCTAATGCCAAGCAGTTCTGGCCAGTGGGCGGCGGCTTCATCTTCTCGGTCTCGGGTGAAGCCGGGGCGATCAAGTCGCTTGAATCCACCACCACAGTTGGCCGCGATACCGTGCGGCTGACCGACCGGTTCTATCTGGGCGAACCGCAGATCCGCGGGTTCGATATCCGCGGCGTTGGCCCGCGTGTTTTGCGCAAACCGACGATTGATACCGATCTGACCGACAATATAATCACGCTTGGGCCAAATCCTGACCCTAACTCATGGTCGGATGATGCGCTGGGCGGCAAGTATTATTACCTCGCCCATGCAGAGCTTGAAATTCCGCTGGGTTCGGGTGCCAGAGAGCTGGGCCTGCGACCTTCGATCTTCGTTGATGCCGGGGCGGTCTGGGGCATTACTGCTCCGGTTTCTCAGTCAAGTCCGTTTCCAAACGGCATCTTGATCCCGCAACGCGATACCAACGGTCTGCCGCAATATACCCAGATCGATGCTGCGGCTCTGGTCGTTCCGACTACTGGGGGGCCGGGTGTCTGCACTGTTTCGGCAACTTCGACAGTTACAAATGCGATCAACCCGATGCCGCCATCTTGCCTTACCAGCAATGCCAATACCGCACTGGGCCAGACAATCGGACCGTTCACCGAAGAATTCCTTGGCGATTCGGTCAAGCCGCGCCTCTCGATTGGTATCGGGGTTAACTGGAATTCGCCGTTTGGTCCGTTCCGTATCGATTTCGCCAAGACGCTGCTCAAGCAGCCGGGCGATGATATCAAGAGCTTCACATTCAACGTAGGAACCCAATTCTGATGAAAACCCTTTTCAAACCGATCCTCGGCGCCGGCCTGTTGCTTGCACTCAGCGCGCAGCCAGCTCTGGCCGCCAAGAAGGAACCTGCTCCCGCTCCCGCAACTGGAACACCGATTGTTGCCGGGATTGGCGTGGTCAATATTGATGCGATCAAGTCCAATTCGAACGCCAACAAGGTAGCCCAGCAGCAGCGCCCGACAACTTATAAGCCGCAGATCGATCAGGCCAATGCGCGCGCCGCATCGATCCAGGCGCAGCTCAAGCCACTGGTCGACAAGTTCGAACGTGATCGCGCCGCGCCCACACCAAACACGCCTGCCCTTCAGCAGCAGGTTGCGCAGATTCAGCAGCTCCAGCAGGCTGGCCAGCAGGAGATCAACCGGATTCTTCAGCCGGTCGCCTATTCAGAGGCCTATGTTGACGAGCAGCTTAACGAGCAGCTGGAAAAAGCAATCAGCCAGGCCGCCACAAAGAAGCGGGTTGGTCTGATCGTTACGCCAGAGGCTGTGCTCTTTGCTGAATCCGCCTATAATTTGAACCCGGCAGTCCTCGACGAGCTGAATGTGCTTTTGCCCAACGCCAATCTGGTCCCGCCGCAGGGCTGGGAACCCCGCCAGGTGCGTGAGCAGCGCGCTCAGCAGCAGGGTGGCCAGCCCGCGCCAGCCGCTGCCGCAGCAGCACCGCGTCCGGCGGCTCAGCCCGCGCCGCGTCCCGCTGGGCCTTCGCCTGACGGCCGCTAGCGGGCAAAGCGGGGGCTGATATGAGCGAAACTTCAGATCAGGGTGCGGCCGCCGGGGCCGCACCTGTTTATGACATCCGCAAAATACTCGGCACCTTGCCGCACCGTTACCCGCTGCTGCTGGTCGATCGTGTTGTGGCGCTTGAGATCGGCGAGACAATCCATGCGGTGAAGGCGGTGACCTTCAACGAGCAGTTCTTTCAGGGCCATTTTCCCGGCCGTCCGATCATGCCGGGCGTCCTCCAGATAGAGGCACTGGCGCAGGCTGCGGCGATTCTGGCGATTGAGTCGCTGGAGTTATCGGGTTCGGGCAAGCTGGTTTACTTCATGGCGATCGAACAGGCCAAGTTCCGCACTCCGGTGGAGCCTGGCTGCCTGCTCGATCTCCACGTCGGCTTCGTCCAGAAACGCGCGCGGGTCTGCAAGTTCTGGGGCAAGGCCATGCTGGAGGGCAAGGTCGCCTGCGAGGTACAGTTCACCGCAATGATCGCGGATGCGCCGGCGTAAAGGCCCACTCCGCTGCGACTAAGTTCGCCTGCGGCTCGCTAAGTCTCGCTCCCCTCCCCGACGGGGAGGGGTTGGGGGTGGGGGTTCTGCCCTTGCATTTGCAGGCGCTCCCGGCTAAGCGCCG
>JANMNP010000066.1:0-30650 GCA_031374105.1 Novosphingobium sp.
CCACCCCTAACCCCTCCCCGACGGGGAGGGGGATTCGATGGACTATCCCATCAAATACAGAACCACACTAGAACGGGCAGCTGTTAATGTGAATCACGCCCTGCTTCCCCGCGAAGGCGGGGACCTCAGGCGCCACGCACAACTGTCATGTTGCACCTCCTGAGACCCCCGCTTTCGCGAGGGAGCAGTACTGCAGATTTGTCGCACGCCACTCTAATGCACCCCCCTAATGATAGCGGCGCAGCAGTCCGGCGAGCTTGCCCTGAACCTGCACTTCGCCCGGCATATAGAGTTGCGCATCATAGGCGGCATTGGCAGGATCGAGGCGGACCTTGCCATCTTCGCGGCGCAGATATTTGAGCGTCGCTTCCTCGCCGCGGATCAGCGCGACCACAATCTCTCCGTCGCGGGCAGTGTCGGTGCGGCGGATAAGCGCGTAATCGCCATCGAGGATACCGGCATCGATCATCGAATCGCCCGATACTTCGAGCGCATAATGTTCGCCCGCACCAAGCAGCGCAGCGGGCACGGGTAGCATCGTCTGACCCTCCAACGCCTCAATCGGAACACCTGCGGCGATCCGGCCATGCAGCGGAATCTCGATCACATCGTTGGCCGGCGCTGGCGTGGAGGCGGCGGGACGAAGCGGGGTCAGCGCAGAATTGCTGTTCGCAGCAGCCCGCGTTGAGGCTGTGGTAACATCGTCAGGCTGGCGCAAAACTTCGAGCGCCCGCGCCCGGTTGGGCAGGCGGCGAATAAACCCGCGTTCTTCCAGGGCCGAGATCAGGCGGTGAACCCCTGATTTCGATTTGAGATCGAGCGCTTCCTTCATTTCCTCAAACGAAGGCGAGACCCCACTTTCTTCAAGACGGGTCTGGATGAATCGAATCAGCTCATGCTGCTTGCGGGTTAGCATTACTGCGTCACTCCATACTATGCGGCGCATGTTCTTGCACCGTTCAGTGAACGAATGCGGAACAAGTAAGCAACCTTTTGATTCGCGTCAAGCATTCCCGCCATTTTCGAGCAGATAGATGCGAACACTGCTTCCAGCGTCTGCGGCATGGGCACCGGCGGAGCGTTCAATCAACGCATTGCTGCGGGCAAGCGCTGCCAAAGCGCCGCTGTCCTGGATCGTTTCGGGGACCACTGTGTCACCATCCCAGACCCCGCGCAGGAACTCGCGGCGATCTCCGCCGGGTTTCAGCGACCCATGGAGGAGGGCCGTCACTGTACGTGGCAAAGGGTTCGCAGCACCGGCCAGCGTGCGGATCAAAGGCAGCAGGAAAAAGTAAGCTGTAACGTGGCCCGAGGTCGGATTGCCCGGCAGGCCAATGATAATTTGCGCGCCCTTGCTGGCCACCAGCAGCGGCTTGCCCGGTTTGATTGCCACCTTCCAGAAATCAAGCTTGGCGCCCCATGCCTCCAGCGCCGGGCGGATCAGATCATGATCGCCTACCGAAGCACCGCCGCTGGTGACAATCACATCGGCATCGGCGGCTTGCTCAAAAGCAATTGCCAATGCGGCCAGATCATCACTGACCGGGCCGATCCTTGTGACTTCGCAAGGCAGGCTGCTGACCAAAGCAGCCAGCATCGCGGCGTTGCTGGCCGGGATCTGGTGCGGTGCGCAGTGCTCAGGATCCGCCGCCAGTTCATCGCCACTGTCTATGATTGTCACCCGCACTTTTCGGCGCGCGGCCAGCTGGCTGTGGCCCGCTGACAACGCCAAGGCGACATGCGCAGGGCCAATCCGGGTTCCAGTGCCAAGCAGCACGGTACCGTTAGTAAAATCCATACCCTTGCGGCGGATATGCTTGTGTTCGGGCGAAGGCGGGGTGCCGGTGAGGGTAAGCCAGTCACCAGAGCGATCAACATCCTCCTGCATGATCACCGCGCCCGCGCCATCTGGAAGCAAAGCCCCGGTTGAGATGCGCACCGCCTGAGCTGGAATAACTGGTCCATCAAATGGATGTCCCGCCGCGCTTTCGCCGATCACCTGCCACGGCCCGGCAAGATCGCCCGAAACCATCGCATAACCATCCATTGCCGAAAGATCAGCCGGGGGCTGGGTTCGCGCAGCAAACAGTGGCGCGGCCAGATAGCGGCCCAAGGCGCTGGCTGCATCCACCTGTTCGATCGCCAGCGGGGCCGCCAGCGCCAGCAGCCGCGCTTGTGCCTCTTCCAAGGGGAGCAGCGCATCTGCCATCAGGTGGGTGCTTTCCAATCACCAGATTTACCGCCGCGCTTTTCGATCAGGCGCAAATCATCGATCACCATGCCCTTATCGAGCGCCTTGGCCATATCGTAGATCGTCAGCAGCGCTACCGAAGCGGCTGTCAGCGCTTCCATTTCAACCCCGGTCTTTCCAGTGAGTGCGGCGGTCGCGGTGGCGCGAAGTGCGCCGTCCTCAAAGCTGAAATCAACCCCGACTGTATCGAGCGCCAGAGGATGACACAGCGGGATCAACTCGGCAGTCTTCTTCGCGGCCATGATCCCGGCAATCCGGGCCGCTGCCAGCACATCGCCCTTAGGCACATCGCCGGTCCGGATCGCGGCAAGGGCAAGTGGTGACATCCGAATCCGGCCTGACGCGATGGCCACGCGCTGCGTTGCCACCTTGCCTCCGACATCGACCATCCGGGCGTTTCCGTGGGCGTCGAGGTGGGTGAGGTCAGCCATATTCCGTTCTATTTCCTTGCTAGTAGATATATAGCAGCGCCGCTCACCCAGCAGAAAGTCGCTGCAAATTCGCCATCGCGGCCATGGCGTTGTTGCGGAATTTCATCAGCACGGCCATTTTCTTATCATCGGACTTGTCGATTTGAGCAATGACCTTGCCGAACCCGTCCAGGCGGCAGCTTTGTATCCAGCTGGCCAATTTCTTGTCCTGCATCCAGGTCATCTGGTTCATCATATTGGCCATGTTGCAGGCTGGGTATTGATCCATTGAATGGGGGAACGGAACTGATTTACAAAGCTGGTTCTTGATCTCATCACCTTCGTAGTTGGCCTCAACAAAGGCAACCAACGCCGCACTAAAGGCGGGTTGCGGAGCCCTTACGAGTTGCGGCGTGATGAGATTTCCGTCGAAAATCGGGATCGGCGTGCGCGGTTCTACTGCCGATGCAGTGCAATCAATATAGAGTGCGCCCGGTGCAATGGGCGCATGACCGCCATCCAAGGTTAGTCCAGATCCATCAATTGATTGCACCCGGCCCTTGCGGATCACATCGGTGATCTTGCGCAGCTCGGCAATCTCGCCCGTGGAAATAGTGGCATAGTGGAACATGGTTGGTGTGTGATCGGGATAAATCCGTAGCATCACATCGGCAGATTCAAGCCGAACAAACAGCTCGTCCAGCGATGGCGCCTGGGCAAAAGCTTCCATCAATTCGGCCTGACCGCCGATCGTCTCGTCGAAGAATTCGATCCCTGGCTGAGTGCGCAACCGGTTGAGCAGCCATGAATCGCGCGGCATGACCCAACTGATCGATGACGGATCAGCGCCCGATCCCAACAGCCATACCCCCACATCCATAGCGGTTTTACCCGCTCCGATGATTACATAGCGGCTTGGCCGATCTGCCGCCCGATCCATCCATAATTGCGGCAAGGCATTGGGTGTGACCAGCCGAACGCCTGCTTCTACTGCGTAACGCGGAGTGTGGGTTGATGGAACTGTGGTGCCATAAAAAGTGGCGTCTACTGTTTTGCGGCGGATATTGATCCGGGTTTCCTGCCCTGACAGCAATGAGATGAACCGGCCATCGCCCCGGTAGTCCGACATTGGGAAATAGCGCACCCGCCCGCTGGGCAGCAATTTCTGGCGCATTACATTATCAAAATAACCGGACACCTCCGGACCAGAGGCAAGTTCATACAAGCCGGCATTTACCCCGACGCTGTCTTTGCGGTTGGAACCCAGTGGCAGCGAATTAACGCCGTAGAATGCTGATGGCTGGTGCAATGCGACAAAGGAGTAGGCATCGTTCCAGTGCCCGCCGGGTTTGCCATGCCGATCTACAATCACAACATCAGCGTCGCTTTCATCAATCAGAGTATCTGCAAACGCCAGGCCAACCGCGCCGCTTCCGATAATCAGATAATCGGTTTCGAGTTCCGGCATTCAGCATCCCTTCAAAAGCACCTGCGTGGCCGCTGCCACATCTGTCTGCCGCATCAGACTTTCGCCGACAAGGAAAGTCCGTACGCCGCACTTGGCCAGGCGAAGCAAATCGGCGTGCGCGTTGATTCCGCTTTCGCTGATCAGCAAGGTTCCCTCAGGGGCGAGGCCGACCAGCCGCTCGGTAGTGGCAAGATCGGTGACGAAGCGTTTGAGATCACGGTTGTTGACCCCTATCAGGGGGGTATTGAGGGTCGCAGCGCGGCTCATCTCGGCCTCGTTGTGCACCTCAACCAGCACATCCATCCCGCGTTCGATTGCCGCTGCTTCGATTTCGGCCATTTGGGCATCGTCCAATGCGGCGATGATAATCAGGATCGCATCGGCGCCGATTGCTCGGGCCTCGGCGACTTGCCAGGGATCCACCATGAAGTCTTTGCGCAGCACTGGCAGTGTACAGGCGGCGCGGGCAGCGATCAGATAATCCTCATGACCCTGGAAGTAAGGAGCGTCAGTCAACACCGAAAGGCACGCAGCACCGCCGGTTTCATACTGACGGGCATGATCGGCAGGATTGAAGTCTGGCCGGATCAGACCCTTTGACGGACTGGCCTTCTTGATCTCGGCGATCAGCGCGAAACCAGTGGCGGCCTTGGCCTCCAGCGCAGCACGGAAGCCGCGCGGGGCGGATTGCGCGGCGGCGCGTGAATCGAGCTCAGCGAGGCTGGTAAGCAGTTTGCGAGAGGCCACTTCCTCGCGCTTTGTGGTGCAGATTTCGGCAAGTTTATCAGTCATTTCACGGTTTCGATCCAGCAATCCAGCAGCGCCTTGGCCAGCCCCTTGTCGATGGCCTCAGCGGCTTCCTCGACCCCGGCGAACCAGTCATCAACCTCGCCCGCTACGATCAGGGCAGCTGCGGAATTGAGCAATACGGCGTTGCGGTAAGCACCATCCTCTCCCTGTAGCAGGCGGCGCAATGCAGCGGCATTGTAACCCGCGTCGCCGCCCCGGATCGCTTCGAGCGGGTGCGGCATCAGCCCCATACTGTCGGGTGAGATTTCAGTGGCGATCCCATCGAGGCCGATTGCTGCGACGTAGCTTGTCCCGGCAATCGACAGCTCGTCGAGGCCTTCCGCGCCTGAAACAATCATCGCGGCCTCGGTTTCGAGCAGCACCATGGCGTCGCGGTAAAGCGCGATCATGGCGGGGTTGGGGACGCCGACCAGCTGGCGGGTTACCCCGGCCGGATTGGCGAGCGGGCCGGTCAAATTGAAAATCGTCCGCCGCCCCAGCGCCTTGCGGATCGGTGCAATACGGGCAAGCGCAGGATGATGGGCCTGGGCAAACAGGAAGGCGATGCCAAGGTCGGGCAGGGTTTGCTGGGCCAATTCGCTTGCCCGGGCGAGGTTGAGGCCCAGCGCCTCCAGCGTATCGGCACCGCCAGCCAGGCTGGATGCCGCGCGGTTGCCGTGCTTGGCTACCGGCACGCCGCAAGCTGCGACCACCAGTGCAACGGCGGTCGAGATGTTAAGGCTGTGCTGCCCATCACCGCCCGTGCCGCAAACGTCGATTGAACCTTTGGGCGCAGTGATCCGCTTCATCCGGGCGCGCATGGCAAGGACTGCTCCGGCGACTTCGCTCGCGGTTTCGCCCCGGTCCGCCAGCGTCACCAGCAGCGTTGCAATTTCTGGGTCCGGAATCTCACCATCGAGCATTCGCCCAAACAGCGCCTCGGCTTCGGTTAGGGAAAAGCTCATGCCAGCGACCGAACCGGAATTCCGCAAATCTCAAGGAAGTTGGCGAGCAGCGCATGGCCATGCTCGGTCGCGATGCTTTCGGGGTGGAACTGAACCCCATGGATCGGATGGAGCGCGTGGCGAAAGCCCATCACATGCGCATCGTCAGAGGTGGCGTTGATCACCAGTTCAGCAGGCACATCCTCGACAATCAGGCTGTGATAGCGGGTCGCGATGAACGGCGCGGGCAGGCCCTTGAACAGGCCGGAGCCGTCATGCGTCACTGGCGAAACCTTGCCATGCATCAGCCCGCCGCGCACCACTTTGCCGCCGAAATACTGTCCGATTGCCTGATGCCCAAGACACACGCCCAGTAGCGGCTTCCCCGCATCGGCGCAGGCTCCCACAAGATCGAGGCTGATTCCAGCCTCATTGGGTGTGCAGGGACCGGGCGAGATCAGAAAACCCTTGGCCCCCGATGAAATCGCCTGACCCGCCGAAATGGCATCATTGCGCACCACCTCAACCTCCGCCCCCAGTTCCATCAGATAATGGACCAGGTTCCAGGTGAAGCTGTCGTAATTGTCGATGACTAGGATCATGAGCGGGCCCATAGCGGCAGGCGGGGGTTTGGGAAAGTCACTTGCTAAAGTAGTGAAATTCACTAGAGTAGTGATACTATGAACATGCATATTACTGTTTCGGCCACCGAAGCCAACCGGTCCTTTTCCAAACTTCTGCGTGAAGTTGCTCGGGGCAAACGGGTGGAGATCACGTCACACGGTCGCGCGGTGGCGACGCTTGCGCCAGTCGAAGACGAAGCGGCACGCAAGGTCCGTCAGCTTGCCGCACTTGAAGTGCTGAAGAAGCGCTGGGCGACCCAGGACTTCAAGATCGTCGGCCCCTGGTCCCGTGAAGAACTATACGAGCGGAAAAGGTAAGTTTGCCCTGCGCATTTGACACCAACATTTTCGCCTATGCAGCGGGAATAGGGCAATCAGAGTCGGATCGCCGCAAGGTAGCATTGGCCGAAGACCTGCTTGCGGAAGTTCTGAAAAGCGATTCGCTGGTTATGCCAATTCAAGTTGCGGCCGAATTGCATAATCTGCTGGTGCGCAAAGGCGGATTATCTCGTCAGGCAGCTGCACTACTCGTCCAGGATTATATGATTGGCGCGACAATTATACCCAGCGACCTTGACGTACTCGAGGCTGCCTTTGATGCGGCGAACCGGCATCAGTTGCAAACCTACGATGCCATCATCCTAGCGGCTGCAGCCGAAGCGGGTTGTTCGGTCCTCTATTCAGAAGACATGCAGCATGGTTTTATCTGGAACGGAGTGATGGTGGTTAATCCGTTTAGCTGATCCTACTGCCCAAACCCCGCCTCACCAGCCACCCTTACAGCTTCCCTTGCCGCCGCGATTAGCGCCCCGGCTTTGGCTACGCATTCGGCCTGCTCATATTCCGGCACACTGTCGGCGACGATCCCGGCTCCGGACTGAACGTGCAATACACCATCCTTGATGATCCCGGTGCGCAGCACGATGCAGCTGTCGAGATTGCCGTCGGGCGCGAAATAGCCGACTCCGCCCGCATAGGCTCCGCGGGTTTCAGGCTCCAGTTCGGCGATGATCTCGCAGGCGCGGACCTTTGGTGCACCGCTGACAGTACCGGCAGGAAATCCAGCGAACATGGCGTCTATCGCGTCATGCTTGCCGGTGTCGAGCCGGCCGACCACGTTGGAGACGATGTGCATCACATGGCTGTAGCGTTCGACCGTGTAGCTTTCGGTCACCTTGACCGTTCCCGTGGCAGCGACGCGGCCAACATCATTGCGGCCCAGATCGAGCAGCATCAGGTGTTCGGCGCGTTCCTTGGGGTCGGCGAGCAGGCTGGCTTCATTGGCACGGTCTTGTTCGGGTGTTGCCCCGCGCGGCCTGGTTCCGGCAATCGGCCTGATCGTGACCTCACCATCGCGGACCCGCACGAGAATTTCGGGGCTTGAACCAATCAGGGCAAATCCCGGCAGGTCGAGGAAATAGAGGAACGGCGAGGGGTTTACCCGCCGCAGCGCGCGATAAAGCGCCAGCGGTGGCAGGGTGAACGGGCAGGTAAAGCGCTGCGCCAGCACAACCTGAAAAATGTCACCCGCCTTAATATAAGCCTGCGCCCGGGTCACCATTGCGGCATAATCGGCGGGTGCCATTGTCGAGGTAAGATGGGGTTCGGACAGTGCCGGATTGCCTGCCGGGGCAGGGGAAGACATTGTCAGGCGCCGCAAAGCCTCTTCGATCCGCTCTTGCGCCCGAGCCAGCGAAATCTCAGGCGCGCTGGCAGAGCCCCACACCGGGGCAACGCAGAACAGTTCATCGCTCAGCCTGTCAAAGATCAGGATCAAGGTCGGGCGGACGAAAAGCATGTCGGGCAGTTCAAGCGTGCTTTGCGGGGCACGGGGTAGCTTTTCGACCAGGCCGATCGTTTCATAGCCAAAATAGCCGACGAGGCAGGCCAGCGCACGCGGCAAGGCTGGCGGCACGTCGATCTTGCAGGCTTCGACCAGTCCGCGAAGCTCGGTCAGGCTGCCCTGTGCCATCGGCACAAAGCCAGCGCGATCATGCTGCCAATCGCGGTTGATCTCGCAAGCCGCACCGGTCGCCCGGAACACCAGATCAGGATCAAGCCCAAGTAGGCTGTATCGCCCGCGCACTGCGCCGCCTTCAACCGATTCGAGCAGAAAATCGCCACGGCCCGGCTCGATCAGCTTTACTGCGGCCCCCACCGGCGTTTCGCTATCGGCAATCAGCCGCCGCCAGACCAGCGCCGGACGGCCTGCGTTTAGCGCAATCTGCGCAGCATCCCAATTTTCGGGCCGGGCCATTGTTATCGAACCGCCGTCATTCGCAGCGCTGCCTAGTTGCCGCCGACGAGCGACGTGCCGACCGACTTGATCGCAGCTTCGTTGCGCGTAACGCCAACTTCAGCGCGGATCGCAGACCGCATTTGCTCGCCAAGTTCGCGCCCCATCACCCCGTCAAGTTCAGTCTGAAGACTGGCGAGGCGGGGATCGGCAGGATTAACCGTTCCCGGCACTACATCGGTCAGCACAACCACATACCAGCCGCGGTTGCGGGCGGCGGGAAGCAGTTTGACGCCGCCTTTGCTCATCGCGAACAAAAGGGTCAGCGGCGGCGGAACCTGTTGCTGGCCTAAAATCTGCTGGCGCGGCATGTTGACCCGGTCAACTGGGGGCAAAGCCATTCCCAGCGACGCCACTGCCGCACTCAGA
Source organism: Novosphingobium sp. (assembly GCA_031374105.1). Taxonomy (GTDB): domain Bacteria; phylum Pseudomonadota; class Alphaproteobacteria; order Sphingomonadales; family Sphingomonadaceae; genus Novosphingobium. The sequence continues at coordinate 9,151 of JANMNP010000066.1, forward strand.
TCAGTGCCCTTTCTAGCCAAAGCCTCAATCTTTTGCGCCGCAGACTTGGCGGCAACTACGCCTTTTGAAAGCTGCAGATTGATAATCACCTCTGGCTTGACCTCAGCCAAAGGAGCAGGTGCCGAAGGCGTGAGTTCGTTCACGTCAAAGATCAGAAAATTCTTCCCGGTTTCGATCTCAGCCAGCTGTGGCTCGTTCTGGCCTTCCATCGAAAAAGCCGTTTGCAGCACTCTGGCGAGCACCGGCGGGGAAGTTTCAGTGGTGCTGCCAAAAATCCGGCCATCAAGCGTCAACGGCTTGGTTTCGTTGAGAGTCAGGCCAAGCTCCTTGGCCACATCGGTCAGACTGGCACCGCCATCGAACTCTTCTTCAATCTTTGCGGAGAAGTCGCTTAGCGCAGCGCGGCGCTTCAGTTCGGCAAGCTGGGTTGTCAGTTCGGCCCGGGCCTGATCCAGCGAGCGACCTGGCTTGCCTTCGATTGCGTCCACCCGCATCAGGTGCCAGCCAAGTCCGCTGCGGACTGGCCCGACGATATTGCCACTTGCGCCAGCAAAGCTTGCGTCTGCAACAGCCTGCGAAGATTGGCCCGATAGCACCTCCTTCGAAACGCTACCAATCGAAGCAGCGCTAAGCCCCTTGGCGGCCGCAGCAGCTTCCAAAGGCTTGCCGGCGGAAACTTCGGCAAGAACTGCTTTTGCTCCGGCTTCAGTCGGCAGGATCAGCTGGGTAATCCGCCTGTTTTCAGAGGCAGAATATTGGGCCTTGTTGGTGTTATATCGCGCAGTAATCTCTGCCTCGGTTGGCGCTGGAACGTTTTTCAAGGCGCTTTCGGTAAAGCTGGCATAGCGGATAGTCCGGCGTTCGGGCTGGATAAACTCATTGCGGTGGGCTGCATAATAGCTGGCCAGTTCCTGATCGCTGGGTGGCGCGGACGAGACAAAGGACGCTGAAGGTAGCAGCGCAATTCCGCCGATCCGGCGTTCGGTAATGACGCCAGCATAGCGCAGCATGGTTTCGCGCGGGATTGTAAAGCCATAGTCGGCGGGAGAGAGCAGCTGGCGGGCGACCAGGCTCTGCGCAATATCCTCACGAACCTGGGCATCACTTAGCCCGCGTTGCTGGATCATCTGGCGATACAGCAGATCGCTGAAATTGCCATCGGGGCCACGGAAAGCGGCGACTTTGGTTATCTCACTGTCAATCAATCGATCACCAGCAATCACGCCATGTTTTTCGCCGAAAACCGCCATGGCAGTGCGATCAAGCATTTCTTCAAGCACCTGGTTCAACCCGCCTTCGGCAAGGAACGCCTTGAGTGTCACTTTCGGATCCTGCTGGCGCAAGTTCTCAGTCGCGCTGGTAACGCTTTGGCTTAGCTGCGAAGTGCTGATCCGCTTTGAGCCGACCGAAGCGACTTTATCCCCACCTGAAACGCCCCCGAAGCCGCCACTTGAAGCGACATCTCCACTGGCAAACGCCAGGGCGATCAAGGCGAGGAAGCCAATAGTAACGGCAATGCCAATCTTACTCTTTGTCAAATCGCGGAAAAACTGGAGCATGGACCCATCACTAAAAGTTGCAGCGCGGATAATTCGGCGCGTGAGGCGCGGCTTTACGGATCAAACCGCGATCCCGCAATGGCTGCGCTTCAACGATTTGAGATGGATTCGGCATAGCGCTAAGCCCTGTAGCTTGCCCATTCTGTCGCGCGGACTTTGACAATGATGGGTCAAATCGCCTAGCTGCAAGATACGAGCAGCACCGTCCCGGTCGGGAAAATGCGGGAATTTGAGAGATTTAGATGACAATTCGGCCCTATATCGTTGGCAATTGGAAGATGAATGGCACCCGAGCCATGCTGGCTGAGGCGCGGGCGATAGACCGCGGCGCGGCGCGTTATCCTGCGGTACGCGTCGCGATTGCTCCTCCATACACGCTGATTCAGAATATGGTTGAGGCGTTGCAGGCAACCGCAATTGGCGCGCAGAACTGCCATGCCAGTGCTAGTGGTGCTTTCACGGGAGCGATATCGGCGGCGATGCTGGCAGATGCTGGCGTTACGTTCACGATCGTTGGGCATAGCGAACGACGCGCGCAGCATGCCGAAACCAATGAGGTGGTTCGCGCCAAGGCAGAGACTGCGCTTGCAGCCAACCTGGAGGTGATCCTCTGTGTTGGCGAAACTGAGGCAGAGCGGGATTCAGGCCAGGCCGAAGCCATTGTCACAGCGCAACTCGACGGCTCATTGCCGCAGGGTGAAGAAGTCGCGCCGCGTCTTGCGGTGGCTTATGAGCCTGTTTGGGCCATCGGGACGGGCCGGGTTCCCTCGGCTGAAGATGTGGGCGCGATGCACCATGCAATCCGGGCCAAGCTGGTTGAAACTTATGGCGATGCGGGCGCCGATATCACCATACTGTATGGCGGCTCGGTCAACGCTGGCAACGCGGCAGAATTATTGGCGATTGATGAAGTTGGCGGGGCGCTGGTTGGCGGAGCAAGCCTAACAGCTGACAGTTTTCTCTCGATTGTTGCTGCTGCAGGACCATCCAACGACGAGTAATCGGCCCCATGGCTTGCGCCCTGGCCCTGTCGCGCCTAAATGCGCGGTAACCTAGCTAATTGCAGAGACGCAAATGTCCCTTTTCATTTTCCTTACCGTTGTTCAGGCGCTGGTTGCAGCGACACTGGTTGGCGTCATCTTGATGCAACGTTCGGAAGGCGGCGGCCTGGGCGTTGGCGGCAGTCCTGGCGGGCTGATGTCGGCCCGCGGTGCGGCTGACTTTCTGACCCGCGCCACTGCGATTCTGGCAGTGCTGTTCGTGGCATTGAGCATCGCGCTGGCAGCATTGGCTGTTCGCGCCAGTTCGGGCCGAACAATCGACACTACGTTGGAGCGCGGCGGCGCGCCGCTCACAGCGCCAAGCGCGGCTCCGGTTGATCCGCTGGCTGGCGCAGGCCAGCCTTTGACGGCCGCACCTGCTCCGGTCGGTTCAGCCTTGGTTCCGGCGGACCCGCTTGCTCCTGCCGCCAAGCAGTAAGCTTACTTCATAGCTGGCAATACCCTACTGACCTATTTGGTTGGTGTGGGTTTGGCTTGCAATGCGATCTGTTGTGGATTGCAGCAGCAAGCGCTTGCCCTAGCGCCCTCCAACGGCTTAAGGCTCAATTCCCATGGCGCGGTACATTTTCATAACCGGCGGCGTGGTCTCCTCGCTCGGCAAAGGTCTTATGGCGGCAAGCCTTGCGGCGCTGCTTCAAGCGCGGGGATTCCGCGTGAGGATTCGCAAGTTCGATCCCTATCTTAACGTCGATCCTGGGACGATGAGTCCCTATCAACACGGCGAAGTCTATGTAACCGATGATGGCGCTGAGACTGACCTTGATCTGGGACATTACGAGCGGTTTACAGGCGTTTCGGCGCGCCAATCGGACAATGTAACCTCAGGCCGGATTTACCGTGACATCATCGCCAAGGAACGGCGCGGCGATTATCTGGGCGCGACGGTGCAGGTCATTCCGCATGTGACAGATGCGATCAAGGAATTCGCCAAAACCGATGTTGATGACCTTGATTTCGTCCTGTGCGAAATCGGCGGCACCGTTGGCGACATCGAATCGCTGCCTTTCATCGAGGCGATCAGGCAATTGCGCAACGAAATGGGCCGCGACCAGACGGTGTTTATCCATGTCACGCTGGTCCCCTATATCGCTGCTGCCGGCGAACTGAAAACCAAGCCAACCCAGCACAGTGTCAAGGAACTGACTGCGCTGGGCGTGCAGCCAGACATTCTGCTTTGCCGCTGCGAACACCCTTTGCCAGACAGCGACAAGGCCAAGATCGCGCTGTTTTGCAATGTCCGTAAAGAAGCCGTTATCCAGGCACTGGATGCAAAATCGATCTATGCGGTGCCGTTGCAGTATCATGCTGAGGGGCTGGATTTCGAAGTCCTGCGAGCCTTCGGTATCACTCCAGGACTGGCACCTGATTTGCGCCGCTGGGACGACATCATGGATCGCCAGATGCATCCCGAGGGCGAGGTGACGATTGGCGTGGTCGGCAAGTATATTGGCCTTCAAGATGCCTATAAGTCGCTAAACGAAGCGCTGGTGCATGGTGGGCTGGCCAACCGGGTTAAAGTCAACATCCAGTGGATTGATGCAGAGCTGTTCGAACAGGCCGACAGCGATGTCGCTGCGCGGCTTGAGCCGATGCACGCCATTCTGGTTCCCGGCGCGTTCGGCGAGCGCGGGGCAGAGGGAAAGATACAGGCGATCCGCTTTGCCCGTGAGCGCAAGGTGCCATTCTTTGGTATCTGCTTCGGGATGCAGATGGCCTGCGTCGAAGGCATGCGCAATCTGGCCGGTGTCAGCGATGCGTCATCCACTGAATTCGGCCCGACCACACAACCGGTCGTGGGCATTATCGAAGAATGGATGAGTGACGAGGGACTGCAAAAGCGCGAGGCGGGCGGCGATCTGGGCGGAACCATGCGGCTTGGCGCCTATGAAGCGACGCTGGCGGGCAACAGCCATGTTGCGCAGATATATGGCAGCACAACCATTTTTGAGCGCCATCGCCATCGGTATGAGGTCAACACAGCCTATCGTGAGCGTCTGGAAGCCAATGGGTTGATTTTTTCCGGCATGTCGCCCGATGGCGAACTGCCCGAGATCGTTGAGCGGCCCGATCATCCCTGGTTTGTCGGCGTGCAGTTCCATCCTGAACTGAAGAGCAAGCCCTTCGATCCGCACCCCTTGTTTGCTGGGTTCATCGGCGCCGCTTTGCTCCAGGCACGAATGGTCTGATCGAGACGAGTGGCCAGCGCAGCTCAATCGCCAAAACTTGTATAAACGCGACACGATACAAGGGTTATTGAGCGAAGTTAACGTTGCTTGGCAGAAAGCCCTTGCAAACTTCTGCATGCATCCCGTAGCGGATCGCAACTGTTCGGAAATCCTGTAAATCCGGCTTGGTCGCGCCATCGTTCGGAGTAAATTTACAATCTGCGTTGCTTGCTCAATACGTCGCACGCCATCGTGGGGCAGCTATGCATTGCACTCAACGAAACTCTCGAAAATTTGTGCGCTTACGCAATCGTAACCTGTTCCATTGGGGATTCGTTGCGCTTCACAGGTGCATGCGGTGCCAGGGCTAAGTGGAAACTCTGCTGTAAAATTTTTGAGCTTGTCAGCTCTGACCGTCTTCTGCGACCCGGGCGATCACGAGATGACAGGGCGGCGCGCAAGCGACGCGGAGGTGAGGCTTTCGGGCCTCACCTCCAAACCAATTTAGTTAATAGTGCGCAGAAATCAGGCGGCGGCGCTGGTTTCGTCGTCAGCACCACCTGGCACGATCGCCAAGCTCCGTTGTGTCCCAACGGCGATCTTCTTCGGCTTCATTGCCTCTGGCACTTCACGGATCAGATCTATGGTCAGCAGCCCATCTTCCAGATTTGCAGCCTCAACCAGCACAAAATCAGCCAGTTCAAAGCGTCGTTCGAACCCGCGCTGCGCGATACCAACATGAAGGAATTGGCTGTCTCCAGCTTCATCACCTTTGCGGCCCTGCACGACCAGCAGGTTCTGCTGAGCCGTTATCTCAATGTCAGCAGGCTTGAACCCGGCGACTGCAAGGGTGATGCGATAGGCATCTTCGCTGCGGCGCTCAATATTAAAGGGTGGGTAGTTGTCACCGCCCGCGCTTCGCGGGTTGTTCTCCAGCAGATCGAACAGCCGGTCAAACCCAACAGTAGTGCGGCGATAGGGCGTAAAATCAAATCGGTTCATGGCAAAAATCCTCTAATGAGCAATCTTCAATGGTTCCGAAGCCCGTTTCCGGCGCTCCAATTTGCTGTCATCCCCATGCAGGCCATGACACCACATAGGAGATATGATAGCGCGTCAGTCTTTCAAGGGGTGGACAAGCCACATCGAAGGAAACCGCATGGTGTCGCCAAAAATTGAGATATACTCCAAATGGGGTTGTCCCTTTTGTTATCGGGCCAAGGGATTGCTTGATGCAAAGGGCGTTACCTACAATGAATATGACATAACCATGGGCGGACCAAAGCGAGCCGAAATGGTTGAACGTGCGCCGGGTGCATCAACTGTCCCGCAAATCTTCATTGATAATGTCGGAATCGGCGGCTGTGACGAGCTTTTCGCACTGGATTCTAATGGCAAGCTTGACCCGCTGCTGGGCCGCTGAGCCATGACCCGGATTGCAGTGCTGCAGATGACTACCGGGATTGATCCGGCGGCTAATGCTGCGACACTGGTCGGCGCGGTCGGGGCCGCTGCGATGGCGGGCGCAGAGATGGTCTTTACCCCTGAAATGTCAGGGCTGCTTGATCGTAACCGTGAACGGGCGCGCCCGCATATCGTCGCCGAGACGGACAACCCGGTTCTGGCAGCGGTTCAAGAGGCCGCTGCCCGGGCCGGTGTCTGGGTGGCCATCGGATCATTGGCGGTGCTGCGCGATGATGGCCGCTGGGCAAACCGATCACTGCTGATCGATGCCGGGGGCAATGTGGCGGCCAGATATGACAAGATCCATATGTTCGATGTCGATCTGGCCAGTGGCGAAAGCTGGCGCGAATCTCGCGCCTATGCACCGGGCGATGCGTTAGCGGTGGCCGAGACACCGATCGGCCGGCTTGGTCTGACGATCTGCTATGATCTGCGCTTTCCCGCGCTGTTTGAAGCATTGGGCCAGGCGCGCTGCGATGCAATTGCCATTCCTGCAGCTTTCACTGTGCCGACCGGTGCGGCGCATTGGCATATCCTGCAACGCGCCCGCGCGATTGAGGCCAGCGCCTTTGTCATCGCCGCCGCGCAGGTCGGCACCCATGAGGATGGCCGCACCACCTATGGTCACAGTCTGGTGATCGATCCGTGGGGTGATGTGCTGCTCGATATGGGCGGAGAGGCAGCGGGGCTGGGCTTCGTCAATCTTGACAACAAGCGCCTTGCCGATGTGCGGGGGCAATTGCCCAGCCTTGCAAATCGGCGCGCAATCCCCGATCTGTCCCAGCAGTGATTGTATTTGATCTTGAATGCCAATCGGCAGGTCACCGGTTCGAAGGCTGGTTCGGCTCTAATGATGAGTTTGCGCGGCAATCGGCTGCAGGGCTGGTCGAATGCCCCCAATGCGGTTCGTCTGCGGTGGGCAAGGCGCCAATGGCTCCCAATATCAGCCGCAAAGGAAACCAGATCGCCGCTGTTGCGCCAACTGCCAAGCCGCCATCCACCCAGCTGCCAGTCGCGGGAGGGTCAATACCGCCAGAAGCAGCGAAGATGATGCAGGCTTTGGCGCAAATGCAGGCCGAAGCGCTCAAGCAATCGCGCTGGGTGGGGGACAAATTCGCCGAGAAATCGCGCGCGATTCACTATGGTGAAGACAAACCCGAAGTGATCCACGGTCAGGCGACCGCCGATCAGGCAATCGAGCTGATCGAAGAGGGGATAGCGCTAACGCCGCTGCCCTTTCCAATCGCACCGCCCGACGAACTCAACTGATTGCCAGCGGCCGACTGCCTGCTAATAGAACCGCGTGCGCCCGTAGCTCAGCCGGATAGAGCACCAGATTCCTAATCTGGGGGCCATGGGTTCGAATCCCGTCGGGCGCACCATGCAGAGCAAGCTGCGCTAAATCTGGCGCATAGTAGGTCCCCGCCCCTCGACAGGCTCGGGATAAACTTCCGGGCTTTGGCCGGAAGGCGGGGACTTCAGGCCTCCGACGATGGGGAGCTATCCAACTTCCTGAGGTCCCCGCCTTCGCGGGGGAACACGATATGATTCAAAGTTCAGGCAAACCATTCAACCGTCTACTTGCAGCGCCCCGCGACGAATCTGATCGGCTTCCATCGATTTGAACAACGCGGTAAAATTGCCTTCGCCGAAGCCTTCATCCTTTTTGCGCTGGATGAATTCAAAGAACACCGGGCCGATCATCGTTTGCGAGAAGATCTGCAGCAGCAGGCGCGGGTCATCATTCTCTGTCGAGCCATCGAGCAGGATGCCACGGCTCTGCAATGCCTCGACGGGTTCACCGTGGCCGGGCAGACGCTCGGCCAACATCTCGTAATAGGTTCCGGGCGGGGCAGGGGCGAAGGGAGTGCCGAGCGCTTTGAGCTTGTCCCAGGCGGTGTAAAGATCATCGCAGGAGAAAGCGATGTGCTGGATCCCCTCGCCATTATAGGCGCGCAGATATTCCTCTATCTGTCCGCCACCCTTTTGGCCTTCTTCGTTGAGCGGTATGCGGATCTTGCCATCGGGCGCGGTCATCGCCTTGCTGGTCAGGCCGGTATATTCGCCCTTGATGTCGAAGTATCGGATCTCGCGGAAATTGAAGATCCGCTCATAGAATGCGGCCCAATGCGCCATCCTCCCGCCGTAGAGGTTGTGGGTCAGATGATCGATGATCTGCATTCCAGCGCCCACCGGGTGGCGATCAACCCCGGTTTCATAGATAAAGTCGATGTCGTATATGTTGAGGCCGTCCGAACCATAGCGATCAATCAGATAGATGATGGAGCCGCCGATCCCGCGTATTGCGGGAAGGCGCAGTTCCATCGGGCCGGTGCGGACTTCGACCGGTTCTGCGCCGCGCTCGATCGCCAGCGCATAGGCCTTGGCCGCATCCCGCACTCGAAACGCCATGCCGCAGGCTGATGGACCATGTTCAGCGGTGAAATAGGCAGCCGGGCTGCGCTGTTCGTAGTTGGCGATGAGATTGATTTCGCCCTGCCGCCACAGTTCGACATTCTTGGACCGATGGCGGGCAATCCGGGCGAAACCCATCGCCTGAAACACTGGTTCGAGCACGCCCGTTTCCGGGGCTGAAAATTCGATGAATTCGAAGCCATCGAGGCCAAGGGGATTGTCGAACAGGTCGGTCATGCGAGTGGCTCATAGTTAGTTTCAATAGAAACCAGTTTGGCGATAGTTGAGCAGGATTGTCAACCCCTGTGATGCTGCGCATTGTGCTGTCGTCTGCACTGTGTCTCTATGTCGTCTAAGCCAAAAGGGAACAAGCCATGCTTAGAACTGCAGGGATCAATCATATCGCACTGGTCTGCCGGGATATGGCCGAGACGGTTGATTTTTATACCCGCATTCTCGGCATGCCACTGGTCAAAACGGTGGTTCTTCCCGATGGCGGCCAACATTTTTTCTTCGATTGCGGTGGGGGATCAACCGTGGCCTTCTTCTGGTGGCGCGATGCACCAGCAGCCGCGCCCGGGATCGCCTCGGTGCGGGAATTTCCCCATGATTCCAAAACTGCAGTGGGATCAATGAACCATCTAGCCTTCCATATGGAGGAGAGCGAACTCGAAGATGCGCTGGCCAGATTGAAGGCCGCTGGGGTGCCGCATACTCCAGCCGTTGTGAACCATGACGACAGCACCACCGGTATCGCACGAAGCATGCACTCTGGGGTATTCGTACGTTCAGTCTATTTCATCGATCCGAACGGTATCATGCTGGAATTCGCTGCATTTACCCGCGAGTTCAGTCCGTCTGACGTCGCCCACGAACCCGCTGTGATGGAGGTTTGACCATGCCTCGCCTTCGCCCTGTTCCACGCGCTGAAGTAACCGATAAAACCGTGCTGGGCTGCTATGATCTGCTGTTCGGTCCGCGCTGTCCGGTGGCAGAGCCGGGGACAGACACTGGTACGCCGGGCGACTGGTGGAGTGTGTTTGCCAACAGCCCGGACACGCTGCGGCATGCTGCGCAGGGCTTTGCATATTATCGCAGTCCCGCGCGCAAGATCGATCCGGTTTTGCGCGAACTGGGCCAATGCTGGGCGGGGTGGGCAGTGGGCAGCCAGTTCGTCTTTTCGCAGCATTGCAAATCGCTTCGCGGGCTGGGAGTTGCTGAAGCCAAGATCGCCGCAATCCCCAATTGGCAGGTCGCCGACTGCTTCAGCGCCACTGAACGCCTGGTGCTGGCCTACGCAGATCGACTCGTCACACATCGGGGCAGAGTGCCTGATGGCTTGTTCGCTCAGCTCAAGGCGGAGTTCTGCGATGAGGAAATTCTCGAACTGACCTACATCACCTGCCTCTATGATATGCACGCCGTGATGAGCCGGGCCTTGCGCACTGAATTCGATGATCGCATTGATCCCGTGGTAGAAGTGGTTGCTCCAGCAGGATTTTCTGCGCGGGACTTTCTTGATACCGGGCGTATTAGTGGCAAATAATTCGATCAAACTGCCTGCTGACTGGCAACACCTTTGCACAAAGGTGGATCAATATGAGATTTAGCACTTGAATCACTGAATCATTTGTGATTCTTAGGGTGAATGACGAACCGCCAAGGCAAACCGCAGATCGCAAAAGAAGGGCTGACCCAAGGCGTGGCCTTGGCTTGCCTGCTTCTGCTGGGCGGCATGGTGCTTGCTGGCCCCTCCGGCTTGCTGGCCTGGAGTGAAAACAATCGCTTGCTGGCCGAACGCCAAGCAGAACTGAAGCTGCTCGTTGCTCAGCAAGTTGAACTTAAGAATCGTGTCGCTCTGCTCGATCCCCGGCGGGCCGATCCGGATCTTGCAGGTGAATTGTTGCGGAGCAATCTCAACGTCATTCACCCTGATGAAATGGTCATGCTGCTCAACTGAGCATTCGGCGGGCAATCACGGGCAATTTTCAAAATACGTATGTGGCGGTTTCCCTAAAGGAAGCTTGGCCCTATAGGCAGGCCAACAATCTGCCTCAGGGGACAAGATTTTGGCCAAGCCTGCCACTGCTCGCAAGACATCTGCCAAACCAGCGGCTGGTGACGTAAACTTTGCGCTCCGCAGCCTTCAGCAAGCGCATGCCGACGATAAGCGATTTGCGGCAAGCGATGCTGAACTGCTCCATTTTTATGAGCAGATGCTGCTGATCCGCCGATTTGAAGAGCGGGCCGGGCAGCTCTATGGCCTCGGCCTGATCGGCGGATTTTGTCACCTCTATATTGGTCAGGAGGCGGTTGCGGTAGGGCTTCAGTCTGCTTTGGATGCGGAACGCGACAGCGTAATCACTGGCTACCGCGATCACGGTCACATGCTGGCCTATGGGATTGATCCCAAGGTCATCATGGCCGAGTTGACCGGGCGGCAGGCCGGGATTTCGCACGGCAAGGGCGGCTCGATGCATATGTTCAGCGTGGAGCATAAGTTTTACGGCGGCCATGGTATCGTCGGCGCGCAGGTCTCGCTCGGGGCGGGGCTCGCCTTTGCACATAAGTACCGCGAAGATGGCGGGGTTTGCATGGCATACTTCGGCGATGGTGCGGCCAACCAGGGCCAGGTCTACGAAAGCTTCAACATGGCTGCGCTGTGGAAGCTGCCAATCATTTTCGTTATCGAGAACAACGGCTATGCGATGGGCACAGCGGTCAAGCGCAGCTCGGCCGAAACCGAATTCTATCGCCGCGGAACGGCGTTTCGTATTCCCGGGATGGAAGTAAACGGGATGGATGTGCTCGAAGTCCACGCCGCCGCCAAGGTGGCGCTTGATTTCGTTCGCGGTGGCAACGGCCCGGTGCTGATGGAGCTCAGCACCTATCGCTATCGCGGCCACTCGATGTCCGATCCGGCCAAATACCGTAGCCGCGAAGAAGTGCAGGAAATGCGCGACAATCACGATCCCATCGAAGCAGCCAAGACAGAGCTTCTGACGCGCGGGATTGGTGAGGACAGGCTCAAGGATATTGACAAGCGAATTCGTAGCACTGTCTCTGAAGCAGCTGATTTTGCAGAAAACTCGCCTGAACCCGCACTGCCAGAACTCTACACTGATGTTTTGGTGGAGAGCTACTGATGGCGATCGAACTTAAAATGCCAGCGCTCTCTCCGACGATGGAGGAAGGCACACTGGCCAAGTGGTTGGTCAAGGAAGGCGACACGATCAAATCCGGCGACATTCTTGCCGAGATTGAGACTGACAAGGCGACGATGGAATTCGAAGCCGTTGACGAGGGCGTGATTGGCCAAATCTTGATTCCTGAGGGCAGCGAAGGTGTGGCCGTTGGAACTGTGATCGCGGTTATGAGCGGGGAAGGGGAGACTGCAGTAGCACAAGTTGCGCCAACTCCACCACCTGCGGCGGCAATGCCTGAAGCCGCTCGACCTGCCGCACAAGCCCGAAAGGTCGATCCGACTATCCCGCCGGGCACCAATATGAAAACTTCCACCGTTCGAGAAGCCTTGCGCGATGCCATGGCAGAGGAAATGCGCCGCGATCCTCGCGTCTTTGTGATGGGCGAGGAAGTGGCTGAATATCAGGGCGCCTATAAAGTCACCCAGGGCCTGCTTGACGAGTTCGGGCCAAAGCGGGTGATCGATACACCGATCACGGAATATGGCTTTGCCGGGATTGGAACAGGAGCGGCGATGGGCGGTCTGCGCCCGATTATCGAATTCATGACTTTTAACTTTGCCATGCAAGCGATTGATCATATTATCAATTCTGCTGCGAAAACCAATTACATGTCTGGCGGCCAGATGCGTTGCCCCGTGGTGTTCCGTGGTCCCAATGGCGCGGCTACCCGGGTGGGGGCGCAGCACAGCCAGAATTATGGGCCGTGGTACGCCAATGTACCCGGCCTCGTGGTGATTGCACCCTATGACGCTGCCGACGCAAAAGGGTTGCTCAAGGCTGCGATCCGCAGCGAGGATCCGGTGGTTTTCCTTGAGAATGAGCTGGTTTACGGTCGGACTTTCGAACTTCCTGAACTGGACGATCACGTCCTCCCGATCGGCAAGGCGCGGGTGATGCGCGAAGGCTTGGACGTCACGATCGTCAGCTATTCAATCGGGGTCGGACTGGCCCTAGATGCAGCCGAGATACTCTCTGTAGAAGGTATCAACGCAGAGGTGATAGACCTGCGCACGCTGCGTCCGCTTGATAGAGAGGCAGTGCTGACCAGCCTGGCCAAAACCAACAGACTTGTTGTCGCAGAGGAAGGCTGGCCGGTTTGCGGCATAGCGTCCGAGATTATGGCGATCTGCATGGAAGAAGGCTTCGATCATCTCGATGCCCCGGTCCTGCGGGTCTGCAACGAGGATGTGCCGCTGCCCTATGCAGCCAATCTGGAAAAGGCCGCGCTGATCGATGCGGCGCGCATAGCAGTGGCGGTTCGGCAAGTTTGCAACCGCTGAATTAACTGCAAGTTGCGATCGGATCAGGGGACGCTGTGTTGCGCTGCCTGATTCCGGACAGATCGCGGCTGTCGCGTACGGTAAAGGCTGCGGTGGACTTGATTTCGGTGCTGCCGACAAAGCTTGCCGATACCAGCGGGAGATAATCGTAAGCAATCTCGACAAAGATTACCGCACCCTTGTCCTCGGCCGTGATCTCTTCGCCGACCGGGCCCATGCCGTTCGGCATTGTCTGATTTTCCGTGCCATAATTTGAAGTGTACACCTTATCGCCATCGCAGCGCTGCCAATGGATGAATTGTGCGCCCTGAGCCGGGGAGCCTGAAGGGCAATTTCCATCGATACAATGGGTCGCTTCATCGAACATTTCCAGACTGCTGACGATCACCCGGCCGCGGGTGTACAGCGCCATTCGATTGCCGCCCTGGATGCCTGCGCCAATCAGCACATCGTTGATATCGCTTTCATAAATCTTGCGATCTTCCAGCGTCGATGTATCGCCAATACGCGATGCGTTGTCTGCGATGTGGATTGCCAGCTGCCCGATTTTCATCTGGGTTGCTGCCAGATTGGCGATTTCAACACCCCATAAGCCGGCACCCAGCAGGAACGGAGCGCCCAAGGCAAACTCAGTCATGGCCACGCCAGAGCGGCTGCGGCGCAAACGGGCGAAGAATCCCCTGATGGTCATACACAATTTCTCGTCGTTGTGGCCAATTCGCCTTGAATGCCATAGGGTTGGTTGCGGAGTACGGTGTTGCTCTCCATCGTGAAGTTGTCCGTCTGGCCGGGAATGAACCGTGCGATGGGAAACAGCCGGGGGTAGGTGACAGTCACCTTATAGAGAACCGCATCGCGTGCACCGCCCATGCCGGCCATGCCGCGATCAGAATCCCAGTTGCTGTTGTTGTTGGCATCTTCAAACGGTTCATTGCTGTCGCAGACACCATTGCTGTTCAGATCCGAGAAGTCTTCGGGGGTGCTCACACCAGAAAAGCTGGCATAGGCCATCCGGCTGAACTGCAGTGTTGAATTGGGCGAAATTGCGCGGACTGCCCGCGTCACATTGCCGTCAAGCGCGGCCGCATTGGATGCCGCGCCCTCAATCGTTGAATTGCGCGCAGACTGTTGCACTGCCCCTTGCAGCATCGTGCTTGTATACATGTTATGGCCAAGATCGAATAATCCCAGTACCATCATCAGCAGAACCGGCATCACCAGCGCGAATTCGACTGCTGTCATGCCATCTTGATCATGGCGCAGGCGGGCAAGTTTCGACTGGATCATTTGGAAATCCTCAGATCCCCGAGCGCCGCTGCGATTTTGTTGAAAGCATCGTTGAGCTGCGCCGAATCCGCGGCTTCGAATGAATGGCCAGGACCGGCACATTCCGTCATCATCGGAGTGAGCGCCGTGCCAAAGCCGATCACCCAGACTGTGATGTTGCGCTTTTTGACTTCGGCGCAGGCGACGGAAAACCTGTTCTCTACGGTTTGCACCAGAGTGGTTGATGAGGTCGCCGACCAGCGGCGTTGGTCCAGCGGCTCTACCCCATAGGCGCCATAGGCGATGTCGTAAGGCTCGGTCTGGCCGTCGGTCAGAAAGATCAGGTTTCTGCTGGTCGTCTTGCCATCAATGTCAGCATTCTCGGCTGTGAACAGCCCGGTAGACGAGATCAGCCTGCCGCCCCAGATCATGCCGATATCGTGATAGGTCGTCCCCGAAGGCGTGACAGTCGCCAGATAGGTGTTGAGGTCCGAGGTGTCCATTTCATCAAGCAGGCGCGCTGGCGCAGGGCATGCTGCCATGTTTGGCACCCAGCTGGGCTGGAAGAACCACGGATCGGTTGTGACAACGGCGGCCGGTGTGAATGATCCGGTTGCATCGGAATTGAGCGAGCGTTCATAGATCACGTTGGGATACATCGGTCGCCATTGCGTGTCCGGGTTTCCGGCAGCCGGCACCAGATCGAGATCGAGATCAAGCGCGCGGCTGAGATCGACATTGTCCCAGTCGGTAATTTCGTAGGTGGTGCGTTCTTCCATGCAGCCGCTGGTTTCTGTGCGCCAATTGCTCACGTCACGGGCGATCGGCGCATAGCGATAGCGTTGCTGCGTGCGGGTATAGGGTATTGTTATTTCGTCAAATTCGTCGATGTAATTATCATAAGTCGTTGATTTGACATGACAGGTCGTACCGTTCTGTTCCACCCAATAGGCATCGCCATTGGTGACCCTGCGATAATGTTTGGTGGTCTTGGTCCCGGCTGGCGGACCGACATAGGGCTCGCTCGCCGTCGAAATCAGCGTGTAGGTCTGTGTAATCGTGCTTGCTGGCAGCGCATTATCGCAGGTTCGGTAATCGACGCCTGCTTCGCTGGTCGCTTTGTGGAGTGTTGACGCATAGCTGGTGACCGATTTAGTCTTTGCGGTACCTGAAATTTGAACTCCATTGTCCCAATATCTATGGTCAACCACTTCGCCTGGCTCGGTGCCATAATCTTCGCGCGATTGATATGTCCAGTTATCGACCACCCAATCGTCTTGCAGCAGGTTGCCGACGTTGACGTTGGTTGAATAGGGCACGAAGCCATAGCGGACCCGGATGCCTGGTCCCTTGCTGCCTTCGATCTGCGCGTGAAAACTGCGCACAACGCTTTTGAGAACATCGATTCTGGTGTCGGTGTCGTCCGGATTTACCGTCGTCATCGAGCCGGTGGTATCGAGAACGAACATGATGTCGGTGTTTGAAAAGTTGAGTGCAGCCTCGCATTCAACCTGCAAGGGGACGTTGGTGTATCCGAAGATCGTCATGATTGTGGTCGGCACATCAACCGAGGCGGTCCCGCTGATTGCATAGTTATCTTCCAGCGTCATCTGGAAGTCGCGGTTGGCAGAGCCATAGGCGCCATTGCGGAAGTTAAGGTTGAAGAACTTGTTGCCAACTGTAACCACATTGCCCGGCACGATGCCGGTGGTCACTATTTGCGAGCCCAGCTTTTTGCGCGCGGCCAGCACGCCAGCGTCGCATGCTTGTTGAAGGCGGGTTTGCGAAAGATAGCTGCGTCCCATATCGATCCCGCCACCGACCATCGCCAGGATCGGCACGACAGCTGCCGCGATCATCGCCAGCGTGTTGCCGGCGCGATCATGCAGCAGCCGGGCGAAAAGCCCGTTTGGTGCGCTGGTATCAAATTTGTTTGATCGACAACTCATCGAGCGGCCCATTCCCCGGCTGTATCAGCCAACGGCATAGCAAGCCCGCGTAACGACCTAGCCAACAAGCTTGGTTAATTTTTTCACGGAATTGCGCAGCGAATGGGCCAGCAGCGCCGCACAAATTCAGACGATCAGGAAGATCGGTCGGTTGTAAGTGATCGGGATCTGGCCAAATCCAATAATACTCAGCACTGTTGGAATCCTGTAGGTAAGGCTCAGCGTCTTTTCCGTTGCGCCAGCGACCCGCTGAGTTGTTGCGGTTTGAAGGCTAACGGTAAGGTTGGCTGAAATGAGGCCATAAGGAGGGCTCACAGCCAGGCTGCGCGCGCGCGCTGCGATTTGTGTGTCGTTGAGGTTGTTCAACGCTTGATAATTGACGACAGCATAGCGTGCCGCATCCGCAGAAGCACTGCGCAGTGCATTGTAGTTCTGCATGGCCAAGCCAATCTGAAGCACACCAAACAGCATGGTGATCATCACTGGGCCGATGAGAGCAAATTCAATTACAACAGAACCGCTGCAATCGCTGAAGAGTCGATGGAAACGGCGTTTCATCATCAATTGTCCTGAGAAATCATGACATAACGGGTCACGTTGTAGTTCATTGGGCGGCCTACTCCGAATTCAGTCCAGATCGGTGTATAGGTGTCCGTCAGATCAATCTTCACATATGTAGAAAGCTTGTTTGAACCTGAGCAGGACTGACCGTTTTGATAGGTAGACGTCGTGCCGCAACGGAAGGTGTTTGACACAGTTACATGACCGCTCGCCAGGCCGCTTGAAGCCATGATCACCGCTTTTACTGTGGCACGCTTGGCCGACGTATCGGGCGCCACCGCCAAAGCAATTGCCGAGGCTTCGGCGACAGCGCTTTGCAGTTCGCTTTGCCGTGCAACCATAGTGCTGACCTGAAAAGCCCCGAGGCTCATCAGCACCAATACAGGCGCGACAATCGCGGTTTCGATCAGCATCGCTCCGCGTGTATCGCGTAGCAGGGTGGCAAGATGGCGGCGGACAGGCATCAGGCGATCAATTTAACCGATGGAGTGCCGCTGGAAATCTCGGTGTCCTCATTCATCCCTGCGGGACAGAAGGTAGACATGTTTGCAGTTCCCTGGATGGTGATGTTGTTCGCAGCGATCATCAGGCACTGGCTGGTAACGCTAGCCGTGCCCGCAAAGGTGATCTCGCTTTTGGACAGATAGATCGTGCCGTTGAGGATGGTGCTGGAGTTGCCATTGATCGAGTTCTTGTTGCGCGTGCCAGGCGATGCCCGATCTTCGAACACCAGCATGCCAGCAAGCTGCGCGGCCTGGGTGGATCCAACACCGAACGCTTCAAGTTGCGCCTGGGTCGGGGCGGTTAGCGTAACCGCAGAACCACCAGCAAAGTCGATAAATGCACTGTTCTTCAATACAAAAATCACGCCTGCACCGGTTACTTCATGTTGGCCTGTTACCTTGAAACGCCCACCATCAATCACATAAACTCCGGGGGAGAACACCACTTTGCAATTCAGGAATATATCGGAATATGTTCCAGGACTAAGCGAAGCCTGCGTTGCGGTGGTTGTCACCACTACGCCTGAATAGGTCGTTGTCGTGGTCGTAACGCGATCGATTCGCGTATATACCCTGCTGCCGCCGGAACCGGTTGACGTGGTCGATCCAGTCAGCGTGTTGACCGCTGGGGTTCCCGCCCCTGCAACCGTGCCGTTGGTAACGGTCACGTTGTTTGTAACAACGGGGCTTGCGCTGTTGTTCGATACAGTTGAGGTGCTCAACAGCGTCATGTTGTTTGTTCTTGAACCTCGATAAGTTTTGTCCTGGATCAAGGTAACAACAGAGGTGGTTGCGATCGTTGTCGTCGCCCCTGCCGTGCAACTGGCGGTTCGTGCGGTGGTATTTGTTGGCGGTGAAAGGCTGGCGAACGGATCGAACAAGCCGCTGACATATTCATGAATGTCATTATCCCCATGCGTATCGAGCCAATCATCGATCCCGCCCTTTGAAACCACGTCGCCGGCATCCACAGTTGGATTTCCGTTGATGATGATTGACGAGGCCGAAGTGGAAAGCGCAGCCAGACCGCAGCCAGCGGTAAGTGTAGCATTGCCGCCAATTGTGATGGCTCCGCTATCGTCCGCATCGGTCGCTATCAGGCAACTGGTATAGCTTTGCCCGGCAGCAAAACTGGCTTGCGCATAGGCGTAAACCGTTGTCGCCCGGTTGGTCAGGAAGCTGGAGAATGGCAGCCGCTGCGATGCAGTTGCCGAAACGGTCACGCTGTTGTTTGATCCACCTGCGTAGCTGCTGAGCGAGACAAGCGGCGTAGTGCTAATTCCGTTTGTGACTGCCTGATTGGCCGTAAACTCCTGCCGGGCACGGGCCTGATAGACGCTTTCCGTATCGCTGTTGGTGCGGGCCCAGGCGCCAGCCAGGGCGGCCTGATCAACCGCAAACTGCAGCTCTCGCTTCCATGTGTACCATTGCGCAGTATCAACCGCCAGGCCTGAGCCACCGATCAGTGCAGGCATGCCCAAGGCAACGAGCAGGGTTGCGTTGCCGCTGGTGTGCGACCGCAATGCGCGCAGGGTTTTGCGAATCGATTTGAACATGGAATGCCCCTGAGATTGGTATCACAACACCCTCCATCTAACGGGGCTTGGTGTGCATACATTCAAGCAACAGAGTTAACTCCGCTTTACGATTGATAGAAATTTCCGCAATTTGCTTGACGCGGCACCTGCAGATGGGACGGTGCGGGGATGATACCCGATGTCCTGATCGAACAGCTGCCCGTTCACCTGCGTTTGGCCCTGTCCTATGCGCCAGCGCATGCCCGGGGGTTAACTCTGGGTTTGCTGGCGCTGGATTGCCGGCTGGCTGGGATTGTCCGCAATAGCCGTGAACCACTGCTGGGGCAGGTCCGTTTGGCCTGGTGGCGCGACTGGTTTGGCGAGGGGGCAGGGGCTTGGCCGGAAGGTGAGCCGCTGCTGGCTTTGCTCAGGCCCTGGGCGGATCAATCAGCCGCGCTATCCGGCTTGGTCGATGGCTGGGAAGGCCTGTTTGGCGATCCGCCGCTTTCCGGTGAGGCTCTTGGGAGGCTTGCCGACGGCAGGGCCAGTGCCTTTGGCGGGTTGGCCCGCCTGCTGAAAGCCGAACCTGACGAAGCAATCCGCGCGGGCCGAGGCTGGGCGCTGGTCGATCTGTCTGGCAAGCTGGGCGATCCAGACGAACGGGCCGAAGCGAGGAACTTGGCGGAACAGCAGGATTGGAGACGGCCTAGCCTGCCCCGCAGCTTGCGGCCTCTGGCGGTGCTCCACGGGCTTGCCCGGCGCGCAATGACACGCGGCGACAGCCAATTGCTGAGCGGCAGTGTTGCCGGCCTGGTCGCGCTGCGGCTTGGATTGCTCGGGCGTTAGTATATGCCGATGAGCAGCGGGGGAGAGGCTTGATGAATCGCATGGTGCTGGGGGCGGTTGCTGCGCTGTTGCTTGCGGCGGCGGGCTTGTTCTGGTGGCAGGGCCGGGCCGCGACGGAAACGGGCGCGCCGCCGCCCAATCTCGCCGAAGAGGTGGCCGCGCCCGGTGCCTTGCCCAGTGCGGATATTCGCGGGCAGCGCGGACCTGCTCCGCCCGAAGCCACCGAATTCAGCCGCGAACAGCGCCGTTTTGGCCGGATTGATCGGGATTTTGACGGGCGTATCACCCGCAACGAGATGCTTTCCATACGGACCCGCGATTTCCGCAAACTCGATCTGGATGGCAATAATCTGCTGACCTTTGAGGAATGGGCAGTGCGCACCGCCAATCGCTTCAAGGCGGCCGATCGGAATGGCGATGTGATCCTCAGCCGCGAAGAGTTTGCGACCACTAAGCCCAAGGATAATGCGCAGGCCCAGTGCCGCTGCAGCACGCCGCCCAAGGGTCTGCCAGCACGCGTATCAGCCCGCCAGAATGATAGCGATTTTGATGAGGTTTTTGATTCGTTGCAGTAGCTAGAGCGGCTGGCGTGAACTCTGAATCATAGTGTGCTCCCCCGCGAAGGCGGGGGCCTCTGGAGGCGGGCGCTCAGAGGCCTGAGATCCCCGCTTTCGCGGGGACGCAAGGGGCGTGAGGCTCAATGCCACACCTCAACCCCGGCCATCCAGCCCGGGAAATCAGCCTTGGCTCGCGCCGTATAGGCTTCCTTGCGCTGCTTCTTTTTTACTTCGTCTGCGGGCGGCGGAAACAGGCCAAAATTGACGTTCATCGGCTGATAGCTCGTCGCCTCGGCATCGCCGGTGATATGCGCCATCAACGCGCCAAGTGCAGTGGTGCGGGGCGGCTCTCTCCATGTTTTCCCACTGATCTCGCCTGCCGCCATGATCCCGGCGACCAGCCCGACTGCCGCGCTCTCAACATAGCCCTCACAGCCGGTGATCTGCCCGGCAAAGCGGATATGCGGCGCGGCCTTCAGGCGGAACTGGCGATCGAGCAGCATCGGTGAGTTGATGAATGTATTGCGGTGTAATCCCCCAAGCCTGGCAAACTCGGCATTTTCCAGCCCCGGAATGGTCCGGAACAGGCGCACTTGCTCGGCATGTTTGAGCTTGGTCTGGAAGCCGACCATGTTCCACAACGTGCCCAGCTTGTTGTCCTGACGCAGCTGCACAACTGCCCACGGCCAATAGCCAGTGCGGGGATTATCAAGCCCCACCGGCTTCATCGGCCCGAACCGCAGCGTATCCAGCCCGCGCGCGGCCATCACCTCGATCGGCATGCAGCCGTCAAAATACGGGGTGTTGGCCTCCCATTCGCGGAACACAGTCTTTTCCCCATCGAGCAGCCCTTGATGGAACGCGGTGTATTGATCCCGGTTCATCGGGCAGTTGATGTAATCCTTGCCATCGCCTTCGGGGCCAGAGCCCTTTTCCCAGCGCGAGGCCATCCAGCAGATGTCCATATCAACACTGTCGCGGTGAACGATCGGAGCAATGGCATCAAAGAAGGCCAGACTTTCTGCCCCGGTTGCTGCGCCGATGCTGTGGGCAAGGGCTTCGGCAGTAAGCGGCCCGGTGGCGACGATGGTGAGGCCAGCGGATGGCAGCTGATCGATCCGCTCGCGCACGATTTCCAGCGTGGGCTGGGC
>JANMNP010000085.1:0-32340 GCA_031374105.1 Novosphingobium sp.
AGCAGTTTGCGGACATCCTCAAAATGCAGCCCGGTGGTCGGCTCGTCGAGGATATAGAGCGTCTGCCCGGTTGACCGCCTGCTGAGTTCCTTGGCCAGTTTGACCCGCTGCGCCTCGCCGCCCGACAGCGTGGTCGCCTGCTGGCCAACCTTGACGTAGCCAAGGCCTACCTCGTTCAGCATATGCATCTTGTCGCGGATCGGCGGTACCGCCTTGAAGAAGCCTTCGGCATCCTCGATCGTCATATCCAGGACATCGGCGATCGAATGCCCCTTGAACTTCACCTCCAGCGTTTCGCGGTTGTAGCGTTTGCCACCGCATTCCTCACACGTCACATAAACATCGGGGAGGAAGTGCATCTCGATCTTGATCAGCCCGTCGCCCTGGCACTTCTCGCAGCGGCCGCCCTTGACGTTGAAGCTGAACCGCCCTGGCTTATAGCCGCGCGCGCCGCTTTCGGGCAGTCCGGCGAACCAGTCGCGGATCTGGGTGAAGGCGCCGGTATAAGTGGCCGGGTTGCTGCGCGGGGTGCGGCCGATAGGGGATTGATCAATCTCTATCACCTTGTCGCAGAATTCCAGCCCGGTGATCTTGTCATGCGCCCCCGCGATCACCCGCGCACCATTTAGCGCCCGCGCTGCACCTGCTTGCAGCGTGTCGATTGTCAGGCTGCTTTTGCCGCTTCCCGAGACCCCGGTTATGCAGGTGAAAGTGCCGAGCGGAATACTGGCGGTGACACCCTTGAGATTGTT
The DNA here is from genome assembly GCA_031374105.1 of Novosphingobium sp. Taxonomy (GTDB): domain Bacteria; phylum Pseudomonadota; class Alphaproteobacteria; order Sphingomonadales; family Sphingomonadaceae; genus Novosphingobium. The sequence goes on from JANMNP010000085.1 coordinate 753, forward strand.
GGCCCGGGCATTGTGGACCGTCAGCTTGTGGCCGTTGCCCTTGCGGCGCTTCTTCGGAACCTCGATCCGGCGGGTGCCTAAGAGGTATTGCCCGGTCAGACTGTCCGGCGCGGCGAGGATATCTGCCAGCGTGCCTTGCGCGACAATATGCCCGCCGTGAACCCCTGCCCCTGGCCCCAGATCAACGATGTGATCGGCGTGACGGATCGCATCCTCGTCATGTTCTACCACAATGACGGTATTGCCCAGATCGCGCAGCCGCTTGAGCGTTTCGAGCAGCCGGTCATTGTCGCGCTGGTGTAAACCGATCGAGGGCTCATCCAGCACATAGAGCACTCCCGAGAGGCCCGAACCGATCTGGCTGGCGAGGCGTATCCGCTGCGATTCGCCGCCAGACAGCGTACCTGAAGTGCGGTTGAGGTTCAAATAATCGAGACCGACATTGTTGAGGAACCCCAGCCGCTCGTTGATCTCCTTGAGGATCGACTTGGCGATCTGGCTTTGCTGCGCGGTAAAGCCTTGATCAATTTGTGAAAACCATTCGAGCGCCGCAACCACAGAAAGCTGCGTCCGTGAGGAAATATCCTCACCCCCCAGCTTGACCGACAATGCCTCGGGCTTGAGCCGTTTACCCTCACAAGTCTCGCAGGCCTGCGCAGTCTGATACTTATTCAGCTCTTCGCGCATCCACGCGCTTTCGGTTTGCAGCAGGCGGCGGTTGAGATTGCCGATCACGCCCTCAAAAGCCTTGCGGACTGTGTAGCTTTTCTTGCCATCAACGAAGGTCAGCGGCACCGCTTTTCCGCCGGTGCCATAGAGGATGATCAGTTGAACCTCGCCCGGCAATTCTTGCCAGGGCGTGCCAAGACTGAAGCCATATTCGGCGGCCAGACTGGCAAGCACCTGCATGTAATAGGGCGACGGCGGATTGCTCTTGGCCCAGGGAACGATTGCGCCTTGTTTAAGGCTGAGAGCCTCATTCGGCACCACCATTTGCGGATCGAACAGCAGCTTTTCGCCCAGCCCATCGCAGGCCGGGCAAGCGCCTTGGGGCGCGTTGAAGCTAAACAGCCGCGGTTCAATGGATTCAATAGTGAAACCTGATACCGGGCAGGCAAATTTCTCGCTGAAGACAATGCGATTGGGCGGCAGGCCCGCGCCTTTGAGTTTCTGCTCCTGCCCACCACCCCCGTTCGTGTCGAGCGAAGTCGAGACACCTGCGCGCGACCTCTCGACTTCGCTCGAGGCGAACGGAGGTTGGGACATGGCCTCTGCAACAGTAATGTCCGCCAGATCGAGATAAACCAGCCCGTCCGCCAGTTTCAGCGCCTGTTCAAAGCTGTCCGCAAGCCGCGTTTCAATGCCTTCTGTGCCGTCTTTTTTGGCACGCACAGCGATCCGATCAACCACAACCTCGATGTCATGCTTGTATTTCTTGTCCAGCGCGGGGGCTTCTTCGATGGCGTAGAATTCCCCGTCAATCCGCACGCGGGTGTAACCAGCCTTCTGCCATTCGGCCAATTCCTTGCGGTATTCGCCCTTGCGCCCGCGCACCGCAGGCGCAAGCAGATAGGCACGCGTTCCTTCGGGCAGTGCCATCACCCGGTCCACCATCATACTGACCGTTTGCGCGGTGATCGGCAAGCCGGTGGCGGGCGAGTAAGGTACGCCAACCCGTGCCCACAGCAGCCGCATATAGTCATAAATCTCGGTCACCGTGGCGACGGTTGAGCGCGGGTTGCGGCTGGTGGTCTTCTGCTCGATGCTGATCGCCGGAGACAGCCCGTCGATATGTTCAACATCCGGCTTCTGCATCAGCTCCAGAAACTGGCGGGCATAGGCCGAGAGCGATTCCACATAGCGCCGCTGCCCCTCGGCATAAATCGTGTCGAATGCGAGCGAGGATTTCCCCGATCCCGACAGGCCTGTGATAACGATCAGGCTGTCACGCGGCAGCTCAACATCAAACCCCTTGAGGTTGTGCTCACGGGCACCACGGACGACAATTTTGGAGAGTGACATAGGACGCGCCTGTTCCACATCTGTTCGATTCCCGCAAGGGGGTGCCTTCGTGCAGCCAATCGGGCCACAATCCATCCCACCAGCCGGCATGAGTTAACGATGCAGCGTTGCCAGCCGGGGGGATAAACACTGCCCTGCCCTGTCAGGGACCTTTCTTGGCACCGGCCACGCCCGACATCTCGATCGCTACCGGATCGACATTTGGCGTGCCGACACGATCAAAGAAATTGCCGCCCAGCTCCGCCGCGTTCGGCCCGAAGAAGTTGCCGAAGAAGAAGTGGCTTGAATTGCCGCCCGCTTCGAGCCTGCCGCCGATAATGTCGCCGGTGTAGGACAGCGGATTGAAGTTGTAGGTCGCGCCAGCGGGGTCGCTGAACGCGTATACCGCGCTGCGCTGGCCGACCAGCGAAGTCAGGCTGGAGGTGAAGCTCTGGGTCGAGAAATTGACCTGGAAGCTGGCGTTGCCGGTGACGTCATAGGTATCGGTATAGCCCAGGAAGTCACTGATCCGCTGCGTGACCTTGGCATAGGCCAGTGCCACCCCCTGATAGCTGGCGCTGCCCGAACTGGGGATCGCCGGGGTGGCAATGCCATGGGCGGTGAAATAGCGGTACCAATCTCCCGCGTAGCTCCCTCGTTCGATCGCGAAGGAACCCAGCGAGAGATAGCTCAGCTGGACCTTGGCGTTATCGGGTTTGAGCAGCAGCGCATGGGTAATCTGCCCGGACGGGAAAATCACCGTATGCCGATCGAACCCGGCGACTGTCTGTGTGGCATCGCGCGATGCGGCGGAGAAGCTTGCCGTGCCCGTCGCCAGCGCGGTGATGTTTGGCAGGGTGACGAGATAGGCCTGCGTCGCCGGATTATAGGCGATGCTGCTGATGCTTTCGGGCGTCTGGGTTTCCGCGCCCTGCTTGACGAACAGATTGGTCTGGCTGGTCAGCCCGGCAATGGTCGGCACGGTGATCGCAGGATCGGTGACACTAGCATCGCGCGCGCCCGCAAACGCCCCGCTCAACGCGCCGCCCGCGCCATCGGTCAGGCTGAAGGCCCCGCCCACTTCCTGTGCTGCCGGGCCGAAGAAGCGCCCGTTCATCGTGCCCGTATAAGTGCCAATGCCGTTTAAGGCGGCGGTGCCGGTCATGGAATTGGCGCTGGCCGATAGCGTGCCGCTGAAGGTCAGATCGCCGCGCTGCACACCAGGCACGCGGCCGGACATGACGTAATCCTCGCGGCTTTCGACCGGGATCAAGGCGCGCAATTGCCCGGTGGCGAAATCGACGAAGAAATTGCCGGTGCCGGTGATCTTGGTGATATTATGGAAATCGGCATCGGCCCCGCCGCCCAGCACCGCAACCTTGAACCCCGCCGTGCCGGTGCGCACGATCCCAGCGTTCGGCGTATCCATGCCGAAGCTGAAATAATCGCGGCGGTAATCGGTCAGCGACCCGCGCCCGGTATAGTTGAGCCATTCACCGATCCGCACATAGCTGGTCCCCACAGGGCCAGCAGACAGCGCCAGATCGGCGCGACCAGTCCCTGAAGTGAACAGCGACTGGCCCAGAGTAATCGTCTGCGCCAGATCGGGCGCGACCAGCGTGTAGCGATTCGTCAGGGCATCATAGCGAACCGACAGGGCTTCGAGCCGGGTGGAAGTGGCAGAGAAAACCTCTGTACCATTGTTGCTGCCCGACGAGCCTTGCAACGTCAGGTTGGTGCGCGATGACAGAGCGGAGAAGCTCTGGCTGTTGGTGAGCGGGGGGAAGCCGCTGCCAAAGCTGGCATTGCCGACATCGCCGCTGCCCTGACGCCCGATGATGGTGCCCACCGCAATGCGTCCATCGGCTTGCGAGGCGGCAAAGGACGCGCCGATTTCCTGCGCCGCCGGGCCGTAAAGCCGTCCGGCGAGGGTGCCGTTGAAAGTGCCGAAATCCTCAAAGGTAAACGAGCCGGAGAAGCTGCCCGCCGAACCCATCTGCGCCTGTGCCGCCCAATTGGTATTCAACCCCGGCGTCATCGTCGCCGCCAGCGTCCCGGTGATGACGACCACGCCAGAGATGAAGTCGATCGAGGCGATCCCCGAACCAGATAGCCCGTTGAGCGTCTGCGAGGCGGTTTCAGCGCCGATCAGATCGACGTCATAATTGGCGTTGCCGCTGGTTGGCACCCCGGCTGCCGCCGTCGGCACACCATAGGCGAAGGCATCGATCCAGCCAGTTGCCGTGGACGCGCCCTGCACCGTGTGCTGCCAGAATGCGCCGCCGACATATTGATAGGTGATCCGCCCGCTGGTTCCGGGACGGGTGATGGTGAGCGAGTCGGTCGTGGAGCCGTTGGTCTTCTGGTAAACCACCGCCCCAGTGCTCGATTGGGCCGCGTCGATGTCGCCCGGAGCAAAGGTAATCGCGCCGCCGGGGGTGGAAAGCGTGTAGGAATTGATGCCCGCATCATAGCGGATCGTGCCCGCTGTTTGCACAGCCGTGCCGGTGGTCCCGCTGGCCGAAAAATTCGCCACGCCTCGGGCCATGTTGTTGCTGAAAGTCTCGGTTACCAGCGGCGCGATGAGATCGGGGTTGGTGGCAGCTGGTGTGGGTGTCGGGGTCGGGGTCGGGGTCGGGGTCGGGGTTGGCGTGGGGGTAGGAGTGGGAGTCGGGGTTGGGGTAGGCGTCGGGGTGCTCCCTACACCACCGCCGCCGCCGCAAGCTGCCAGCGTGATGCTCAAAGCCAGCACCGAAGCCTGCGCCAGGCGTGAAAAAGCTATCATCCAAACATCCCCTAAAAGCACTTCCAGATTCGCCCTGCGGCCAATCCTGTTTAATCCTAGCAATGGATAATTCCCATGCAAGCCCGTTGCTTGCACGAAATCGCCTTTAATCAAAACGCTGCGGTCAGCCCGAATTCGGCGGCCAGACGGCGGTAATCGTAAATCTCAATCGTCGACCAGTTTCGCTCAAACCGCAGCTTGGCATAGGGCGCAAAGCTGCCGATCCGCAGCGACCGCCAAGTCCCCTGCACGCTCGCGCCGATCCGGTTCTCGCGGCGGCGCTGGGGGTAGAGGAACAGCCGCTCGTCCGCCTCAAGGTGATTGTAGGACAGGGTGGCAATCGCGGTGGTCTTGCCGATCTCGCGGTACAGATAGGTGCTGATCCCGCCGCTGGTGGTGGCATATCCAGGATCGCGGGCGGTCTCCCGGGCGCCGCTGAACTGTAGCCCCCCGCCGAACCGTGAGGAAAAGGCGCGGTCGACACCCAGGCTCACCGTAAAAGCCTCGCCAGATTGCAGACCGTTGCGGCGGTTTTCTGTTCGCGCAATCCCGCCATCAATGGTCAGCTGCGTTCGCTTTCCCAGCGGATGCCGAAAGTTGCCGCTGACCCCATAGGAAAAGCTGTAAGGCTCCAGCCCGAACCAGCGCCAGCTGGGTCCAGCGGCAAAGCTGATCCGATCTGCTCCCGAGCTATATTCAGGCCCGACCTGAAGCGAGAGCGCCATGTCATCAAATTGCGAGGCCTGATAGATTGTCGCGCTGCCTGACAGGCGCACCAGCAATTGCGCGCGGGCATCAATCCCGGTCCGAAGATAGGCCTGCCCCCGCGTAGTCAGACCCAATCCCGACTGTGCCTTGGCATCCTGATCGAGGGTGAAATCACCAATCACCGTGCCCAAAGTGTCCGAACGGGTTGCCCGGTTGATATTGGTGTCCGGGGCGAGTGCGATCTCAAGGCTGGCGCCGAATGGCTTGCGGGCGCTCAGCGCATTGGCATAAAAGCGCACCAGCCGCTCCACCTCGGGCGGAAGACCGCCCGCCTGGGCGGTGCGGAACTCACGCTCGGCAGCACCCAGATTGCCCAACATTACCTGCATCCGGGCCAGTTCGATCCGAACCCGCGCGGCATCAGACTTTTCATCAAGGATTTTGCGAAACTCCACCGCAGCCTCACGATATTTCATCTGCCGATCGGCCAGCATCATCCCCAGCCGGAAGCGTGCTTCGCTCCGCAATTCTATATCGGGGTTATCGGACAGGGCGCGGTAAGCGGTACTGGCCGTCACGAAATCGCCGGCATCGCGCGCCGCATCGGCAAATTCGAACAGCTCGGTGGAAGTAAGGTTCACTTCGCGCGGGGCTGGATCAGAAACCGGGGCAGCGGGTGGGGTCCCTTGTGCAACAGCGGGCGCAGCAAAGGCGAACGGCGCAAGCGCGAGAATTCCGGCAGCAGTCAGCTGTGTTGTCAAATTCCCTTTCACCGTTCGTCCTTGCCTGCCGCTAGAAGATTCGTCCAGCCTGTTCAGATTGTTGCGCGACTGCGGCAGACCCCCAATTTGGCAAGCGCCGCCCTTCCCGACCAACCGCTATCCCAGTTCGGTGAACGACATTGACATCCGACCCTGCCCGTCCGACCCATGATCCATTCATCGCGCCTACAGTCCTTCTGGTCCACGGACCTGTCAGAGCGCGCCAATTCTCGGAGAATCTCATGAAAACGAGCCTGCTTTTTTCAGTTGCGGTGCTGGCCTTGCAGTTGGCGGCTTTTCCTGCTTTTGCGGAATCGCTGGTTGTTGCAGAAACCAAGCTTGCCGAACCCAAGCCGGTCTATGGTAATTGGGGTGTCGCCCTCGAGAACCGCGACATGGCAGTGCCGCCAGGTGAGGATTTTGAACGCCACGCCTCGGGCAGCTGGCTGGCGAAAAACGAAATCCCTTCGGACAAGGCCTCGATCGGCAGCGGGAATGAGGTCAATGACCGGGTGCAGGAACAGCTCCAGACGATGCTGACTTCCGGCCCGGTGGGCAACAAATATGGCGCGCTTTATGCCAGCTTCATGGATGAGGCGAAGGTTGAGGCAGTCGGGCTTGCCCCGCTCAAGGCCGATCTCGCCAAGGTTGCTGCGATCAGGACGCGGGCGCAGTTCGATCGCTTTATGGGCGGCACCATGGGTGCCTTCGGCATCTCGCTGGTCGATTTCGGGGTGGGTCCGGACACGCGCGATCCGACGATGAATGTGCTCTATCTGGGCCAGGGCGGGATCGGCTTGCCCGAGCGCGAGTATTACACCGCGGCGCAGTTCAAGCCGCAGCGCGAAGCCTATCGCGCTTACATCGAACGGACCATGCGCGCAGTCGGGAATCCGGCCCCTGCTGCTGCCGCAAATACGATTATCGCCTTTGAAACCGCGATTGCAGCAAAGAGCTGGATCATCGCCGATCGCCGCGAAATCAGCAAGGTAAACAACCCGATGAGCAGCGCGCAGCTGGCCAGATATGCCCCAGGGATCAATTGGGCGCAGTGGCTGGCAGGGGCCAAGGTTCCGGCGCAAAAGCGGATGATTGTTGGCGAGAATACGGCAATACGCGATACTGCGAAACTCTATGCCGCGACCCCGCTGGCAACGCTGAAGTTGTGGCAGCAGTTCCACATCGCCAATCAGGCCGCACCTTACCTGACCAAGGCCATGGTCGATAGCCAGTTTGAGTTTACCAGAACGCTGTCAGGTGTTTCCACCCAGCGCCCCCGCTGGAAGAACGCCGTGCGGCTGGTCGATGGTTCGCTGGGCGAACTGGTTGGACAAGACTATGTCCGCCTCCACTTCCCGCCAGCCGCCAAGATCAAGATGGAAGCTCTGGTGGTCAATCTGAAGCTTGCCATGGCAGACCGGATCAACGCCAATAGCTGGATGGCCGCTCCAACCAAGCTGGCCGCACTGGAAAAGCTGCAAAAAATGGCCGTTATGGTCGGCTACCCCGACAAATTCCGCAATTATGATGCGATGCGGATCGAGGCCGGCGATCTTTACGGCAATGTCCAGCGCGCAGGGCGGTTTAATGCCGATTATGCCATGGCTGACCTTGGCCAAAAGGTTGATCGCAAGAAGTGGGGAATGAACCCGCAGACGGTGAACGCCTATAATAGCGGGCTGGAGAACAAGATCGTTTTCCCGGCCGGGATCCTCCAGGCACCGATGTTCGATCTAGCCGCCGATGATGCGGTCAATTATGGCGCGATCGGCGCAGTGATCGGCCATGAGATCATCCACGGCTTTGACGATCAGGGCCGCAAGATCGACGCCACCGGCGCAGTGCGCGATTGGTGGGCACCAGAGGACGCCGCCCGCTTTGAAGCGCAGGCCAAGCTGTTCGGCGCGCAATACGCCAAATTCGAAGCCGCCCCGGGGGTCTTCATCAACCCCGAACTGACGATGGGTGAGAATATCGCCGATCTTGCCGGGCTGGAAGTGTCTCGGGCGGCCTATCACAAGTCCTTGGGCGGCAAAGAAGCACCGGTGATCGACGGGCTTACAGGCGATCAGCGCCTGTTCCTGGGCTATGCACAGGCCTGGCGGGCCAAGCAGCGCCCTGAAGCAATCAAGAACCAGGTGGCAACCGATCCGCATAGCCCGAACAGGTTCCGCGTTCTTGGCCCTGTGCGTAATGTCGATGCGTGGTATGCTGCATTCGGGATCAAGCCCGGTGATACGATGTATATCGCGCCTGAAATGCGCGCGAAAATTTGGTAAGAGGCTGATATTATGTATAAACTATCTCTCGTTTCGCTTTCCGCGCTAACGCTTGCAGGTTGCATGGCCACGGAAGTTGCTGTGGTCCAGCCCCCTGCTCCCGTCGCCAGCCCCGCACCCTATGCACCGGTTATCCCAACCGGCTCTGGCGTATTCGCAGAAGTTTCCACTTTGCCGTTCCAAGCCCCTGATTTCTCCAGGATCAAGGACAGCGATTTCCAGCCCGCGATTGAGCAGGGCATCGCAATCAACAAGGCCGAGATTGAGGCGATTGCCAATAATCCCGCTATGCCGACGTTTGAAAACACCTTGGAGGCGATGGAGCTCACGGGGCAGATGCTGACCCGGGCCTATTATGTGTTCAGCGCGCTGACTGCGGCCAATACCAATGATACGCTGGACGCGGTCGACAGCGCCACCGCTCCGCAGCTCGCGGCACTGTCGGATTCGGTCACCCTCAACGAAAAGCTGTTCGCGCGGATCAAGTATTTGAATGACAACCAGGCCCAAATGGGCTTCCGCCCCGATCAGGCCCGGCTGCTGAAGCTGACCTATGATCGCTTCGTAAAGAACGGGGCGATGCTATCTGCTGCCGATAAGGCGCAACTGACAGAGCTAAACGGCAGGCTATCCTCACTACAGACCGATTTCGGGCAAAAGCTGACCGCAGCCACCAAGGATGGCGCGCTGGTGGTGGATAGCAAGGCCAAGCTTTCCGGGCTGGATGAAGCAGAAATGGCCGCTGCTGCCAAGGCGGCAGCAGACCGGGGCATGCCCGGCAAATTCCTGCTGCCTTTGCAGAATACCACGCAGCAGCCTCTGCTGACCTCGCTCAACGATCGGGCTACCCGTCAGGCGCTGTTCAACGCCAGCTACACCCGCAACGTCCGCGGCGATGCCAATGATACCCGCGCGATGATTTCGGAAATTGCCCTGCTGCGCGCAAAGAAGGCTCAGCTGCTGGGCTATCCCGATTTCTCCAGCTTTGCCTTGACCGATCAAATGGCCAAATCGCCGGCTGGGGCCATGGGCTTTCTGGGACAGATCGTTCCAGCCCTGGCAGCAGCCGAGCGCCGCGAGGCAGCAGAGATCAATGCGATGATCCGCCAGAGCGGCGGCAAGTTTACGGTTCAACCGTGGGACTGGGATTATTATGCGGAAAAGCTGCGCAAGGCGAAATACGCGCTCGATGATGCGCAGATCAAACCCTATTTCGAGGTTACCCGGGTTTTGGAAGACGGCGTGTTCTTCGCCGCCAATCAGCTTTACGGCCTGACCTTCAAGCAGCGCAGCGACATGCCGGTCTACCATCCTGACGTGACCGTCTACACCGTGTTCGACAAGGACGGCAGCGAGCTGGCGCTGTTCTATTTCGATCCGTGGAAGCGCGACAACAAGCAGGGCGGCGCATGGATGTCTAACTACGTCGATCAGAACCGGTTGCTCGGAACCAAGCCGGTAATTTTCAATGTCTCGAATTATACCAAACCTGCGCCGGGCCAGCCCGCACTGGTCACTTCCGATGACGTAAGGACCATGTTCCATGAGTTTGGCCATGCGCTTCACGGCATGCTCTCAGACCAGAACTACCCTTCGATCGCGGGTGCCAACACTGCGCGCGATTTTGTGGAATTCCCAAGCCAATTCAACGAAAACTGGGCCTATGAACCGCGCGTTTTCGCGAATTTCGCCAAGCATTACAAAACTGGCGCACCAATGCCAGCCGCGCTGGTGGCCAAGATCGACAAGGCCAGCAAGTTCGGCAAGGCCTATTCTCTGGGAGAGGCGATCACATCAGCCCTGCTTGATCTGAAATGGCATGCCCTGCCAGTCAGCGCGGGCAAGCAGGATGCCGATGGGTTTGAAGCGGCGTCATTGGCCGCCAGTGGGCTGGAAACCGAACTGGTCCGCCCGCGCTATCGCTCCAGCTACTTCCGCCACATCTGGTCCAACGGCTATTCTTCCAGCTATTACGCCTATTCATGGACCCAGATGCTCGATCACGATGCATTCCAGTGGTTCAAGGACAATGGCGGGATGACCCGCGCCAACGGGCAGCGGTTCCGCGATATGGTGCTGAGCCGCGGCAACAGCCGCGATTATGCGGAAATGTACAATGCATTTGCCGGACGCGATCCGAGCATTGAGCCGATGCTGAAGGCCAATGGGCTGAAGTAATGCAGATGGCGGCGGCAGGTATCAGCCTGTCGTCGCCAGCGCTTTTGCACCCGCCTCGCCCAGCCAGCGGGCTTTAACGCCCCAGCCCTGCGCGATCACCTTGGTTGCAAGCGCAACCTCTGGCGGACCGTCTGCCAGCACCCGACCTTCGGTCAGCACCAGCACCCGGTCAGCAAAGTTCATCGCCTGCGCCAGATCGTGCAGCACCAGCACCACGCCAAGTCCTTGTGCCCGCGCCTGCTTGCGCAATGTGCCCAGCAGGGCCAGCTGATGCCCCAGATCAAGATTGGCGAGCGGCTCGTCCGCCAGCAGCCAGCGCGGACTGCCCGCCAGCACCCGTGCAACCAGTGCTCTCGCCCGTTCTCCGCCTGACAGGCTGGTGACAACGCGGTGACGCAATTCGGCAAGGTCCATGGCTTCAATCGCAGCATAGACCGCCGCCGCATCCGCTTCAGGCGAAGCGCGCCAGGGCAATCGCCCCAGCGCGACCAGCGTTTCGACAGTCAAATCCCAAGCCACCTCGGGCGTCTGCGGCAGGAAGCCAATCAGCCGTGCCCGTTCAGACGGAGCCAGACTGGAAAGCGGCGCAGCATCCAGCGACACACTCCCTTCGTCCGGTGTCAGCAATCCAGCCATGCAGGCCAGCAGCGTCGATTTTCCCGCCCCGTTCGGCCCGCATATCGCAGTGACTTCGCCGGGCCGGAAAATGGCTGAAACGCCAGCCAGCCGCTGCGCCATGACCAGCTCGTCAGTGACCAGCATCACACCAACCCCCGCCGCATCCGCAGCAACAGCGCAAGGAAGAACGGCGCGCCCAGCAGGGACAGCGCGATGCCCAGCCGCAGCTCGCTAACCGTGGGCAGCACCCGGCACAGGCAATCGGCGACCAGCAGCAAAAGCGCGCCTGCCAGTGCGCTCGGCACGATCAGCGCCGATGGCCGCCGGTTGGTAAAGGGCCGCACGAAATGCGGCACCATCAGCCCGACAAAGCCGATGATCCCGGCCACTGCGACCCCCGCACCGACGGTCAACCCAACGCCGATTATCAGCAGACCCTGCAACCGGCGCGGCTCCATTCCGAGTGACCGGGCGGCATCCTCGCCCAAAGTCAGCGCATCGAGTCCGCGCCCGGAAAGCCGCAAAACGGCCAATCCAGTCAAGGTCAGCGGCGCGGCAATCCATACTTCTTGCCAGCCGCGATCGGTCAGAGCGCCCATCAGCCAGGTGACGATCTCGCTCATTGCGAAGGGCGTCGGCGAGAGGCTGATGGCAAGGCTCATCAGCGCGCCCGCCAGGCTGGCGATCATCATTCCGGCCAGAGTGAACAGGGCAACGCCGCCGCTGCGGCCGGCGATCAGGGTGAGCAGCGCCATTGCTCCTGCCGCCCCTGCCAGCGAGAACAGCGGCAACGTCCAAGGCGCAGCGGAATACCCGGTCCAGAAGCTAAGCACCGCGCCCAGTGCCGCGCCTGGAGCAATCCCGAACAGCCCGGGATCAGCCAGCGGATTGCGCAGATAGCCCTGCATCGCGGCCCCCGCGCCGCCCAGTCCTGCCCCGACCAGCAGCGCCAATAACGCGCGCGGCAAGCGCAGCTCGGTGAGGATTATTGCCGCATTGGGAATGACGGGGTGCAACGGATCGATCCAGACGCGGCCCGCCAGCAGCGATAGCGGCACAGCGATCAGAAGCGCGAGGATGAGGAGAGGGATCGGGCGGGTCACAGTATTCGTCCGTCGTCCCCGCGAAAGCGGGGATCGCTGGCCGCATCATCCCGCCCTCGCATCAACGAGGCCAGCGGTCCCAGGTCAAGCCGGGGACGACGTGTTAGTCCTCGCCGCACTTCCGCCAGCCGTTCCACCGCACGGATAATCGTTGGCCCGCCGCACCATAGCAAAGACGGGTCCAGCCGTTCACGCTGCGTGGCTTTCAGAGCCGCCAGCGCGGGATGATCCAGCAGCCGGTCTTCATTGGCACGCGCATTACCAGCGGCAAAGATCAACTCCGGAGGATCAGCCAGCATCGCCTCCAGCGGCAATATATCGGCCTGCTTCATACCCTTCGCCGCGCTGAAGCTGGCAAAGCCGGTGCGGCTCAGCAGCTCCGCGATCAAACTATTGCCGCCCGGAACCATTCCGCCCGATTGCCAGACTACGGCGCTAACCGGGGCCGAGCCGGGCGTTGGAGCAGCCCTAATTAAAGCCGCCTCGATCCGCACAATCAAAGCCTCGCCGCGCTCTGGGTGCCCAGCAAGCCGCGCCAGACTGCGCACTTGCGCCACACTTGCCGCAACATTGGACGCAATCGGCAGCTGCTCCAGACGCAGCCCCAGATGCTCCATCGCGCTGACCGTGGCCGGACTGATGAAATTGCCTGAGACTGTCACATCCGGGCGCAGCGCCAGAACCTCCTCTACCGTGCCGCCCGTGCTGGCAAAGCGCCGCGCGGTGGCAAGAACCATCGAACTGGACGCCGGATCATGGCTGTAGTGCGACAGCGCGAGGATCTGCGCAGGGTCAGCAACCTCGACCAAAATCGCGTCAGTACAAGGATTAAGGCTGACGATAGTCGGCCCTTCGACAAGCTCAGGATGAGCGGGGCGCGGTGCCTCGCTGGCCGGCGCAGGCGCACAAGCCGCCAACGCCAGAGCTAGCAAAGACACCGCGCCGCGCATCAGAACCGTGCCCTCACTCCAGCATATGCCGAGCGACCAGCCGTACCGTATCCAGCCGCGGTCTGATAGCTGGTATTGGTCAGGTTTTCGATCCGGCCATAAAGCTCCAAACCTTCACTTAGTGGAAGGCTGGCGCGCAAAGTTACCAGCGCATAACCTTCCAGCCGCTGGCTGTTGTTGGCATTATCAAAGCTATCGGAAACCACCCGCAAGTCAGCGCCCAGGGTCAGTTCTTGCAACGGCGTCTGCCAATCAGCGCTCAGTGTCAGCGCATTGCGCGGACGGCGGGCCAAATCTTTGCCAAAGTTGGCAGCGCCAGATGTGCGATTGATGGCCTTGGTATAGCTGTAAGCGGCATGCAGCGTCACACCGCCATCGAGCATTGCATCCACTTCTGCCTCAATTCCCTCGGCCCGAGCCTTGCTGACATTGTTATAGGTGCCAAAGGGCCGACCCGTGCAGATCCCCCCCACCACACCGAAACACGAGACGAAATCGATCAAGTCCAGACTGTCACGGCGGAACGCGGTCAGTGCAAAATGCAAACCGCCGTTGCGATCCCCGCGCTCGATGCCAAAATCATAGCTGCGGCTGCGTTCTGGATTGAGCGCGGTGTTGCCATAGGACGAGAATAGCTGGAACAGGGTAGGCGCTTTGAAACCCTCGCCATATGACGCCCGGACACGCCAGCCATCGACGATGGTAAAGCTGCCATTGGCTCCAAAGGTCCATTCGCTGCCAAACCGGCTGTGATCGTCCAGCCGCGCTCCGGCGGAGAGATTAAGCCGATCCGCATTGTATCTAAGCAAGCCATGGGCGCTGGATAGCCGCGCCTTCTGTTCCGGATCGAAGCTGCCCGAATAGCGGCTCCATTCACTATCAGCTCCGAAAACAAGGCTCAATTTATCCGTGAGATCGGCGTTGCCCGACAGATCGGCACGTTCGCTGCGGCCGGTATAACCATAGCTGGGCGCAGTGCCGTAAGTCGGATCATAATAGTCGCGGGCAATATCTGACAGGGCATAGCCTGCATCAAGCTGCACCCCTGAGGAACGATAAGCCAGCCCAGCCCGGCCTGAAATTTCCCGGCTTTTCTGATACTCTGGCGTATCGGTGAAGTTGTAAAGTGGCGCGGGATAACCATCAATATCGACGCGGCTATCAGCATAGCGCGCAGAGATATTGGCCGAGAATCCCTCTGCCAGATCAACCCGTCCGCGCCCGCCGATGCGCAATTGGCGAAAGCCGTCCGGCTCCGTGCCGCTGGCTGCGGACGAAATGCCATCTGTGTTGGTGTAACCGCCGCTGAAGCTGATGGCATAGCGGTCTTTCGACAGGCCAGCGCTGGCGCTGGCATCAAAGCTGTCATGCGCGCCATATTCCGCGCTGCCCTCAAAACCGTTGAGATCATCGGAAGTGAATGCCAGCACCCCACCGATCGCCTGACTGCCCCAAACCACGCTGTTTGAGCCGCGCAACAGTTCAATCTTGGCGATCCCGCCGCTCAGCAGATTACCAAAGTCAAACCCGCCGCCAGGGGATGAGGGATCATTCACCCGCACTCCATCGACCAGCACCAGCAGCTGTTCGGCATCCGCGCCGCGCAGGCGCACTCCGGTAAAGCTGCCGAGGCTGCCATTGCGGGTGATGGTGATGCCGGGCAAACGCTCGAGGACGCGGGTCAGGTCCGGGCCTTGGATGGCGGTGATTTCATCTGCGCCAACCACGCTCACCGATTGGCCGGTCTGGTCAATCCGCGACTTTAGTCCTGTCGCAACGACAGTGACCAAATCATCGCGGATCTGAGAGGCGAGGACGCAGCAAGTGCCATCCTCGACTTCGTCCTGCGCCCACGCAGGAGCAGCAACCACCAACGAACAACTCAACAAAAACAGATATTTCATAGATAAACCTCACAACATGAACGTATGCCGTCCATGGCGAGGCCGCCCGCACGAAATCGCGAGCTCCTGCTTACACCCGGTACACCCCGCCCGGCTGCGGAACGACGGTCATCGGCAGGTCTCCTGGCTCCCGGATCAATGCTTGCCCCCCGCCTTCCCAGCCTGATGGCCAGTGGCATGTGGAGGACAAACTCCCCGGTCACAGTTGCGGGGGCAGCGCGGGATTTTCAGCCCGCTTCCCTCTTAGGTCTGGCCTAAACCAGACAACCTATGACGTCGGGCGCGGATAGACCCCTGCCCCCTATCTGGCAAGCGGGGCATTTCTTAACCGCTTAAGCCTATCTCGCGGGAGTGTTCCGGTTCGGCACGGCGCTTAATGCGGGCGGGCGTAGGCGCACAAAACCGATTACGCGCGAAGGCGCGCCCTGCAACCATACAAGGCCCAATGAAAGACGCGATGACCAAGCCGATCACCTTCGCTTATGAGCCGCGCCCGCGTGACTTTGTCGCACGGCTGCGGCGGCGCAAGGTGAAGACGCTGGCCAGCCGGGTCCAGCGATCACACAGCGGCAGGCGCGGATTGATCCTTTTGGCGGCAATTGCAGTCCCCGCTTTTGCCGCGCCAGACGAATGGCGCAGTTTCGACATTGGCGATGCAGGTCAAACCACCGTGGTGATCGAGCCGATGCCATTCGAAAAGGCTGGTGACAGTTTCCCCGGCTCTGCATTTTACTATCTTGCGTCGGAAAATGCGCCACTTTTGGGTAACGAAGTGCATTCTGATGGAGAGGACGCTCCAACCTCTGTCGATCCCTTTGCCGGGCCGGCCGCCCGTTCGTTGAACCAGGCCGGAACCTTTATCGATCGCGCCCGCGCGCTCCAATGTCTGACTGCGGCGGTTTATTTCGAAGCGGCGAGCGAGGCTGATGCTGGTCAGCGCGCGGTTGCCCAGGTGGTGCTGAACCGCGTGGCCCATCCCAGCTATCCGAACACCGTCTGCGGCGTGGTTTTCCAAGGATCAGAGCGCCGCACTGGCTGCCAGTTCAGCTTCACTTGCGATGGCGCGCTGGCGCGTATTCCAAACCGGTTCTTCTGGACGCGGGCAGAAGGCGTCGCCCGCGCTGCCCTGTCTGGTTATGTTGAGCGCAGTGTTGGGTTGGCAACCCACTACCACACGATCCAGATCCACCCTTATTGGGCCGATAGCCTGGTTCACCTTGGCACTATCGGCATGCATCGGTTTTACCGGTTTGGCGGCGCAGCTGGCACACCTGCGGCGTTCAGATTTGCCTATCTTGGCGCTGAGCCACTTGCCGCGCCGCATCCGCGCAGCGCAGCACCTGCTGCTGCAGAGGATCCGTCGCTCGATCCGCTTTTGCTGCAACGCGCTTATGAAACCGGGATGAAATCAGCCCAGGGTAATCCGGTTGCACCAACCGCCAATGGAATCACTCCAGCCCGAGCAGCGGCGGCTCCAAACTATGCTCAGGAACTCCAGTCCCGCGGCGGTGAAAAGCTCTACCGCGGCGAGAAGCTGCCCGAAGCCACTGGCGTAAAACCAGAATATCAGAACAGCGGACGCTGGATCGTTCAACCGGGCGGGTGAACTGACGAAATTAATCTCCGGACAACCATAGCCAAACACACTCCCTTAGCTGGGCGCATGTAAAGAATGGCAATCGATCCCCACCAGCTAATCCGGACTTCACCATGACCATCCATTTTGCCGCCGCCCGCTCTGGAACTGGCTCGATTTTTGGTCGCAGGTTCGTGGCCTTGCCAACAGCGCCTGCGGCCAACGACAACACAGATGACGCCACAAGCGATGTAATGCTGCGCAGTGCGCTACGCCTCTTTGCCCAGCATGGACTAGGCGCTGCCGAACGCGCCCGCACCTCCGCAGAGCAAGCCTTTTTTGCAGGAGACCGCGAAAACTACCGCTGGTGGCTTGGGATATGTCGCGCTTTAGATCGCCGAATGGCAATCAGCCTGCGTGCCAGCATCGGCTCGCTTGACGCTTGATCAGCCGCCCTGCCGCAGAATCAGCCGCCTGCCATAGTTCTAAATTAACCATTCGGTGACCAGTCTTCGCTAAGGCCAAGCATTACCGACGGGAGCAAAGCGATAAGGCGCTGGCGAACTCTTTTGCGGGTGCTGTTCCGCACCAACGCTATCGATGACAGGGTTCGCAAGACTCTGGTCGCTACCCTGTACACGCAACCCGTCAGCCTTGCGATAGGTGCGGCGGCGGGCATTCTTACCAGTCTGGTCGCCGCCTCCTATGCACAGCGCAGCGAGATTACCAACGCTGCGATTGCCCTGACGATCGTTGCATTGGTTCGCGTCGTGATGGCCTTTGTCCTGCCGCGCCTGGGAAACCGCGATACCCGCAAGCTTGAATTGCTTTATGAGCTGGGCGCGTTCAGCTATTCACTGCTGATCGGCATCATAGCTGCACTCACCGTCGCCCTCGATGCACCTGCGGTAGTCCAGATGCTGATGGTTTCGAACGCCGTCGGCTATGCCACCGGGATCGCCGCCCGCAATGCGGGCCGTCCGAGCATTGCGATTGGCCAGATGATGCTGGTGTTTCTGCCGCTTTGTATTGCGCTTGCCATGCACGACGATCTCGCGCTGCGGGTATTGGCAGCGTCAATCATGCTGCTCGCCCCGGCGATGGTTTCGATCACACTTAATGTTTTTCGCGTTCTGCGCGATTCAATCAGCGCCGCTGAAACCAGTTCGCGACTGGCGGACAAGATGCAACATCTGGCGCGCACCGATGTCGTCACAGGACTGCTCAACCGCGCCGGGCTGAACCACCATCTGATTGAACGTCTGGCTGCCCGACCAGAAGGAAGCAAGCTAGCGCTGTTCTGGCTCGATCTGGACCGGTTCAAAGAAGTGAACGACACACTGGGCCATCAGATGGGCGACAAGGTGCTGGCCGAAGTCGGCGAGCGTCTTCGCGCTGAATCGCCCGATGGCGCAGTCATAGGCAGGTTCGGCGGGGATGAATTCCTGATCGTCTGCACGGTTGAAGATCGCCGGCAGGTTGAAGCGATTGCACTTGCGCTGCTGGGCGAAGTGACCCGGCCGATGCGGATCGGTGATGATCGGCTCGAAGTCGCCAGTTCAATGGGTATCGCCATGCTGCCCGATGATGGTTCCGATCTGGATTCGCTTATGCAGGGCGCTGACCTCGCGCTGTATCATGCCAAGGTCAACGGCCGGAACCAGGCCAGCTTCTTTGATCCCTCCATGACCCGCAATCTGGTCCGCCGCCGCGAGATCGAAGCCGAGCTGCGGCTTGCCTTGCAGCGCGACGAATTGTCGATCTTCTTCCAGCCGATCGTCGATCTGGAAACCGGGCGGATCCGGGCGTTCGAAGCACTTGTCCGCTGGTTCCACCCCGAAAAGGGCGAACTGCGTCCCGATGAATTCATCCCTGTGGCCGAAGAAACCGGCGCGATCATAACGCTGGGCAACTGGATCACCGCGCAGGCAGCCAAGGCAGCAGCACAATGGCCGGACGATATCACGGTAGCGGTCAATCTGTCACCGCTTCAGATCAAGGCCCCTGGCGCAGCGCTGGGCATTCTCAATGCGCTGCGCGATGCCAAGCTGCCACCGCACCGGCTTGAACTGGAAATCACCGAAACGGTGCTGCTCGATCACAGTACGCAGACCGAAGAATTCATGGCTGAGCTTAGCGCGGCTGGTGTGCGCTTTGCACTTGATGATTTCGGCACCGGCTATTCCTCGCTCGGCTATCTCAACCGATATCCGTTCGGCAAGATCAAGGTCGATCGCAGCTTCGTTTCGGGCGACAACGTCGGCAAGAAGAGCGATGCAATCATCCGCGCGGTTTCCGAAATGGGCAGCACGCTTGGCATGGAAATCGTGGCCGAGGGCATAGAGACAATCGAACAAGTGGCAGCCGTGCGGGCCGCTGGCTGCACATTGGGCCAAGGCTATTACTTCAGCCGCGCGGTTCCCGATTACCTTGCCGGAATGCTGCTGGCGCAGGAATATGAAAAGCTGAACCCGGAACGCAAGGCTAGCTGACCGCCAATACAGCGGATGCCGCAGCGATTTAGTCCTTCTTCTGCAATTGCGAACCATTATCATAAATAACTGGAACCCAGTGCTTTTCCCGGGTTGCAATCCGACGCTCTCTTGCCTAGTGCGTGACCCTTCATCGGGCAGTTTACACCTTCACGGAACGGTGCTGCTTGTCATTTGCCGAACGCGGTTCCGCGATCAGGGCCCGCGATACGAGAAGGAATTCGTCGGACCATGGCCTCTACCACCTCACGCAAGAAGATCGTACTGATCGGCGCCGGTAACATCGGCGGCACCCTCGCCCATCTCGCCGCGCAGAATGAATTGGGCGATATCGTGCTGTTCGATGTGGTTGAAGGTGTGCCGCAGGGCAAAGCGCTCGATCTGTCGCAGTGCGGCCCGGTTGAAGGCTTTGACGCCAAGATCACCGGATCGAATGATTACAAGGATATAGCCGGGGCCGATGTGATCATCGTCACCGCCGGGATCGCCCGCAAGCCGGGGATGAGCCGCGACGATCTGCTGGGCATCAACCTGAAAGTGATGAAAGCCGTGGGTGAGGGTATCAAGAATAACGCCCCCGGCGCTTTCGTGATCTGCATCACCAACCCGCTCGACGCGATGGTCTGGGCACTGCGCGAATTCTCGGGCCTGCCGCATCACATGGTGGTCGGCATGGCCGGTGTGCTGGACTCGGCGCGGTTCAGTCATTTCATCGCCGATGAATTCCAGGTTTCGGTGCGCGATGTGAACACCTTCGTGCTCGGCGGCCATGGCGATACGATGGTGCCGGTGGTGCGCTATTCCACCGTCAACGGCATCCCAGTGCCCGACCTGATCAAGATGGGGCTGTCATCGCAGGACAAGATCGACGCCATCGTCAAGTGCACCCGCGGCGGCGGCGGCGAGATCGTTGCGCTGCTCGGCACCGGCTCGGCGTTTTATGCGCCAGCCGCCAGCGGCATTGCGATGGCCAAAGCCTACCTCGGCGACCAAAAGCGCATCCTCCCCTGCGCCGCGCATGTCAGCGGCCAGTATGGGCTGGACGGGCTTTATGTCGGCGTGCCGGTGATGATCGGCGCAGGCGGGGTCGAGAAGATCATCGAGATCGAACTCGACGATGCCGACAAGGCCGGGCTGCAGATTAGCGTCGACGCGGTCAAGGAACTGCTGGTGGCGTGCCGGGCGATTGATCCGAGTTTGGGGTGAGGTGAATGGCGCGATTACTAGATAGGCTTTGTGATGACGTCGATAGCAATATATTTTACTGGCGCCGTCATGATGTTTGCGATGTTTTTCGTACCATTTTTTTTGATCGCCTTATTGCCCGGCTTAAGCTCAAACAGATTAGCTATTACAGGACTTGTTGTCAGCTTAATTCTCTCGCTAGCAATCGGCGGCTGTACCGCATTCTATGTAAGCGGCGGTGACGAATTGAGTCGGAAGTCAGCTCCCTTATTATTTATCTTGCCAGTCTTTGGGTCAATCGCGGGGTTTTTGGTGGCAAGACGAGTTAGACTTAGACGGAAGAAGGACAAGACATGAGCATCCTCGTCAACAAATCCACCAAGGTCATCACGCAAGGGATGACCGGTGCCACCGGCACGTTCCACACCGAGGTGGCGCGTTGACATGATCCCGACGCAATCCTATTTTACACGTATCCTGTGTAACTGTGGAATCTAGTATGAACAAAAACGTGACCATAACCGTCAAAGAGGACCTGCTTGCCAGTTTTCGGATCGTAGCCGCCGAAGAGCGCACCTCCGTGAATGCACTCCTTCGTGATTACATGGAAGAAAAGACCGGCCTCGCCGAGCGTCGGCGGCAGGCGCGCGCCTGGATGGCAGCGAAAGGCGCGGAAAACATGACCAACGATGATTTGCAAGGCAAGAGCGGTTGGAAGTGGAACCGTGAGGATTGCTACACTGGCCCCCGCTTCGACCGGTTGAACAAGATCTGATGGCTGGTCAGTTCTTTGATACCAATGTGATCCTCTACGCCGCCCGGACGAAGCTGGAAGGCGTCGATGCACAGAAGCGTCCGATTGCCCTCGACCTGATCGGCCATTATGACTTTTCGACTTCAGGTCAGGTGCTTGCTGAATTCTACCACAACGCCGTCAAGGATGGGCCCTACAAGCTGCCCGTTGAGGAGGCGGATGAGTGGCTCGACCGTCTGTCAATCCAGTCTTGCGTTGCAGTTGATGGCAAGTTGGTGGCGGCAGGGGCAGACCTCGCCCGCCGATACAAGATAAGTTATTGGGATGGTGCGATCATTGCAGCTGCACATGAAGCCGACGCCGACCTTCTGTACACTGAGGACCTCAACGACGGTCAGCGATATGGAAGCGTGACCGCGATCAACCCATTCAAAAACCTTCCGAACTGATTGGAACCACCATGTCCATCCTCGTCAACAAATCCACCAAGGTCATCACGCAAGGGATGACCGGCGCCACAGGCACTTTCCACACCGAGCAGGCGCTGGCCTATGGCACCCAGATGGTTGGCGGGGTAACTCCCGGCAAGGGCGGGACCACGCACATCGGCCTGCCCAACTTCAACACCGTGGCCGAGGCCAAGGCCGTAACTGGCGCGACCGCGAGTTGCATCTACGTGCCGCCGCCGTTCGCCGCCGATTCAATTCTTGAGGCGATCGATGCCGGGATCGAACTGATTGTTTGCATCACCGAAGGCATTCCTGTGCTGGACATGGTCAAGGTCAAGCGCGCGCTGTCTGGCTCTAAATCACGGCTGATCGGCCCTAACTGCCCCGGCGTGCTGACCCCCAATGAATGCAAGATCGGGATCATGCCGGGATCGATTTTCAAGAAGGGCACGGTCGGCGTCGTCTCGCGCTCAGGCACGCTCACTTATGAAGCGGTGCATCAGACCACCATGGTCGGCCTTGGCCAGACCACAGCGGTGGGCATCGGCGGCGATCCAGTCAACGGCACCAATTTCATCGATATGCTCGAGCTGTTCCTGGGTGACGACGAAACCAAGTCGATCATCATGATCGGCGAAATCGGCGGATCGGCCGAAGAGGAAGCCGCGCAGTTCCTGCGTGATGAAGCAAAGCGCGGCCGCAAGAAGCCGATGGTCGGGTTCATCGCGGGGCTCACCGCGCCTCCGGGCCGCCGGATGGGCCATGCCGGCGCGATCGTTTCGGGCGGTCAAGGCGGCGCGGAAGGCAAGATCGCGGCGATGGAAGCGGCCGGGGTGCGGGTTTCGCTTTCACCGAGCGAACTGGGCACGACGCTGGATGCAATGTTGAAAGAGCTGGTGTGATCTCCAGCTCTTCTCCTTTGATTTCCCGCGAAGGCGGGGATCTGAGGAGGCTGGAGACCACTTCAATCGGGCGCACCACCATGAGGCCTGAGGCCCACGCCTTCCGGCCGAAGGCCGGAAGTTTATCCCGAGCCTGTCGAGGGGCAGGGGAGCAAGAGGTTTGAAGTATGGGCAACGAACTCCACGAATTCCCTCCTGAAGACGCCCAACCCGGCCCAAGCTGGGCGCGTGCGAATTGGCGGGTGGACGAGGATGACCTGACCCAGGCGCTCGATCCGCTGGCGATGCAGCTGGCGATCAAGGCGGCAACTGCCAAAGCCGGAACGCCGATGGAACCGCGCGCGGTGGAGGACGCCGCGGCGGATTCGATCCGGGCGATGATGCTGATCCGCACCTATCGGGTGCGCGGGCATCTGGCGGCTGACCTTGATCCGCTGGGCCTGTCCAAGCAGGATTTGCCCGCCGACCTTGATCCCGCCTATCACGGTTTCGTCGGCGCGGCGCAGGACCGCAAGGTTTATCTTGGCGGCACGCTGGGCCTGCAATGGGCGACAGTGCGCGAGCTGGTTGTAATCCTGCGCGCCAACTACTGCGGCAAGGTCGGCCTCGAATACATGCACATCGCGGATGTCGAGGAGCGCCGGTTTCTGCAAGAGCGGATGGAAGGCGCGAACAAGACCATCGACTTTACGCCAGAGGGCAAGAAGGCGATCCTTTCCGCTGTGATCCGCGGCGAGCAGTATGAGAAGTTCCTCGGCCGCAAATATGTCGGGACAAAGCGGTTCGGGCTGGATGGCGGGGAATCGATGATCCCGGCATTGGAAGCGGTGATCAAATCTGGCGGCCAGCTGGGGGTCAAGGAAATCGTGCTGGGTATGGCCCATCGCGGGCGGCTCAACGTCCTCGCCAATGTGATGGCCAAGCCATACCGGGTGATCTTCCACGAATTTTCAGGCGGTTCGGCCAACCCAGAGGACGTCGGCGGATCGGGCGATGTGAAATACCATCTGGGCACCAGCACTGACCGCGAGTTTGACGGGATCAAGGTGCATATGAGCCTTGTCCCTAACCCCAGCCACCTTGAAACCGTCGATCCAGTAGTGCTGGGCAAAGTGCGCGCCAGCCAGGTTTTCCGCGATGATATTGGCCCTGAGGATGGAACAAGGGGCGGAAAGCATCAGCAAGTTCTGCCCGTATTGATCCACGGCGATGCCGCCTTTGCCGGGCAAGGCGTGATCTGGGAGTGTTTCGGCCTTTCAGGAGTGCGCGGCTATAACACCGGTGGCTGCATTCACTTCATCATCAACAACCAGATCGGCTTTACGACCAGCCCGCAGTTCGCCCGCAATTCGCCTTATCCATCAGATGTTGCCAAGGGCATTCAGGCGCCGATTTTGCACGTCAATGGCGATGATCCCGAGGCGGTGACCTTCGCCTGCAAGCTGGCAATCGATTATCGCCAGAGGTTTGGCCGCGACATCGTGATCGACATGTGGTGCTATCGCCGCTTCGGCCACAATGAGGGCGATGAGCCAAGCTTCACCCAGCCGCTGATGTATGCCCGGATCCGGCAGCATCCCCCGGTCAGTGAAATCTTTGCTACGCGCCTGATCGAGCAGGGCGTGATCGACAAGGATTGGGCCGCTGAAGACGCGATGCGCTTTGTTGCGGTGCTCGAAAGTGAATTTGAGGCGTCCAAGGGCTATAAGGCTAACGAGGCTGATTGGTTTGCCGGGCGCTGGGCGGGCCTCAACAAGCCAGCTGATCCCGAAACCGCGCGCCGCAACGTGCCGACGGGCATCGAGGCCAAGCTGTTCGACAGCCTGGGCCGCACGCTGACCACAGTTCCGCAGAGCCTCACCATTCACAAGACGCTGGCCCGAGTGATCGAGGCCAAGCGCGAGATGTTCACCAGTGGTCAGGGGTTGGATTGGGCGACTGGCGAGGCGCTGGCCTTTGGCAGCCTGGTTTCTGAAGGCTATGGCGTGCGCCTGTCTGGCCAGGATTCAGGCCGCGGCACCTTCAGCCACCGCCATGCAGTGTGGGTCGATCAGACCAATGAGGACAAGTATGTGCCTCTTTCCACTGTGCCGCATGGCCGGTTCGAGGTGCTCGACAGCACCTTGTCAGAATATGGTGTGCTTGGCTTTGAGTATGGCTTCGCCAGCGCCGATCCGAAGACCCTTGTGGCGTGGGAGGCCCAGTTCGGTGATTTCGCCAATGGCGCGCAAATCGTGATTGACCAATATATCGCCTCGTCGGAATCAAAGTGGCTTCGCGCCAATGGCCTCGTGATGCTGCTGCCGCATGGTTATGAGGGTCAGGGGCCGGAACATAGCTCGGCGCGGCTGGAACGGTTCCTCCAGCTTTGCGCGCAGGACAATATCCAGGTCTGCAACATAACCACTCCGGCCAATTACTTTCATGTGCTGCGCCGCCAGATGCACCGCCCATTCCGCAAGCCGCTGGTGATCATGGCCCCCAAATCGCTGCTGCGGCATGCCATGGCCAAGTCGCCCGCCAGCGATTTTATCGGTGAAGGGCACTTCATGCGGATACTGTCCGATCCATCACCGCCAAGTGACGCCAACGTCCGCAAGCTGGTGCTGTGTTCGGGCAAGATCGCCTACGATCTGATTGAGGCGCGCGATGCTGCCGAGCTTTCAGACGTGGCAATCGTGCGGATAGAACAGCTCTATCCCTTCCCCGGTGAGCCTCTGGCACAGCGTCTCTCGCGGATGACTGGCCTTGAAGAGGTGGTCTGGTGTCAGGAAGAGCCGAAGAACAATGGTGGTTGGTCATTTGTAGAACCAGAGATCGAAGCTTCGCTGAGATCCGCCAAAAGCAAGGTCGCCCGCGCGCGTTATGCCGGCCGCACCGCCAGCGCCTCGCCCGCCACCGGCCTCGCCAAGCGTCATGCCTCCGAACAGGGCGCACTGGTTGCCGATGCGCTGGGGCTGTCCGTCCGTTCCGAAATTAGACGCCGCAAGAAGGCCTGAGGAAACATCCATGTCCAGCGAAGTCAAAGTCCCCACGCTCGGCGAGTCCGTCTCCGAGGCCACCATTGGTGAATGGCTCAAGCAGCCCGGCGAAGCGGTGGCGGTCGATGACCCCATCGCCAGTCTTGAGACTGACAAGGTGGCGGTCGAAGTGACCGCCACGATTGCTGGCGTGATGGGTCAGCAGCTTGCCAAGGTGGGTGACAATGTTGCGGTTGGTGCAGTGATCGCAACGATCGAAGCGGGTAGCGCAGCCCCAGTTGCAGCGCCAGCCGCAGCATCTGCTCCTGCTCCGACCGCCCAAGCCGACGCAGCGGACCCCGCCGCGCTTTCCCCTTCGGTGCGCCGGGCGGTACTGGAGCACGGGATCGATCCGGCAGGGATCAAAGGCTCCGGCAAGGACGGCCGCCTGACCAAGGAGGATGTCGTCGCGGCCGCCCAGGCCAAAAGCGCAGCGCCCGCAGCCCCCATCGTTCAGGCTGCTGAAGTTCCCGCTATGACCGGTGACCGCCGCGAGGAACGGGTCAAGATGCCCCGGCTGCGCCAGACAGTCGCGCGCCGCCTAAAGGAAGCGCAGGACACCGCTGCGCTGCTGACCACATTCAACGATGTCGATATGTCTGCCGTGATCGCTGCCCGCGATCGCTACAAGGAACTGTTCGAAAAGAAGCACGGCGTCCGCCTCGGCTTCATGGGCTTTTTCGCCAAGGCAGCGTGCCTTGCACTTAAAGACGTGCCCAGCGTCAACGCGCGGATCGAGGGAGACGAGATCGTCTACCACCCCTATGTCGATATTTCGGTCGCCGTCTCGGCCCCCAACGGGCTCGTTGTGCCCGTGGTGCGGGACTGTCAGGACCTTTCTTTCGCCGGAATCGAGAAGGCCATCGGTGAGTTCGGCAGACGCGCAAAGGACGGCACCATGACGATGGAAGACATGAAGGGCGGCACCTTCACCATCTCCAACGGCGGCGTGTTCGGATCTTTGATGTCCACCCCGATCATCAACCCGCCGCAATCGGCCGTGCTGGGCCTCCACCGGATCGAAGACCGCGCGGTTGTGCGCGATGGCCAGATCGTGATCCGCCCGATGATGTATATTGCGCTCAGCTATGACCACCGCCTGATCGACGGCCGCGAAGCGGTGACCGCGCTCAAGATCATCAAGGAAGCGATTGAGGATCCAACCCGGTTGCTGATCGATTTGTGAGGCGAGTGTTGCGCGCGTGCTTCGACAAGCTCAGCATGAGCGGAACTATGTTATATGTCCTGAGACCCAAACCCCGCTCAGCCTGAGCTTGTCGAAGGCCACGCGCTATGGAGGCCAATATGGCTGAATACGATTACGACGTCCTGATCATCGGCTCCGGCCCCGGCGGCTATGTCGCGGCGATCCGCGCGGCGCAGCTTGGCCTCAAGACCGCCTGTGTCGAGGGCCGCGAGACGCTGGGCGGGACCTGCCTCAATGTCGGCTGCATCCCCTCCAAGGCGTTGCTCCACGGCTCGGAACTGTTCGAGGAAGCCCATTCGGGCGCGCTGGCTAAGTTCGGGGTCAAGCTGGGCAAGGTAGAGCTTGATCTGCCCGCGCTGCAGGGTGAAAAATCGCTCGCAGTCAAGGAACTGACCGGCGGGATCGCCTTCCTGTTCAAGAAGAACAAGGTCGACTGGATCAAGGGCTTCGCCAGCTTCACGGATGCGCACACCGTTCAGATCGCGGGCAAGGATTACACCGCCAAAAACATCGTCATCGCCACAGGCTCGTCGGTCACTCCGCTGCCGGGCGTTGAGGTCGATAACAACAAGGGCGTGATCGTCGATTCCACCGGCGGGCTGGCGCTGACCAAGGTGCCGCAGCATATGGTCGTGATCGGCGGCGGGGTGATCGGGCTGGAACTTGGCTCGGTCTGGCGGCGGCTTGGCGCCAAGGTTACGGTGGTAGAGTTCCTCGACCAGTTGCTTCCCGGGATGGATGACGATGTCCGCAAGGAAGCGGCCAAGCTGTTCAGGAAGCAGGGCATGGAACTGCGACTTTCGACCAAGGTGACCGGAGCCGCCGTGAAAGGCAAGACCGCCACGCTGACGCTGGAGCCTTCCGCAGGGGGCACTGCCGAAACACTGGAAGCCGATTGCGTGCTGGTCGCCATCGGTCGGCGTCCGAATGTCGAAGGTCTTGGCCTCGACAAAATCGGGCTCGAACTGAACAAGCGCGGCCAGATCGACACTGCCCCGGATTTTCGCACTTCGGTCGATGGCGTCTGGGCAATCGGCGATGTCATCCCCGGACCGATGCTGGCCCATAAGGCCGAGGACGAGGGTATTGCAGTTGCCGAAAACATCGCTGGCCTGACCGGAATTGTGAACCACGCGGTGATCCCCGGCGTGGTCTACACCATGCCAGAATTTGCAGGTGTTGGCCTGACCGAAGCAGACGCCAAGGCGCGCGGCGCGGTTAAAGTCGGCAAGTTCCCGATGATGGCCAACAGCCGCGCCAAGACCAACCGCGACACCGATGGCTTCGTCAAGATCATCGCCGATGCCGAGACCGACCGCGTGCTGGGGGTGTGGATCGTCGCGTCCCTTGCCGGAACAATGATCGCCCAGGCCGCGCAAGCGATGGAATTCGGCGCGACGTCAGAGGACATCGCCTATACCTGCCACGCCCACCCAACGCACAGCGAAGCGATCAAGGAAGCGGCGATGGCGGTACTGGGTAAGCCGATCCACATCTGATGGCCGGTCGAATCACGATGCAGAAATTCGCCCGCTGGCATATCTGGTTGGGCTGGGCAGTCGCTGTGCCGATCCTGCTGTGGCTCGCATCTGGTCTGTTCATGTCTGCAATCCCGATCGAGGAAGTGCGCGGCGAGCACTTGCGGACAGAAGTGAAGCCGAT
The DNA here is from genome assembly GCA_031374105.1 of Novosphingobium sp. GTDB lineage: Bacteria > Pseudomonadota > Alphaproteobacteria > Sphingomonadales > Sphingomonadaceae > Novosphingobium. The sequence continues at coordinate 29,287 of JANMNP010000085.1, forward strand.
TGACGGCGCTACCCTGATCTTACCGCGCTTGTCTGGCTCTGTTGCAAAATTAGCGTTGGTTTCCCAAGCCAGAGGTCCAATCTGGATAGTCACCGGGACAGACAAAGTGCCGCGCCGCTACGCCGCACTTAACGGAGTGCCGCTAGGCGATGTGAATGAAGCTGAGGCGCAGTTGATTGCCGTAGCTGCCTTTGCTGGGAAAGCACCACTTGTCACGATGCGGCGCTTTACCGCCGAAGCCGCGCCCATGGATCTGCGTCGCGCACGCCCTTCGTGGCAGGCGACTTTCGCCGATGGCACGCGCATTTACGTCGATGCTGACAGCGGCGAGGTCCTGGCCCTCCGCACCCGGTTCTGGCGCGCCTATGATCTGATGTGGGGCATCCACATCATGGATCTGCAAACCCGCGAGGATACCAGCAACCCGTTCCTGTGGTTGTTTGGCGGACTGGCGCTGGTCTCCACATTGTTCGGTTCCACCCTGCTATTCCGGCGGCGGAAGGCGAGAGGATGACCCCCGGCGTGGCTCCTGCGCTGCCCGCAATCCTCGATCTGCTGGGGGTTGCCGTATTCGCGCTGACCGGGGCCTTGCTCGCGGCGCGGCTTAAACAGACCTTCGTGACGATGAGCTTTTTCGCGCTGATTACCGGGGTGGGCGGCGGATCAGTGCGCGATCTGCTGATCGGCGCTCCGGTGTTCTGGGTCCGCGATCCGTGGGTCGCCCCGGTCTGCCTTGGGGTCGCTCTGGTGACATGGCTAACCCCGCAGCGCTGGTGGGAAGGCCGGTTTCTGGAATGGGCCGATGCGGCGGGGCTAGCGGCTTACTCGGTTCTGGGGACGGCCAAGGCGCTCAATTATGGCGTCGCGCCGGTCCCGGCGATCCTGATGGGGATCATCACTGGCTGTGTCGGCGGGATTATCCGTGACGTTTTGGCAGCGCGCCCCTCGATCCTGATGCGGCCCGAGCTGTATGTGACGGTCGCCGCACTGTCATCGGCGCTCTGCGCCGCTGGCAATTTGCTGGAACTGCCCAATGCCCTGGTCTGGCCGGCGGCGGCGCTGGCGGGCTTTGCCTTGCGCGGCACAGCGATACAATTCGGCCTGGCGCTGCCCGCCTATGGGCGGGCAGACACCAGGCCTGATTGACTGATAGGGTTCAGAGGGCGCGGCCGTCCAGATTGGCGTTGCTTACCCGGCCATCACGATCGACGGTGCAGGAAAAGTTGCCGCCATTGGTAATCTTGCCGGAAACGCGCCAGCCATCGCCTTCGCGTCCTACCGAATCGATCACGTCGATCTGGCGATCACCGCGTTCAATTTCGCTGGCGCAGCGATCGACTGCACTATCAAGGCCGCGCGATTCCATCCGCGACGTCCGGCCCGGTTCATTATAGTTGGGGCGCGTGTCATTACCATAGCCAGCTGAGCTGTCGCGTTGTGGGTATGGCTGCTGGGGGTATGACTGCTGGGGATAGGACTGATCCGGATACTGATAATCGCGCGCACGTTCACGCTCACGCTTAGCCTTGCTGCTGCTGCTCGCCGCGCTGGCGATTGCGGCAATCCCACCAATGATCAGCACCCCGGCGAATATGTCGCCCGCGTCGATCCGATCATTGTGTCGGCCCCAGCCGCCCCCCCAATGGCGATCACGCGCCAAAGCAGGAGTTGCAACCATCGACAGAGCCGCTGCGATAGAGAGAGCGGCAGCGGTGCCCGAAAATTTGCGAGTCATTATATCCGTTCCTTCCGATGGCGTTGCAGGCAGAGACCCCTGCACCCCAGTATGAAATCCGACTAGGCGGCTCAGGCTTTCTCTTGCCTGAACCGCCCGTCGTCATTTAGCCACGCTTCGTCTTACAGGCCGCGGATGCCGTTAAAGTCGAGATCGACGATCCGGCCACGCTCGAACTTGCAGCTGAACGATCCGCTGTCATAGCCGCGCATCGAGCTGTTCCAGCCGCGATAGTCGCCGCCCCAGCCCTGACCATGATCCCGGTCGCCGCGGCGCCAGTCACGGCCGGACGCGTTGACCGCAATGCGACCGCGCACCTCAAAGCCATAACGAGTTTCACGAATGTCGCGGACATCAGTCACATCGGCCCGGCCATAGCTGTAGCGGCTGGCCTGACGTTCGGCGGTGCGAACACACTGCTCGATCGCCCGGCGCGAATTCCCACGATTGTAATCATCGCGGTCATAACGGCCATAACCATCGTTGTTGCCATAATTGCCGTATCCGGCCCGATCATAGCGATAGCTGCCGTCGCGATTATCATAGTCACGATTATCATAACCGCGATCACGGTTGCCATTGCTTGCGGCTGAAGCAATCGCGGCAATGCCGCCAATCACTAGCGCACCAGCGATAACATCACCGGCACTGACACCTCCGCGATCGCGATGTTCGGCAAAAGCGGGGGTAGCCGAAGAAACCGCCATCGCGCCAGCCGCGACGGTAGCGATTGCGCCCTTGGCCAGAGCTTTGGAAATGGTCTTCATGGCATCTATCCTTCAAGTCAGCCCGGCGGAATAGCCCGGCGTTGAGGATGAGATACCGAATCGAGCGTGGAGCGAGGCTGAATTGACTTGTCAGTTTCCGTTCATGTTTAAAGCTATTTTTCTGAACGTCGTTCGCGTGTAAAACTCGGTTAACCATTGCTGCCTAATCCGGTGCAATGGCATTGCTGCATTCATTATTGCCCGGGGCGCTAGTGGTTCTGGGATTGACCCTGCTGGAAATCCGCAGAGGATCGCCGCGCGGTGACTGGTTGATCACTCAGACACACCCGCCACGGCAACATCATTGGTGGAAATTCTCCTTGAATCGGGTGTGCCGGAAGGTGTCGTGAATATCGTCCATGGTGGCGGTAGTGATGTGGGCATGGCCATTGTCAGTCACCCTGATGTAGACCTCATAAGTTTCACAGGCTCAACGTGAGTGGGAATCAAGATTTCCGAAGTTGCTTCGAAGACACTTAAACGTGTATCGCTCGAACTTGGTGGAAAGAACGCACAACTCGTGATGGATGACGCCAATCTTGAGCTCGCGCT
>JANMNP010000001.1:0-6721 GCA_031374105.1 Novosphingobium sp.
CCCCCCCCCTTTCCCCTCACTTAACCCCCGCCCCCTACAGTGGGTTGCTTCCCCCCCCCCCCCCCGCCACGGCAGGTCTGGATGCTGAACGACTTCCCCCGCATCCTCTCCATCGCTGGATCGGACAGTTCCGGCGGTGCGGGGATTCAGGCGGATATCAAGACCATTACGATGCTCGGCGGCTATGCAATGAGTGCGATAACCGCGGTGACTGCACAGAACTCGCTGGGGGTTCAGGAGATTCAACTTCTTCCCGGCGATCTGGTGCTTGAACAGATGGCGTCTTGCATCGAGGATATCGGTGTTGATGCGATCAAGATAGGAATGCTCGGCGGCGGGGAAATCGCGCGCTGTGTTGCGGGCGGACTGGTCGCCGCGCCCGAAATATCCGCACGTTCAGCGCTGGGCCACAGCCGCAAGGACCTGCCGCCGGGGCTTGAACGCTTCCCGATCGTGCTTGACCCGGTGCTGGTATCGACTTCAGGAGCGCTGCTGGCAGACATGGCGATGATCGAAGCGATGGTTGCCCGCCTGTTTCCGCTGGCAACATTGCTCACCCCAAATCTGCCGGAACTGGCGACTTTGTCCGATAGTGAACCCACTTCCATTGACGAAATGCGCGACGCCGCGCTCACCCTGGCGCAGCGCCATGGCTTTCATGTACTGGCCAAGGGCGGCCATTCCCAAGGCCACACCATCATCGACCTGCTGGTCGCTCCAGATGGTCATACCTTGAAATATGAAGGCTCGCGCATCGACACGCCCCACACCCACGGCACCGGCTGCACCCTGTCGAGCGCGATAGCCACGTTCCTTGGCAAAGGGCTGCCGCTTGCCGAAGCGGTGGACCGGGCGCGGCTGTTCGTTCGCTCAGCCTTGCGCGCCGCTCCGGGCTTTGGCGCAGGACACGGCCCGATGGGGCACGCACTGGCGCGAGGTTAACATCGCCATGAACCGCTCGTCATTGCGAGTGGCGAGCCGTTAATCTGCTCCATTCGCCCCTCTCCCCGGTGGGGAGAGGATACGCAGGCTTGGCAGCTCGCTGCCTAGCCGTAGTCGGAGTGGGGGTTATGCGCTCGCGAGGTGAGCTCCCCCACACCCAGCTTCGCTAGTCGCTGAAGCGGCAAGCTGCACTACCTCTCCCCGGTGGGGAGAGGAAAATATCGATTCAGATTTCACGCACGCCATCTAAGCCTGAACCTCACCCCTTACAGATCGTAGAACTTCACCACTTCGGCCCAGGCTTCATCCGCCGTCTCGACCCAGTGGAACAGCGCCAGATCCTCGTGATTGATCACGCCCTCTTCGGCCATCGCCTCAAAATTGATCACCCGGCTCCAGAACGCCTTGCCGAACAGCAGGATCGGGATCGGCTTCATCTTGCCGGTCTGGATCAGGGTCAGCAGCTCCATGAATTCATCCAGCGTGCCGAACCCGCCGGGAAACACCGCTACGGCGCGCGCGCGCAGCAAAAAATGCATCTTGCGCAACGCGAAATAGTGGAACTGGAACGAGAGATGCGGGGTGACATAGCTGTTGGGCGCCTGCTCATGCGGGAGCACGATGTTGAGCCCGACCGATTCAGCCCCAACATCATCCGCCCCCCGATTGGCCGCCTCCATGATCGACGGCCCCCCGCCCGAGCAGACCACGAACTGGCGCATGCCCTTTTCGACAATACCGCAGCCGCTTGCGATCCGCGCCAGATTGCGGGCCTCATCATAATACTTTGAGTTGGCAATCAACCGCTCGACCACTGCCTGCCGCTCGGGCGTGGTGGCACTATCCCGCGCCGCCTCGGCCATCTCGGGCGAGGGGATCCGCGCCGATCCATAACAGACCAGCGTCGATCCGATCCCGGCTTCCTCCAGCAGCATGTCGGTTTTGAGCAGTTCGAGCTGGAACCGCACCGGGCGCAGTTCATCGCGCAGCAGGAAATCGGTGTCGCGATAGGCCAGCCGATAGGCCGGATCGCGCTGCTGCGGCGTGGTGTGGCCGTGCGATTCAACAAAGGATGCTTCTTGATCGGCCTTGTAGAACCGGCGGCGGGTGAGTCTTTTTTCGGGTTCGTCAGTCATGCGCCTTCATCCCCTGTCGCGGGCTGGCTGTCAAAGCGGGAGGGTAAAGCTGGATGCCCCGCGAGGACTCGAACCTCGATAAACGGTATCAGAAACCGGTGTCTTACCATTAGACGACGGGGCAATAGGCGCGAGCGTCTAGGCAAGGGCCTGCTCCCCGTCAAGCGGCAGCACTTGCCCCGGGGGCGCTCTATGGCTACGACCGTAGGCAGGTACTCACCGCTTTCGGTGGGAAAATGATAATGAGTGATGTGATTATGGCGGAAGATATTCCGCCGGCAGCGCGCGATGAGGCGGCAAGCGGGGACGAACAACGGCAAGATCAGCGTGGTGATACCCGCGCACCAGCCATCCCAGCTGCTTCTGAATCTGAGCGTCAGCCCGGCGTCCGAACGGACCCGTGGCCCCAGCGTGAACGCGGGGGCAGCGAATGGCGTCCAGCCTCGTTCAATCATGCCGCGCCGTTTCACCGCCAGGCCTATGCCGCGATTGACCTTGGCACCAACAACTGCCGTCTGCTGATCGCACGGCCATCGGGCGATAGCTTTCTGGTGATCGATGCGTTCAGCCGGGTCGTGCGGCTGGGTGAAGGGCTGGCCCAATCCGGGCAGCTTAGCCAGGAAGCGATGGACCGCACGTTAGGCGCGCTGCATGTCTGCGCCGACAAGCTGAAGCGGCGCAATGTCCATCTGGCCCGTTCAGTTGCCACGGAGGCCTGCCGCCGCGCGGAAAACGGCCCGGAATTTATCGAAAAGGTGCGCCGCGATACGGGGATCGTGCTCGATATCATCAGCGCTCAGGAAGAAGCGCGTCTCGCCGTGCTGGGTTGCCATATCCTGCTGGAGCAGGGCGATGGCCCGGCGATGATCTTTGACATTGGCGGCGGATCGACCGAGCTGGTGCTGGTCGAAAACAGCGGCGGCACCATCCCCCAGATCCGCGATTGGCAGAGCGTGCCATGGGGCGTCGTCTCGCTTACCGAAACCTGCGCCAGCGAAGGGCATGACCCCGATGGCGATGCAGCCACGCGCGCCGCCCGATATGCCCGGATGCGCGATCTGGTGCGCAACAGCTTTGCCGATTTTGCGGCGCGAATCGGGCCAAAACGCAGCTCCGCTCCAGCCCACACGCTCCGCCTGCTGGGAACCAGCGGCACCGTGACGACGCTTGCCAGTCTGCATCTGGACCTGCTGCAATATGATCGCCGGGCGGTCGACGGCCTGATCGTACCAGCCGCATCCATGCGCGACATCAGCGAGCGGCTTTCCGCCATGACCCCCGATCAGCGCCGGGCTTTGCCCTGCATCGGCCGCGAACGCAGCGATCTGGTGGTAGCGGGCTGTGCGATCCTGGAAACAATCCTCGATCTGTGGCCAGCTGACCGGCTGGGCGTTGCTGATCGCGGTATCCGCGAAGGGATTCTGCGCGGGCTGATGGCCGCTGGCATGGATGCCGAACGCAGTCGCGCGGCATTGCGAGATTCGAAGCGAGGAAGAACATGAGCCGCTCTGGCAAGGATCCCGAACGGCTGAAGACTGCCAAAAATCGCACTGCCAGCTCGTCACGCTGGCTGACCCGACAATTGAATGACCCCTATGTGAAAAAGGCCCGGGCAGAGGGCTATCGCAGCCGCGCGGCCTATAAGCTGATCGAGCTGGACGAGAAATTCAGCCTGCTGCGCAATGCCACACGCATACTCGATCTGGGCATCGCGCCAGGTGGATGGAGCCAGGTTGTGCGCCAAAAGCGGCCTGGCGCGCTGGTCGTTGGTATCGACCTCCTCCCCACCGATCCGATTGAGGGGGTGACGATCTTTCAGATGGACTTCATGGCCGACGAAGCCCCGGCGGTGCTGGCAGAGGCGCTGGAAGGCGCACCCGATCTGATCCTGTCAGATATGGCCGCAAACACTGTTGGCCATAAGCAGACCGATCATCTGCGAACCATGGGGCTGGTTGAAACGGCTGTGGATTTTGCCATCACCGCGCTGGCACCGGGCGGAGCCTTTGTAGCCAAGGTTCTGGCGGGCGGCACCGATACCGAGCTGCTGGGCTTGCTCAAGCGTCATTTCACCAGTGTCAAACACGCCAAACCCCCTGCAAGCCGCAAGGATTCATCCGAATGGTATGTGATCGCGCAGGGCTTCAAGGGCAGCACCTGACTACACAGGATTGGTGAGCTTAGTGCTTGGGCGCTTCTGCAGATGCCGCAGCAGGCACAGCTGCTGCATCGGCCGGTGCAGCAGCCGGAGCTGCCGGCAGCGGTACATTTGAACCTTGAGCGTTCAAGTAGACGATCAGGTTTGCGCGTTCTTCTGCATTGCCAAGGCCAGCAAAGCTCATCTTGGTGCCGGACGCAAACTTCTTGGGCGAGGCGAGCCAGTCACTGAGATTGGCAAAATCCCAATTGCCGCCATGGCCAGAAAGATCGGGCGAATAAGCGAAACCGGCTGCATGCTTGCCCACAGGCTTGCCGACGATGCCATACAGGTTTGGCCCGATGCCATTGGCCCCGCCCGAATTGATCGTGTGGCACGCGATGCATTTCTTGAATGTTGCCTCACCCTTGACCGGATCGGCGGCAGCGAGCAGCGTTTCCAGCGGCACGGCAGCCACAGCGCCACCCTCGCTCGATACCACGCCCTCGATCTCATAGCCCATCTTGTGCGGGCGATGGACCTTGTCAGCACCGTAATAGATGCCGCTAACGCTCGAAAGGCCAAGCGCGACAATGCCGGAAAACAGCGTCCAGCCGGCAATGGTATTGAAATTATCTGCCATCGAAAATGCCCTGTAGGATATGCGCCTTGCGATTGCGGGTCGCTCTAATGTCGGTCCGGGCCAAGCGCAAGGGGGTAGGGCGAACTTGCGTGATTGGTCCATGCGGACTAGCCCATGTCCATGATCACCTCCCTGCTCATCGCCAATCGCGGCGAAATTGCCTGCCGGATTATCCGCACCGCACGCGCCATGGGGATCCGCACCGTCGCGGTCTATTCCGATGCCGATGCAGAGGCGTTGCATGTGCGCCAAGCTGACGAAGCAATACACATCGGGCCCAGCCCAGCCCGTGAGAGCTATCTGGTTGGCGCAAAGATCATCGCCGCTGCCAGGGCCAGCGGAGCAGAGGCGATCCACCCCGGCTATGGGTTCCTGTCCGAGAATGCGGAATTTGCGCAAGCCGTGATTGATGCAGGTCTGATCTGGGTTGGCCCAGCCCCTGCCAGCATCACTGCGATGGGGCTGAAGGACGCAGCCAAGAAGCTTATGGCAGCTGCGGGCGTTCCCGTCACGCCGGGCTATCTGGGTGAGGATCAGGATCCCACCAACCTTGCCAAGGAAGCGGCCAAGATTGGCTATCCGGTGCTGATCAAGGCGGTGGCGGGCGGCGGCGGCAAGGGAATGCGGCTGGTTGAGGCGGCGGAAGATTTCGCAGATAGCCTCGCCTCATGCCAGCGCGAGGCAACATCCTCGTTCGGCAATGCCCATGTGCTGCTTGAGAAATACATCCAGCGCCCGCGCCACATCGAAGTGCAGGTGTTTGGCGACACCCACGGCAACATCGTCCATCTGTTCGAACGCGATTGCTCGCTCCAGCGGCGGCACCAGAAGGTGATCGAGGAAGCCCCCGCGCCCGGCATGGATGCTGCAACCCGCGAGCAATTATGCTGCGCAGCAATTCGTGCAGCAAAAGCGGTCAATTATGTCGGCGCAGGCACGATAGAATTCATCGCCGATGCCAGCGACGGCCTGCGCGCAGACCGCATCTGGTTCATGGAAATGAACACGCGGTTGCAAGTGGAACACCCGGTGACAGAGGAGATCACCGGGGTCGATCTGGTCGAATGGCAACTCCGCGTGGCCAGCGGCGAGCCGCTGCCCAAGCGGCAGGATGAGCTGGCGATCAACGGCTGGGCAATGGAAGCGCGGCTCTATGCGGAAGACCCGGCCAAGGGGTTTTTGCCGAGCACCGGCCCGCTGGACACGCTAATGCTACGTTCGACTGGCCGCGTCGAAACCGGGGTTGCCGAAGGCGATACCATATCCACGCATTACGATCCGTTGATAGCCAAGCTTGTTACCTCGGGGCCAAGCCGTATCGATGCTCTGGCAGCGCTGGCCGAAGATTGCCGCCAGGTAATGTGCCACCCGGTGCGCACCAATGCCGCCTTTCTTCAGCGCCTGTGCAAACATGAGGAGTTCATTGCGGGCGCAGTATCGACCAATTTCATCGGCGAAAATATCGATGCCCTGACCGATTCTCCTGCTCCCAGTGAAATGCTGCGGCAGGTCGCGGCCTATCAGCTTTTGCGCGACGCAGCCCAGCCCGCCAATGACGATGGTGTTTTCGATCTGGTCTATCCTGAAGGCCAGCTAGGCTTCCGGCTCAACCGTCCCCCGCGCCGGACAGTCCCCTTAGTCATCAACGGGGCCAACATCGAAGTCGAGTTTAATCGAGCTTCGATCGATGGACCATGGCCCGGTATCACCGGAATGGCCCGAAATGGAAGCGACATTATTCTATTTGAAGATGGATCTGCCTTTGTTGCCTCCGCGTTTCGCAAGAGTTTCGCAGGGGTGGGCACCGCCGCCTCCGGAACCATCCTTTCCCCCATGCCCGGCAAGATTATCGCGGTGGAAGTC
>JANMNP010000014.1:0-6737 GCA_031374105.1 Novosphingobium sp.
TCATGCACTCGCAAACCGGGACCGATCCCGAAACCAAACCAACCAACATCATGAAAACAGCCATCATCATCATCAGTGATCCCAAAGCCGGCGAGGAAGCCCTCGGACGCGCCTTCAACGCCCTCGTTGTCGCCGCCGAAGGTAAAACCGCCGGGGACGAGGTCGAGATCAGCTTCACCGGCACCGGCACCCGCTGGCCGGCGGAGCTTTCCAAGGTCACCCACCCGGCCAACGGCCTCTACATCTATGCCGCACCCGGCAATCCCGGCGTGGCCGATCATGCCGAGCTGGTCACGCTCGACCTCACCAACCACGCCGCAGTGGTCCGCTTTTGCGAGTCGATGCGGATCGGCCTGGTCGTCATCGGCCCTGAAGCGCCGCTGGTTGATGGCTTGGCCGATAGCTTGCGCGGGGCGGGATTCGCCACTTTCGGCCCGAGCAAGGCGGCGGCGCAACTAGAAGGCAGCAAGGGTTTCACCAAGGACCTCTGTGCCCGCGCTCACATCCCTACCGGTTCCTATGTTCGCTTGAACGGCGAGGCAGCTGGGCTGGCAGCGCTGGATGGCTTCACCATTCCCGTGGTGATCAAGGCCGATGGCCTCGCGGCAGGCAAGGGCGTGACCGTCGCCATGACCCGCGCTGAGGCCGAAGCCGCGATCCGCGATATTTTCACCGGGCGCTTTGGTGAAGCTGGTGCAGAGGCCGTGATCGAGGAATTCCTCGACGGCGAGGAAGCCAGCTTCTTTGCGATTACCGATGGCAGCACGATCATTCCGTTCGGCTCGGCACAGGATCACAAGCGCGTCGGCGAGGGCGATACCGGGCCCAATACCGGCGGGATGGGTGCCTACAGCCCGGCGCGGGTGCTGACACCTGAACTGGAGGGCGAGGTGATGACAAGGATCATCGCCCCCACAGTCCGGGCCATGGCGGATGAAGGCATGGCCTATTCGGGCGTGCTTTTTGCCGGACTGATGCTGACCCGCAGCGGGCCGCAGCTGATCGAATACAACTGCCGCTTCGGCGATCCCGAATGCCAGGTGCTGATGCTGCGCTATGAGGGCGATCTGGGCGAGCTGCTGCTGGCCTGCGCCGAAAACCGCCTTGGCGGGATCGAGCCACCACGCTTTTCCGATGACACCGCGCTCACCGTAGTGATGGCGGCAATGGGCTATCCCGATACGCCGAGAAAGGGCGGACGGATTGAAGGCATTCCAGCGGCAGAGGCAACGGGCGCGCGAGTTTTTCACGCTGGGACCGCACTGGGATTGGATGGCACCCTGACCGCCAGCGGTGGCCGCGTCCTCAATGTCACCGCACAAGGAGCCAGCGTTCGCGAGGCGCAGGCCCGAGCCTACGCCGGGGTGGACGCAATAGATTTCGCAGAAGGCTTTTGCCGCAGGGATATTGGCCAGAAAGAAGTTACGCGCGAGTTAGCGCGAGACGCCTAACCCAGCCGAGCCGCAATCAGCTCGCCAAGATCCGCCTCGGGCCGCGCGCCATAATGTGAGATAATCTCTGCCGCCGCTATCGCGCCCATGGTCAGGCAATCCTCGACTTTCCGGCCTTGAACGTGGCCCGCAAGAAAACCCGCCGCAAACAGATCGCCTGCGCCGGTGGTATCGATCACCTTGGCAATTGGCTGCGCAGCCACCTCGCTGCGCGCGCCCTGATACATCGCAATTGCGCCAGCTGCGCCGCGCGTCACCACCAGCAGCGGCACTTTGGGGGATAGCGCCGCAATTCCGGCATCGAAATCATCGATCTCGGTAAGTGCGGCCAGCTCGACATCATTGGCAAACAAGATGTCGATCTCACCTGCATCGATCAGCTTGCGGAAATCATCGCCGTGGCGGCTGATGACGAAGGCATCGGAAAGCGTGAAGGCGACCTTGCGGCCCGCACCTTTAGCAGCGGCAATCGCCCGGCGCATCGCCGCGCGCGGCTCTTCCGGGTCCCACAGATAGCCCTCGAGATAGAGGATTTTCGCGTCCGCAATCGCCGCCTCGTCCAGCGCGGCGGCGGGCAGATACTGCGAGGCACCGAGGAAAGTGTTCATTGTCCGCTGTCCATCGGGGGTGACGAAAATCAGGCAGCGCGCGGTCGGCGGATGGCCGCTGCGGGCCGGGGTGGCAAAGCTGATCCCGCCAGCCCGAATATCATGGGCAAAAACCTCGCCCAGCTGATCGTCTGCGACCTGACCAATAAAGGCACAGCGCGCGCCTAGTGCGGCCAGTCCCGCCAGTGTGTTTGCTGCCGAACCGCCCGAAATCTCGCGCGCCGGGCCCATCGCCTGATAAAGCGTATGCGCCTGATCGCTGTTAACCAGCGTCATGCCGCCGCGCACCAGGCCAAGCTGCTCGATCAGCGCTTCCTCACAGGGAGCCATAACGTCGACGATGGCATTGCCGATGGCGATAACATCGATCCTTGGCTCTGACATGAAGACTCCTTGGCTTTCGCTCGGTTACAGCGGGCGCGCCTAGCTGTCTGCCCGTCGCAGGGCAAGTGCAGCCGAGTTGACTTCACGGCTCGTCCGCGCGATTCGTGAGCGCGATGCTTTCAGCCTTTGCCCTAGCCCTTGGTCAGCTGGCCGATCCGCGCGTGCTGCGCATTCTGGTCAAGAGCATATGCGCTACATTGCTGGCGTTCGCATTACTGGCGTCGGCCAGCTGGTGGCTGGCCGATTGGGTATTGGCCCAGACCGGGTTCGACAATAGCATTGCCGACGATAGCGCAGGACTGCGCGGGTTGCTGGCTGCAATCGGCGTGCTGGCGGCGGGCTTGCTACTGTGGCGGATCGTCGCGCTGGCGGTGCTGCAACTGTTCGCCGATGAGGTGGTGCTGGCGGTAGAAGCGCGGCATTATCCAAACGCCGCAGCCAGTGCCCGGCGGCTTGGCTTGCACGAGGAACTGTCCGCCAGCCTTGCCGGAGCGGGCCGGGCGGTAATATTCAATTTGCTTGCCGCGCCGCTGGCATTGCTGCTTTTGGTTACCGGAATCGGCGCACCATTGGTTTTCTGGCTGGTCAATTCAGTGCTGCTGGGGCGGGAACTGATGGACTTGGTCTGGCTGCGCCACCGCGCATCGCGCCAGTCGCCCGCACCCTTGCGAAAGGCAGAGCGGCTCATTCTGGGCGGAGTTGTAACAGCTTTGCTGGCGATCCCCTTTGTCAACTTCCTCGCGCCCTTTCTGGGCGCGGCCGCAGCCACCCATCTTATTCACCGCAAGGATCCGCCTCGCCATGTTGCCTAAATCGATGATTGCTCTGACCCTGGTTACACTGCTGGCGGCATGCGGCAGTTCCACCAGTGGTAAGGGCAAGGTGCAAAGCGCTGCCGCCAAGCCGCCACTCACAGCGCCGCGGGTTGTGGTGCGTCAGCCAGCCCATCGTCCGCCGCCCGCCGCGAAGGTGCTGGTCCTGCCTGGGCTTGAAGGGGTGATGGGCGCAACTTCAGCTGATCTGATCCGGCAATTCGGGACAGCGCGGCTCGAAGTCTGGGAAGGCGATGCCCGCAAGCTGCAGTTTAGCGGCACTGCCTGTGTGTTGGACATCTACCTCTACCCAAGCGCCAAGGACCGTGAACCCCAGGCAACCTATCTCGATGCCCGCCGCAGCGATGGCCGCGACGTGGACCGGGCGGCCTGCGTCAGCGCGCTTCGCCAGAAGTAGAACTCAGTAGAAGGACAAGGTAACCCGTATTTAAGGATATCCAGCGATAATCCCTCGATAGATTAAGAGGGCTTTATAGCGATGAGCATGCATTTCCGTGACCTTGCCGAGCGCGCTATGGCTGACGGCACGATTTCTGCCGACGAAATTCTCGGACTGCGCCGCGAAGGCTGGTCCAATGGTGAGATGGAGTTGTCCGAAGCCGAATCGCTCTTTGCTGCCAACAATCATCTGACCGATGTCACCGCCGAATGGACGGATTTCTTCGTCGAAGCCTTGACCGAATTTGTCGTCAACGGCGGCGATCCATGCGGTTATGTCGATGAAGCCAAGGCCGATTGGCTGGCCGCTCAGATCGATCGCGACGGCCGCCTTGAATCCATGGCCGAGCTTGAGCTGGTGGTCCGGATCATGGAGAAGGCAGTCAGCGTTCCGCTCGAAATGCGCAGCTATGCGCTCGATCAGATCGAGCAGGCAGTGCTCAATGGTTCTGGGGCAACCCGCAAGGGGAGCGGGCTGCTGCCTGGCTGCATAAATTCGGCGGAATGCGCGTTGCTGCGCCGGATGATCTTTGCCGCCGCAGGTGATCGCCTCGCTGCGGTCAGCAAGGCTGAAGCCGAAATGCTGTTCCGGATCAAGGATGCCAGCATTGAAGGCGATAATGCCGCCGAGTGGGAATTGCTGTTCGTCCAGGGTGTTGCCAATTTCCTGATGGGTTTTGGCGGAAACGAGCCACTGTCGCATGATCGCGCGGTTGAGCTTGAGACTTTCATGAACAGCTCGGGCGCAGGAATTGGCGGATTTCTCGGCAATATGGCCCGCGCCGATGTTGGCTCCGGCTTCGGCAGCCTGCTGTCGCTAGGCGGGCCGAATTCCGATATCGACGCCGAAGTTGAGGAAGCGGCCCAAATCACGGTTGAGGAAGCAAGCTGGCTCCACACTCAGCTTGAGGCTGACGATCAGCTTGATCCGCTCGAAAAAGCGCTGCTGGTATTCATCGCCGAGGAGACCGGCGAAGAATTCACACCGTAAAGCTTTCCCCGCAGCCGCATGCCCCTTTGGCGTTGGGGTTGGCGAAGGTGAAGCCTTCGGCAAAATCATCCTCAACCCAGTCCATGGTTGAGCCGACGAGGTATAATACCGATCCGCCATCGATGAAGAATGTGCCGCCCGGGGTTTCAATCCTCTCGTCGAAGCTATTGGCTTCGCTGACATAATCGACCGAATAGGCCAGGCCCGAACAGCCCCGGCGCGGGGTCGAAAGCTTGACCCCGATTGCGCCTTCAGGGGCCTGCGCCATCAGCTTGGCAACCCGCACTTCGGCCGCTGGCGTCAGGACTACGGCGGCGGGCAGCGGGCGGCGGGTGGTTGTCGTGCTCATCACAGCATCCCCAGTTCGAGGCGGGCTTCGTCGGTCATCTTGGCCGGATCCCAGGGCGGGTCCCACACCAGATTAACCTCGGCATCGCGCACTCCGGGCACTGCGCTGACCCGCAGTTCAACCTCTCCGGGCATTGATTCGGCGACAGGGCAATGCGGCGTAGTCAAGGTCATTGAAACAATCACCGCACCCTCGTCGCTTACGTCAACGCCGTAAATAAGCCCTAGATCATAGATGTTTACCGGGATTTCCGGATCGAAAATATCCTTGAGCGCGGCGATCACGCCTTCATAAATATCACCGCCCGGTTCGCCAGAAGTCACATCCTGCGGCTTTTCAGCCAGGAATCCTTCGAGGTAATCGCGCTTCCGGTCCAGCTTTTCGCCAGACGATTCAATATCTTCGACGCGCGCTCTGGGCGGTGCGGCAACGCCATCCACTTCCTCGATCACGAATTTGGGGCTCTCGTCATTCATCACCCGAAGATCCTCTTGGTCCGTTCTATCCCACGCAGCAATGCGGCTATATCACTCTGATCGCTGTATATTCCAAAGCTTGCCCGCGCGGTGGCAGAGACGCCAAGGTGGTCCATCAGCGGCTGCGCGCAGTGGTGTCCGGCGCGGATCGCGACGTTTTCCTCGTCCAATATGGTGCCAAGGTCGTGGGGATGCACCCCCTCCAGCGCAAAACTGACAATCCCGGCGGAGTCCTCAGGGCCGAACAATGTCACGTCATTCAAGTGCCGTAATTCATCGCGAAGCTGGCTGACGAGCGCGGTTTCATGGGCATGAATTGCTTCAATTCCAATGCTTTGAACATAGTCAATCGCTGCCGCCAGTCCGATCGCCTCAACGATCGCCGGGGTTCCGGCCTCAAACCGCTGGGGCGGCGGGGCGTAGGTCGTCCCGGCAAAGCTGACCCGGTCGATCATCGCCCCGCCGCCTTGCCAGGGGGGCATCGCCTGCAGGATTTCCGCGCGCGCCCACAGTGCCCCGATCCCGGTCGGTCCATACAGCTTATGGCTTGAAAACACGTAGAAATCACAGTCGAGCGCGGCAACATCAATCGGTAAACGCGGAATCGCCTGGCACCCGTCGAGCAGCAGTTTCGCGCCAACGCCATGAGCCAGATCTGCAGCGCGGCGGGCATCAAGCACCGATCCGAGAACGTTGGAAACATGGGCAAAAGCTACCAATTTATGCGCCGGGGTGAGCATTTCCGCCGCCGCATCCAGATCGATCCGGCCATCGGCAGACAGTGGGCAGACGTCTATGCAGATGCCCCGGCTAACGGCATACAATTGCCACGGGACGATATTGGAATGATGCTCCAGGGTGGACAGCAAAATCCGGTCGCCAGCCTTCAGATTATCCGCTCCCCAACTTTGGGCCACGAGGTTGATCGATTCAGTCGCGCCGCGTGTGAAAACCACCTCATCTTCTTTGCCGCCGATGAAGCTGGCAACCTTTCGCCGGGCTGCTTCATAGGCCAAGGTCATATTGGCCGAACGGGCATAGACCCCCCGGTGAACCGTGGCGTAATCCACCCCCATCGCGCGGACCGTGGCGTCGATAACGCATTGCGGTTTTTGCGCGGTGGCGGCGCTATCGAGATAGTGCCAGCTTGCCCCATCCTTGTTGAAAAGGCCGGGAAAATCGCCGCGCAGATCGGGCTTGAGCAGAG
>JANMNP010000022.1:0-87564 GCA_031374105.1 Novosphingobium sp.
GGCTGGACACCGATGAGGTCAGCACGAGTCACTTCTTCGCACTGGCAGATGATGGTATCGGGCGCACTGATGGCGGCGAGCGACCGCATCCAGTCCATCCGATAAGCAATATGGTCAAAGCCCGTGTCGGCCAGCCCGGCGCAATCACCGATGGCAGTCACAGTCGGTTCGCCTGCGGGGATGTAGCCGCCGCGGGTGGCATGCAAGGCGCGCGGGCCGTGCATCGCATCGACCAGCTCGATGGCGGGGACAAGGCCGATGGCAACGCAGATGCAGTCGCAGGCAATCTCTTCGCCGCTGGACAGCGTGGCACTTTCGACGCCATCGATTCCGCCCAGCGCAACAGTGATCGTCTGCCCGCAGCGAATTTTTATCCCTGCTTCCTCTACTCTGGCGATCAGATCGGCACTGCCCTGCGGTGCGTCTCGCACTTCGATCAGCCCGGCGACGTCGATACCGCGCTCATGCGCCAGCAGTGCCGTTTCAAGCGCCAGATCATGCGAGCCAAGCACAACCACTCGCCGCCCCGCAAACGCATCGTAGCGCGTCAGCAGCATTTGCAGCGCCGCAGCCCCCATCACGCCCGGCTGGTTCCAGCCCGGAAATGCCATCGCAAGGTCACGCGCGCCGGTCGCCAGCACCAGTCTGTCGAAACCGACCAGCCACGACCGCTCGGCATCAGCGAGGCCCACGACTTGTTCGGGCAAGCTCGCGACGCCCGGTCCGTTTCGATAAACGCCCCATGCAGACGTGCCGAGCAGCAGCTCGACACCAGCCTCCATGGCCGTTTCCAGTGCGGGCATCGACATGAAAATCGCTTCGAGCATCCGGTCGCTATTCTGCGTCGCCGCTGTCATCCGCCCGCCGAAATAGAGCGGGACGTCATTGCCCATCAGCGCGCCCGAAACCGGGTTTTCATCGACCAGCAGCACTGATGCACCGGTTTTGGCAGCGTCGATCGCGGCGGCAATGCCACTTGGCCCGGCCCCTATCACGACAACGTCATAATGCGCTTCCGCCGCACTGCGCGTACCATTGATGGCGCAAACATCGGTTCCCGTGAAATTAAGGTCCATCACACGGCCTCCAGCGCCTGCGCCAGATCGGCGATCAAATCATCGACATGTTCGAGCCCGACCGAAAGCCGGATCGTGCCGTCGGTAATCCCGCCTGCCCGCCGCTGTTCGGGGGCGACGGCATAATGGGTGGTGCTCGCCGAATGACAGATCAGCGTCTCCGATCCGCCAAGACTGACGGCCATTTTCATCAGACGCAGCTTATCGAGCATCCGGAATGCTTCGGCCTGGCCCCCGTGGAGGTGGAACGAAAAGGTCGATCCCGCCGCACGGCACTGCTGGTCATAAACCGCGCGTTGCCGCGTCCCCTCGGCAAGGAAACCGAGATAGGTGACGCCTGCGACCTTGGGATGATCGCGCAAAAACTCGGCAACCCCCCGCGCATTTTCCATCGCTCGTTCGGTCCGCACGTGAACCGATTCCAGGCTGCGTGTCACCAGCCATGCGGTATAGGGATCAAGGTGATTGCCCCAGCTCGTCCGCAGCAGCCGCAGCTGATCGATCAGATCGCGCCGCCCGGTGATCCCGCCCGCCAGCAGATCGCTGTGCCCTCCGCAATATTTGGTCAGCGAGGTCAGGCACAGATCCACGCCCAGCTCGATCGGGCGCTGCGCGAACGGGCCGAGCAGCGTGTTATCGACCACCACCAGCGGGCGGTGGCCCTGCCGCGCGCCCACCTCGTCGGCGATCCGCACCATCAGCGCCAGATCGACAATCGCCGCCGTCGGATTGGCCGGGGTTTCGGCGATAATCAGCTTGAGCGGACCTTTGGCGATGGCCGCATCTGCTGCGGCGCGCACATCTGCCTCATCCGTCCCATCGGTATATGCCGCCGCGTGGCAGCCATATTGCGGCATGATGCTGTTATACAGCATATCCACCCCGCCATAGATCGGGCGGCCATGAAGCACGCTGTCGCCGGGGCGGGCATAGGCAAGTGCGATCGAGGAATGCGCCGCCATCCCGCTGCAAAACGCCGCGCCCGCCTCGGCCCCGTCGATTGCCGCCAGCCGCGCCTCAAGAATGTCGAGGCCGGGATGGCCCAGCCGCGAATAGATGTGGTGGGTCTGCCCGAGCAATGGGCCACTGCTGTTGAAATAGGCCTCATGCACATCCTTGGCGTGCTGCGCCGATGGATAGACAAAGGTAGAGGTCATGTAGATCGGCGGCTTGACCGATCCCGATGCAATTTGCGGGTCGTAGCCATAGGATACGGCGAGCGTTTCCGGCCTGAGGCCAGTGGGGGGCTTAATCGACATGGGCGGTAATATATGCACCGGCCTTGTCGCAATACCAGTCGGTAAAACGCTGGGCGAGCATTTCGGCGTCCTGCGAATAGGGGCCGGGGGTGTAACCCGGGCTGTTCACGCCAAGCTGGTTGTTTTCGGCCAGCCACTTGTCCTGATCGTTGGTCCGGGTCCACAGATCGGTCAGCTGGTCGAGGTGATAGTCCACGCCTTCAACGGCATCCTTGTGGACCAGCCATTTGCTGAAGACATGGGTCTCACACGGGCCAACTGGCATGGCGCTGAACATGAAGGTGTGATCGGCGGCGGCATGGCCAAACAGATGCGGGTCGATCGCCCAGCGCATCGAACCAAGATCGCCGCCATCCAGATCACACATCAGCTTGCTGGACAGATGCTGCCCATCGCCCGAGATCGAAACACAACCCTCATTCAGCGCGAACCGCGCGACCTGCCACCAATCGCCCTCAACCGGGGTCTGCGCCAGCCCAAGGTCGTCCATCCGCGAGGCGAAAACGGTATTGCGGGCATCCTCGCCCGAATCAAAGTGCTTCGACATGCCGACCGGGAAGGTCTTGGACAGTTCAGGATGGCCGGTGGCGCAGTGATAGCACTCACGCGCGTTCTCCATCACCAGCTTCCAGTTGGCATAATCGACCAGCACCGCTGATGCCGCCAGCTTGGCATCCTTGAAATTATGCGGTTCGGCATAGGCGGCGAACTTTGCCCCGAATTCGGCGAACGGCGGCGGGGTTTCGGCAAGGCAGATGAACACGCCCCCGGCGATGCATTCGAGGGCAACCGGCTTTAGCCCATGCTCGCCCTTGTCAAAGTCCGGGCCCATCCGTCCAGCCGCCAGCAGCGAGCCATCCAGGTCATAGGTCCTGCGGTGATAGGGGCAAACCAGACGCGCCGCAGCGCCATGTCCCGGCTGGCACAGCACTGAGCCCCGGTGGCGACAGCTGTTGTGGAACGCACGGATTTCGCCGTGCCGGTCGCGGGTGATCAGCACCGGCCATTTGCCGACCATCATCGAGATATAGCTGCCGGCCTTGGGCAGTTCGCACGCAAACCCGGCCATCAGCCAGCTTTGGCCATAGATCGCCGCCATATCGAAATCGAAGGCGCGCTGATCGGTATAGAGCCCCTGCGGCAGCGTGTGCCCGGCGCGGCGCGCAGCAAACTGTCCGGCAGCCCAGGCCAGGTCAGACATCAGGTAACTCCCCAATTTTATTCTGTCACTCTATTGGCCCACTGCAATCGCAAGGCATAATCACCATTAGGCATAGCCCTATCTGAAAAAGTCAGGCTATCTGCCCCGGCACACTCACGTGCAGGGGAGGCACGAGCATCGCCAACAAGGGCGCCATGAACCGCCGCTGGTTGCCGCTTAACGCTTTGCGCGCGTTTGAGGCGGTTGGCAGGCATCTGAGTTTCACCGGCGGCGCGGCGTCGCTTTCGGTGTCGCAAAGCGCGATGAGCCGCCATGTCAGCGCTCTGGAAGACCTGCTGGGCAAACAATTGTTTGATCGTGACGCGGGAAAGCTCGCGCTGACCCCGGCGGGCGAGGAACTGCTCGGCGTGGTATCCAAGTCGCTCGACCGGATCGAGCAGACCATGAATGCGATCCGCGATGATAGCCGCCCTGGCCGGGCGATGCGGCTGCATGTGCCGCCATCCTTGCTCAACCAGCTGTTCATGCCGATGCTGGGAGAATTTCACCGCGATCACCCTGAAATCCGGATCGATGTTTCCAGCGCCAATGTCACTGGCTTGCCGGGCACCGATCTGGATATGGCGATTGTCTATGACCGGCCCCACGCCGATGACCGGGTGACCGATCTGCTGTGGCTGGTCCGCGTCGCCCCGCTGTGTTCGCCCCGGACTGCTGCTGCAGCCGATGGGCAAAGCATGGAGCAGTTCCTCGCCGCGCAGGAATTGCTCCATCTGAAACTGGATAATCAGCCGCGTGAGCATCTGTGGATGGCTTACCTCAGGCAATCCGGGATCAGCCTGCCAGCCGGTGCTGGCCTCGCCTTTGACACCGCCATCGCCTCGGCCAAATACGCCATGACGTCTGGCGGGGTGATTCTGGGCGATGTTGATATGTTTGCTGCCGAGATCGCGGCGGGGCAGCTGGCGATGCCCTATGATGGCGTGATCGCGGATGGTTATGGCTATTACCTCAAGCTCCATGCGGATGATCTGGCAGACCCGGCGATTGCGGTATTCCGCAGCTGGCTGATCGAACGGTTCAGTGCGCTGAGGCAGGTGTCAGAATGAGGTCAATCCGCGATCCTGACCGTTTGTTGAGCGAAGGCCTTGCCGCAATCCGGGCGCAATACCGCATTCCTGCTGGTTTCCCGGCTCCAGTGCTGGCAGCAGCTGACGCCGCCGCAAGGCGCAGCCTCAGCGAACACGCCGATCGCACTGCGATGCCATTCGTGACCCTCGATCCGGCCCGCTCGACCGATCTCGATCAGGCCTTTGCAATCGAGGCGGCGGGATCAGACCTTCTGCTCCACTATGCCATCGCCGATGTCGCGTGGTTTGTGGATGATGGCGATCTGCTCGATCAGGAAGCGTGGAAGCGCGGTGAGACGACCTATCTGCCCGATGGCAAGGCCGGGCTTTATCCGCCGGTGCTGGCTGAGGGCGCAGCCAGTCTGCTGCCTGATGGACCGCGCCCAGCCATTATCTTCACCACCCGCGTGGCCCCCGATGGCGGGGTCAAGCTGCAAGGCGTGGAACGCGCACTGATCCGCAGCCTCGCCAAGCTGGCTTATGAAAATGTCCGCGACGAGGAGCTGCCCGCAGGTTTCATCGCGCTGGCCCAGCGGATCACCGATGCGGAAGATCGGCGCGGTGCAGCGAGGGTCGATCCGCCCGAGCAGGAGGTGGAGCACAACGGAAATGGCAAATTCACCCTGCGCTTCCGACCGCTGCTGCCATCCGAAACGCGCAATGCGGCGATGTCGCTGGCCAGCAATCTGGCGGTCGCCGATGCCCTGCAAGCCGCCGGAACCGGATTGTTCCGCGTCATGTCCGAACCGAATGATTTTGCGGTAAAGCGCCTGCGGCTAACCGCGCAGGCGTTTGGTCTGGATTGGGCAGATGCTGCCCCGCTCGCCCAGTTCGAAAAGACGCTCGACCCAGCCGATCCGCGCCACGCAGCTTTCATGCTGGCGGTGCGGCGGGCGGGTGAGGGCGCGTCCTATGTGCCGTTCAAGCCCGGCGTGATCCCCTGGCATGCCGCAATGGCGGCCACCTATGCGCATGCCACCGCACCTTTGCGGCGGCTGGCTGATCGCTATGTCATCCGCGCCGCGCTGTCAGTGGCGAACGGTCAGGCGGTGCCTGCGGCTGTCACCGAGGCCTTTGAGCGGCTCCCCGCCGTTATGGACAAATGCCAGGCGCGCAGCGGGCAAGTGGAGCGCGCGGTGATCGACCTGGCCGAAACCGCGATGCTGAGCGGCCGCGAGGGCGAGAATTTTGCCGCTGTGATCACCGATATTGGCGAGAATGGCGCAAGGTTCCAGCTGTGTGACTTGCCGGTGGTCGCGCGCACTACCGCGCATGATGTGGTCCCCGGCGCTGCGATCCGGGTGCGGCTGGACAATGCCGACCCGATCAAGCGCAGCCTTGCCTTTACCCGCGTCACATGAATCCCGTTGCGCCCCGCCGGGTCCTCGGCTAGTGGCGCGCTTCCCTGCGGCTTGCTGCGGGGGGCACAAGGCCCGATGGCGGAGTGGTTACGTAGAGGACTGCAAATCCTCGCACGCCGGTTCGATTCCGGCTCGGGCCTCCAGCTTCCTGCTTGCTATTGGGGCTAAGCCGCCCTTAAACACAAGCAAGCCAAGTGCGCCGCTTTAGCTCAGTCGGTAGAGCACATCATTCGTAATGATGGGGTCAGAGGTTCGAATCCTCTAAGCGGCACCACCACTTTCGCCCTAGCGTTCCTCGACAATGTGAATTCGGGTACCATCGGGATCCCGCACGACAATTTCGATCTGATGGCCGTCATGCCCGGTTATCGGCCCGCTCAGGATCGGCGTGCCTATGCGTCGTAACCGCTTGATGACCGCCGCGATATTGCTGGTCTCGACCGCCAGCATTGCTTCGCCGGTAGCCAGATTATTCCGGTGCGGATGGGACAGCCTGCCAAGCCTGCGCCCGGATACAGCCAGCAAACCAATACCTGCACCATCATGCTTCTTGCCCGAAAATTCGCGGTTGCTGTCCAGCACCATGAAGCGCGCGCGCTCATCGACTTTCAGCCCCAGCAGCGTCCGGTTCTCAGGGTTGGTGATATCGCCGTCATAGCGGACTGAATAGCCC
Organism: Novosphingobium sp.; assembly: GCA_031374105.1. Classification (GTDB taxonomy): domain Bacteria; phylum Pseudomonadota; class Alphaproteobacteria; order Sphingomonadales; family Sphingomonadaceae; genus Novosphingobium. Next base: position 6,662 of record JANMNP010000022.1, read on the forward strand.
AGCCCTTCGACATAGAACCGCCGCGCTACCTCAATATCGCGGGTGGTGATCGCAACGCGGACAACTGCGCTTGAAACAGCGGGCTCTGGTTCGGCGAATGCCGCCGCTGTCGGCGCCAGCAAGACGGCGGCTGCGAGCAGCATCCGCATCAGAATTTGGCAGTCATCCGCATGCCCACTTCGCGTTTTGATTGCGGGGAGACATTGACGCCTTGATGCTGGGTAAAGGTGCCGAAGTTCACCGGACGGCTGAAATTGGACCAACGCGATCCTGCGGCATAGCGGTCTTCGTCAAACAGATTGTTGACGAACAGTTCGATCCGCAGCGGGTCCAGATCAACCCCGCCGCGCAAGTTCACCAGCGTATAGGCTTGCGCATAGGCAAGGTTGGATTCATCGACAAAGGCCTTGCCAAAATAGATCGCGTCAGCGCGGGCAAAGCCGGTCAGCGTGTCGCTGAATGTGTGCCGCCAGCCCAGTGAGAGATTGCCGCTCCATTCAGGGAAGCGGGGAATGGCATTGCCGCGCATCTGGGTAAATCCAGCAATCGCTGCAACAAAGTTGAACAGGTAGTTCTTGTAGCGGCCATGAGCCCAGGCAACATTTGCATCAAGCGAGAGGTCATCGGTCAGTCTGACACCCGCTTCGATTTCACCGCCATAGATCCGGGCATCACCGGTCACCAGCACGTTGTTTCCGCGCAGGAACGGCACCAGCACACTATTGGCGTCACGGACCGTTTCGGGCTGGCCGATGGCCGCAGTCGGATTGACCGCCGGATCGCAGCCCAGAATTCCTGCGCCTGCATTGCGGCAGGTCTGGTTGATACTGGCGGTAACGCGGCCTTTCACATTTGACCAATCATAGTGATAGGCCGAGATTGCAAAGTGGACCCGGTTGTCAGACGTCCGTTGTTTCCAGCCGATCTCGAAAGCTTTCAGCAGCTCCTGCCCGGTCGAAACATTCAGGCCGGGGAACTGAGCCTCATACTGCGCCCGTTCGCGCGCATCGGCGCGAATATAGGCTGCGTTGATATCGCCCGGGATCGCGCCCAGCGCATAGCTGGCATATAGGGTGGTGTTGTCGCTTGGTTCCCAGCGCAGGATGGCGCGCGGAAGGAAGCGCTGGTACACTTGGGTGACGGCCGAAGCACCGACGCCGCCTGCGGTCACGGTTCCGCCTTTGGTCAACCGGTCACGCTGCCAGCGGCCTTCGCCGCTGAGTGTGATCTGTTCTGTGATGTCCCATTCAAGGCTGCCAAACAGGCCGAGCACTCGCGCCTCGTCCGAATTGCCAAAGTTGCTTGCGCTGCGGAATGGGAATTGGCACCGGGTGAAGCTGGTCTGATCTGAAGTGACCACGCAATAGAGCGTCACCGCGCCGCCATCACCCGCTGCGATGAAATCCTGGCTATAATAGTTTACACCTACCATGGCGCGGATCGGGGCGCTGACGGGCGAACTGATCCGGAATTCGACTGACTTGTCATCAATCTTTTGCGGATCATTGGACACCGAACCGAATGTGTCGGTTACATCGGCATCGCGGATCCAGTTCGCCCTCTGGCGATTGAGGCCAAGGACCAGATCGGCATTCCAGCCGTTGCTGTTGAAATTGGCTATCGCGCTTAGTCGCAGCGTGTTGCGGCGCAGGCCAATATTGGTGATGCCGGGGATGCCGCCGGGTTGCGGTTGGCTGGCGAAGAAGTCCGTTGCATAGCTGGCCGGAACATTGACCCCGCCTTGCACCACCGGGACCAGAATATTGGTATTGCTGGAAAACAAATCCTGGCCAGTCAATGTATTGACCAGCTCGTATGCGGGCAAGGCTCCGCAGACATAACGCCGCGGGCTTGCGGTGTCGCCCGCCGGGGTGGTGAAGGTCTTGCCGGTGCAACTGTCATTGATGTCACCATCGATGAAGCCGCCAGCGGGCGCACCATCACTGTCTTGCGAATAATACCCGCGGGCGCGGACTGAAAAATTGCTGGTCGGTTCGAAATTGACAACCCCACTGACCGAAGTGGTCTGTTCATTGCCCAGCCGCCCGCCATCAGTGGCGACCCATTCGCCCCGCTTGCTATAGAATCTGCCGCCGATGCTGGCCGACAGCACATCGCGAATGATTGGTGCTTCAACCAGCGCCTGGACATCGAAGCGCCCACGGCTTGAGCCCAGCAGGTCGATAGTTGCGCCAGCATCGGTCAGGCTTGGCTTGCGGGTGATGAAATTGACTGCGCCGCCAAAAGTGTTGCGGCCAAATTGCGCCGATTGAGGCCCGCGGATCACTTCGACCCGCTCAACATCGAGCAGCGACACCGAGGTTCCGCCATTGAGCACGTAGACGCCATCGATAAACAGCGCGCCAGTCGCGAATGAGGGAGAGAACTGGCTGGTATTCATGCCGCGAAACCGCAGCTGCGTGTTGTAGCGGCCCGGCTCTTGTCCGCCTTGCGCGTTGAACTGGAACCCTGGGGTTTGCAGGCTGATATCGGCCAGGTCAGAAAAGCCGGCTTCGCGGATGGCCTGTTCATTGAAGGCAGTGATCGACAGGGGCACATCCTGCAATGCTTCCGCCTTCTTGCGGGCTGTGACCAGAATTTCACCGGCAGGAACCGAAGCGCCATCGGCAGCAACATCCTGGGCAGCAGCCGATGGAGCGAGAAGAGCCAACGGCAGCGCCAGCGACATAGCTGTTGCAGCGAGCAGTGGGCGGGCAGTTTTGCGCATGTGACGAGTCCCCCAGGAGCGATCTATTGATCGGCAAGGCACTCTATTTGGTATACCATGTCAAGAGTTATATAGCTTGCAGGCCCAATTTATCCATCTTTGGTATTCTTTTTAGCCATTCCCGAGCTGAGACAGCGGGAATTCCGCCATTGGCATGGTCAGCACCTTTTCCTCGGTAAACAAGGCGCGGCTGGCGTGGCCCCCGGTCCGTCCCACGCCTGAATTCTTGAAGCCCCCGAACGGTGCACGCAAATCGCGGGCAACCGGCGTGTTGACCCACAGCGTTCCGGCAGAAAGCAGATCAGCGGCCTTCATCACGGTAGGCAAATGATCGCTCCACAGATAGGCGACCAGCCCGAACTGACTGTCATTGGCGATGGCGATTGCTTCGTCAATATCGCGGAAAGTCAGGAAGGTTGCGAACGGCCCGAAGATCTCTTCCTGACACAGCGGCAGGCTGTTGTCATAAGCGCGGGCCACCGTTGGCGCGACGTAGTAGCCCTTGTCGAACCCGGCGGCGCGGGTGCCGCCCATCAGGATTTCGGCATCTGCGGCAAACCGCAGCACCCGGTCATATTGGATGCGGCTGATTACCGGGCCTACTTCGGTAGCCATATCGGATGGATCGCCCACGCGGATCCGTTTGGCGCGCGCCACAAATTTGGCGATGAAATCATCGGCGATGCCTTCTTCCACCAGAATGCGCGCTCCAGCCAGGCATTGCTGGCCATTGTTGGAATAGATGCTGAGCAGCGCTGCATCGAGCGCGCGATCCTGGTTGCAGTTTGCGGTGATGATATTGGCCGATTTCCCGCCCAGTTCCGCGACATATTTCTTCAGGTTGCCGCCCGCCGCCCGGGCGATGCTGCGCCCGGTTTCGGTGCCCCCGATGAAGGCGACGACATCAACCCCGGGATTTTCGACCAGCGCCTTGCCAGTGATGGTGCCGCGGCCATTGACCAGCCCGATCACCCCATCGGGAATCCCGGCATCGCGTGCGATCTCCATGATCGTGACAAATTCCAGCGGGGTCAGCTCCGATGGCTTGAGGATGCAGCAATTGCCAAACGCCAGCGCCCCCGCCATTTCCATTGTCGCCAGCGCCAATGGGGCGTTCCACGGCGCAATCAGCGCCGCCACGCCCACCGGCTCGCGCCGCACGACGGTGAGGAACGGGGCTTCCTGTTCATAGCTCTCGTTGCTGACCTGTCCGATATAATCTGCGAAAAATTCGAAATTGGCAGCTGCACGCCGGACATGGCGCTCGCGGATCTGGCGGATTGGAATGCCTGTATTGGCAAGCTCGCGCCGGACCAGTTCGTCCTCGCGCTCACGGATCAGCGCGGCGATCCGGCGCAGCACGGATTGACGCTGGGCTACGCTGGCCCGCCGCCAATCGCCCTTGGCAAAGGCGGCGCGGGCCGCATCGACGGCGCGGGCTACTTCAGCCTCGCTCGCTTCAGCGAGCTGCGCAACCACGCTTTCATCATGCGGGTTGATTATCGGCAGCCGTTCCGCTCCCGCCCCATCGGTAAAGCGGCCGCCAATAAAGCTGGTGCAAAGTTCGGTCATGACAATTCCTTTGGCCGGACAGCTTCGATCAGCGCCAGAGCCAGACAATAGTTGGATGAGATGACGGGCGGCGTGCTGCCGGGTGCAAGGTGATCCAGCGTTGGCATGCCGGTGCCTGACAGCAGGATAGCATCAGGCTGGACGGCCTGGGCAGCTGCGATTTCGGCTGCGGCGGCATCGCCTGCCAGTCCATATATCGCGCGTGTATCGGCCGATCCAATCTCGATCCGGCGGGAATGCACCACCTCCAGCCCAGCAGCGCGCCAATAGGCCAGGCCTGCTTGATGCAGCGCCTCTGGATAAGGCGAAATAACCGCGATTCGTTGTGCGCCCCTAGCTCTCAGCTGCGTGAGGATTGCGGCGGTGGCCCAGATCATCGGCACACCAAGCGATGCGGCGATCTCGCGCTCGCGCTCCGGCCCGATCAGATAGCTTGACCCGGTGCACGCGAAGGCCAGCGGCGATATGGCCAGCGAATCGAACTGGGCCAGACTGGCTGCGACATTTTCGGCATAGGCGATCAGGCGCTTGAGCGAATCCGGTTCCGAACTGACCAAACGCCCTGTCACCCAAGCCAGACCGGACGGCAGCAACCGCCGTAGCTCTGCCTCAACCGTGGGGTTGGCCATCGGCGTCAAAACGGCCGCAACTACGCGCTGGCTGGTCATGCCATTGCCGCTGCTTGCCGCAGCCCGGCGATCATGGAGGTTTTTAGCAAGTGGTCGCGGCACTTCACCGGATCGGCTGTCAAAGCTTGTAGCGCGCTAAGCTCGGTCCGCCGCCGCGCGGGATCGCGTTCCTGCATCCGGGTGCGATTGCGGTGAGCCTGCGCCAGGATCTGTTCCTCTGCAATCGCCTTGCGCCGCCTGCTATAACGCGCGAACAGATCAGGCGAGCCGCCCGTCAGAACCTGTTCAATCGTTTCCGCCAGCGCCCAGCCATCGTGAATACCGCCGTTCATCCCCATCCCGCCCGAGGGGGAATTGAGGTGCGCGGCATCGCCTGCTAGCATCACCCGGCCATGATCATAGCGCTCCACGATCCGCTGGTGGATCCGGTAAGGGCGGATTTCCTGAATCATATGGCCGCCATCATGCGGCACGATCCGCTGCAACTTGGCGGCAATCGCCTCTGGCTCAGACGCCGCTTCGATCGATTCATCGGCATCGGCATAAAGCGAGCAGCGCCACAGCGTGGGCAGCCGCAGCAGGCTGAATGTCCCTTGCGCCGCCCAGCAGTAATTGACGTTGGATAGCCCTTCCAAATGATCGTGGAACGGGAACAGGCTGGTCGCCAGGATGGTCGTTTCGGGATAGGTGAAGCCTTCAAACCCGGCACCCACCGCAGCCCGTATCACGCTGCGTGCGCCATCGGCGGCCACGGCATAGCGCGCGGTGATGGTCTCGCCATCGGCCAGCGCCAGCGTGACACAGGCATCATCCTGCGTGACCCCGCTGACCGCCGTTCCGATCCGCAATTCGATCATATCCGATTGTCCGGCCCTCTCAAGGCCCAGTTTGACAAGGGTCGATTGCTCACATTGCAGGCGGAACGGATAAGGCGTGTCGGCGGCTAACAGCGAGAGATCGAACAGAGCCCGTTCCCCGGTTTCATGCATCCGGATCTGCCAATCAGGGGTTTTCAGACCGCGTTCGATCAGCGGCTGGGCAAGGCCGATAGTGTCGAGCATTTCAAGCGTGGGCGGATGAAACGTAGAGGCGCGCAGATCATGCGCGGGAATTCCGTCTGCTTCGATCAGGACCGAATTGATCCCGCGCGCTGCCAGAAAAAGCGCGGTGCTGACGCCCACTGGCCCTGCTCCGACGATGACCACTGGCGCGTTCATTCGGTGCCCTCGCTGGCGATGTCGCTAAACAGGATCGCATTGGTGAGCGGATTGGATTTGAGTTCCGCTCCTGCCGCAGGATCAATCCGCACATCCAGCAATGCCGGGCCGGGGGCGGCGAACAGTTGATCAAGGCTGGATTCCAGAGTGTCGGTGGTATCACAGGTCAAACCCGTGCAGCCGAATCCCTCGGCCATTCGGGCATAAGGCAACAGGCCTAGATGGGTATTGATCGTGCGCCCCAGTGCGGCGATCTGGCCGTGAGCCTCAGTTCCCCAGGCAGCATCATTGCCGACAATGATTTTCAAATTGAGGCCTGCTAGCGCTGCGGCATGCAGCTCTGCCGGGTGGAAGCCGATTGATCCATCGCCGGTAATCAGCACCGTCATCGCGGGTGCGTTCTCTGCCAGTGCCGCTGCTGCGCCGATTGCCAGCGGCGTGCCCGATCCCATTGCCCCCAGCGGATAATGGTCCATGAACCCGCCCGGCCGCCGCACGCGCAGCGCGCCATACATCCAGTTCTGGATGTCTGCACCGTCGCCGATCACCATGGCATTGGCGGGCAATCTCGCCTGAATCGCGCGGCCCAGCGCCAACGGGTGAATAGCGGGGCCGGGCTGGGACGTCAGCCGGTCGATAAGCGCAACGCGATGTGCCAGTCGCGCCGGAAGCCAGCCGGCGAATGGGTGCTTGCGCCGCGCGCTCAGCGCCACCGACAAGGCGGTAACGATCTCTCCCGGATCGCCTGCCAAAGCGATATCCACTTGGCGATTACGACCAAAGGCTGCTGGATCGGCGTCAATCTGGATAAATTTCGCATCAGTGGCAAACCGGGGCGGCTGGCCATAACCCAGGCGCTGGCTGAACTGCTCGCCGATCATCACGATGCAATCGGCATGGCGGGCGGCTTGCTGGGCATGGGGCCATGAAAAGCCCAGCATATCATCCTCTGCCAGGAGTCCCCGGCCTGTTCCATTGCCCAACAGCGGGATCGCCATGCTGCGGCACATCGCGGCTAGCGGTGACGCAGCCTGCCCGCGAAATGCGCCCAGACCCGCGATGGCAAGCGGGCGTTCGACGGCTGCGAGCATGTCTGCGGCTGCTGCGATCTGGTCAGCGGGCGCGGCCATGCTCACATTGGCAATCGCCGCTGGCCTGCCACGCGCTTCCGCTCGAAACAGATCTTGCGGGATCACCAGAACGACCGGCCCGGGCCGTTCGCTAATTGCGGCGCGGATTGCGCTGTCCAGATAGTCGCCCAGCCGATCCGCCGAAGGAACGGTCCGCGCCCATTTGGCAACCGGGGCAACCAGTGCCAGTTGATCGTGATCGATCCACCCGTTGGCCTCACTATGGCCGCGCGGCGGCGCTGCGACCAGCAGCAGCACTGGCGATCCGGCAGCACGCGCTACGGCAAGCCCGCCAATCGCATTGGCCAGCCCTTGCTCCAGCACGATCAGTGCCACACCGGGCCGCACCGGGCGCTGATCTGCCACCGCCCTGGCATAGCCATCCGCCGCGCCTACTGCGCCGCTTTCATGGCGACTGGAGAGGATTGCAATCCCGGCCCGCTCCAGAGCTTCGAGCAGAAATGTGTGCGACGCGCCGGCAACCGAAAATACGCTGCCGATGCCTTGGGCTGCCAGCTGGGCTGCAATTAGTTCGCCACCGTTCTTACGCGCGTTCATGCGGCGGCCCTTTGCGGCTTGAGCGCCACCACCAGCAGCGCAGCCAAAGTCAGCACCGCCATCGATGACAGAATTACGCCTTGGTAGCTGCCGGTTGTGTCAAAGGCCCATCCGGCCAGCGGCGCGGCGCTGGCGGTAAGCGGGACCATGAACAGATTGGTCAGCCCCATGGCGCGGCCAAACCCAGCCTCTCCCAGTTGCTCGGCCACGATCAGGCTCCACATTGGCAGCATTCCCCCTGTGGCCAGCCCCAGCATCAGGCAAGCCACAAACAGCGAGGGATAGCCGCTGGCGACCAGCAGCACCCCAAAGCTCAGCACTGTCAAAACCAATGCGCCAAAGAACAGCCATTTCAGCGGTGCCCGATCGGCCACATAACCAAACCCCAACTTGCCCGCCATCGATGCCAGCGACAATGTGGATACCAGCGTTGCAGCGCGAAGCTCGCTTACGCCAACCGTGCCTGCATAGGCCGCCAGATTGTTGATCAGACCGAAATAGGTCGCGATCTTGATGCCTACTGCCAAGGTGATGATCCAGAACGCAGGGCGGGCGAGGATCGTGAAGGCGCTGACTTGCGGCCCGGCCTCGGGCGCTGCGTTTTCTGCGGAGCGCGGGCCGTCATCGACCACGAAATAGACAATTCCCGCAACAATAATGGCCGTAGCAAGCGCGATTAGTGCAACCGCCATGCGCCAGCCCAGCACAGTGGAAACGGCGGTCAGCAGCACCGGAAACACAAACCCGCCTAGCGATGTGCCAAGCGCGGATAATCCCATCGCGCTGCCGCGCCGTGCGGTAAACCAGCGGGTAATCAGCGCCGCGCTGGTCAGCTGCCCCAGCAGCAGATTCGCCAGTGGCAGGATAAGCGCATAGGCCAGCCAGACCTGCCACAGCTGCTGCGCCTGTGATACCAGCCCAAAGCCCAGCGCCAGCATCGCGGCCCCCAGCAGCATCAGCTTGCGGATCGACCAGCGATCAATCAACCGCCCTGCCAGCGGCGCGCCAAAACTTGAGGCAAGCGAAAGGCAAGTCGTGGCCAGCGCCACATCGCGCATCGATGCACCAAATTCGCGCTGCAAGGGCAGGGCAAGAGCGCTGAATCCATAGATCAGCAAGCCGGCCTGGGCCATCTGCGTCGCCATGGTTGCGCCCGTCACCTGCCACTTGCGGTCCATCGGTCCTCCTCTGGCCGCTTGACCCACGCGGCAAATGGTATACCAAATCGTTCTAGACAGGAGATTGTGATGGCGCAAGCAGGATGTCGGCACCTCGCCCGGAACCTATTTCACGCGGGGATTTGCAGCACAGCGCTGGCGCTTGCCAGCTGCGCGGCGGCCCAGCAGGCAGCAGGGCCAGCGCCGCTCGATCCCGTTCGCCGGATCATCACCAGCGAAGATGCGGCGGGGAATGCCTATGTTATTGCCGATGGGGCCAGTGGCAATGTGGTGATGCTGAACGGATCCCGGATTGAGCGCTTGTGGGAAACCGATGGATCGCCGGTGGCAATCCCGGTCACCCGCGATCTGGGCGCGCAAGCGGGCAATGCCTATCGCCCCGGTTTTGCTGGCAGCAGCCTGTATGTGGCCGATATTCCTCCAGGGTCCGGCCTCAAGGACATCCCGCTCCATAAGCAAGAGAGCATGGACTATATCGTGGTGCTGGCAGGGCAGATCGATTTGATCATTGATGGCGGCAAGCGCATTGCGATGAAAACTGGCGATGTGCTGATTCAAGCAGGCAACAATCACAGCTGGATCAACACCGGCACCGGCACTGCGCGGTTGCTATGCGTGACCCAGACCGGGCAGCGGCTTAAGCGATGATCGTTCGCAGTGCATAGCCGCAGCGCTGATAAATCGCGTTTGGCAGCCCGGATACGCTAAACCCGGCAATCGCCGCATCGGCTGCCACTGCGAGCAATGGAGCAGGCGAGTCTGGCCCCGCAGCGCCGCCTATTCGCGGCTGACTTTTGCCAAACAGCACATCGGCCAGCCGCAAAGCTCCATTAGGGTGGCGAACCAGCTCGGCTGCAAAGGCGGTAGGGGCGTCGTGATGTTCAACTATCGCCGTAATAACGCCCGGTAAAACCTCCGCCGCCGCAAACCAGCTGAACCGCGCTTGCGCTGCGCCGCTGGCCAGCAACACTGCGCGCGCGGCGGGTTGGGGCGGTGCTGCGGCCAGACCCTGCCTGCTTAGCTCTGCATAGTCTGCTGCAATATCCTGGCTGCGCAGCGCCAGGATCCTGATCCCTTCGCCTTGCGCCAACAACGGCTCAAGATGATTGCCGCTGCCAGAGATCGGCGCGCTTATCTCGATATAGCCGTTGGCGAAAATGCAATGGGCGCTATGCTGGCCCAGCGGCCCGTCAGGCCCGTGCAGTGCCACCGGATCGCTTACCTGAAACCCCAGTTTGCGCAGCCACGCGATAGTCGGCGCAATATCATGAACCACGATCCCGATGTGATCGATTGCTGGATGCGAAAGCGGTGTCGCTCCAGTCCAGAGGTCAGCCTCAGCCATTGTCCGGCATCTTTGAACGCGCAAGCCAAAGCAGTGGAACCGCCAGCATCAACCCAGCGCCACCCACCGCACCCATCGCCAGACCGATCAGCGCCTCATCCTTCAACATTCGATCAGAGACCAGCGCCACCGCTGTCCCGCCAAACCCGATCCCAGCCAGATTGACCACCAGCAAATACAGCGCCGAAACCCGCCCCCTCAAGCCGGGCGGTGTCGCAAGCTGCAGCGCGGTGATGGCCGGGCCAAAGCAAAAAGCTGATCCCGCAATGATTGGGAACAGCGCCGCAAGGCTGAGCCATGGAGAGCCGGTCGTAGTTGCCAGCAACGGGAAGGGTAGCATCGCCAATGCCCCGCCAAAAGCCGCACTCATTGGCGCTCGGCGATCACCAGCACGGGTGCGCGCGTCGGTTACAATCCCGCCGCTCAACATCCCGCCGATGCCCGCGAAAAGCACCAATAGCCCCAGCGCCAGTCCGCCATTGGCCTTGCTCCATCCGAATGCGCGGAAGAAATACTCCGCGCCCCACGCCAGATAGCCGTTGAAGGCCATGGTCAGCATTGCAAAGCCCAGAAAATGGGGCACGATAAAGCGCCAGTGGCTGCGCAACCAAGGCATCAGCGCAGGGCCGCTTGTGCTGACCCCCGCACCCAGGCCCGATCGCGGGTCTTTCAGGTGAAGGGCAATCAGCGGCGCAAGGATCAGACCGGGCAGGCCGACCAACACAAATGCGGCTTGCCACGGGGCAAGGCCAAGGCTGACTTGCCCAAGCTGCTCGATCAGCCAGCCCCCGGCGGCAAAGCTGATGCCGATCCCGAAATACACGCCTGCGCCATAGATCGCCAGCGCGCGGCCGATCTTGTGCCGGGGGTAAAGCTCGGCAATCAGCGAATAGGCAGCCGGTCCCAGCGCCGCTTCGCCAATCCCCACCCCGACCCGGGCAGCGAACAGCCCCGAAAACCCGGTCGCAAAGCCGCACAGGATGGTCATCCCGCTCCATAGGACAATGCCCAGCGCGATAATCCGGGGGCGATTGCCGCGATCAGCCCACCAGCCCAGCGGAATGCCCAGCAGGGAATAGAACAGCGCGAAGGCCAGCCCGCCCAGCAGGCTAAACTCGGTATCACTCAGCGCCAGATCGGCCCGGATCGGCCCGACCATCAATGACAGGATGGTGCGATCAACATAGGACAGCACATAGGCCGCCGTCAGCAGCGCCAGCGCTGTCCCCGCAGCTGTGGTCCGGACGGGACTAGCCAAGCGGCGCCTCTGGCCGGGATTTGGCATGCGCCTTTAGCCGTTCAGGCAATTGCGGCGTATAGGGCGGATGCCAGCTGAACGGCTTTTTCTCGGTCGCAAAGATATTGTCGAGCGGGCCATTGATGGTCCGCACATACAGCAGATAGCCCACGTCAGTCCCGGCGGGCCCGTGATAAACCCCCTCGCGCCACCATGCGTAACCACCCGGACCCATCCGCCCGCAATCGCCCCAGACATAGGTTCCCGCAAGGCAATAAAGCTCCTCAACCATCGAGTGGGTCCATTGCGGCTTGGCCATGCCGGGCGGAACCCGGTGCGGCGGCGACATATAGAGGAATGAGGTTTCCTGCGTGTAGGGATCGGTGCGCAGCGGCTTGATCGCTACCCCTGCTGACAGCTGCGGATCGACCAGCCCCGGATCCCATGCCATTGAGAAAGGATCGACGTGTTCGACCAGCAAAGCCGGATCATGCGGCTGGGCGGGGCTGCCGGCAATGACTTGCGGCGCATCGTAATACATCGTCAACACCGTCGCCCCGTCAGTCGACGAAGCCGTTTCCCGAACATACCCGGCTGGCAAAAACCCGAAATTATGCGCTGTATACTGGCGCCCATTTATCTCGAGTGTGCCTTCGAGGACCAGAAATTCTTCATGCGCGGTCAGGTGCTCGGCCTGCGGGCGTGACCATCCGGCAGGATAGCGGATCACGATCGTCGCATCGGTTCCAGCCTCATCAATCGACAAGACCTTCGATTGAACCTCGGGCCGCGCGCCGGAATAGAGCCCGGCCTCCCAAAGCAAGTCCTGGGCATGGATGAAAAGCGTATGCTCACGTGCCAAAGTGTCTGGCCCCCTAACTTGGTTTAAGTCAGGCTGCGCAATTTGGTATACCAAGTCAAGCCAGAATTGCTTCGATTATCCTGAAAGATGCAAAGATGTGTACCATCAACCGAAGTGGCGGCCCTTATCCCCGGCGGTTTTGCGCGGCCTGACCGGTGCGGACATGGCTGGTCATTGCAGACCGTGACCAATCGGGATCGCCACTGGCAATCGCGCCGATGATCGTCTTGTGCTGGGCCAGCGAGGTGGCAAAATCGGTCGGGACATAGCGCTCAAAGATATTGTGCAGCACCCTGAAGCTCATGGTCTGGCGCAGAATCTGCGCGATCCGCGGATTGCGCGCAGTAGCGGCAATCGCATCATGGAAGGCCTGATCCAGCTTGATATATTGTTCGCTGGCGTCGGGCGGACTCTGGGCCAGCATGGCCTCCATCTGATCCACAATTGCGCTGAGCTTGAGAAGATCGTCGGGCTTGGCCTTTTTCGCCGCAAGTGCCGCGACAAAGCTTTCCAGAACGATGCCCAGTTCAAAAATCTCGGCCAGCTCTGTCTCGTCAAACGAGGTGACGATGATGCTTCGCCGGGGGCGGACATCGGCCAGCCCATCGGCCGATAGCCGCCGCAAAGCCTCACGGATCGGGGTGCGGCTGATGTTCAGCTCTTCGCACAGATCCCGTTCCTTCAGCACCTCTCCAGGCTTGATGCTGCCAGAGAGGATCCGTTCGCGCAGCACGCGATAGGCTTGATCGGACGAATTCATGGCACCGGGAGTGGCATTACTGGCAGCATCTGGCAATCCCGATGTCATGCCGCCATCCGATCAAACCAGTGGATTTGCGCCGCTCATATAGACGTAGACCTCTTGGAACTTGCCGTCGCGCACTCGCCAGAAATTGGTGTTGAACAGCCGGGTGATGCTGCCATCGTGGCCGGTCAGCACCGCTTCGAAACAGGCGGCGATCCGACCGTTTTTTTCATCGACAGTGCAGGTGAAGTCCTGATGGACGATCTTGGCATAGCCCGCGAAGAAATCCTCGAACATCCGGGCGATTTCAGCTTTTCCGGAATGGCGAGTGAAGGCAGTCTGGACGCAGAACAGCGCTTCATCGTGGAAGCAATCCAGCGCTGCGGTCAAATTCTTGGCATCGACATTGGCGAAGTATTTTTGCGTGGCCAGATCGATCAGCTCGGCGCGGGAAAGTCCGGGTTCATATTGCATCAGGCGTCTCCCGGCTGGAGCAGATTGTCCCCGCTCATATAGACATAGACCCGGTGGAACTTGTTATCCTTCAGGTAAAACCGGTTGCAGTTTTCATAGCGCAGCTCGTCCCCGCCATTGGGCGTGATCAGCACGGTGAATTGCGAGCATATCGTGTTGCTGGCAGGATCGGCAGTGTGGACGAAGTTGCCGTGCCAGATTGACGAGAAATCGGTGAACAGCTTTTCGAACATCGCCTTGATCGCGGTATCGCGGCCGGTGTGGACGGTGTTTGATGTCGCCTCAGTCAGCACCGCATCTTCGGTGAAACAATCGAGCACCTGCGCCACGTTCTTGTTGTCTACCCCATCGAAATAGCGCTTGGTCACGATATCGATGTAAAAGGGATAGGGCAGGGCGCTCTGCCCGCTGCCGCCTTCTTGCCAGCTCATGCCCAACCTTTCCGGATATCCGCATCCTTGCCCACTTCGGGCGAAGGGAATGCAATTTTTGAATGACTGAGGCCCAGTCCGATCAGCATTTCTAGCTGCTTATAGGCGACCTGTCCGGGATTGATCACCGGGATCGGCAGATTGGCGGCCAGGAACGCTGCCGACTGGTGCATGGTGGTGGAGCCCAGCACGATCACATCGGCCCCGTCTTCCTCGATCGCTGCCTCCGCCTCGGCCAAAAGCTTGTCGAAGATCACCTCTTCCTTGCCCGCCAGCAATTCGGTGACATCAGGGCGGGTGTCGATCGAGCGGAGCGAGGCAACCCGGTCCCAGAAGCCGTATTCTGTAAGGGTCTTTTCATAGAGCGGGAACCATTCGGGCCACATCGTCAGCACGGTGAACTTCTTGCCCAGCATCATCGCGGTGCAGAACGCCGCCTCGCCCGGGCCGACCACTGGAATTGACAGGCGCGAGCGCAAGGCCCTCATCCCGCTGTCAGATACGGTATCTATCAGCACCCCGGCATAACCCTGTTCCTCTGCATCAATCCCGGCCTGGAATACCGTCCAGTCCATCAGCAACATGTCGTGGTAACTGTCGCCCAGTGCTGCGCCCCATGGCACCGCGGCAAATTCGGGCTTGAAGCCGGGCGCGACAAAGTCTGCGGGCAGTTGGCTGGCCCGGTTGGCAACCCCTGCTGCATCCATCGGGATTGGAACGATAACCTTGATCCGGTTCACAAGCCTCGCCTCTGTATTGATTCTGGTATACCAAGATTGCGGTGGCGGATCAGCCTTGTCAACTGCCGATTGCGCAACGGACCGATCAGCGCGGGGATTTATGTGGCATAGTTGGGCGAGCAAGCCATACTCGCGCGGGCAAGTATTGTTCTGGGCGATGCTGATCCGATCGCTCTTTTTCCCGCGGAGACCTAATGCAGCTCAAGCACTTCGATATTGACGGCTTCTTGCGCGATAGCTGGCAGCAGCAGCCGTTGCTGATCAGGAACCCATGGGCATTATGGGAAAATCCGCTTGATCCCGATGAACTGGCCGGATTGGCCTGCGAAGAAGGCGTCGAAGCGCGGCTGATCTCTCAGACGCCTGACGCATTGATGGCTGAACACGGCCCGTTTCCTCAGGCGCGGTTCAGCCAGCTGGGCAAAGCGCCTTGGACGCTGCTGGTCCAGGCGGTCGATCATTATGTGCCGCAAGTTGCCGCCCTGCTGGATCCATTCCGGTTCGTGCCGAACTGGCGGATCGATGATGTGATGGTCAGCTATGCGACTGACGAGGGCGGGGTGGGGCCGCATTTCGATCAGTATGATGTGTTCCTGATCCAGGGTCTGGGCCAGCGGCGCTGGCAGATCGGCGCGCTGTGTGATGAGGCAACCGAACTTTTGCCGCACGATGATCTGCGTCTCCTCGCCAATTTCGAAGCCACTGATGAGTGGATCCTGGATCCCGGCGACATCCTCTATATCCCGCCGCGTTTTGCCCATAACGGCGTAGCGGTGGGGGATGAATGCATGACCTATTCGATCGGCTTCCGCGCCCCATCGCGCAGCGAACTTATCGGGAACTGGTGCGATGATCTGGTCGCAGATATGGTGGATGATGATCGGTATGGCGATCCGGGCTTGGCGGCGCAGGCCAATCCGGGCGAGATTTCGCCAAGCGCGCTGGCTGGACTTCACGCGATGATCACCGAACAGCTGGCTGATCGTCAGGCGTTTGCGCGCTGGTTTGGGCGCTATAATTCCGCCCGCAAATATCCCGACATGGATTGGCAGCGGGATGAGCCGCTTGCGATCGCGGAATTGCGGAGATTGTATGATCAGGGCATGCCGCTGATCCGCAACCCGGCCAGCCGCTTTTCATTCGTGCGGGGCGAGGCTGTGCCGGTGCTGCTGTTTGCTGATGGGGAATGCTTCGAATGTGCGCATGAGGTTGCTGCCTTGGCCGAGCAGCTCTGCGCACGGGACCGGATCAAGCTTGATGCAAAGCTGCTGAAATCGGATGCAGCAATGGCATTGATCGCAGCATTGTTCAATCAGGGCAGCCTGGCATTTGAGGATGAGGATTGAGGGTGGCCGATGCCATAAATGGTTCAGGCGGATCTCCGCGAATTCCCCGAACTGTATGGGCTCTTGGCCTTGTCAGTATGTTTATGGACATCTCTTCGGAGTCCATTCACGCGCTGTTGCCGCTGTTTCTTACAACCACGCTGGGTGTAAGCGTCGCCACAGTTGGGTTGATTGATGGTATCGCCGAGGCAACGGCGTCCATCAGCAAGGTGTTTTCCGGATATATCTCGGACCGGATCGGCCGCAGAAAGCCGCTCATACTGCTCGGCTATGGGTTGGGCGCGATTACCAAGCCACTTTTCGCGATGGCAGGCTCGGTACCCGTAGTGCTGGGTGCGCGATTTGCCGATCGGATTGGCAAAGGTCTGCGCGGGGCGCCGCGCGACGCGCTGGTTGCCGATGTCACGCCCGAGGCTATTCGCGGACGCGCTTTCGGCCTGCGCCAGTCTCTCGATACCATCGGTGCCTTCATCGGCCCGTTGCTCGCCATCGCTTTGATGGCAGCCTTTGCCGACGACATCCGGCTGGTATTCTGGGTTGCGGTCATTCCGGCAGGCCTCGCGGTTTTGTGCGTGATTTTTGGCGTCGAAGACCAGCAGCACAATGAGCAGGCCAAGCCAAGCCGTCCACCAATCGTGCTGGCAGATATCAAGCAGTTCAAAGGCCCCTTTTGGGCAGTGGTGGTGCTTGGGGTTACTTTTACCCTGGCCCGGTTCAGCGAGGCATTCCTTGTCCTCAAAGCGTCGGCTGAAGGCTTGCCGCTGACATTCGCCCCGATTGTGCTGGTCGTTATGAATGTCGTTTATTCGCTCGGGGCTTTTCCTGCGGGCATTGCTTCAGACCGGTTTTCTGCCCGTGTTCTGCTCGGTTGGGGATTGATCTGTCTTATCCTGGCCGATCTGATCCTGGCCTGGATTCCGGGATTGGCAGCCGCCTTCGCAGGAATCGCGCTGTGGGGGCTGCACATGGCGTTGACTCAGGGCTTGATGGCCAAGCTGGTTGCCGATCGCGCGCCGGTGAACATGCGCGGGTCTGCATTCGGCTTGTTCAATCTGGCCACGGGCATCACCATGCTGGTGGCCAGCGTTCTGGCCGGATTGCTGTGGGATGGGTTCGGGATGAGCGCCACTTTCGCGGCCGGAGCGGCTTTTGCGACTGGCGCGCTGGTTTTGCTGTTGTTTGGAGCCAGAACCTCGCGACGCTGAGTTCTGAAACCTAGAGCGCATCAACCTCGCGCCAATCACCCATTGCAAGCCCCTCAAGCGTCCAATCGCCCACGCTCCAGCGCACCAGCCGCAGTGTTGGGAGGCCGACTGCCGCAGTCATCCGCCGCACCTGGCGGTTGCGGCCTTCGCGGATGGTCAGCTTCAGCCAGCAATCGGGGACGGTTTGGCGGACGCGGATCGGCGGATCGCGGGGCCACAATTCCGGATCATCGATGCGTTCCATTTCGGCGGGCAGGGTCAGCCCGTCTTTCAGGCGAACGCCGCGCCGCAGCTGTTCCAGGCTGGCCTCGTCTGCCTCGCCCTCAACCTGCACCAGATAGGTCTTGGGCAGTTTGAATCTTGGATCGGCGATCCGCGCTTGCAGCCTGCCGTCATCGGTCAGCAGCATCAGCCCTTCGCTGTCCCGGTCAAGCCTTCCGGCCGGGTAAACGCCGGGCACGTCGATATAGTGCGACAAGGTCTGGCGGGCCGATCCGGCGGTGCCATTGTCCGTGAACTGCGAGAGCACGCCGAAGGGTTTGTTGAACAGGATCAGCCGCGACATGGCGTCTCATATCCCAGCCCCGCCCTGCCGGGAAGGTGGGAACTTGCGCAGGGGCTGGACATGACCAGCGATCTGTCACACCGGCAGCCAATGTTAAAACAGCCTACCACCGCATTTGCTTTCACACTTGCCGCAATTCTGGCGCAGCCAGCGATGGCAGCAGAAAATCCGCCTGCGGGGGAAATCCTCGTTACCGGGCGCGGCCTTGCTGATCCGCCTGCAAGTCCGGCCTATGATGTGCAAGTGATCAGCGCCGAACGGCTGAACTCCAGCGCCTCGGGCCGGATAGAGGAGGCGCTGGCTTCAATCGCAGGCTTCCAGCAGTTCCGCCGCTCGGACAGCCGCTCGGCCAACCCTTCGGCACAAGGTGTTACGCTGCGCGCTTTGGGCGGCAATGCCACTTCGCGCAGCCTTGTGCTGCTGGACGGGGTGCCGATGGCCGATCCGTTCTTTGGCTATATCCCGTTCTCGGCAATAGCGCCCGAACGGCTTGCCTCCGCCAGAGTGACACGCGGCGGCGGGGCGGGGGCGTTTGGCGCAGGCGCAGTTGCCGGAACGATCGAATTGACCAGCGCCGATGCCGCTGCGTTGGGGCTTTTTTCGGGGGCACTCATCGCCAATGATCGCGGCGAGAGCGAGCTTTCCGCCACGCTTGCTCCCAGGCTGGGCACAGGCTTTGCGGTGGTCAGCGGCAGGTGGGACCGGGGGCAGGGCTTCTGCACCACGCCCGCTGCCCAGCGCAGCGCCGCCAGCGCACGGGCGGCCTATGATAGCTGGTCAGCCAGTATCCGGGGGGCTGCTCCGTTAGCGCCCGATGTCGAACTGCAATTCCGCGCGCTGGCCTTTGACGATGCCCGGACCCTGCGCTTCACGGGAGCGGACAGCACCAGCAGCGGGCAAGACGCCAGCCTGCGGCTGGTTGGGCGGGGGCGCTGGCAGTTTGATGCGCTGGTCTATGTTCAGGCGCGTGACTTTTCGAACATCGTGATCAGCGCGACCAGCTTTCGCAAAACCCTTGACCAGCGCCGCACACCCTCCACCGGGATCGGCGGGAAGCTGGAATTGCGCCCCCCGGTCGGCTCGGGGCATGTGCTGCGGCTCGGCACCGATTGGCGGATCGCCAGCGGCGGCTTGCAGGAAGAAGCCTATAGCGGCGTCACCGGCCTTGTTACCGCGCGGCGGCGAGCAGGGGGCCGGAACAGCGATCTTGGCCTGTTTATCGAGGATGACTGGACGTTTGGCGCGCTGGTGCTCACTGCTGGCGCACGTGCGGATCGCTGGACGATCCGCGACGGCTATTTCCACGAGGTCAATGCAGCGGGCGTCACCACCATCAACACGGTGTTCGCGGACCGTGCAGACTGGAGCGCTTCGCTGCGTGGCGGCGCGGTGGTGGAGCTGGGGGGCGGATTATCGTTCAGAGGCTCGGCCTATAGCGGACTGCGGCTGCCGACCCTCAACGAGCTATATCGGCCCTTCGTGGTTTTCCCGGTCACCACCCGCGCCAATGCAGTGCTCGCCAATGAGAAGCTGCGCGGGTTTGAAGCGGGGGTGGATTTTGCTCCGTCTGATGCGATCAGATTGTCGTTCACCGCATTCGATAACCGGGTCAAAGGCGCGATTGCCAATGTCACCATCGGCACCAATTTGCGGGAACGGCGCAATGTCGATGCAATTCATGCGCGCGGTTTGGAACTTGGCGCGGGATTGCGCTTCGGCGCGGTCAGTCTTGATGGCTCATTGGCGTGGACGCAGGCCTTGGTCGAGGCCAGCGGGGCGTCGCTGGCGCTGAATGGCAAGCGTCCGGCGCAAACCCCGAAGCTGGCTGCCAGCACCACTTTGGGGTGGAGGCCGCGAGATGGCTGGCAGCTATCGGCCACGCTGCGCCACATTGGCGCGCAGTTTGAGGATGATCTGCAAGCCGATCTGCTCCCCTCCGCGACCACGCTTGATGCCTATGCCAAAGTGTCGCTGGGCGGCCCGTTCGCGCTGGTGCTGCGGGGCGAAAACCTGACGGGCGAGACGGTGATCACGCGCAATCAAGCCGGCTCGATCGATCTTGGCATCCCTCGCACACTATGGGCTGGATTGCGGATTTCCATCGGGCGCTGATTGCATTATGCTGACTGCAAAGACGAACGGAGAGAGTCTCATGGCAACCCAGATTAAGCGCAACCTCGATTGCAGTGAAGCGGAATGGCAGGCCCGGCAGGAATTGGCGGCATGCTACCGGATCTTCGACATGCTGGGCTGGTCGGAATCGATCTACAACCACATTTCCCTTAAGGTTCCTGGCGAGGATAATGCCTTTCTGATCAACCCGTTTGGTCTGCTTTACTCTGAGGTATGCGCAAGTAACCTCGTCAAGATCGACCTTGATGGCAACACGCTGGATGGCAGCCCTTATCCGGTCAACAAGGCGGGTTTCACCCAGCACGGCCTGTTTCATCGCAACCTCGATTGGGCTCATGCGATCTGCCACACCCATACCACTGCGACCATGGCGGTATGCAGCCTGGAAGGCGGACTTCAGCCGACCAATTTTTATGCCTGCAACTTCATCGGGCGGCTGGCCTACCATGATTTCGAAGGCATCACCGTCCGCGCTGAAGAGGGTGAGCGGCTGCTGAAGAATCTTGGCACCAAGCGTATTCTGATGCTGCGCAATCACGGGCCAGTGGTGATGGGCCGCAATTTGCCTGAAATGCTGCTGCTCAATTGGGGCCTGCAGCGCGCCTGCGAAATCCAGCTGGCCTCGATGTCGATGGGCAAGACCATCATGGTCTCGGATGAGGTTGTGGCGGTTCACCAGCGCGATCTGGTTGAAGGGCAGGTTCCCGGCAAGGGGCCAGGTGAGGGTGAATTTGCTGCCTTTGTCCGCAAGATTGACAAGATTGACCGCAGCTGGCGCGACTGATCGGGTTGCCAAGCTGTGCCGCGTCTTACAGTCAATGATCGCCCGGTTGAATTTCACATGGACGCGCAAACCCCGCTGCTGTGGGCGTTGCGTGATGCCGCCAATCTTACCGGCACCAAATATGGCTGCGGCAGCGGTGATTGCGGGGCCTGCATGGTGCTGGTCGATGGCGCGGCGTTGCGCTCGTGCCTGATCTCGCTGACTGAAGCCGAAGGGCGCAGCGTCACCACGATTGAAGGGCTTTCGCAGGATCGATCGCATCCTGTGCAGCAGGCGCTGGTGGCGGAAGCAGCGATCCAATGCGGCTTTTGCACCCCCGGTATCGCGATCAGCGCCGCTGCGCTGCTGGCCCGCAATGCCGATCCCTCCGAGGACGAGATCAAGGCGGCCGTGCCCAATCTGTGCCGCTGCGGGGTCTATCCGCGCCTGATCCGCGCGGTCCAGCGCGCTGGGCGAGTGATGCGGCGGCTGGAAACGATCAGCGCCGCGCCGGCTCCCGGCATTTCCAGCCAGGATGCCGCCCGCGCTGTCCCGGCGCTGAAGGCGCAGTGAGCCGCTAGAATTTCATCTTTGCAGTCAACCGGGCGTTGATTGGCGCGCCGGGGGTGATGTTGTTGTTGTTATGCGCATCGGCAAAATAGCTTCGGTCAAACAGGTTTTCGACGTTGAGCTGAAGCTGGAGTGCGTCCGACACTGTGAAAAATACTGCGGCGTCAATCCGGGTGAAGGCCGGAATCTCGGTCGGTAAGGTCGTTAGCGAAGTTCGGATTGAAGCGAACTGGCTTGATTGGTGGACGATGCCCAGTCCCAGGCCAAGGCGGCTCGATGGATCATACCGGTTCCACAGCGCAAATTGATGGCGCGGCACCTGCGGCAGGCGGACCAGTTCAGTGCCGATCACCTTGGCGTCCTGATAGCTATAGCCTCCGCTGATCTGCCAGCCGGGCAAAATCTGCCCGTTAAGCGCTATTTCGGCACCCTTGGTCCGGGTTTTGCCGATCACGATTTCCTGCGTAATATCCGCCGGATTGCGCGTGGTTGCGTTGCTGCGATCCAGTTGGAACAGTGCAGCGGTGATGCTGAGACCTGATTGAAAGTCCCACTTGGCCCCGATCTCGTAGTTGGTGAACTTCTCCGGCGCGAGATTCTCTTGAGTTGTGGTCAGTGTCAGGAATTGGTCGCCCGAGCGGGGCAGGAAGGATTCGCTGTAGCTGGCATAGATTGAGGCGTTCTCCTGCGGCTTGAAAATCAGCCCAAAACGCGGACTGGTGCGGTTGTCTTTGCGCCCGAAGGTGCGCGGGACAGCCGGGATCAAATCTGTGCCGGTGATCCGGAACCGGTCATGGCGCAGGCCGATAACCAGCTCAATATGCTCACCCAGGCTCAATTGGTCCTGCATATAGGCCGAGACAAATTCGACCTGCGAGACCGTGTTCCGGTTAAGCGTGGGAAAACTGACGGTGGGATAGACAATCGCCGCGAGGTTCAGTGACGATGATGATAGCACGCCGTTGCGACGCTGATTGGACGAATCCTGATTGCCATATTCAAGTCCGAACAGGATCTTGTTTGTGACATTGCCCAGGCTGAAGTCCCATACCAGATTGGTCTGTGCGATCAGGTTCTGGCGCTTGGTGGGGTCAGTATAGGACGACAGAGCCACGGTTCCGGTTTGGGCACTGGCCGGGCCATTGGCAAAGGCGTTGGCATAATACTTGTCATAATCGCCATAGAGCACGGTCGACGACCAGCTCAGGTTGCTGGCAATCTGCCCGTCGAGGCGGGCCTTGATGATATGCGCTTCAAGCCCAGTGCGATTGACGCCCGGAATTCCAAAGAACGTGTCGCGGTTGCCCGTCAGTGGCCCCGGTGTGCATGGCGCAGTGCAGGCCAGAGAAGGGATGCCGCGATCAGTGACGCGATCATCATTGACATACTCATAGGAAAGTCCGGCCTTCCAGCCTTTGCCAAGATCGATCGCAAGGTATGGATTGATCGCAAACCGCTCGCCGTCAACAAAGTCACGAAAGCTGTCCAGCGCCTCATATTCGCCGTTGATGCGAAAGGCCGCAGCTTCTCCGATCGGCAGGTTGAGATCGCCCGCGACGTTCCATGCGCCAAAGCTGGTGATACTGGCGGCGGCGCTGGCCCGAACTTCGCCGGAGGTTGGCGTCTTTTGGACGCGATTGATGATCCCGCCACCGCCGCCACGGCCGAAAATCAGCGCATAGGGGCCTTTGAGAACCTCAACCCTTTCGATGTTGTAGAGCGGGCGGTAGTATTGAACGTCGTCGCGCACCCCATCGAGAAAGAAATCGGCGGTGGTGTTCTGGCCGCGCAGGGTAATCTGATCGCGGTTGCCCTCGCCCTGGCCAACCGTGGTTCCCGGCACATAGCGCAAGACATCGGCAATGCTGTGCTGGGCCTGATCATCCAGCTTTTCGCGGGTGATGACCTGAATGGTTTGCGGCACATCGATCAGCGGGGTGTCGGTCTTGGTCGCGGTGCGCGAATCAGTGGCGCGATAGCCTTCTGAATGGCCGGTAATGACGATCTGGTTCTCTGGTGCCAGGCCAAAAGCTTCGCCTGCATCGGCGCGGGCTGGCGCGGGATTGGCCAGCATTCCGGCGATTATGGCGCTGCTGATGGCAAGAATGGAAGTGTCACGGCGAATCATTGGCGGCCCTTATTGATAATCATTTGCAGTAGCTGAATTGCCGATATTGCGAATCGTTCGCAATGGCAAGGATCAAATTGCCCGGCGTGGCGATTAATCCTAAGCCCTGCCAACTAACGAGTGGGAACAGTGATGAAAGCAACGATCTGGCACAATCCGGGCTGCGGCACATCGCGCAAGACGCTGACAATCCTTCAGGCAGTGCCGGGGATCGAGCTGAATGTGATCGAGTATCTCCGCAATCCGCCATCGGCTGAAAAGCTTGCCCAGCTATATCGTGATGCGGGGATCACTCCGGCGCAGGGCTTGCGACTGCGCGGCACCGATGCGCAGCAGCGCGGGCTGCCCACCGTAAGTTCGGCGGCAGTACTGGCCGCTATGGCGGCCGATCCAAGGTTGATCGAGCGGCCTCTGGTAGAAACTTCCAAAGGTGTCCGCCTGTGCCGCCCGCAGGATCTGGTGCACGAGATTATCTAGTCAGTCAGCGCAGTATCGCGGCTCATACCCTTAAGGCCCAGTACCAGCACGGCAAGGCACAGAAGCTCGATCACCGCAAAGCCGATCCAGGCCGAATGGCCATAAAGCCACACACCGATTGCGGGCGCAACGATATAGGCAGCACCATTGACCGAGGCGATAATCCCGGCTGACTGGCCTTGCTCGGCCCGGCTGACCGCCAGCGATGCTCCTGCAGTAAAACCGGGGCGGAACAAGCCAAACCCCATTGATGCAAGGCTGAAGCCCAATGCGATGGTATGAAGCTCCATCGCCACGGATAGCAGCGCAACCCCCATAGCAGCGAAGACAATGCCGCCCAGGCTGGCCGCGCGCGGGCCCAGCTGCAGTCTGGGGATGATACCCCATTGGGCCACCAGCGTTGCCATCGCGCCTGCCATCAGCACCAGCCCGGTTGGGCCAGCACCAGCCAGAGGATCACCGCGCATGCCCAGCCGGTCGAGCACCAGGAAACCCGCAATCCCCATCACCGCCGCCTGAGCATGCCCGCCCAGCAGGCCCGCAACCAGCCAGGGCCGCATCCGCTGATCAGTCCAGGCGAGCCGGGGCGCTTCTTCTCCGTCCGTCGCCATCGAATAATCAGCGTCTGCGTCACGGGCGCGCGGATTGGAATTGGCGCTGAACGGCGCAGTCATAACATCGCCGCGTGCGGCAAACGCCGGGTCATCATTCGGCAGCCTAAGCCGCAAGGCAATCAGCACCGCTACTGCAATCAGGGCAAAAGCGAGGAACGGGCTGACCAGGCCCAGGGCAGGCAGGATCAACAGCGGGGCAAGCGCCGGTCCCAGCACAGTGCCCAGACCAAAGCTGGAGGAAATCAGCGACAATGACTGGGTTCGCTCGGCCCGGCTGGTCCGGCTGGCGACATAGGCCTGCACTGCAGGCGGCGCGGCGGAGCCGAAACCGCCATAGAGCGAACGGGCCAGCGCAAACAGCAACAGCGTGGCCAGCGAGGAAAGCCAGCCATTAAGCCCGAACCACAGCACTGCGCCGCAAAGCGTGAAGCTGGCGATGAAGCCCATCAGACCGACCGCCATCATCGCCTTGCGCCCGCGCTTGTCTGATCGGCGCGCCCACATCGGGGCGCAGGTCATCCATAGAAGCGCCGACCAAGTATAGGCGAGGCTGATCCACACATCCTCCACCTTCAGCGCCGTTCCGATTGATGGCATTACGGATTGCATCGCGGTATTGCCCGCAGCTGTCACCAGCATGACCATGAACAGCAGCGTCAGCCGGCCCAGTGGCAGCGTGGCGGTGCCGGTTGCGGACGAGGTGGTGGAATCGGACGGATCAATAGACATTTGATCTGGCGCTAGGCTGCTCACCTACACGATGCAATGGCCGCGAGGCTTGCCAAGCCGGGTCAAATTTGCAAACGACGGCGGCTATCCTTTCTCAGGGGTCGCCCAAACACGATGACAAGCACTCAGATCGCCCGCGAAGCCTTGGCCCACCGGGTAAAACGCCGGATCAAACAGGCGCTCGGTCCGTGGGGTGTCTTTTTTGAGGGATTCCTGCAGCACCCGGTGATGGTGGGATCGATCATCCCTTCGTCGCGCTTCACGATTGCCAAGATGCTGGGTCCGGTAAAATGGGACGAATGCAAGGTGTTCGTGGAATATGGTCCGGGCATCGGCACATTCTGCCGCCCCGTGCTTGACCGGCTGCCGCGCGATGGTCGGTTGATCGTGATCGATACCAACCCGTTGTTCATCGACTATCTGCGCGCCACGATCAGCGACAGCCGTTTTACCGCAGTGCTGGGTTCGGCGGCGGATGTGGAAGATATTGTCTGCGCCCATGGCCATGATCATGCCGATTACGTGCTGTCAGGTCTGCCCTTTTCGACCCTGCCTGATGGCGTAGGCCCGGCGATTGCGGCTGCCACCCACCGGGTGCTGCGCCCGGGCGGCGCATTTCTGGTCTATCAATTCTCAAGCCGCGCGCGAGACTTCATGGCGCGACACTTCACCCACATCGACGCGGGCTACGAGTTCTGGAACGTGCTGCCCTGCAAGCTGTTCTGGGGCTGGAAAGCGTGATCAATCGAAAGTCGCACTCACTGTTTCAGCGGAAGGGCCCGATAGCTGGCGATGGATCGCCGCCATCACGGCGATAAAGTAAAGCGTGATCACACCGGTGAGCAGCGATGAAACGATTGCTGCGCCCAGCTTCGCGCCCTCCGCGCCAGCGACGAGTGCCAGCGCCACACCGATCAGCGCCATGATAACCAGCATCACCACTATGAATACCAGCCCGAGCAGCACGTAAAACAGCAGAATCCGTCCGGTATTGCCACGGGTCAGATCCCATGAGCGGCGCAGCGCGGCGACAGGATTGCGGACCCGATCAACCGCAACCACCGGAGCAATAAGCGACATTCTAACGCCCACATAAATCACGGCAACCAGCACGCCTAGACCGAGCACTGCCGCTAGCACCGGCACACCTGCAGCGGCTACTCCGCCGATCAGAAGCCCTCCAGCCAGGCCAAAGCCAAGGCCGATCAGCAAATAGGCACCAAGGTAAGACAGCACCCCGCCGATGCCCAGACGGATCGCCTCGCCAACGGTGGGCCGAGCCCGGTCAGTGAAAAGCGTCAGCACCGAAAGCGTGCCGACTGCCTGGATCAGGGACATGACCAGCATATAGGGCATCGCCGAGCCATAAAAATCTCGCAACATCGTGAAAGTCTGCTCGGGCGTAAGCCCCGGCTGCGGATCGGGCTGGGGAACCAGCAGCGAGATCGCCAGACTGGGCAGCATGAAGAACACCCCGGCCAGCGCCAGCAGGACTTCGCGGTTGGCTGATACTGCCTGGACTGCGTCCTTCCAGGCCAGATTGCTATCGAAGCGCATAGATGATCTCCCATTTCTTCCCCTTGATAACCACAGCGAATGCCGCCACGCAATGCGTGATGGTTGAAACTTTGCCCGGCGGGATTGAATTGCGGCAAGATACCGCACTGGTGCCCTATCGCGCCGCGCTGGATCAGATGACCGCGCGCAACACCGCAATTGGCTGGGGGAGCGCGGCTGAGCTGATCTGGCTGCTGGAACATCCACCAGTCTACACCGCCGGAACCAGCGCAGCGGCGGCGGAGTTGCTCGATCCGCGCTTTGAAGTTGTCGAGGCTGGGCGCGGCGGGCGCTATA
The DNA here is from genome assembly GCA_031374105.1 of Novosphingobium sp. Taxonomy (GTDB): domain Bacteria; phylum Pseudomonadota; class Alphaproteobacteria; order Sphingomonadales; family Sphingomonadaceae; genus Novosphingobium. The sequence continues at coordinate 33,892 of JANMNP010000022.1, forward strand.
CCTATCATGGGCCGGGCCAGCGGATCGGCTATGTGCTGCTCGATTTGAAAACCCGCGCGCGCGATGTGCGCGGCTTTGTCCATGCGCTGGAGGGCTGGGTGATCGCAACTCTGGGCGATTTTGGCGTCGAGAGCTGGCGTGCCCCGGGCCGGATCGGCATCTGGACCCGCGATATTGATGGGCGCGAGGCGAAAATCGGCGCTATCGGAGTGCGGATTCGCCGCTGGGTGACGATGCACGGTTTTTCGGTCAATCTTTCGCCCGATCTCTCGCATTTCGCGGGTATAGTGCCCTGCGGAATCGAGGAATTTGGTGTCACCAGCCTGGCCCGCTTAGGGATCGCGGTTGATTCAACCAGCTGGGATAGGGCATTGCTGGCCCGCGCCAAGACGTTCCTAGCCAATGTAGACCGTTCTTGCGTTTTGGAGCCGCCTCAATGACCAAGCTGAACCGCCTCTGCCTGATTACTGCGCTCGGCCTGTCGATTGCCGCCTGTCAGGGTGAGAAAAAGACCACTGGCGGCACTGCCGATGGTGAAATCCTGTCCGGTTCAGCCAGCGATGCAATGCTGCCGCTTGATAGCGTCCGCTCTCAGGCGCCGCTTGCACCGCGCAGCGTAAGCAGCGACCTGCCCAAGGATGCGGCCAAATCTGGCGCAACCGAAGCCGAACCGGCGGTCAGCAGCAAAACTGACGAGACCGATCAGGCACCACCTGCCGAGCCGACTCCGGAAGCCCCCGCCGAATAGGCCTATTCCGCAATACCCAGAATTCTCTGCGCCAGCTTGAGGTGCGGGCGATCAATCATCCGGCGATCGATCTGCAAAACGCCAGCACCTGGATCAGCCGCAAAGGCAGCTACAATCGCGCGGGCTTCGTCCAGTTCTGCCTCGCTTGGAGTGAAGGCGGCATTGATTATGGGCACCTGCGAGGGATGGATCGCCAGCATCCCGGCAAAGCCATCGGCGTGCGCCTCTTCTGCGGCGCGCCTTAGGCCCTCATTATCGGCAAAGTCCGAATGGAGCGTCTCGATCGCAGCCAGCCCTTTGGCATGGGCGGTGAGCAGCGTCTGTATCCGGACAAAGCGGAAAGCATCAGTCCAGCGGCCATTCCCATCGCGTTTGCGGCTGGCCCCGATTGCGGCTGACAGATCTTCAGCTCCCCAGGTCAACCCGGCCATGCGGGGCAGGGGGGCAGAGACATAGGCGCTGATTGTAATCGCGGAAGCCGCAGTCTCACTGACCAGCGGCATGATCCGGGTTGTGCCAGTCTGGATATGATTTCGCTGTTCAAGTTCGTAAATTTCGGCAGCAAGCTGCTGGACCGCTTCGGGTCCGGCCGATTTGGGTAGCATGATCCCGTCAGGCGCGCCGGGCATTACCGCCATCAGATCTTCGCGCCACATCCGGCTGTCCAGCGGATTGATCCGGACCCAGCGGCCTTGCCGCCCGGCTTGATCGCGCTGCTCGGTGATCTTCTGGCGATGCGCCACCAGCCATTCGCATGCCTTGTCGCGCGCCTGGGCCTTGTTGGAGAAGGCAACCGAATCCTCCAGATCGACGATGATCACATCGGCACCAGTTCCAGCGGCCTTGCCCAGCTTCTTTTCACTGTCGCCTGGAACAAACAGCCATGATCGTTGCGCCATCTGCTAAGATCCCTTCAGGCCAGTTCGAGTGCCGGGTAATCAATATAGCCCTTAGGGCCGGGCAGATACCAGCTTTTCGGCACGTCAACGTTGGGAGCCCATGTCGCGCCAACCCGAATCCGTTCAGCAAGATCAGGGTTAGAGATATAGGGCCGCCCGAAACTGATCGCATCGCAATTTCCGGCCGCAACAATGGCAGCTGCACCTTCGGCCGTATAGTCGCTGTTGAGCACAAGCGGTCCCGAATAGATCGAGCGGATCAGCGGGCTCTGCCTGGGCACATCCGTCTGGCCAAAAGTCCCTTCCGGGCCAGGTTCACGCAGCTCCACAAAGCCGATGCCAAGCTGCTCGATCACGCGCGCAGCCTCGCCAAAAATGCTTGCTGGATCGCTATCATCGCAGCCTTGCGAATTGCCGTTGGGGGACAATCGGATCGAGACGCGGCCAGCCCCCCACACCGCGATCAGCCGTTCCAGCACCTCGCGCATGAAACGGGTGCGGTTCTGGACCGAGCCGCCATATTCATCTTCGCGCAAGTTGGAATTATCGCGCAGAAATTGGTCAACCAGATATCCGTTGGCGCTGTGCAGCTGGACGCCGTCAAAACCCGCCGCCTTGGCATTTTCTGCAGCGCGGCCATAATCATCGACCACGCGGGCGATATCTTCAACCGTCAAAGCCCGCGCCTGCTCGTTTGGCTTGCGGCCTGTTGGTGTGTGGGCATGATCTGGCGCGGTGGTCGCCGAAGCCGAAACGCCCGGATTTCCGTCAAGGAAATCGGGGTGGACCAACCGGCCCATATGCCACAACTGCAAGATGATCCTGCCGCCCGCCGTATGCACTGCCTCGGTCACCAGCTTCCAGCCTGCAACCTGCGCATCGTTCCAGATCCCCGGAGCAGACGGCCAGCCCAGCCCTTCAACGCTGATCCCGGTGGCTTCGGAGATGATCAGTCCAGCGCCTGTGCGCTGCCGGTAATACTCAGCCATCATGGTGTTAGGGATAAAGCCGGTGTCGGCCCGCCCGCGGGTCAACGGGGCCATTATGATGCGATTTGGGGCTTCGATGGCGCCAAGCTTGATCGGCTGAAACAATTCGTCGTGCACGCGGGTACCTCGTTTCAATTTCGTTTTGCAATCTAGTCGGTGCGGCTAAGGCATGGCGATGGGGAATGCAACCGGGCTAAAGTCTAACTGGAGCGGGCTGCACTTTGCGGCCTTGCTCGGCGGCAATGTTGCACTGGCGATCGGCTCGTGGCCGGTTCGGCTGGTCGATACGGGCCCAGTTGCTGCGGGCTTCTGGCGCTTGATTCTGGCGGTGCCGTTGCTGGCACTTCTGGCCCGGGCCAATCGTCAGCCTCTGACCGGCTTTTCGCCGCGAACCTGGGTCATCATGGTTGGCGCAGGGGTATTCTTCGCGCTGGATATTGCCGCCTGGCATATCGGCATCGGCCAGACCCGGCTTGGCAACGCCACGCTGTTTGGCAATTCGGGCAGCCTGATCCTGATGGCCTGGGGGGTCTATGCGATGAAACGCTGGCCCCACCGCGCCGAGGTGTTGGCACTGGCCGCAGCGCTGGGCGGATCGGCGATCTTGCTGGGCCGCAGCCTTGAAATTGACGATACCGCGCTGGTGGGCGATCTGTTTTGTCTGCTCGCTGGCTTCCTCTACGCCTTCTATATTCTGCTGCTGCAAGGTGCGCGGGCCAATCTGGGTGGTTGGACCCTGCTGGCCTGGTCAAGCCTTGCGGGCGCGCCGATCATGCTGGGCATCGCTTTGCTGCTGGGCGAGCCGGTCTGGCCGCAGAACTGGACCCCGATAATCCTGATAACGCTGGGCAGCCAGATCATCGGGCAGGGGCTGATTGTCTATGCGCTCAAGCATTTCAGCGCGCTGGTGATCGGCCTTGCGCTGCTGACCCAGCCTGTGGCTGCGGTGGTAATTGGCTGGTTTGCGTTTGGCGAAGCGCTGGGCTGGCTGGACGCGATTGGCATGGCGCTGGTAGCGGCGGGGCTGGTGCTGGCGCGCTCATCCGAACCAGAGCCTGTTCCAGATCGCCCATCGACTGAGGGCTAATGCGCCGCTAGTTTGCATGACATATCGATAACTTCAGGAAGAATTCCATGACCAAGCCCTATGCCATAGCATCACTGGTGGCCCTTGCTATTGCCTGTGGCAGCGGCCCTGCAGAGGCAAAGGCGCAGCGCCGACCAGCCATTGCCGCCGCCGCCCAGCAGGCAGATGCCCGGTTTGCCGCATTGTCAGCCCGCTTCATCGCCTCGCTCACCCGGCTCTCCCCGGTTTATGCAACCGTACTGGGTGAGCATCGCTATGATGGCCAGCTGCCCGATATCACTGCCGCCGGCCGTGCTGCCCAAAATAGCGAATGTCGCGCAATTCTGGCGCAGTTGAACCGGATCAACCGCAAAGCGCTGAGCCGCGACAATCAGGTTGATTTTGCCCTGCTCAGCAATGAGCTGCGCTATCAGCTATGGTCCAGCGAAGTGTTGCAGGATTGGGCGTGGAATCCGCAAATCTACAACGATACCGCCGGTGGCGCGCTTTATGGCCTTGCCGCGCGCGATTTCGCAGGCTGGGATGTCCGCCTGAAAAACGCCACGCTGCGGATGGAGGCCTTGCCCGCCCTGCTGGCTGAAACCCGCCGCCAGCTGGTGCCAGCGCGGGTGCCAAAAGTGATGGCAGAAACCGTCGCCAAGCAGAACGGCGGGATCATCGACATTGCCGACAGTATGCTCGCGCCCCATGCTGGCAGCCTGACTGGCGCAGATCGCGCCCGGTTCGATGCGGCGCTTGCCAAGCTCAAGCTGAGCGTGACTGAACATCAGCAATGGCTGGACACTGTGCTGGTCCCGCAGGCCAAGGGTGAGTTCCGCTTGGGGGCCAAACTCTATGATGAGAAGATGCGGTTTGGCCTGATGTCCGACATCACCCGTCCGCAGTTGAAGGCGCTGGCGCTTAAGGCAAAGGCCGAAACCCGCGCGGAAATGTATGCACTTTCCCGCAGCGTTCTCGCGGGCAAAACGCTTGGCGCGCCGCTGCCAGAAAACCCCAGCGCAGAACAGCAGCAGGCCGCGATCGAGGCGGCGCTGGCACTATCCTATGCCAAGCGTCCGGACCGCTCCCGGCTGGAACAGCGCGCCCGCGAAACCACCGCCGAAGCCACCGCGTTCGTGCGGGCCAAGGGCTTTATCCGCATGCCCGATGGGCCGGTGCAGGTGATCACCATGCCCAAGTTCCAGCAGGGCTTTGCGGTGGCCTATAGCGATTCGCCCGGCGCGCTGGAGCGCGGTTTGCCCAACTTCTATGCCGTCTCCCCGATCCCGTCTGAATGGAGCGATACGCAGGCCACCTCGTTCCTGTCCGAATATAACGACTATATGATCCATGACCTCAGCATCCACGAGGCGATGCCGGGGCATTATCTGCAAATCGATCACTCCAACCGCTCGCCCTCCACGCTGCGTGCGGTGCTTAGCTCCGGGCCGTTTGTCGAAGGCTGGGCAGTCTATGCCGAAGGGGTGATGAAGGATGCAGGCTATCTGGGCGGTGATCCGCTGTTTGCTCTGACCGTGCTGAAAATGCGCCTGCGCAGTGTCACCAATACGCTGCTCGACATCGGCATCCAGACCGAAGGGATGAGCCGCGAACAGGCGATGGAGCTGATGCAGAAAGGCGCCTTCCAGCAAGAGCGTGAAGCGGCCGGCAAATGGACCCGCGCCAATCTCTCGTCAGTCCAGCTGCTGAGCTATTTCACCGGCTACGAGGAACACCGCGCGATGCGGGCCGAAGCGGAAGTACGCTGGGACAAGGGCTTTACCATGCGGCGCTATCACGATGCGGTGCTGTCGCACGGTTCACCTCCGGCGAAATATGCCCGGGCGCTGCTGTTTGGACTACCGGTGCGTTAGGGCGGATACATTCAAACTGGACGCTGTCAGCCTTGCCTGCTATATGTGAATCACATAGTGCGCTGCATGGAGTTTGAATTTGACCCCGCAAAGGATGAGGCCAATCGCTTCAAACACGGGTTGCGGCTGGCGTTTGGCAAGCGGGTGTTTGATGATCCCGACCATGTCATCTTCTCCTCGATTAGGCCGGTCGATGGGGAGGATCGCAGCAAGGCGGTCGGGATGGTAGAGGGCAAACTCTTCACCGCAATCCATGTCTGGCGTGGTGAGGTGATTAGGCTGATTTCGGTCAGACGGAGTAACGCACGTGAACAAAGAGACTACCATAGCGATTCCGGCTGATCCCAGCGATCCCGAGGATTTCGACGTGTCGGTCGCCGGTGTGGAGCGCGCTCACATGGGCCGCCGCATCCGCCGGTTGCGTAACCGTCTGGGCATGAGCCAGGATGAATTCGCCCGAACCTACGGAATCCCGGTCGGCAATATCCGCCAGTATGAAATCGGGCGGCACATGGCCCCGCCTGCGGTGCAATCATACCTCAAGGTGATAGAGGCCGGACCGGAAGCTGCGGCCAAGGCGGTGGCGGGGTGATCTTATACCAATCTGCGATGAGAAGAACCTATAGCTCCCCTCCCCGTTGGGGAGGGGTTGGGGGTTGCACACTAGCGATGACGCGAGGCCAAGTGGCCTCGCTCCCCCATCCCCGACCCTTCCCCGACGAGGAAGGGGGAAATGAGTCAAGCTCATTGCACCTTGGTATTAACCCCTACCCTTCAGGGGAGGGGTTGGGGTGGGGCGCATCGGTCAGGCGGATCGCTTGAGGGGCACCGCCCCACCCCGCTGCGACTAGGCGGCAAAGCCACCAAGTCTCGCTACCCCTCCCCTGAAGAGGAGGGGGGATCGGACGCAGCCTTCGCCTCACCGTCATGCTGAACTCGTTTCAGCACCCATCGCGCCTGCGGAGAATCGCGGCCCTCGACGACTACGCTGGCGAAGCTGGCTAAGGCTACGGGGACAAGGTTGAGGGTGAGTTTTGAGCGGGTTGGGGTTTGATTGATCACCAGTTGACTGGAATCAGTTCAATATAGCCTGGAGTCTTTCTGATATAATGGCGCGGTCTTCCTCGCAGCGGATCAATCTTCGATTGGCGTGATGCTTGAACACAAAGTAGTCGAATTCGATCAGACTGATTCCATGTGTTGGCAGAACATCACGACGCAGTTGATCGTAACGCTTCCGCTGTTCGCCTCTGCCCATACCAGAGATAGTTTCTCGACGATCAAAAAAATCGACTTTCTCTGAATGTTGACGTTCGCGGTATTCGACCACAATCGCCAGCTCGGGATACCACGCATCGACCGGAAGCATTCTTCCTCTGCCATTGCGTCCGGGATCGCCCAGCAAAAAGTCGAATTTATGCTGACGAACTGAGCCCACACCAAGCACCTCATCACATAGGTCGAGAACATAGGCCTCGTCACTGGCTGTGCGGCCTGAGTGAGCTTTTATGAACGGGGTGCTCGATTGTAGCTTCGGGTTTTTCACAACCAGCCCTTCCAACACTTTCATCATCTGCTTGTGACGTGTTGAACCTTCTGTGACAGTCCAGGGTGCACCCCAGACATACCACGAAAAGGCTGCATTCCTTAGCGCTTGACGATAGCGCTTTGGGTCGATCCCATGATGGTGGGCGATCTCTTTGGCAGTAATATAGTTCACGCCCGTCCCAAATCCCCCATTCCCACAGTCCCGCCCGCCATCTCGAGCATCTTGTCCAAACTCTTCTTCGCCGCCAGCCGGAGCCCCTCTTCAATTTCGATCCGGGGCGCAAGATCCCGCAGCGCTACATAAAGTTTCTCCAGCGTATTCAGCGCCATATAGGGGCAGATGTTGCAGTTGCAGTTGCCGTCGGCGCCGGGCGCGCCGATGAAGGTTTTTTCGGGGATGGCGAGTTGCATCTGGTGGATGATATGCGGCTCGGTCGCCACGATCAGGGTGTTGCCGGGGAAGGTCTTGGCAAATTGCAGGATGCCGCTGGTCGAGCCAACATAGTCGGCGTGGTCGACGATCTGCGGCGGGCATTCCGGGTGGGCGGCAATCGGCGCGCCGGGGTGCTGGGCCTTGAGCTTGAGCAGTTCTGTTTCGCTGAAAGCCTCATGGACGATGCAGACCCCCGGCCACAGCAGCATGTCGCGATCAAACTTGCGGTTGAGATAGCCGCCCAGATGCCGGTCCGGCCCGAAGATGATCTTCTGATCGCGCGGGATTTTGCTCAGGATCGTCTCGGCGCTGGATGACGTGACGATCACATCGGACAGTGCCTTCACCTCGGTCGAGCAGTTGATATAGGTCAGCGCGATGTGATCGGGATGCGCCTGCCGGAAGGCCTTGAACTTTTGCGGAGGGCAGCTGTCTTCAAGGCTGCATCCGGCGTCCATATCGGGCAGGATCACGATCTTCTGGGGGCTGAGGATCTTGGCGGTATCGGCCATGAATTTCACCCCGCAAAAGGCGATCACATCGGCATCAGTGGCGGCGGCCTTTTTCGACAATTCGAGGCTATCCCCGACGAAATCAGCGAGATCCTGAATCTCTGGCTTCTGGTAATAATGCGCCAGGATCACTGCGTTACGGTCTTTGCGCAGCCGCTCTATCTCGGCGCGAACGTCGATCCCGGCAAGATTGGTCGGCTGGGCAGTCATGGCACATTTCTCCGGTTGGAGGCTTTCACATGGCCTCTTGCGGGGATGGGATCAAGGGGCGGCACTCATCCATATATCCTCGCTAGCCTTGACCCGGCCCTGCCGCTCCAGATCAATCAGATGAGCAAGCACGGATCGCCCAGCCGCGCCGATCAGCCGGGGATCGAGGCCTTTGTACATCGCCGTGACCATCGCCGGGATTGCTTGCGGCGTTTCGCCCAGCAGGCGCAAGATTTGCGCCTCGCGGCTGCGGCGGTGGCCCATCATCCCGCGCACCAGCTGGCGGGGGTTGGTGATCGCGGGGCCGTGGGCGGGGTAAAGCACCTTGTCCTCACGGTCGTGCAGCTTTTGCAGGCTGCGCATATAGGCGGCCATATCGCCATCGGGCGGCGAGACGACGCTGGTTGACCAGGCCATGACATGATCGCCGGTGAACAGCGCGCCGCTCTCAATCAGTGAATAGCACAGATGGTTGCTGGTATGGCCGGGGGTGGCAACGGCCTCGATGGTCCAGTCCGGCCCGCACAGCCGCTCGCCATCGGCAAGGACACGGTCTGGCGTATAGGTCGGGTCGAAGGCAGCGTCGGCGCGCGGGCCATCATCCTCCAGCACCAAGGGCGCGCAGCCGATGATCGGCGCGCCTGTTGCGGCTTTGAGCGGTGCAGCGGCTGGCGAATGATCGCGGTGGGTGTGGGTGCACATGATCGCGGTGAGCTTTGCACTGCCGATTGCCGCCAGGATTGCCTCGACATGGCCTGCGCCATTGGTGTCAGCATGCCCGGCCACCCCGGTTCCCGCCGGGCCGGGATCGATTACCGCGACCGCATCTCCCGCTCCGATCACGTAAGTCTGCGTGCCGGTGTAGGTATAGGGCGAGGCATTGGCGGCAAGGACGCGGCGGACCAAAGGCTCGCATTGCTCGGTCAGGCCGGTTGGCCAAGGCTGGGGCGGAATATTCATGGAATCGCATATGGCCCCTCAGCTCCCCCTCGCCAAGTCCCGGCAGTCTCGCTAGGTTTGCGGGCAACAGAGAAAGGCCCAGTTGCATGAACCCGAACGGCGATCAGATCATGGTGCTAGACGCCGGCACCACATCCACGCGCGCGATGTTGTTCGGACTGGACGGGCAGTTGCGCGGTGTGGCGCAGCAAGAGCTGACCCAGCATTATCCGCAGGCCGGCTGGGTTGAACATGATGCGGGCGAAATCTGGACCAAGACCCTGGCCTGCGCGCGTCAGGTTGTGACCCAGGCCGGCGGCGCAGACCGGATTGCGGCAATCGGCATCACCAACCAGCGCGAAACTGTGGTTGCCTGGGACGTGGCGACTGGTGAACCATTGCATCACGCGCTGGTCTGGCAGGATCGCCGAACCGCTGATGTCTGCGATAGCCTTCGCGCTGCGGGGCAAGAGCCAGTGGTTCAGGCCGCCACCGGGCTGCTGCTTGATCCCTATTTTTCCGCCACCAAGATGCGCTGGCTGATCGATCATTCGCCAGACGTAAAAGCCGCCGCCGGAGCGAGCCGGTTGGCGCTGGGCACGGTGGAAAGCTGGCTGGTATTCAAGCTCACCGGCGGGGCGCGCCTCACTGATGCCAGCAACGCCAGCCGCACCAGCCTGCTGCCGCTGGCTAAAGCCAGCTGGGATACGGGCCTGTGCGATCTGTTCGGCGTGCCGCGAGTTGCCTTGCCTGAAGTGGTCGATAATGCCGGAGACTATGGCAAAACGCTGCCCGAGCTTCTGGGCGGAGCAATCCCGATCACAGGCCTTGTCGGCGACCAGCAGTCCGCCACCATCGGACAGGGCTGCCTCTCTCCGGGCGAAACCAAGGCGACCTATGGCACTGGGGCATTCGTGCTGGCCAATATGGGCAGCGCAGTGCCGCGTTCGGGGCACCGGCTGCTCGGCACAGTGCTGTGCCAGCTGGGCGGAACCCGCAGTTATGCGCTGGAAGGATCAGTGTTCGTCGCAGGCAGCCTGATAAAATGGCTGCGCGACAGTTTGGGGATCATCGCTGATGCAAGCGAAACGGCGGCGCTGGCCGCTTCGGTGCCAGACAGCGGCGGTGTGGTGGTGGTCCCGGCGCTGTCAGGGCTTGGTGCGCCGCATTGGCGGCCCGATGCGCGGGCTTCGATTTCGGGAATGAGCTTTGCCACCACCCGCGCCCATGTCGCCCGCGCCGCGCTGGAAGCGATGGCACAGCAGACGCATGATCTGGCGCAGGCCTTCGCCGCCGATGGAGCGGGTTGGCAGACCCTGAAGATCGACGGCGGGATGAGCGCGAACGACTGGATGGCGCAGGATCTGGCCGATATGCTGAGCATTCCGGTTGAGCGGCCGGATTTTGTCGAGACGACGGCGCTGGGTGCAGCGATGCTTGCAGGCGTCGGGGCGGGGCTATATTCTTCGCTAGAGGCCGCTGCTGCGACGATGCGCGGCACAGTCCGGCGATTTACACCTCAGCTTGATGAAGCAACCCGAGCGGCGCGATTGGAGGCGTGGCACAAGGCGCTGGTTGCGACTTAGCCTTGATTAACCGCAGCCTGGCCCAGCCGCTCGCGCAGCGCAGCAATAGCGCTGGGCGTAGAGGCTTGGCGATCGCGCCAACCGGAATCAAGCCTGCGCAAACGGGCATAAAAGCGCTCGGTCGCGTTAACCAGCTCGCGCACAGAGGGCTTCAGCAGTGCAACACGCTCGGGTTCGGCCAAGGGGAAATCAGACAACTTGCCGTGACGGCGAAGCTGAAACTCTGAAAGATCACCGGCGAAAAAGGCGCGGTGATTGAGCAGCCAGGCCACCGCGTGCATCATCCGGGTGGTGGTGCGCAGCGCCTCGCACGAAAGCGCGACCCGCGCTTCATCCTCGGGCATGCCGATAGCGTCGATCCGTCCCGACAGACTGAATGCTGCGCGCACCTCGTCTGACAAGACCAGTGCTTCGCAATAGAGGCCTTCAATAATGCGGGGGTTGATTGTGGCAGGCTTGGTCATCGCTAACCCCGATAGCCGCTGGGAATCATACCTGCCAACCGGGCAAAGCCGCGATCCACTGGCCAATTCAGGACTGTCCCGCGAAGGGACGCAATTTTCGGGAGTCAAATGGGTTTCAGTCGAACTGTAAACCACTGGGTCTCATGCGATAATGTCAGGGATCAAATAGTCTTCGAGCAGGGACATCTGGTCCTTGAGGCGCAATTTGCGCTTTTTTAATCTGGCGATCTGCAGCTGATCTGTGCTGCCAGCACCAGTCAACGCATCGATTGCTGCGTCAAGATCACGATGTTCCACCCGAAGCACATCAAGGCGCTTGCGCATTTCCTCTTCGCTCACCCGGGCATCCTCAAAATCCTGTCTCCTGCCTGCTTCGTTTTGCCGCAAAGCCTAGCGGTTGGTCGCGGTCATGACGGCATCTGTCGAAAGCCGCCTGTAAAGGCTTCGCAAGGTAAGCGTAATATGCTTCGATGACAATTGCACTGCACCCGGTCGTTTCGGCTGAGTCGGTGTTTGCCGGTTCCGGTGCGCTATGTCCGGAAGCAGCAACCCTGGGGGCGAATGCAAAGGAGTATCGCCAATGGAAACGACACATGTCAGTGCCCTTCAGCTCAAGCACGCTGGTCTCGATCAGAAGCTTCAGCAAGAAATGAACCGACCCCTGCCTGACCTTGTGACGATCCAGCAGCTCAAGAAAAAGAAACTTCGAATCAAGGAAGAGCTGACCCACAACTAGCCAATTCTAAAGCAAAGCTGACCTAACCCGTTCCCAAGGCTTGTGCTTTGGGTTAGGTGCCTTGGCATGACCAGTATTGCCGCTTCTGCTGCCAGGACAATCCTGACCCGCCTGCACGAAGTGATGGCGTCGCGTAATCACGCCCAGGCCAAGCTGAATACGGTTGTCGAGGTGATTGGGGTCAGCCTGAACAGCGAGGTCTGCTCGATCTACTTGCTGCGCGAGGGGATGCTCGAACTCTTTGCAACCAGGGGGCTGGAGCAAAGCGCTGTGCATATTACCCGGATGGCGATCGGCGAAGGACTGGTCGGCACTATCGCTGGCAATGTCGAGACGCTTAACCTGGCCGAAGCCACTGCGCATCCGGACTTTTCCTACCGCCCGGAAACTGGCGAGGACAAGTTCCACTCCTTCGCCGGGGTGCCGATCGTGCGGCGCGAGCGCTGCGTGGGTGTGCTCTGCGTCCAGCATGTCGATCCGCGCCGCTACGAAGAGGTAGAAATTGAGGCGTTGCAGACCGTGGCGATGGTCTTGTCGGAACTGATTACCAACGCCGAGCTGGTCGATGAAGAAGATGGGCTTAGCCTAAGCGCAGCACAGACTGGTCCACAGCGGCTGACCGGATTGACGCTGGTCAAGGGCCTGGCCTCGGGGGTGGCGGTGTTCCACCAGCCGCGCGTGACCATCGAACACGTCGTCGCCGATGACATCGAAGCCGAGCGCCAGCGGGTTTACCTGGCGTTTGACAAGATGCGCGAAGGCATCGACCGGATGGCCAGCCAGGCTGAATTTGGCGTCGGCAGCGAGACTGAAGAGGTTCTCGCGACCTACAAGATGTTCGCCTATGACGAAGGCTGGAGCCGCCGGATCAATGAAGCGATCGATAGCGGCCTCACCGCCGAGGCTGCGATCGAACGGGTCCAGCAGCGCACCCGGATGCGGATGCGGCAGATCGACGATCCGCTGCTGGCTGACCGGATGCATGATCTGGAAGATTTGGCCAATCGGTTGTTGCGGATCGTTTCGGGCCAGCTTGGCACTGCTGCCTCACAGGGACTGCGCGGCGATGCGATCCTGATTGCGCGCAATCTTGGTCCAGCGGAACTGCTTGAATATGACAGGCGCCGCCTGAAAGGTGTGATCCTGGAGGAAGGCTCGCTTACGGCGCATGTCGTGATCGTCGCCCGGGCGATGGGCATCCCGGTTCTGGGCCGGGTGCGGGGTCTGCGCGGGCAAGTGCGTGATGGTGATCTGTTGCTGCTCGATGGCGATCAGGGCAATGCCACAGTGCGGCCTTCCCCGGCGATGGTTGAGGCGTTTGAGACCCGGTTTGCCAAAAGTCGCGAACGCCAGGCAACTTATGCCACCCTGCGCGATGTTGAACCGTTCACCCGCGATGGCACCCGCATCACCGTTATGATGAATGCCGGGCTGCGCGATGATATGCCGGGTCTTAACCTGACCGGGGCGGATGGGATCGGACTTTTCCGGACTGAATTTCAGTTCCTCGTTTCAGCGACCCTGCCTTCGCGTGAACGGCAGACCCGGCTGTATCGCGATGTGCTTGATGCCGCTGGTGACCGGCCGGTCGTGTTCCGCACGGTCGATATCGGCGGTGACAAGATCCTGCCCTATCTGCGCCACAACGATGGCGAGAACGAAGAGAATCCGGCGATGGGCTGGCGTGCGCTGCGTGTTGCGCTGGACCGTGAAGGGCTGATGAAGGTCCAGGCCCGCGCGCTGCTGGAAGCCGCTGCAGGACGCACGTTGAATGTCATGTTCCCGATGGTATCTGAACCTTGGGAGTTTGATGCAGCCCGCGACATGTTCGAAAAGCAGCGCGCTTACCTCAAAAGCCAGAAGAAGATGCTGCCCGAGGCGATCCGCTATGGCGCGATGCTGGAGGTGCCAGCACTGGCCGAACAGCTGGATTTGCTTGCCCCCAGATTGTCGTTCCTTTCGATCGGCACCAATGATTTGACTCAATTTCTGTTTGCCGCCGATCGCGCCAATCCAAAACTTGCTGAACGCTATGACTGGCTTAGCCCGTCGATCCTTCGGTTCCTCAAGCGCGTGCTTGGCTCGCTGGCCGGGCATAGCGTCGATGTCACGGTTTGCGGCGAGATGGGTGGGCGGCGGCTGGAGGCACTTGCACTGATCGGCCTCGGCATTCGCCGCCTCTCGATCACCCCGGCCTCGGTTGGTCCGATCAAGGAGTTGATCCGCAAGATTGATATTGCAGAAATCACCGCTGCCATGAACGGTTGGCTGGCCGCGCCGCCATCAGACATGCGCTTGGCGCTGACGGAATGGGCACAGCAGCGCGGGATCGACAGCGACTAATCGGCGAAAAGTTTAGGCGATCTGTCACAATTCTGGTGCACTCTGCCGTCGGCCGGACTGGAAACTGCTGATTTGCGTTGACTTTCGTGACGGGCATCAGATGCTCGGCACCCTCGGGATTGCACGAAAACCATAACCCACAGGAATGGGATGACAGACGAAGAAGCCATCGAAGCGGAATTGCCGCTGGAAAGCGCTGGTTCGCGCCTCACCCGGGCGCGGGAAGCGGCGGGGATTAGCCGTGCTCAGTTGGCTGGGATTACAAAAATACCTGAACGCCATCTCTGCGCTATCGAAGCAGGCGATTTTGCTGCGCTGGCAGCGCGGACCTATGCCGTAGGCTTTTCACGCAGCTATGCCCGGGCCGTCGGATTGGATGAAAGCGAAATTGTTGCTCAGGTCCGGGGCGAACTGGCCAAGCTCGAACCGGAAACGCGCCGGTCTTTGCCCGCTTTTGAGCCTGGCGATCCTGCCCGCTTGCCAGGCCGCAGGCTTGCGTGGCTGGCTGCGCTGGCTGCTCTTGTGGTGGTGGTTGGCGGTTTTGCGGTCTGGGGCAGTCACTATCTGCCCGGCGGCTCGCTGCCTTCGCTGGTTTCGGATGCGCCGCCAGCACCTGCCACCAGCGCGGCCCCCGCGCCTCCAGCAATGCCGGGCAATGGATCAGTGGTTTTCACAGCACTTGAGCCTGATCTCTGGGTCAAGTTCTATGACGCCGCTGGCAATCAGTTGATGCAAAAGCAGATGGCTCTGGGCGAAACATATACTGTTCCAGCTGATATGCCGGGGGTTCAACTGTGGACCGCTCGTCCGCAATCGCTGGCGATCACCATAGGCGGTCAGGCCGTGCCCAAGCTGTCAGATGTTCAGCAGACGATGAAGGATGTCCCGGTTAGCGCCACGGCTTTGCTCGCCCGGCCTGCTGCAGGGGCCATTGTCTCTATGCCCCCCAGTGGTGAAGCCGCCCCCGTTGTGCAGCAGCGCCAGCGCGCTGCGCAGCGTCCGCGGGTCCAGCAGAGTCCAGCAGTCCAGCCGACCGTAGAAGCAACTCCCATAGCGGCTCCCTCGGCAGAAGCGCTGGCAGACCCTGCCCCAGTCCCGGTTGCGGATAGGTAACAGCCCGCGCTCGACAGCACGGGCCTAGTCGGGCTAATCATACAGCCTGGTTCATCTCTGGTTTGGCGCCATGACCTTAAGGGCAGGTGGTCCAGGATGACACAATTGGGTGAGTTGACGATGATTGAACGCATGAAAAGGCCGCTGGTTGCGGCGTTGGTTCTCGCACTGGCCGCGCCCGCTCCGATGGCGGCATTGGCGCAAAGCGCTGCTGATACTGGTGCTGAGCTGCGGCTGCGCAAGGTAGAGGCAGAGGTGCGCGCCTTGCAGACCAAGGTCTTCCCGGGCAGCGACGGCAAGTTTTTTCCAGCGCAAGTCCAGCCCGGCCAAGCTGTCAACGCTGCCACCGGCGTGCCCGCTTCCACCCCGATATCCGATCTGCTTGGCCGCGTTGATGCAGTCGAGACGCAGCTTGCCCGGTTGACCGCGCAGAGCGAGGAGAACGCCAACAAGCTCGCCAAGCTGGAAGAACGGCTCAACGTGCTGGCTCCGATTGTCGTGGCACCGGCCAGCACGCCTGTTGCAATCGCCAGCACGCCTGTTGAAATCGAAAACCAGCCTGCTGCGATCAAGCCGGCGACGTCCGTTCCTGTGGCTGCTGTAACGGTCCCTCGCGTTGTGACTGCCCCGTCGCCCAAGACTGTCTCGCCGACCAAGCCAGCCACCGCCACGGCGCAACGGACAGCAGCGGTCCGCGCGGTTGTAAAGCCGGCCACCTCTGATCCGGCCGATGATGAATACAGCTATGGTTTCCGCTTGTGGGAAGCCAAATTCTACCCCGAGGCGCAGCAGCAGCTAAAGCTTTATCTCGATAAGTATCCGCGCCATTCGCGGCTCAGCTACGCCCGCAATCTGCTCGGCCGCGCCTTCCTTGATGATGGCAAGGCGGATGAAGCGGCGCGGTGGTTCCTGGCCAACTATCAGGCCAGCAAATCCGGTGATCGCGCGCCCGATAGCCTGCTGTTCCTCGCCGAAACGATGCGGCTGCGCAAAGATACCAACCGCGCCTGTGTTGCGCTGGCGCAATTCGTTGACGATTACCCGCAGGAAGCGGTCGGCCGGCTCAAGGCGCAGTATGATAAGACCCGCGCTGGGGTGAAGTGCAATTGATAGCCCGCTCCCGCCCGATCCCGAACTGACCGCGCGGTTCGCTGCCGATCTGGCAGCGCTGGGCCGCGATCACTTGCCCCTAGGTTTGGCCGTCTCGGGCGGGCCGGATAGTCTGGCGCTGCTGCTGCTGGCCCATGCAGCCATGCCGGGTGCTGTCGAGGCGGCGACCGTCGATCATGGTCTGCGAGCCGAAGCGGCAGGTGAGGCAAGTTTTGTCGCCAGTATCTGCGCAGCGCTGGGTGTGCCGCATGTTACGCTGTCAGTAGCGCTTGCACCGGGAAACCTCATGGCCGAAGCGCGCACCGCTCGTTACGCCGCGCTGGCGGGCTGGGCTGACGAGCGCAAGCTTGCGGCAATTGCTACTGCGCACCATGCCGACGATCAGGCTGAAACTCTGCTGCTGCGGCTGGGACGGGCAAGCGGGGTGGCGGGGCTGGCGGGGGTGCGGGCGGTCGGACATTCCGTAAAGGACGGCGTAACAGTGCTGCGCCCCTTGCTAGGCTGGCGCCGCGATGAACTGGGCTCAATCGTCGCGGCGGCAGGGATTGTGGCGGTTCAGGATCCCTCCAATCTGGATAACAGGTTTGATCGCGCGCGGATCCGCAAGGTGCTTACCGCTGCGGACTGGGTTGATGTTCCGGCTTTGGCGGCCAGCGCGGCTCACCTTGCCGATGCCGATGCCGCGCTCGATTGGGCGGCGGCTCGCGAATGGGCCGAGCGGGTTGAGCGGAGCCCGATGGGCCTCATTTATCGGCCCCTGGCGCCGCGCGCTGTTGCCTTGAGAGTGCTGGTCAGGATTGTCACAGAACTGGATGGCGAAGCCCCGCGCGGCGGCGCGGCGGCGCGATTGTTTGATGCGCTGGTTGCGCGCCAGCCCATGTCGATTGGCAGCCTTGTCGTGCGGCCTTTGCCTGAGGGCTGGAGCTTTATGAAGGCACCAGCGCGGCGGAACTAGAGTGTGATACCTGACTGATGGTCAAAGTGTCGCCATATCGATGACGAAGCGATACTTCACATCGGCATTTTCCATGCGCTCAAAGGCGTGGCCGATCTCATCCATCCGGATGATCTCACATTCGGGCAGGATGTTCTTCTCGGCGCAGAAATCGAGCATTTCCTGGGTTTGGGCGATGCCGCCGACGCCCGAGCCAGCCACTGCCTTCTGACCGCCAAGCAGCAGCCCCGAATGGAAGCTGGGCAGCATATCAATCGCGCCGACGATGCAAAGTGTGCCCTGCCGGTCGAGCAGGAACAGATAGGGCTGCAGATCATGCGCGACAGGGATAGTATCAAGCAGGAAATCGAAACTGCGTGAAGCAGCCTTCATCGCTGCCTTGTCGGTCGAAATAAGGACGTGATCCGCCCCCAGCTTCTTGGCATCCGCGCCCTTGCCGGGGGATGTGGTAATCATGGTAACTTCAGCGCCCAGCGCCTTGGCGAACTTCACGCCCATATGGCCAAGGCCGCCAAGCCCGATCACGCCAACCCTGCTGCCCGGTCCGACATTCCAGTTCTTGAGCGGTGAAAAACTGGTGATCCCGGCGCAAAGCAGCGGCGCGGCCAGCGCCATGTCCAGCGCTTGCGGTACGCGCAGCACATATCGCTCTGCCACAACGATGCTTTTGGCGTAACCGCCATAGGTGGGGCTGCCGTCGATCCGGTCCTTGGAGTTATATGTGCCGGTCACGCCTTCGCGGCAATATTGCTCTTCGTCATCCTCGCAGGCGTCGCAGTGGCGGCAACTATCCACCACGGTTCCGATAGCGGCCCGGTCGCCCACCTTGAAGCTGGTCACGCCTTTGCCCACTGCGCTGACGATTCCGACAATCTCATGGCCCGGCACAAACGGATAATTGGTCCGTCCCCAATCATTGCGCGCGGCGTGCAGGTCAGAATGACAGACCCCGCAGTGGGTAATTTCGATTGCGACATCCTCGTCACGCAAGTTGCGGCGATCAATACTGAAACTGGTTAGACCGGATTCAGGCGAGGTAGCGCCCCAGGCAGCAATCGCGGGCATTCATTTTCTCCCATGCAGGTGCGGAAAGGTGCTTGCCGCCGCGCTTCATTGCCGCCATTAACCGCGCGATTAAACGGAGAGTCAAATGCGAATTGATGGCAAGACAGCTGCAGTTGTGACGGGCGGCGCTTCCGGACTGGGTCAGGCGACAGCGGCAGGGTTGGCGCAAGCCGGGGTCAAGGTCGCGATTTTCGATGTGAATGAAGAAAAGGGCGAGGAAGTCGCCCGCGCGATCGACGGATTGTTCTGCAAGGTTGATATTACCAGCGAGGAAAGCGTGGTCGCTGGCTTCGCCAAGGCCCGCAGCGCCCATGGCCAGGAACGGATTTGTGTCCATTGCGCGATGACCTCGCGCAGGGGCAAGACGCTGGCCTTTGATAAGGAAGCGGGCAGGCTCAAACGCCTGTCTACCGAAGATTACATCTATGGCGTGCAGGGCATTCTGGTGGCAAGTTACCGGATAGCCTCGCTGTCGGCTGAAGGTATGGCTGGCCTTGAGCCGCTGGAAGACGGTGAGCGCGGGGTTATCACCCTGACCGCCTCTGTCGCGGCGCAGGACGGGCAGATCGGTCAGATTATCTATGGCTCGGCCAAGGCTGGAGTGAACGGTATGGTCCTGCCAATGGCCCGCGACCTTTCCGATCTTGGGATCCGGGTCAATTCGATCATGCCAGGCATTTTTGCCACCCCGCTGATGCTGGGTGCAAAGCCGCAAGTGCTGGACAGTCTGGCTGCTTCAGTGCCGTTCCCAAAACGTCTGGGAAAGCCGGAAGAGTTCAGCAGCCTGGCCCTCGAATTGGTCCGCAACAGCTATTTCAACGCCCAATGTATCCGCCTCGATGGCGCGATCCGGATGGCACCTCGCTAAGGAGTTTTGGGTTATGACATCACCATTCCGTGAAGGATTATTTGAAGGCAAGGTGGCCTTCGTTGCTGGCGGTACCAGCGGTATCAATCTTGGTATGGCCAAACGCCTTGCTGAGCTGGGCGCAAAGGTGGCTGTGTGCGGTCGCAACCCTGAGAAGGCCCAGAACGCCGCAGCCGAGATTGGCAACGGGGCGATCGGACTGTCAGCGGATGTGCGCGATTATGGCGCGATCAGGGGCGCGATGGAGCAGGTCCGCAACCAGTTTGGCCCGTTGGACATCGTAATCTCGGGCGCGGCAGGCAACTTTCTGGCCCCGGCGCTCGGCATGTCCGCCAATGCGTTCAAGACCGTGGTCGATATTGATCTGCTGGGAACGTTTAACGTGTTCCGGGGGTGCCACGATCTGCTCGCCCCCGATGCTTCGCTGATCGCGATTACGGCAGGCCAGGCGGACCACCCATACCAGCTTCAGGCCCATGCCTGCGCGGCCAAGGCCGGGGTCAACCAGCTGGTCCGCGTTCTCGCGCTGGAATGGGGCCCGAATGTTCGGGTCAACGGCATTTCGCCTGGCCCGATCGCCAATACCGAGGGCATGGCAAGGCTGGCACCCGATGCAAGTACCAAGGAGGCGCACTTCGCCCGGATCGCGATGAAACGCTGGGGCGAGGTTGAGGAAGTGGCAGAAAGCGCAGTGTTCCTGTGCTCAGACGCGGCGCGCTATATCACCGGAATCATTCTTGATTGCGATGGCGGAAGCTCGCTTGGTGATGCCACGCCAAGGATGTTGGGATCGGGACTGGCCTGAGTATCATCGTCCCGGACTTGATCCGGGACGACGCTATTACCCATCAATCAGAGAATCGCCGGTCCCGATTTTCTTGCCGCGCGTAATGAACACCCGGTCGCCCAGTTTTGCGACGGAAAACAGCTTTTTGGCAAATGGCGTGGGCGTTCCAACGCAGCCGTGGCTGGCATAGCCGTGTTCTACGGTGGTGCCGTGGATTGCGATGCCGTCGTTGGTCAGCCGCATGGTGAAGGGCATCGAAGCGCCGTCGTAAATACTGGAATAGTGCTCTGCTTTTTTGAATATAATCGGAAACACCCCAAGTGGGGTTGGCTTTTCCTGTGTGCCGAGCAGCACCGCCGTCGCACCGATTTCATAGCCGCCGCGAAACACTGACAATACCCGCGCTTCCAGATCGACCGTTATGACAATCGGTCCGTCTGCGACGCCTGTTTCATCCCAATGCCATTCCCCATAGCGGATCGGGCCACTGATCGGCAGGATCCGTTTTATTACAAACCGCTGATCGACAGGTTTGGGAACAATCGCAGTGGCAGCGGTCTTGGCAGGCTTCTGGGGGGATGGAGCGGAACCCGTCGGCGACAGCAGCAGCGCACCAGCAACAATCGTCAGCCCGACGAAAGCCGCCAACAATCCAGTCAGGCCGTTCAGTTTCAATCCCATCGTCGTATTGTTGCCCAACTTTGCCATCAGCACCAGTCCCGCGTTGGTTGGCGTTCCAGTGCGGGACTTGGTTGGCGCGAAAAGTTAAGCTCGCCTTAGGGTCAGGACCTGTTAACCGCACCATCGAGGTTTGAGGCAAAATGGCCCAGCGCAGCGTTGGATAGGTTTGAAATAGCTGGCTATTCCTGCACCTATCCGCCTCGCGCTGAGCCATTTTGGTCAAATCCTCTGGGACGGCAAAATGGCTTCCATCTCGAACAGAAATACGCTTGCAAAGACGTCCAGTCTTAGCGGCGCGAATTTCCGCCCGATATGTTCGCCATTTTGTCGCCTCGAAGGCGCGGTTAATAGGTCCTGACCCTAGCCATGCGCACCGAACTGATTGGCAATCGCGGTGGTGATCCGCAGTGCCAGATCATTGGCGCGCGCAATCGGGTCGATAAAATCGCGATGGATCGCGCCATAGCCGCTGGCTGCTTCGTCAGGATAGTCGGTTGACTCGGTCACAGAAAAATCCTCGATCCCGGGATAGCTGATCGGGAAAGCGCGGCGCAGCTGCGCCAGAGCATCATCAATCCGCAGGGTGAAGACCATCTCCAGCACGTCTTCGCGGGCGATGTCATTGGCGCGGCTAAACGCGGGCACCATTACTGCGCGCAAGAACATATGCTGGAACAGCGCCAATCGCAGCGCCTGCAGTACGCCAAGGGTGCGGCGGGTGTGCTCGCGGTCAGCTGATGGAGCCTCATCGGGGATCAGATCGAGCAGGCGGTGCAGCTTAAGCGCATCAACCCGCAGCCGCGAGGCCAGACGGCGAAACACGCCGGTCCGGTCATCGGTGGTGAGATATTCGGCCAAGGCAAGGCAGGCGTCGGAAATTCCGGTTTCGTCGCCCCGATAAGGCCGGCTCGCCCAATAGGCGGAGTTGAACAGCTCGCCAAAGGCGGCGACAGTCTTGATGCTGGCCAGCGCATTGGCAGAGCGGATCAGCCGGACCATCTGGCTGCCGCGTTCGCTGGATTGCAATAGGGTTGCAATTGCCTCGTAATTGCCATCCGCTGCCGTTCCGAACCCGGCGATGACATTGACCGGATAGCCCAACTGCTGCAGCACCGCATTATGCGGAATCGCCCTGATCTGGCGCAAATTCATCGCCCGGTCGGCGGCAAGATCGGACTGGCGGCGCGATTTGCGACTACCGGTATCATTGAGCAGGCCAAGCCCAAATGCGGTGACCGCGCGGGCGTAGGTCTTGCTGGTGAGATAGCCCTGCTGGACCCGGCGGATCGCGCGATAGAAATCGAGCGATAAATCGGTGCGGCGATAAAATGGATCGGTAGCAGCTTCGGGATCAGTCTTGCCCGGGGTCAATTCGGCAAAGCGGGTCAGCGTTGCCAGCGCCAGCTCTGGCGTGCCGAAGAACAAATAGCCGTCGCCGCCCTGAAAGCTGACTTCGGGCTCTAACCGGATCCCAGCGCCGGCGAAGCGCCGCCGTGCCCAAGGGGAAAGCGGCCAGCCCAGCCGGTCAGCAAAGCTGGAAGGATGCGCGCCCCGGCCCATGCTTTCGCCATGGGTGTTGAAGATCAGTGCCGCAACTTGCCCAAGCCCATTAGCCTGCATCGCATCGGCCAGCCGTCCTTGTAGTCGCTCGATCGCCAGCGCCGCCGGGATCTGGCCGACAAACCGCCCGGCATCGGAAAAGCCAGTCTGGACCGAAATCCGACCGCGCACCATGGCATAATCACGATAGGCTGGTTCGGTGAGCAGTGCATCGAGGAACCGCCCGCCATGTTCCAATGCACTTTCGGTCTCGAATAACGGCGAGACATCGACCTTGTCGGCAATCCCGAACAATCGCGCGAAGTAAAGCGCGGCGAGCATGGTGGTCGGCTGTTCGCATTCGGCCACCAGCATGCGGATCGGAGCGTCGCCATCAACGTGATGGATGATCTGTGTCATGGCCAGAAACTGTCTGATCGCGGTGCTGTTCTCGATGGCGAGCGCCGCGAAGTTCGAGCGCAGCGGTGCTGCCCCAGCCAGCAGTTCGCGCATTTTGACCAGCGCCGCCTGGCTGGCGAGGTCCAGCTTGCCCGCCGGATCGATCCGGCGGCGGATCGCGTTCTGCAGTTGGCTGGCGTTAACCCGGAAATGGATCCAGCCCATCCCCAGGCCATCCGCGCGCATCGCCGCGGCCGCGATCAACAGCGCGCGGGCGGTGGCATCATCGGCCAACGCGGCGGCGCTCTCCAAAGTGGCAATTACCGGGTCGAGGCTGATGAGCTTGTCGGGGTGGTCTGCGGTAAGCGTGTTGGCCGCTGCTGAAAGCGCGGCGGGGTCAGCAAGGTCGGCGGCGAACAGCGCTGCCATTTCCCCCGCCCGAGCCTCTGCCCGGCGCAATTTTGCGGCGATATCTGGCGCGGAGTCCACCAGCATCACCGCATAGCTTGCCAGCCGTTCAGCCTTTTCAGACAGTCGGTAGCGCAGCGAGGTGGCCCAGCTGATGTCGGTGCGCCCATCCATGTCATAGCCAACCCAATGCGCCAGACGCAGCGGAATGGGGTGAAGGCTGCGCCACTGATCGGGCCAGCGGGTGCGGGCAGCATCGAACAATATCCCAGTCAGCCGGTCGCGCGCGCCTTGCGCATGGGCCATGGCACGCATCGCGGCGTCATGCTCGCTGTCGAGCGTGATCGTGTCGCGATCATGCGGGGCAATACAGACGGTCTGCGCCTCGATGCTGCCTGATGTCGCGGCATCGGCCACTGCCGCTGACTGGGCGCGGGTCAACAGGAAAGTCGGGTGCGCGGTGAATACGACATGGATCAGCGGTTGTTGCCAGCGCGCGGCGAAAGCCTCGAAATCGGGCGCATCGGCCAGCGCCGTCAGCCGCGCTTCATTGTCTGCGGGATTGACCGGGCCGATCAGTAGCCCAAGCCGAGCGGCGCGGGTTTGCAACCCATCGCATTCCAGCTCGGCAACCAGCCCTTCAACTGCACCCAGCGGCATTTCGCCGGTCTCGATCTTGCGTGAAAGCTCAAGCCCCAACTGGAACACCGGGTTGAACAGCGGGGTCTCGGCAGTCCGCGGGTGCAGTTCCTGCAACCGCGCTTCGAGGGCCGCTGCCAGCGTCAACGGTGAAATCCAGAAGCTGCAAACGCCGCAGCCTCGATGGCGGCAAGGTCTGGCGCCCCCTTCTGGACCAGCCAGCTCCCGCCGCAGCACAGCACAGCATCCAGCGCCAGCCAATCGGGCGCACTGGCGGCGGTTATTCCGCCAGTCGGGCAGAACCGCACCGCACCGAATGGCCCGGAAATGGCCTTGAGCGCCGGGATGCCGCCATTGGCCTCGGCCGGGAAAAACTTGAAACGATCAAGCCCCAGATCAAGCCCGCGCATGATGTCTGATGAAGTGGCGATGCCCGGCAGGAACGGGATGTTGGCGGCAATCGCGGCCTTGGCCAGCGTATCGGTGAGGCCGGGAGAGACGATGAATTCGCTGCCTGCATCCAGTGCATCCTGCAACGCATGCTCATTCAGCACGGTGCCCGCACCCACAATCGCGCCGGGAACCTGCTTCATCTCGCGGATCACTTCAAGCGCGGTCGCAGTGCGCAGGGTCACTTCCAGCGCGCACAGCCCGCCTGCGACAAGCGCGGCAGCGATCGGCGCGGCAAGGGCCACATCTTCGATCACCAGCACCGGGATCACCGGGGCCATGCGCATAATCTCTTCGATCCGGCTCATGCGCCGTGCTCCTTGGCAAAGGCAGCTGCGGCACCAAACAGGCCGGGCTGGGGATGGGTGATGAGTTTGACTGGCAGCGCTGCCATCAATTCGGCAAACCGGCCCTTGGCGCGGAACCGTTCGGCAAAGCCGGATTTGAGCAGCGTGTCGCGGATCCTGAGGCCTAGCCCTCCGGCGATAACCACGCCGCTCGCACCCTGTGCCAGCGCGATGTCGCCAGCGACCGAGCCGAGTGAAAGGCAGAACCGGTCCACCGCAGCGGCAGCCAGGCTGTCTTCTCCCGAAGTGCCTTTTTCCCACAGGGCGCGATCATCGCTGGGTTGGATCGAGCGACCCTCAATACCTGCCAGTGCCTCATAGATATCGACGATTCCCGGCCCAGAGACGACCCGTTCTACAGAAACCCGGCGATAACGCTGGCGCAGCCGCGCAAGGATTGCATCCTCGATACTATCGAGAGGGGCGAAATCGATATGTCCGCCCTCGGTTGCCTGAACGCGGTAACCGCCCGCTCCGCGCCAGATATGAGCAACCCCAAGGCCAGTACCTGGGCCGATGACGCTGATTGTGCCGTCGGCTGGCAGGGCTATGTCTGGGCCAGTAAGATGGACAAAATCCAGCGGAGTGGCGCGCGCCACGGCATGGCCAACCGCGCCGAAATCATTGATCAGAGTGAATCGCTCTACCCCAAGCTTTTCGGAAATCAACGCCGGACGGATGATCCACGGATTGTTGGTAAAGCGGATCACGTCTCCGCCTACTGGCCCCGCAATGGCTATGGCGACTCCCTTGGGAAGCACTCCGCCCTTTATCCGCGCGAAGTCTTCCCACGCGGTCTGGAAGCTGGCGTGATCCTTGGTTTGGAGCGTTACTGGTTCCCCCAGCTTGATCGCACGGTCCTCGCCCACCACCGCAATGGCGAAGCGCGCATGAGTGCCGCCTATGTCAACCGCGACCAGCTCCATGGTCAAAGCCCTGCTTCCGCCAGCATCGCCGATCCGCCCTGTTCTGCACTATCGGCCAAGCGGCGGAACATGGAAAACAGTTCACGCCCCATGCCGGACATGCCCTCGGTGGGCTGTGCTGGGACGCGGTCCGAAAGATCGGCCAGCACTTCAAGGCTGCCCCTATCAGCGCACAGCCGGATCATGTCGCCGTCGCGGATCAGGCTGAGCGGGCCGCCACCCAGCGCCTCAGGGGTAACGTGGATCGCGGCGGGGACCTTGCCCGATGCGCCCGACATCCGCCCGTCCGTGACCAGCGCCACCTTGAAGCCCTTGTCCTGCAACACGCCCAGCGGCGGGGTCAGCTTGTGAAGTTCCGGCATCCCGTTGGCACGCGGCCCCTGGAACCGGACTACCACCACCACATCACCGTTGAGCTCGCCCGCCTTGAACGCGGCATTGACCGATTCTTGCGTATCGAACACCCGGGCCGGAGCCTCTATGGTGTAGCGCGATGGATCAACCGCACTGGTCTTGAATGTCGCGCGGCCAAGATTGCCCTGCACTAGTCGCATCCCGCCATCGGCGGTGAAGGCGGCGCTGACCGGGCGGAGCATCTCATCATCGAGGCTGATAGTGGGAGAGGGGCGCCATTGCAGAACCGGGGACACCGTATTCGGTGTCCCCTCTGCGGCCGCCTTGGAAGGCGACACCGTATTCGGTGTCCCCGGCTCAACCAAAAACGGCTCATCCGCATAAGCATCCATGCCGCCAGTCGCCACGGTCAGCACATCGCGGTGGGCAAGGCCGCTATCGAGCAATTCGCGGATCACATAGCCCATGCCGCCTGCAGCGTGAAAATGGTTCACATCGCCTGAACCATTGGGATAAACCCGCGCCATCAAGGGCACCACGGCGGACAGCTCATCCAGATCCTGCCAGTCGATGCTGATCCCCGCCGCCCGCGCCATAGCCGGGATGTGGATCGCGTGGTTGGTTGATCCGCCGGTTGCTAGAAGCCCGACGCAGGCATTGACGATCGCCTTTTCATCGACAACTTTGGCCATCGGCCGAGGATCGACGCTGTCCCTGCCGATCGCGGCAAGCCGGTGGACCGCAGCGCGGGTCAGTTGGCTGCGCAGCGGCGTATTCGGCGCAACAAACGCCGCTCCCGGCATATGCAGCCCCATAAGCTCCAGCATCATCTGGTTGGAATTGGCGGTGCCATAAAAGGTGCAGGTGCCGGGCGAATGGTAGCTTGCGCTTTCGCTGGCGAGAAGATCGGCGCGGGTCGCCTTGCCTTCCGCATAAAGCTGGCGGATTTTCTGCTTCTCGCGGTTGGGCAGGCCCGAGGGCATCGGGCCGGAGGGGATGAAGATCGCCGGTAAATGCCCAAACCGCAATGCGCCGATCATCAGCCCCGGCACGATCTTGTCGCAAATGCCGAGCAGCACCATGCCATCGAACATCGCATGGCTCATCGCGATCCCGGTGGATAGCGCGATGGTGTCGCGGCTGAACAGCGACAGCTCCATCCCGTCCTGCCCTTGGGTTACCCCGTCGCACATCGCCGGAACCCCGCCCGCAACCTGGGCGGTCGCTCCCACTTCGCGGGCGTAAAGCTTCATCGCCTCGGGATAACGCCCATAAGGCTGATGGGCGGAAAGCATGTCATTATAGGCGGTGACGATCGCCAAATTCGCGCCACGGCCCGATGCAATCGCGGGCTTGTCCTCCAACGATGCGGCAAAGCCATGGGCGAGGTTGGAACAAGACAGCGAGCCGCGATTTGGATGCCGTTCCCCCTCACGGTCCATCAGCTCAAGATAGCGGCGGCGGCTGTCTTTTGATCGTTCGATGATCCGCTGGGTGACGCGTTCGACTGTAGGGTGGAGCTTAGTCATGCCAGTGAACCCCGTCGCGCTCGGTCAGGGCGATAGCTGCCGACGGACCCCAGCTTCCGGCGGTATAGCTCTTGGGAGTAACGCCATGGTCCGTCCAGCTGGCCCGGATCGCGTCGACCCAGTCCCATTGGGCTTCCACTTCGTCGCGGCGCACGAACAGCGTCTGGTCACCTTCGATCAGATCGAGCAGCAGCCGCTCATAGGCGATCCGCCGGGTCGGGCCAGCGAAGGCATCGGGCATGCGGATGTCGAGCGGAACACTGCGCAGGCGGATCCCCTCGCGGTCGAGTCCTGGCATCTTGGCCATCAGCGAGAGGCTGATATTCTCTTCCGGCTGGATCCCGATGACCAGCCGGTTAGGCTCAGTCCGGGCACCTTTCCCGGCGAAGATTGAGTGCGGAACCTGGCGGAATTGGACCACAATCTCGGTCTTGCGGGTGGGCATCCGTTTGCCGGTGCGCAGATAGAACGGCACACCCTTCCAGCGCCAATTATCCAGATGGGCCTTGATTGCGACGAAAGTCTCGGTGTCTGACGGCTTGCCCAGCTCATCATCATATCCGGGCACAGCCTGGCCGGAGATAGCCCCGGCGCGATACTGGCCGGTGACGGTTTCCTCTGGCGAGATCAGACGCAGACTGCGCAGCACCTTGACCTTTTCATCGCGCACCGAGGTTGCATCAAAGTGGGCCGGAGGCTCCATCGCCACCAGCGCGAGCAGCTGAAGCATATGATTCTGGACCATATCGCGCAGCGCGCCCGCTCCGTCATAGAACCCAACCCGGCCCTCAAGCCCGACCGTCTCGGCAACCGTGATCTGGACATGATCAATATGCGCGGCATTCCACAGCGGCTCGAACAAAATATTGGCAAAGCGCAAGGCGAGCAGATTCTGGACGGTTTCCTTGCCCAGGTAATGATCGATCCGGAAAGTCCGGTCTTCGGGGAATGCCAGCGCAACCGCATCATTGATCTGGCAGCTAGAGTTCAGATCAGTTCCGAGCGGCTTTTCCAGCCCGATCCGCACCTTGTCGCCGGTCAGCCCGCCAGCGGTCAGCCCGGTGATCGTCCGCTCGAACAAATTGGGTGCGGTGGACAGGAAAATGGCCAGACCATTGTCAATCGACCCGACTTTTTCGGCCAGAGCAGAATAGGCTGCGACATCGGTTGCATCAAGTGGCTGATAATGCAGTCGATTGAGGAAGGTCGCCATGCTGCCGCGCCGTTCGGGCGGCATGAATTTCTCCAGCGCTTCGCGGGCGAAATTGCGATATCCTTGATCGTCGAATGCCTGGCGCGCGGTGCCGATGATCTTGAGGTTCTCGGAAACCAGCTTGTCAGCATGAAGTGCACAGAGCGAAGGGAGCAGCATTCGCTGTGCCAGGTCCCCGGTCGCTCCGAACAGCAACAGGCGGTCGGCGGTAAAGCTCATTGCCACATCCCGGCAGTTTTGCTTGTCATAACCAGCTTCCCCGGCATGCAGGACGGCAATGCCCTGCGATGTGACGGGTTAGCAGCGCGAAACGCGGCGCGCCAGTCCGGCGCTTGGCTAATCAGCCTTGGGCGCGGCGTGAATACGTTTGCGTTGAAGCAGATTTGCGCGCCCGGCGCAGCGGCGCGACAACCGCAGTTTTTGTCGCGCCGGGCACCACCGGATGATAGTGCTGCGATGGCTCTGCCTTGCCGAACAGCCAGCCCTGAACCATCTGGCAGCCATGCTCGCGCAGGCTGGCTAGCTGCGCGGCATCCTCTACGCCTTCGGCCAGCGTGCACATCCCCAGCTGGTTCGCCAGACTGATCACCGCGCCGACGATGGCCCGTGAGTCTTCGCGCGAGCTGAGGCCGCTAATAAAGCTGCGATCGATCTTGATCTTGTCGAAGGGGAAGGTCAGCAGATAGTTCAACGACGCGTAGCCGGTGCCGAAATCGTCCAGCGCGATCTTCACCCCCAGATCGTGCAGCCGGTTGAGGACCGCAATGTTGGTTTCTGAATTGTGCAGCAGCACGCTTTCGGTAATTTCGAATTCGACCCGCGCGGGATCAATTCCGCTGATCGCCAATGCGTTGATGATCACCGGCAGCAGATTGGGGCTGTCCAATTGCACAGGCGACAGGTTGATAGCGATGGTCTGCGCGCTGTCCCAGCTGGCAGCTTCAGATAGAGCCGTGCGGATAACCCACTCGCCAATCGGGACGATCAGCCCGGTTTCCTCGGCCAGCGGGATGAAGGTGTCGGGCATGACCATGCCTTGGGTCGGATGCTCCCAGCGCAGCAGCGCTTCATATCCGGTCATTGCCTCGCTGGCGACATCGACCAGCGGCTGCAGGAACATGCGCAGCTCACCCCGCGCGACGGCATGACGCAGGTCTCGGGTCAGCGCGTGGCGTTCGTGCAGCGCGGCATCCATGCCCGGTTCGAACATTTCCCAAGTCCCGCGGCCAGCATTCTTGGCGGCGTAAAGCGCCATATCGGCATTAGAGACCAACTGCTGTTTCAGCTCGGCATGATAGGGGGCAAGCGCGATGCCGATGCTGACGCCGTTGGCCAACTCGTGGCCTTCGATCACCATGGGCTCGAGCATGACCTGGATCAGGCGCTCGGCCAGCCGCACCCCGTGATCGCATGCACTGTCACCGGATACGATGATGGCGAACTCATCGCCGCCAAGGCGGGACACCAGCCGGTGGGTTCCGCCCAGGCCGCTGTCCTCTACCGTCGCGGAGATACGTTCGCTGATCGCGCGCAGGAAGGCATCGCCGGTCGGGTGACCAAACATATCATTTACCGACTTGAAGTGATCGACATCTAGAAGCAGCAAGGCCAGATTTGTGTCGTCCGCGCTCTCGTCCAGCAGATCGCCGAGTGACTGGTTGAATAGCGCCCGGTTGGGCAGGCCGGTCAGCGCATCGTAATGGGCCATGTGGTGAACCCGGCTTTCGGCCAGATACTGGCTGGTCACATCGGAAATAACGCCGCGGAAACCAATTTTGTCCTCGACCGAATGATAACAAGGCCGCCCACTGACTGACCACCAGCAATTGTTGGGCCCGGCCAGTGGCAATACATCGTCGCGCAATGCACGGCCCTGGGCCATGGCTGTGCTGAGTGCCTCGCGGTGGTGGCCCTGCTCAAACAATGTCTCGAATTGACGGCCTTCAAGCGACTTGGAACTCGCGCCAAAGGCCTCTGCGAACCGCGCCGATACGCCAGTCAGCTGGCCCTGTCGGTCCAGCTCGAACAGCCAGTTTGATCCGCTTTCTTCATATTCGTTGAGCAGCAACCGGACCGTGCGGGCCGAGGCGGCCAGTTCACGGTCACCCATGATGCGGGTGATAAACAGGTCGCGTGCGACGAAGGCCATGCGGATCAGCAAGCCACTGGCGGCGAGTAGCACCGCGATCGCAGCGAGCGCCGACCAGCTGCCCAAGGTGGCAAGTCCGACGGTGAGACCCAGTGCCTGGGTCGAAACATAGATTGTGGCCGAACGCGGCAGGGTTCGCACCGTATAGGCAGCTGAAGCGATTTGCGTCACGCCGCAAATTGCCAGCAGAATTTGCGAACCGGGCGAAAGGTCAGGCAACCAGAACGCCATCGTTCCGGCAAATGTCAGGCCCAGCCACAGGCTGTTCAACTGGTAAGCGACCAGCATTTTCTCAGGCCTGCGCTGACGGCGGCCGCGGGCAATGCCTTCGGCCAGCCACAGCCGGTGCAACGACGCGGCGAGCATGCTGAAGAAGAACAGCGCGAGATGGATCGAGGAATATTCGCCGAATAGCGAGACCACAATCAGCGCTGCATTAAGCATGCCGCCCAGAACCATCGATTTGACGATCCGGGTATGGGCGCTGATCAGGCGGTTGTCCGCCCATTCGCGCAATTCTGCCGGAACCGCAGTGCGCAGCACTGCGTGCTTGCTGACCATTTCCCTTAACCCGCCCCTGTTCTTCTAGAATGCCTCTAGGCTGAACAAGTTAAGATTGACCTTCTCGGCCCATATCGGAGGCTTTGCCCCAGATGCCTAGGGCCAGAGGCAGGTTCAGGAGACTTACCGACTTGCCGAGAAAAGTGCGTCAATCTGCGCAGCGGCAATCGCGCTGGACTCGGCGCCAGTGAAGCAGCCGGGCGAGAGGCACAGCTCCAGCCACAGCCCATCAACCAGCGCGCTGATCGCAATAGCGGCTCGGCGCAGTTGATCGTCGGGCAGGCCGCAAGCGGCTAGCAGCGCCTCAAGTCGGGCGCGAAAACCCGCGTATTGCGTATCGTGCTGCCTGGCAATGTCGGCGCGAGCACGAACCAGGCTCCAGAACGCAACCCAGGTGGCGAGCAGCTGTGGATCGGCAATCGGGGGCATGAAGCTGGCGGTGACGAAGGCTTCCAAGCGTGCGCGCGGATCGGATCCGGCAGCAGCCAACGCCTCTGCAAGTGCAGCATCGACCTTGGCCCCGGTTTGGGCATAGGTTGCCGCTACCAGAGCATCGATGCTGCCGAAATAGTGGCCGACCAGCCCCGCTGAAACCCCAGCCTCCAGAGCGATTACCCGCACGCTGGCGCCGCTCGCACCTTCGCGCGCCAGCACCCTTGCGCAAGCCTCGATCAGGCTGTGGCGGCGCGCATCAGGTTCGGCGCGATTGAAGGCGGGTTTGCTGCTCACTTGCATTTCCTATCACTTGTTATACAATCGTCCAACAGGCAAAATGGATTCGCCGAACATGGGCAAGCTCGAACAGGCTTTTACAGCGATGACAGACGCCAAACTCGATCCCGATGCGGATTGGGGCCTGCCCGGCTGGGTTTATAATGATCCCGAATTCCTCAGCCTTGAAGTGGCCCGGGTGCTGCGTCCTTCATGGCAGATCGTCTGCCACGAAAGCGATATTGCCTCACCCGGTGACTGGCGCACGCTAGATTATCTGGGCGAAAGCGTCATCGCGATCCGCGGTGACGATGGCCGGGTTCGCGCCTTCACCAACGTCTGCCGCCACCGCGCGATGCGGTTGGTGGAAGGACCAGCGGGCTGCGCCAGAAAGCTGGTTTGCCCTTATCATGCATGGACCTATGACAGCGATGGACGGCTGACAGGGGTGCCGATGAAGGGCGATTATCCGGCGTTAAAGCTGGAGGAAAACGGCCTGATCCCGGTCGAGCTGGAAATCTGGCGCGGGTTTATTTTCGTCCGGCTGGAAGATGCCGGCTTCCCCTCGGTGGCCGAAATGATGGCACCTTATGAGGCGGAAATTGCTCCATATAAATTCGCGGAAATGCGCCGGATCAGCGATGTCCGCCTGCGGCCTCGCGCCGTCAACTGGAAGCAGATCGGCGATAATTACTCCGATAATCTCCATATTCCGGTGGCGCATGATGGTCTGACCCGGATCGTCGGCAAGAGTTATGCTATTGAAGCGCAGCCGTGGGTTGACCGGATGAAAGGGGATCTGGTGGACCGGGCCAGCGGCAATTTCTGGGAGCGGTTCTATCAGGCGCATCTGCCCCGGGTCGATCATCTGCCCGAGGAGGGCCAGCGCCGCTGGCTCTATTACAAGCTGTGGCCGAACATGGCGTTCGACATTTATGCCGACCAGATTGATTTCATGCAGTGGCTGCCAACCGGTCCAACGACGTGCGAACTGCGCGAGATGGCCTTCGCTTTACCTGACAATAGCCGTGAGATGAACCTGGTCCGCTATGCCAACGGACGCATCAACCGGGTGGTCAATCAGGAAGACACCTGGCTGATCGAGCGGGTCCAACAGGGCATGGCCTCAAAGACCTACACCGCCGGGCCGATCGGTTCGAGCGAAGTTTGCCTGCGCAGCTTTGCGAAGAAAATTCGCGCGATCATTCCCGAGGCCCGGTTGCACAAGGCACCGCTTTCTGGCTGGAGCAAGACATGACCAAACACTACGACGCACTTATCATCGGCGGCGGGCACAATGGCCTGACCTGCGCTTTCTATCTCGCCAAGGCGGGGATGAAGGTGCGGGTGCTGGAGCGGCGGCATATCGTGGGCGGCGCAGCGGTGACCGAGGAGTTCCATCCCGGCTTTCGCAATTCGACCGCCAGCTACACCGTCAGTCTGCTTCGGCCAAAGGTGATCGCGGATATGAAGCTGCATGAGCGGGGCTATAAGGTTATCGAGCGGACGATCAGCAATTTCTTCCCGTTTCCCGATACCTACCTCAAGCTGGGCGGCGGGGCGGACCGGACGATGGCGGAATTCGCGCGCTTTTCCAAAAAAGATGCCGCCGCGTATCCCGCCTATGATGCCGCGCTGGAAAAAGTTGCGCAGGTGCTGCGCGACATTGCCTTGCAAATCCCGCCCAATGTCGGCGGCGGATTGTCGTCGCTGATTGCTGCGGCCAAGCAGGGCTGGCCGATGGCCCAGATGGATATTTCCACCCAGCGCGATTTGCTCGACATCTTCACCAAATCGGCCCGTGACTTCCTTGATGGCTGGTTTGAGGATGATCACGTCAAGTCCGCATTCGCGTTTGATGCGGTGGTGGGAAATTACGCCGGGGTTTCCACGCCCGGATCGGCCTATGTCCTGCTCCATCATGTGTTTGGCGAGGTTAACGGCAAGCTTGGCGCATGGGGCCACGCGGTTGGCGGGATGGGGTCGATCACCCAGGCCATGGCCAAGGCCTGCGAAGAATACGGTGTCGAGATCAGCCTTGAGGCACCTGTCGCAAAGCTGCTGGTCGATGGCGGGAAAGCCACTGGTGTGCGGCTGGAAAGCGGCGAAGAGCTGGTTGCGCCGATCATTGCCGCCAATGTTGGCCCGGCGCTGCTCTATCGCCAGCTGATCGATGAGAGCGATCTCGATCCCGATTTCAACAAACGCATCAAGAGTTACAAGACAGGCTCAGGCACTTTCCGGATGAATGTTGCCTTGTCCGAGCTGCCCAGTTTTACGGTGCTGCCTGGCAAGGAAAAAGCCGAACACCACACCGCCGGGATCATCATCGCACCGGGCATGGATTACATGGATCAGGCCTATATTGATGCCCAGCAGTTCGGCTGGTCGAAGCAGCCGATTGTCGAAATGAAGCTGCCTTCGACAGTGGACGATAGCCTTGCGCCGGCTGGCGGGCACGTCGCCAGCCTGTTCTGCCAGCAATTCACGCCGACCTTCAAGGATGGCCGCAACTGGGATGACTGCCGCGATGAAGTGGCCGATCTGATCATTGACACGGTCAATGATCACGCCCCCAATTTCAAGGCCAGTGTGATCGCCCGGCAGATCCACTCACCGCTCGATCTGGAGCGCAAGTTCGGACTGATCGACGGGGATATTTTTCACGGCACCATGGGGCTGGACCAGCTGTGGGCCGCGCGGCCCGTGCTGGGCCACGGCGATTATCGCGGGCCGATCAAGGGGCTTTATATGTGCGGATCAGGCACCCATCCCGGCGGCGGGGTCACCGGCGCGCCCGGGCATAATGCAGCGCAAGCAATATTGAAGGACCGCCCGCTGCTCAGAAAGTTGCTGCGCTCCTAGGCTCGCGTCGGCGATAGAATGGCAGGCCCGAGAGCATCAGCGCGAGGCTGAGCAGGCTGACCTGCCACCCGGTCCCCCACATCACCAATGCGGTAAAGCCGAGTCCTAGCAGCGCCGGAATGCGGGCTACGCCAAGGCGCAGCCCGGTCAACGCGATGGCGGCATAGAGCCACAGGCTGGTCGCGGTGGTCAGGGTGATCATGAACACGAGCACTTCGCCGAGCCCGCCTCCGAGCTGGGTCAGCACCAGCCCGATCGACAGCGCGCTCGACAACAGGATGGTGCTCACCGGCATGCCGCGCGTGTTGAGGCGGGCGAACCACGGCGAGAGGGTGCCGGTCAGCGCCATCGTTCGCGGCACTTCGCCTTGCAGCAGCATCCCGCCGTTGAGCGCGCCCACCGCCGAGATCACCGCGCAGACCGCAACCAGAGTTCCGCTGCCAGTGAACGCGAAGCGGTCGAACAGCAGCGCGAAGGGTGCGGGCGATCCGGCAAGGAAGTCGGTCGGCAGCGCCAGCGCCATGCCGGTGCAGAGCAATATGTAAAGCCCGCCTGCGATCAGCAGTCCGGTCATGGTGGCGCGTGCTACGTTGACCTCGGGCCGATCGACCCGTGCCGCGACCAGGCTCGCGGCCTCGAACCCTAGCAGCGCGAACATCGTCATGGTCAGCGGGGCCAGCCAATTGTCGACGAGCGGCGCGGCTGGAAGCGGCTGCACTTGCGCCGCTCCCGAAGCGAAGATGTAAACGATTAGTCCGGTCGCGAGGATAAGGGGTGTCAGCTTGGCGGCGGTGCTGCCCACCTGGAACCAACCCACGATGCGCGGTCCGAGGATGTTGAGCGCGGTAAGCCCGGCGATCAGCAGGCAGGCGAACAGGCCGGGCATCATCGGATCGGTCCCGAGCGGCACGAAAGTGCTGGCATAGCCTGCTGCGGCCAGTGCGACGAATGCGTTCGAAGTCAGCACCGAGACCCAGTAACTCCACCCGACGAGCATGCCGCCGAGCGGGCCGAGGCCCAGCTCGACCAGCGCCACTGCTCCCGCCGCTTCGGGACGCGCCTTGTGCAGGGCCACGAACACAGCCGCCAATAACAGCGAGCCCGCCAATGCCGTAACCCAGGCAAGGATGCTCCACGCCCCGTAAGGCGCAAGCTGCGCGGGCAGGATGAAGATGCCCGCGCCGATCATCACGCCGACGACCAGCGCGGTGGCCGTCCAGAAGCCGAATGGTCTCGAATCTTCCGACATCTGATTCTCCCCTGTGCAGGATTGCAGACTATCGCTTGCTTGCAGCGCGTCACCATGTTTCTGAGGGGCATGGCAAATGTCAACACCAGCTGGCTCACGCGCCTCGGCCAGTATCACCCACGGTTGATCGAGGCGGCGCTGGCGATGAATGAGAACCGGCTCCATGATGCGGAACCGCTGCTACGGGGGCATCTGAAGGACGATCCCTTCGATGTCGCGGCTATCCGCATGTTAGCAGAGCTTGCCGGGCGGATTGGTCGCTACAAGGATGCGGAAAACTTGCTGCGGCGCGCGGT
Source organism: Novosphingobium sp. (assembly GCA_031374105.1). Classification (GTDB taxonomy): domain Bacteria; phylum Pseudomonadota; class Alphaproteobacteria; order Sphingomonadales; family Sphingomonadaceae; genus Novosphingobium. The sequence continues at coordinate 70,453 of JANMNP010000022.1, forward strand.
TGAATTGTCGCCCGGTTTCACTGCTGCGCGGGCCAATCTGGCGCTGGTGCTCTACCGCCAGAACCGCGCCGAAGAGGCGATCGAGGAGCTAAACCGGGTCATGGCGGAGGAACCGGATAACTCTGGCCACGCCAATCTCCAGGCCGCTGCCTTGGGCCGGATCGGAGAGTTTGAAGAGGCGCTGGAAATTTATGAAAATATGCTGGCCATTGCACCCGGCCAGTCCCGGCTTTGGATGAGCTATGGCCATATGCTCAAAACCGTTGGGCGGCAGGCCGAAGGGATCATCGCCTATCGCCGCGCCATCGCACTTTTGCCGACTTTGGGAGAGGCTTGGTGGAGCCTCGCCAATCTGAAAACTGTGCGCTTCAACGATGACGATATTGCTGCGATGGGGGCTGCCCTGGCGCAGCCTGCTATCGCCGACGATGATCGCTTCCATCTTGATTTCGCGCTGGGTAAAGCGCTCGAAGACCGGGGCGAGGCTGCGGCATCATTTGGCCATTATGCGCAAGGCAACCAGCTGCGCCGCGCCGCTCTGAAATATGATCCGGAAGAAGCCGCCGGCTTCGTCGATCGTTCGGTCGCATTATGCAGCAAAGCGTTTCTGGCAGACCGGGCCGGATTGGGCAGTGATGCGCGCGATCCGATTTTCATCATTGGAATGCCGCGCGCTGGATCAACGCTGATCGAGCAAATCCTGGCCAGCCATAGCCAGATTGAAGGGACCAGCGAGCTGCATGATATTCCAGCCCTGGCCCGCTCGACCGGCACTTATCCGGCAAGCATGGCCGACATTGAGCCAGGCCGATGGCGGGAACTGGGCGAGGATTACCTCAGGCGGACCCGAATCCAGCGCAAGACCGACAAGCCGCTATTCGTTGATAAATTGCCCAACAATTGGGCGCATGTTCCATTCATCCATTTGATCCTGCCCAATGCCAGGATCATCGATGCACGGCGTCATCCGCTGGGTTGCTGCTTCTCCAATTTCAAGCAGCATTTCGCCCGGGGCCAGGCCTTCAGCTATGGGCTGGAGGATCTGGGCCGCTACTACCGCGACTATGTCCGGCTTATGGCGCATGTCGATACGGTGCTTCCCGGAAGGGTTCACCGGGTAATTTACGAACAGATGGTTGAGGATACGGAGGCTGAAGTGCGGGCGCTGCTGGCCTATTGCGGGCTGGAGTTTGAGGAGGCTTGCCTTTCATTCCATCAGACAAACCGTGCAGTGCGGACCGCGAGCTCCGAACAGGTTCGCCAGCCGATTTTCCGCGAAGGGACCGAGGCTTGGAAGGCATTTGCCCCCTTCCTCGGCCCGCTTGAGGCGGCACTGGGACCAGTTCTGGATGCCTATCCCGAGCCGCCGATAAAGTGGTAATTCTGCAACGCATCAGCACCATTTAGTCAGCCGGAGATCGGGCTTGTTGACGGTTCGACGGCAGGGATTCACTGTGCCGTATAGACTTCAGACGATGGGACTGATCATGCGAAATTCGATTCATCACCGTGTTGCAGCAGGCTTGCTGGCCTCGACGGCACTGATCGCTACGCCGACGCTGGCTCAGGAAGCAGCCGCCGATGCGGCAGCCGGTGACGAGATCATCGTTACTGCACAGAAGCGTTCGGAAAACCTTCAGAATGTGCCGATCAGCATTCAGGCTCTCGGCGCGGCCAAGCTGGAGCAGAACCAGGTTTCCAGCTTTGACGATTATGCCAAACTTTTGCCCAGCGTCAGCTTCCAGTCCTATGGGCCGGGTCAGTCGCAGATTTACTTCCGCGGTGTGTCGAGCGGCGCCAACGCCAATGGCAGTCACAGTGGCCCCCAGCCAACCAGCGCGCTCTATGTCGATGAAACACCGCTAACCACGATCGGTGGCGCGCCTGATCTGCATATCTATGATTTGGAACGGGTTGAGGCGCTTTCCGGCCCGCATGGAACCTTGTTCGGATCCAGCTCGCTCTCGGGTACGCTGCGGCTGATCACCAAAAAGCCCAAAGCGGATCGGTTCGAGGCTGGATTTGATCTGACCGGCACAACGTTTGCCAAGGGCAAAAATTCGTCTGGCGGGACGGTTGAGGGTTTTGTCAATGTTCCGCTCAGCCCGCAAATCGCCCTCCGCGCCTCGGCCTTTTATCAGCGCGACGGCGGTTATATCAGCAATGTGGCGGGAACCCGCACCTATCAGGTGTTCGACAATGATGGTGATCTGGTGCCATTCACCGTCAACAATGCGCCGTTTGTCAAAAAGAACTTCAACGACGTGGAAACGCATGGTGGCCGCGCCGCGCTGGGCATAGAACTTGACGATAACTGGACGGTTACGCCCAGCATTATCTACCAAAATCAGAAATCGCACGGCACCTATCTGTTCGATCCGACTGTCGGCGATCTCAAGGTTCAGGACTATACGCCCGAATATGGCAGCGATGAATGGTATCAGGCAGCGCTGACCATTCAGGGCAAGCTGGGCAGTTGGGATGTCACCTATGCCGGCGGCTATTTTGAGCGTGATGTCGATCTGGTGCAGGATTATTCGGCCTATACCGTGGCCTATGATGCCTTCGCGCCATCCTATGCCAGCTTTATCAAAGCTGACGGATCAAACCTTGATCCAACCCAGACCTATCGCGGACGTGACAATTACACCAAGCAGACCCACGAGCTGCGGATTTCATCGCCTTCGTCCGATCCGCTGCGGGTGACTGCTGGCGTGTTCTATCAGCGCCAGACCGATCGTATTCGCGCCGACTACCTCATTCCCGGCTTGGCGGCTGTGCCCGGCGGACTTGCCGTGCCAAAGTGCGGCGACGATATCTTCTGCACACGGGTTCACCGGGTAGACCGGGATTTTGCAGGCTTTGCCGATATCTCATATGATATTTTGAGCAATCTGACGCTCAACGGCGGGATACGGATATTCAAAACCCGCAATTCGCTGACCGGTTTTTCGGGCTTTGCCAGCACTGTGGCGGATACAGTGGCGTGCCCGCCGTCAAGCTCGCCCGATTTTCCTTGCCTGTTGTTCGACAAGACGGTGACCGAGACGGGAGAGACGCACAAGGCCAACCTCACCTGGAAGGTTGATCGCGATGTGATGATCTATGCGACCTATTCCACCGGATTCCGGCCGGGCGGGATCAATCGGCGGGTCGGGGTCAATCCCTATAGCTCGGACTCGCTCGACAATTTTGAGATTGGCGCAAAGACCCAGTGGCTGGATCGCCGCCTGACCCTCAATATGGCGGTGTTCCTGGAAAACTGGAAAAAGCTGCAATATGGGCTGACCTCAGCCGGAGCGGTGGGTGTGATCAGCACCTACAATGCCGGTGATGCGCGGATCAAGGGGGTCGAGGCGGATTTCAATCTCAACCTGGGCGCACTGACCCTGTCCGGCTCGGCAACCTATATTGATGCCAAGCTGACTACTGATTTCTGCCCGATTGGGACGAATGGCAATCCGGTGTGTTCGCCAACTGTCGTCGCTGCGCCAGCCGGAACCAGACTGCCGATCCAGCCCAAATTTAAGGGCGGGCTGACCGCGCGCTATCGGTTCGATCTGGGCAGTGCCAAGGCCTTTGTCCAGGCGGGAACCAACCACCAATCCGGCACGCGATCCTATCTGACCGACTTTGAGGCCGGCCTGCTGGGTGACACCAAGGGCTTCACCACAGCTGACTTCTCGCTTGGCGCAAGCATGGGCAAGTGGAACTGGGAGCTCTATGTCCAGAACGCTTTTGATGAACGCGGCGTGCTCAGCATCAACACGGTCTGCGTGCCATCGATTTGCGGCGACTATGCGCGAAGCTATCCCATCAAGCCGCGGGTATTCGGGATAAAGCTGGGGATGACATACTGATCTGCTGACGGCGCTGGCTTCCGTTCAGGGCAACTGCGCCTTGGGAAAGCCGTCCCAGCATCGGTCATAGTCCGATTGCAACAGCGGCGTGGCCATCGCCCAGTCCGTTGGCCGCAGCACCCAGCGGCTTTCGAACATGAAGGCCAGCGTATCGTCCAGCTTCACCGGGGCGAGTTTTGCCGCCATCGCCTTTGCGGTTGAGGCTACATCCGGTCCATGGGCAGCCAACTGGTTGTGCAGGCTTGCCCCGCCCGGGGCAAATCCGCCGGCCTCTTTTGCGTCGTAAGTGCCTTGCACCAGTCCCATGAATTCGCTCATCACATTGCGGTGGAACCACGGCGGACGGAAAGTGTCCTCGCTCACCATCCAGCGCGGCGGGAAGATCACGAAGTCGCAATTGGCGGTGCCGGGGATTTCGCTGGGGGAGGTCAGAACGGTGAAGATTGACGGATCGGGATGATCGAAGCTGATCGTGCCGATGGTGTTGAACCGGGCCAGATCATAACGGCAGGGCGCTGAATTTCCGTGCCAGGCGACGACATCGAAGGGCGAGTGATCGAGCGTGGTCCGCCACAGCGCGCCCTGAAACTTCTGGATCAGCTCGAACTTTTCGTCACGGTCCTCGAACCACGCAACAGGCGTTTCAAAATCGCGCGGACTTGCCAGGCCATTGGATCCTATCGGGCCTAGGCCGGGAAGCGCAAACGGCGCGCCGTAATTCTCACAGACATAGCCACGGGCTGGGCCATCCAGCTCGATCCGGAAACGCATTCCGCGCGGAATCAGCGCGATGTGGCCGGGCGGCACATCCATCCGCCCCAGCTCGGTAGCGATCCGTAAGGCGCCCTGCTGGGGAACAAACAGCAGCTCACCATCGCTGAACTGCACCACCCGCCGGTCCATCGAGGTGTTGGCGGCATAGAGATGCACCGCGATTCCCGCTCCAGTGGCAACATCACCATTGCCGCAAAAACTGACCAATCCATCGATCCAGTCGGTCGGCGCATCGGGCAGCGGCAAGGGATTCCAGCGCAGGCGGTTGGGGCTTGGCTGGGCTTCGCCAAACGGCGCACTGCGCAATTGCAGCGCGCTTGCATAGGGGGTGAAGGGCGCGTGCGCCGCTGCCGGGCGCATCCGGTAAAGCCAGCTGCGCCGATTCTCATGCCGAGGCGCAGTGAAAGCGGTGGAGGAAAATTGTTCGGCATAAAGTCCGAAGGCCGGATGCTGCGGACTGTTGCGCCCGATCGGCAGTGCGCCGACCACAGCCTCGGTTGAAAAGTGGTTGAGGAACCCCGTCTGGTAGGACATATCCGGCACCCTATATAGTTTCAATTGAAACTTCTTTAATCGCTTCGGATTGCTGATGCAAGCTTTGTTGACCGCGCGATCAGGGCAATCGCATTTGACCCAAAACTGACCTCACTCGTCCCCCTGAACTTGTTTCAGGGCCCATCAAGCCTCATGTCCAGTGCCAGTATGCTTGGCGGAATTACGCCAGCAGCTCAAAAATTCGAGCGGCGGAGCGGGGTGTGAAATGGGCCCTGAAACGAGTTCAGGGTGACGAAAAAGGGTGTAGGATTGTCATGGCTGTCCATCATTCTCCGCTGTCCCGCTCAAGCCGATATGCCGCCGTCAGATAAGCATCGGCGGCGGCTTTCAGTTGGGGATGCTTGGGAAAGGCGTCGGCCGGGAACGGGGCAATTCCCAGTCCCTCCATCAGAGTCCATAATCCGAATTTGCGGCCGGGTTCATTTTCCATCCCGAACGCAATCTTGAGCCGCTCAATCCCCCGTTCAAACTCGCTTTCGGTCAGGGACGATGGATCCTCCGTCTCGAAGAAATGCAGGATGAGTGCATCCAAATCCATTGCCTCAGCCCAGCCAGCCAAACATCGTGGTAGCCCAGACGATGCCGCCCCCGGCGATCAAGGCCGCCGCATAGCCCAGCCAGCCGCCTGACTTGCGGCGACGTTCCCACACCAGCGCTACGTCTGGCAGCGGGGGCTGCTCGGGCGCACCGCCCTTGGCAGGATAGCGGTCTTCGATCCGCCGGATCAATGCAGGCAGGCGCAGCAGAGTGTCGCTGTCTTCCTTGATCCGCGCTGATATCGCCGCCTCAGGTCCAAGTTCGTCACGGATCCAGGCTTTCACGAAGGGGCCGGAAACATCCCACATGTTAATTGCGGGATCGAGGCTGGTCGCCAGCCCTTCAACCATCACCATGGTCTTTTGCAGCAACAGCAGGTGCGGCTGGGTCGCCATGTCAAAATCGCGGGTGATTGCGAACAATCCATCGAGCATCTGCCCAACCGAAAGCTCGCTCACCGGCTTGCCGCGCATCGGCTCGCCAACAGCACGCAGCGCTGTCGCAAACTCACCGACCGAGTGATACGACGGCACATATTGAGCCTCAAAATGAATCTCGGCGACGCGGGCATAATTTCCGGTGGTCAGTCCATAAAGGATCTCTGCAAGCCATTGCCGCGCGCGGCGATCAATCCGGCCCATGATCCCGAAATCAATCGCGGCGATGGTCCCGTCGACCTGCACAAACAGGTTTCCCTGATGCATATCGGCATGAAAATAGCCGTGGCTGATCGCTTGGGTCAGGAACGCCAGAACCAGCCGCTGCGCCAGATCGGGCATATCATGCCCGGCGGCCCGAAGCGCAGCTACCTCGCTGATTTTGGTCCCGTCGATCCAGTCAATCGTCAGAACCCTGCCGTTGGTCCGATCCCAATCGACCCCGGGCACGATGTAGCGATCATACCCCTTCATCGCATCGGTGAGTTCCGAGGCAGAGGCGGCTTCGCGCCGCAGGTCCAGTTCACGCACCGTCCAGCGCTTGAAGTTGGCGATAGTCAGTCGCGGGCGCAGCCGCTGGGCTTCGCCACCCAAGGCTTCGAAATGCGCTGCTGCCCATTCATAGGTTTCAATATCACGGGCGAATTTCTCTCGGATACCGGGGCGCAGCACCTTGATCGCCACTGTTTCCCCATCGGTCGTGACCGCCTTGTGGACCTGCGCAATCGAGGCCGAGCCGACCGGAACCGGATCGATACTGGTGTAGAGTTCTTGCCACGGGCGGCCAAAGCTTGCCTCAATCTCGCTGCGGATCAAGCCGAAGTCGACCGGGGGCAAGCTGTCTTGCAGAGAGAGCAAATTATGTGCTGCTTCCGCGCCGACCAGATCGGGCCGGGTCGCCAGCGTCTGCCCCAGCTTGATCGCAGCCGGGCCGATCGCCTGGAAAGCGCCAGCATAGTCAGGAACGCTTGGCTGGAAGGTGCCAAACCGCGCTATCCGGCACAACCGCCTGACCTGCGGCGGGGTATTGGGATCACGCTCAATCCCGCGCAAAGCGCCGTGCCGGGCAAGTGTCCGGCCCCAGCGTAGCAAGCGGAGAATATGGGTAGCTGGCCCGGTCAAATTTTCCAGCCCGAATGAATTGCCACCAGTCCGCCCAGGATTGGTTCCACCTTGGTGCGGGTAAAGCCAGCGCTGCGGATCATGCCCTCAAATTCCCCCATCGGCGGGAAGCGGCGGATCGATTCGATCAGATAGCGATAGCTTTCCCCGTCGCCAGCAATCGCCTCTCCGATCCGGGGAACCAGCTTGTGCGAATAGAAGTCATAGGCCTCCTTGAAGCCGGGCCATTGCGTGGTCGAGAATTCAAGGCAGAAGAACCGCCCGCCGTGCTTGAGAACGCGGTGCGCCTCGGCCAGCGCGTGATCGATTCTGGTGACGTTGCGAATCCCGAACGCGATGGTGTAGCCATCGAAAATCCGGTCTTCGAAGGTTAACACCTCGGCGTTCTGGCACGACCAGACCAGGCCATCGATGCCCCGGTCCATGGCGCGTTCGATCCCCACATCGAGCATATCCTGATTGATGTCTGATACTGTCACGTCCGCGCCATGGTCTGCCAGGCGGAAAGCGATGTCGCCAGTGCCGCCCGCCATATCGAGGAAGGTCTCGCCATGACGCGGTTTGACGCGGCGGACGAAGCGGTCTTTCCACAAGCGGTGCATCCCGCCAGACATGGCATCGTTCATTACATCATATTTGCGCGCTACGCTGGAGAATACTTCTCTGACGCGGGCGGTCTTTTCCTCGGGGCTCACGTCTTCGTAGCCGAAAGATACATGGTTGCTCATGGGCGGCGCTTTAGGGGAGTTTCGGCTTTGCGGGAAGGCTGTTAGGGGGCGGACATGCCAGAATTACCAGAAGTAGAGACAACTGTCCTTGGCATGACCCGTTATCTCGAAGGAGAGCGCCTTACCCGGGTCACGCTGCACAGGGCCAACCTGCGCCGGCCGTTCCCGCCCAGCCTGGTCCAGTCGCTGACCGGAGCCACGGTCACATCGCTGGGGCGGCGCGCCAAATATGGGCTGATCCATACCGACCGCGATCAGACCATGGTGTTCCACCTTGGCATGTCAGGTCGCTGGCGGATTGATCCGGAGGCGCTGGGCAAGCACGATCATCTCGTGCTGGAAACCGGGGCGGGCCATGTTCTGGCGCTGTGCGATCCGCGCCGGTTCGGCTCGGTTGATCTGGTGGATAGCGGGCTACTGGAACACTGGCCGACTTTTGCCGCGTTGGGGCCAGAGCCGCTGGGGCCGGGTTTGACAACGGGGCATCTTCGGCAGGCACTGGCGGGGCGAAGCGCGGCGATCAAGCAGATGCTGCTCGATCAGCGGATTGTCGCTGGCCTTGGCAATATCTATGTCTGCGAGGCGCTGTTCCGGGCGCATATCGATCCGCGCAGGGAGGCGGGGAAAGTCAGCGCTGCGGCACTGGAACACTTGGTTGCCGCGATCCGCAGCGTGCTTGGCGAGGCAATCGCGGCAGGCGGTTCAAGCCTGCGCGACTTTGCCCGGCCCGATGGCGAGCTGGGCTATTTCTCCAAACAGTTCGACGTTTATGACCGGTCTGGCCAAAGCTGCGGTTGCGGTGGTTCGATTGCGCGGATTGTTCAGGGCGGTCGCAGCACATGGTATTGTGGCAGATGCCAGAAGTAGCTGGCCAGTAACGCGACGCTGTAAACGCGAGCATAGCTTGACGATTCGGCCCTCGCTGGTTAAGGGCCGCGCTTTCCGCCGGGGTGACTCTGGTCAGCTCAGGCGTTTAAGCACGAGATTCAACCGATAAAGGCTGCGCCCAAGCAGCCGAACGAAGGACAGACATGGCCAATACGCCGCAAGCCAAAAAGCGCATCCGCCGCAACGACAAGCGCGCCGAAATCAACGGCAACCGCATTGGCCGCATCCGCACATTCGTCAAGAAGGTCGAATCGGCGCTTGATGGCGGTGACAAGGTAGCAGCAGCCGAAGCGCTCCATGCCGCTCAGCCAGAACTGGCACGCGGCGTTGCGCGCGGCGTGCTCCACAAGAACACCGCTTCGCGTAAACTTTCACGTTTGACCAAGCGCGTCGCTGCGCTCTGATTCGCGCGACCGATTCGCTGCTTTAATCAGGCGGCGGTGGGACGAAAACGGAACGGAATTGAGTTTGGGCCGGCGGGTATCTCGCCGGCCCTTTTCATTGCATTTGGCAACTTAATTGCTGCATAGCAGTAAGCCTATGTAATCCCGCGATTCGCAGTCTCTCATTCCGGAAAAACCTAAGTAAACAGTGTATTATCCCTAAGTTGTTAGTTTTCCGAGGCTGCGATAGAGTCAAGCCAGATTATTTCATTTTTTTTACAAAACGCGCCTTGCCCTTGGCGCAGAACGCTTCATAAATCCGGCACTGACCAAGGCGCATTCAGCCTGGGCATCATAAAAAAACGCAAAGGTGATCGTCCACTTCGGGAAGCGGGCGAATGGGATATTCGTGCGAGCCATCGAGCTTGTGCGGGGGGCGTAGCGACTATTATTTTGGGGGCGGGCCGGGTGACTGGGGCAAATAACGACGGATCACAGGTGCTTGCACCTGAGCAAAGCAAGGCAATTGAAGAGCGCATGCGAGATGAACAGGAAGCGCTAAACCTTTCGGCCGATTGGGCTGATATCAGCCAGGGCTTGCGCAAGGATCTTGGCCAGCAACTTCACAACCAGTGGATCAAGCCGGTCCAGCTGGGCAGTTTCTGCAAAGAAACGGGTACGCTAGATCTGTTCCTGCCTACCGAGTTTTCCGCCAACTGGGTGGCAGACCGGTTTGCCGACCGGCTTTCGCTGGCTTGGAAGATTGCCCGGCCTGACGTGCGCAATGTGCGAATTTCGGTTCATCCGGGACGGCGCCAGATGCCTGAATTGCGGCTCCCCCGTGACGCTGCTGCGCGCCGCGCTGCGATTGATAATGGGGCCTTGGGCCAGCCCGGCGATGCGCTGGGCATGGGTAATGCCGATTTTGGAGGCTTGGGGCACGGTTCACTGGGGATGGGCTCGGTCGGGCTCGATCCATCGCTGACCTTTACCACCTTCGTCACCGGCACCGGCAATGTGCTGGCATGCAATGCGGCCCAGCGGATGGCGGCGGTTGAAGCGCCGCAGTTCTCGCCGCTCTATCTCAAAGGGGCAACCGGGCAGGGCAAAACCCATCTGCTCCACGCCATTGGCCATAATTATCTCGCTGCTCATCCGCGGGCACGGATTTTCTATTGCTCGGCTGAACGCTTCATGGTCGAATTTGTTCAGGCGCTGCGCCAGAACCAGATGATCGAGTTCAAATCACGGCTGCGCGGCTTCGATTTGCTGCTGGTCGATGACATTCAGTTCATCATCGGCAAGGCGAGCGCGCAAGAGGAATTGCTTTACACGATCGACGCGCTGCTGGCCGAGGGCAAGCGGCTGGTGTTTGCCGCTGATCGCGCGCCGCAGGCATTGGACGGGGTCGAACAGCGCCTGCTTTCGCGCCTCTCGATGGGCCTTGTGGCCGATATTCAGCCCGCCGATATCGAGCTGCGCCGCTCAATCCTTGAGCACCGCCTCGCGCGGTTTTCGCCCACCCATGTCCCCGCCGATGTGATCGAGTTTCTGGCCCGCACGATCAACCGCAATGTCCGCGAGCTGGTTGGCGGCCTCAACAAGCTGATCGCCTATGCCCAGCTCACTGGCCAGGCCGTTTCGCTGCAACTGGCCGAAGAACAGCTGACGGATATCCTCTCGGCCAACCGCCGCCGGATCACGATTGACGAGATTCAGCGCACCGTCTGCCAGTTTTACCGGGTTGATCGCACCGAGATGAGCAGCAAGCGCCGTGCCCGTGCGGTGGTTCGCCCCCGGCAGGTCGCAATGTATCTGGCCAAGGTGCTGACCCCGCGCAGCTATCCGGAAATCGGGCGTAAATTCGGCGGTCGCGATCACTCAACCGTGATCCACGCGGTCCGCCTGATCGAGGATCTTCGCACCCGCGATGCTGATATGGATGGCGATGTGCGCAGCTTGTTACGTCAGTTGGAAAGCTGATCTCTATTTGCGGGTAAATGCCAGAAAAGAGTCAGGCAGCGGCGGTAGCCGTGCGGATGGTGGGTACGATTCTCAGCTTTCTGGCAATCACCAGCGGAACTATCACCGATAGCGCAATCCCGCCCAGCGAGCAGAAACCCAGCCAGATCGCCATCAATGTCCCGCCGGACTGGTACATCGCGTAAAACACCGGCCCGGCCAGGACGAGCCCGCGTGCTTCGTTGGCAGCCAGCAGAACAACTGCCGACTTCAGGAACAGGCCCAAAAGGATAGATAGTGAATCGCTCATGGGGGCATATTGGCCGCAACAGGTTAGCAATCCGTTGAGATGCCGTATGGGGCATGGTGCTGCGCAAGAGCTGGCAGCCCGATCTTTCAACTTCCCCTTCCCGCCCCAGCTGCTCTAAGCCCGCTTTATGAGCCTGCTGCCTGACCGCCTTGACCGTTTCGCCCGCCATATTGTCCTGCCCGAAGTGGGCGGGGCTGGGCAGGTGGCGCTGACGGGCAAGCATGTTGTGCTGGTCGGCTGCGGCGGGATCGGATCGCCAGCGCTGCAATATCTGGCGGCAGCGGGGATCGGAAAATTGACCCTGATCGATGATGATGTGATCGAGGCCAGCAATCTTCAGCGCCAGACCATTTTTAACCCCGCCGATATTGGCAAGCTGAAAGCCGAAGCCGCAGCGGATTGGGTGCGCCGGTTCGATCCGGTCCTCGAAGCCCGCGCGGTCACCGACAGGGTGGGGGGGGCAAGTGCCGCGCGAGTCTTCGAAGGTGCTGACCTTGTGCTCGACGGTTGTGACAATTTTGCGACTCGCCTCGCCGTCTCGGATGCCTGCGTCGCCGCCGCAATCCCGCTGACCAGCGCCGCAATCGGGCGGTTTCAGGGCCAGATCGCCAACTTTGCCGGGCATCTGCCGGAGCAGGCTTGCTATCGCTGCTATGTCGGCGATGCTTTCGACGCTGACGATTGCGACAGCTGCGCCGCCGATGGCGTGCTGGGGGCGATGGCCGGAATGGTCGGCGCGTTTGCTGCGATGCAGGCGATCCGGGTGCTGCTAAAGGGCACGGCAACGCTGGGCGATCCGCAGTGGAGCCTGCTCCATCTGTTCGAAGGGCTGATACCGAGCTTGCGGACGCTCAAGATCGCCAAGGATCCTGGATGCCGGGGATGCAGTGGGCGTTGATTTTTGGTTCACGCGGAGGCGCGGAGAAGCAAGAACGAAAGAGATTGCACACCCAGTCACGAAGATGTTGTGCGTGGAGCCTGAGGTCCCCGCCTTCGCGGGGAAGCAGGGCGTGATTCACATTAACAGCGGCCCGCTCTAAATCGCCCATGACCACAAGCCTCCCGGATTTTGAACACCTTGGGCAGAGCGCAAGCAGTTCGTGACGGCGCGGCTTGGTGTGAGACCAAAGCTTCTTCTCCGCGACCTCCGCGCCTCCGCGTGACCAAAATCAGCCTAATATCTCCTCCACCCATTCCGGCACCATTTTGCTCGCCGGTCCCAGCCGGGTTTCATCAAACCAGCTTGAACCCTGCGACCGCTCAAGATTGAGCTCCAGCGTCTGCGCGCCCAGCTCGCGGGCGTTGCGGACGAGGCCCGCTGCCGGATAGACCGCGCCCGAGGTGCCGATCGAGACGAACAGATCAGCCTCCCGCACAGCAGCGTAGATCTCGCCCATCCGGTAGGGCATTTCGCCGAACCACACGACATCGGGGCGAAGGCTGCGCGCCTGACAGACGGGACAAGGCGGGCGATCAATCAGCGGCGCAGTCCAGCGTGAACGAACGTCGCAAAAGGTGCACCAGGCGTTCAAATGCTCGCCGTGCATATGCAGCACGCGGCTGGCCCCGGCGCGGGTGTGCAGATCATCGACATTCTGGGTGACGATCAGAAAATTCCCGCTCCACTCCGCATCGAGCCGCGCCAGCGCATCATGCGCGGGATTGGGCTGTTTGGTCTGGATTGCCGCGCGCCGCATATCGTAGAACCGCAGCACCAGATCGGGATCGCGCTCGAACGCCTCGGGTGTGGCGACGTCCTCAACCCGGTGCTGCTCCCACAATCCTCCCTCAGAACGAAACGTATCGATCCCGCTTTCGGCACTGATTCCAGCCCCGGTCAGGATCACGATATTCTGAATTGGTCGCGCCATCTGCCTTGATCGTCACCCTGAACTTGTTTCAGGGCCCATTGTGCCCCAAGAACAGGCCTGAGTGTGGGGCATGATGGCTGCTGAAACAAGTTCAGCATGACGGTCCCCGGTGGAGGTAACGTGGCACGGATCGGCATTATCGGCAGCGCAGGACGGATGGGGCAGGCGCTGGTCGATGCCATCGCTGCGGCGGGCGAGGTTCATGCGGGCGGCGTGGATCAAGGCGATGATGTTTCCGTGCTGGCCCGGCGCAGCGATGTGCTGGTCGATTTCTCCAGCCCGCACGCGCTGGAGGCGAACCTTGATGCGGCAATCGCGGCGGGCATTCCGATCGTGGTCGGCACTACAGGGCTGGAAGATCGCCACCACCGGCTGTGTGACAGCGCGGCCGCGCAGATCGCGGTGCTGCAAACCGGCAATACTTCGCTTGGCATCACGCTGCTCGCCCATCTGGTGCAGGAGGTCGCCAGCAGGTTGGGCGATGATTGGGATATCGAGATCACCGAAACCCACCACCGCATGAAGATCGATGCCCCTTCGGGCACCGCGCTGCTGCTGGGCGAGGCGGCTGCCAAGGGGCGCGGGATCGCGCTGGCTGGCAATAGTGAGCCGGACCGAACTGGCGCGCGCTTACCCGGTGCGATCGGCTTTGCCAGCTTGCGGGGCGGCAGTGTAGCAGGCGATCACACTGTGCATTTCCTCGCCGACAACGAACGCATTGCTATCTCTCATCTGGCCGAAAACCGGGCGATCTTTGCCAAGGGCGCGGTCAAGGCGGCGCAGTGGCTGGTGGGCAAGGGGGCTGGGCGCTATACCATGGCGCAGGTGCTGGGGCTTTGAGCGAGACGGTCAACTGGCAAAAAGACAGGGCGACCTCGTTCTATCGGCTCGCGGCACTGCTTGCGGTTCTCGTCGCCGTTACCGGATTTTTCTTCACTTACATTCAGCCCATGGCCCAAGGGCGCTTCACTGGACCAAGCTGGTCGCATGTTCATGGCAGCCTGCTGGCGGGATGGCTGGCGTTGATGGTTGCACAGACGTCGTTGGTGGACATGAATTTGCGGTTCCATCGACGACTGGGCTGGACAGCTTTGGCGCTCGCTCCGGCGATTACCGCCAGCACTTTCGCTATTGCGATCGAGGTAGCGCACCGGGATGTCGCGGCAGCTGGCGGAGTGGAGGCCGTGTCCGCAGTGCTTGGAAGTCTGACCGCCACAACGATATTCCTGCTTTTGGTGCTTGCCGCAATTATGCTGAGACGAAAACCGCAATGGCACAAGCGGATCATGTTTATTGCGACCGTAGCGATCCTGTGGCCTGCCTGGTTTCGCTGGCGGCATTTTCTGCCTGGCGTTCCTCGCCCGGATATCAGCCTTGGCCTGATCCTGGCCTATTTACCGATCCTCATCGCAATGGCCCGTGATCGGCTGCGGTTCGGGGCTGTCCATCCGGCCTACCGGTGGCTTGGGCTCGGGCTGATAGCCGAACAGAGTCTCGAAGTTCTGGCTTTCGATATGCCTGCTTGGCGTGCGGTAGCACAGACGCTTTTTGCGGTGCTGTCATGAACCGCGCCCAGATTTTCGAATTCTTTCGCATCCTCGCCGAGGATAATCCCTCGCCGGAGACTGAACTGGAATTTGGTAACACCTATCAACTGCTGGTCGCGGTGGTCTGTTCGGCGCAGGCAACTGATGTTGGCGTCAACAAGGCGACGCGGGCGTTGTTCCGCGAGGTTACCACGCCCGCGCAGATGGCCCTGCTGGGTGAGGAGGGGCTTAAGGCCCACATCAAGACCATCGGACTGTTCAATTCCAAGGCCAGGAACGTCATCGCCCTGTCCGAAATTCTGGTCCGTGATTTCGGCGGCGAGGTTCCGGCGGACCGCGATGCGCTGATCATGCTGCCAGGGGTTGGACGCAAAACCGCCAATGTAGTGATGAACTGCGCCTTCGGGGCTGAGACTTTTGCGGTGGACACCCATGTGTTCCGGGTTGGAAATCGCACTGGTCTGGCCAAGGGGAAGACGCCTGAGGCGGTCGAAAAGCTGCTCGACAAACGCGTGCCGCAGCCGTTCCGGGTGGGGGCGCACCATTGGTTGATCCTGCTCGGCCGCTACATCTGCAAGGCGCGCACGCCCGAATGCTGGCGCTGCCCGGTGGCGCAATTGTGCGGGTTCAAGGACAAGAGCGCCGCTCCGAAGGCTAAGCAACCCTAACGAAAATTCGTCTCGTCCAGTTCCAGCCCGGCCCGGCCATCGGCGGCAGTGTGGGCCGGGGCATGGGGCAGTTCGAGATTCTCTGGTTCGGGCACTTCCAGCATGCCTTCCCATTTGGTGATAACCGATGTTGCCACGGCATTGCCAACCACATTGGTGGCGGTGCGGCCCATGTCGAGGAACTGGTCAATCGCCAGGATGATCGCCACGCCTTCGACCGGAAGGCCGAACATCGCCAGCGTGCCGGTGATCACCACCAGACTGGCGCGCGGCACGGCGGCTATGCCCTTGGAACTGATCATCAGCGTCAGCAGGATCATGATCTGCGTGCCGATCGACAGTTCAATGCCATAGGCCTGCGCGATGAAGATCGTCGCAAAGCTCATATACATCATCGAGCCGTCGAGGTTGAAGCTGTAGCCCAGCGGCAGCATGAAGCCGGAAATGCGGCGCGGCACGCCAAAACGATCAAGCTGTTCGAACATCTTGGGCAGCGCTGCTTCGGAACTGGCGGTGGAGAAAGCGATCATCAGCGGCTGGCGAATATAGCGGATCAGCATCTTGATCCGTGACGATCCAAGGAAGGCCCAGCCGACGCCGAGCAGGATCATCCAGAGCAGCCCCAGCGACAAATAGAACTCGGCCAGCAGTTCCACGTAGGTTTTAAGGATATCAAGCCCGCTGGCCGCAACGACATTCGCCAATGCGCCAAACACTGCAATCGGCGCATAACGCATCACATATCCGGTGATCTGCAGCATCATTTCGGCCAGAGCATCTGCGCCGCGGACCAGCACCGCGCCGCGCTCGCCAATCGCCGAAAGCGCCACCCCTGCAAACAGTGAGAACACCAGAATCTGGAGAATATTGTTGGTCGCCATCGCCTCAAAGGCGTTCTTTGGGAAGATTGAGAGGATAAATTCGGTCGCCTTCAGATGCTTGACTTCGCCCACGGCCTTGCTGGCTTCGGCCAGATCGGGGATCGGCGCGCCGACGCCGGGCTGGAACAGATTGACCATGATCAGTCCCAGTCCGATCGAGATCAGGCTGGCAGTAATGAACCAAGCGATGGCCCGAAACCCGATCCGGCCAAGCGCGCTGCTATCCCCCATATGGGCGATGCCAACGACGATGGTGGAGAGTACCAGCGGTGCAACCAGCAGCTTGACCAGATTCAGGAAGATGTCCGAAAGCAGCTTGAACCAGGGTGCAATCGTTTCCTTGACCCAGACCGCGTCTGCCAAGGCGTGGAGCGACTGCCCGACGATCACGCCCAGCAGCATTCCGACCAGAATGCAGGTGGTCAGCCGGGTGGTCAGAACATGGCTCAGCCAGCCGAGGATCGAGCGGCGCTCGGTCATGGATTTGCACTCCCTGCATGATTGTTGCGGGGGGAGCCTAACAGGGTGAGACTGGTGCGGCAATGGAGCGCGCGTGCTTCGACAAGCTCAGCATGAGCGGGTATTTTAC
>JANMNP010000046.1:0-10980 GCA_031374105.1 Novosphingobium sp.
CGTTTCTTCTGCGCACCGGATAGCCGGAACCGCGCCGCGACTTGCCCGGCAATATCGACATCCACTGGTAGCAGCGCCGCCAGGCGCCGGATCGGATCGGGCGCTACATCTTGCCGTTGCTCCTCTGCTACCAACGCCCCAAGCGGCTCAGGATCACCTTCGGGCAGCACAACACCCAACACGCCCAGTTCCGCCATCCGCGCCACGGTGGGCGAGGGATCGGGCAGGGCGAGGAGGTTGAACAGCTCCATACCAACCCGCTCCCGCGAGAGGCCTTTCAGTGTCGCCGCCAGTTCCCCACAGGCATTTTCCGATGCTGGATCAGCCGGTTGCGAGCCAAACCTTGCCTGAAACCGGAAATAGCGCAGTATCCGCAAATGATCCTCGCGGATGCGCTGCCCAGCATCGCCGATAAAGCGAACACGCCGCGCCTTCAGATCGTCCAGCCCGCCGAAATAATCGAAAACCTCGCCCGTAGCCGGATCGGCGTAAAGCGCGTTGATCGTGAAATCACGCCTTGCGGCATCGTCCTGCCATTCGCTGGCAAAGGCCACCGTCGCGCGGCGGCCATCGGTCGAGACGTCATGGCGCAGCGTTGTAATCTCAACCGGGCCGCCATCCAGCAACGCGGTGACAGTGCCGTGATCAATCCCGGTGGGGATGACGCGGATACCCGCCGCTTTCAGTCGCCGCATAACCTCGCGCGGCTCGATCGGTGTGGCGATGTCGATGTCCTTGACTGCGATCCCCAGCAGCGTGTCACGCACGGCCCCGCCGACATAGCGTGCGTTGCCGGTGCCCAGCACCTTGACCAGCGCGGCCAGGTCTGAACGGGTGGTCCATGCGGCGGAGGGGAGTGTGGTGGTCATGGAAATTGGGTTCGCGCAGAGTTCGCCATGGCCGCAGAGTGGGGAAAGCAGATTTCACGCGGAGGCGCGGAGGCACGGAGAAGAGGGGACATCGGCGAAGCTAAATTTTCGATTTTCCACTCCCGCCGGTGAAGATAGCATGGTGATATGATTGGCCAGCGGCCAGCCAAAACTCCTCCGCGTCTCCGCGCCTCCGCGTGAACCCACTTCTCGGCGAACTCTGCGCGAACCATAATTTCACCCATTGTCGAACCTTGACCAATCAATCCGTAGCGCCAGATTGGCGATGATGGCGGCGGTCACGCCCCAGATCCGGTGTTCTTGCCACATGATTTCAATATAGCTGCGCTGCTTGCCTTGCCAATGGATTGATTGCTGCTTGTGATTGGCGGCATCGAATACGAAATCGACCGGTGCCTCGAACCAGGCGGCAACTTCGGTGGGATTGGGCGTGATAACCAGGTCGGGAGGAACGACTGCCAGAACCGGGGTCACTGCAAATCCGGTGCCGGTCAGATAGACATCGCTGGTCCCGATCACGGTTACATCACTCGGATCAATCCCCAGTTCTTCATGCGCCTCACGTAGCGCGGCTTCGACCGGGGTTTCGCCGGGATCAAGCTTGCCGCCGGGAAAGGCAACCTGCCCGGGATGCGCGCGCATATTCGACGGGCGATGGATCAGCAGAAAGCCGGGTCGTTCGCGCTCGGTCGCGGCGATGAGCACGGCGGCTGGACGGTTGATGTTCTGGGCAAAATCGCGCTCGTCCGATTGCAGCGTCACGTCGCGCGCATGGCCTTCTGAGTGAAGGCGGCGGAGGCGACTGGCCAGAATGCTCATGCCGGCACCAGCGAGAACGATGCACCCTGGCTGGTTACTGTCAGCGCCTCATCCGCCAATGCAATCAGCTGCAGATAGGTGCTGCGGTTGAGCCGCGCCTCTGTGCCGTGGCGCACCGCCAGATACAGAGCAGGTGTATCGGGATTGCCGCGCGCGGTGATCGGGTGCTCCGGCCCGGCGATCACAATATCATCGGTGTTGGTTCGCAGAGCCAGCGCATCGCCTTCGCGCACAACATCGACGGCGATGAAGGCGGCGTCCTCAACCTCGATAGACAGGCGCTCATGCGGGGTCACCAGCCAGTGCTGACCGCCAGCTTCGCGGATGAGCAGGCTGGCAAACGCACGGACCATTGCCGGGCGCTTGATTTCGCCGCCTTCATGGAACCAGCGCCCATCGGCAGCAATCCGCATCAGACTGTCGCCAGTCTGCGCAGGCGTCCATTGATCGACCGGAGGCAATTCACGCGCCGCCACCAGCGCGGCAATCTGGGCCAGTGAAAGTCCGGTCAGGTTTGGCGGCGGCTCATAGGGCATGGCCTTGCCCTGCCAGAACGCGGCAAGGCCGACAATGATTTGGTTCACGCGGAGGCGCGGAGGCGCGGAGAGTTAGTGTGTGGGGTGCAGCCCCCTTTATTCAACAACATCATTTCAAGCCGCAAAGTAGTTCCTGACGCTAAGCCTGCGGCGCAGGATAATTTCTCCGCGTCTCAGCGTGACAATTCACCTACGCCAAGGGCCGAGCATGCCTTCGCGGGGGAGGGCGGCTGGATCATCGGTGCGGGCCAGCAAGCGGCGCTGATCGAACGGGCCGGGCAGGCTCCACTCGCCAGTATGCGCATTGGAGAAGCCGAAGAAACGCTCGTAATATTCGGGATCGCCGATCATCATCTGCGGCAGAGGTGCTTCGGGGCTGAGCGCGCCGAGGCTGGCCAGCATAAGGGCTTTGCCATAACCCTTGCCCTGATGCTGGGGCAGTACTGCGACTGGCCCGACCATGATAATCGGGTGGGCGCGGCCTGTTTTGTCGGTTAACGCCACCGGCCAGCACTGGATCGTGCCGACCAACTGATTGGTGTGATCGATCGCAGCAAAGCTGAGAGCGGGAAGCCAGTCCATCCCCTCGCGCACCTTGTAGGAGGTTCGGGTGCGGCGCTCCGGTTCAAACGCACGGTCGAGCAAATCCTCGACGAGAGCATCATCGACATTGTCGAGCGGGATAAGTTTGGTCTGGGCAATCATAGCGCCGCGCCGATAGGGTGGCCCCGCGTCCTTGTCGATGGAAATCCCTATTTCTTGGCGGAAAGCCGCAATAGCCGGGCGTTGTCGCCATCCTCCAGCACCCAGATCGCTCCGTCTTCGGCCTGAACGATCTCGCGGATCCGGTTGCCCAGCGGCAATCGTTCGATCTCACGCGCGGTCTCACCCTCAATCCCGACACGGACCAGTCCGCCGCTGCCCAGCGCGGCGATAATAGCCTGGCCGCGCCATTCCGGGAACATTGCGCCGGAATAGAAAATGAAATCACCCGGCGCGATCACCGGGTTCCAGCTGATCGCAGGGGCAGCAAACTCGGGCCGGGTGGCATGACGGGGGATCGCTTTGCCCTCGTAATGATCGCCGTTCGAAACCACTGGCCAGCCATAGTTTTTGCCGGATTTCACCAGATTAAGCTCGTCGCCGCCAGCGGGGCCATGCTCCAGATCCCACAGCCGGCCCTGCGCGTCGAACTTGAGGCCCAGCAAGTTGCGGTGGCCTAGCGACCAGACCTGCGTAGCCACCCCGCCTTGCGCTGCGAAAGGATTACCCGGGGCCGGGGTGCCATCTGGCAGCAGGCGGATCACCTTGCCAAGATTTTGCGCCATATCCTGCGCCGGGGTGAACTTCTGGCGGTCTCCCGACGAGATGAACAGGAACTTCCCGTCGGGCGAGAAGGCGATGCGGTGCGAATAATGCCCCTCGCCGGAAACCTTGGGGGATTGGCGCCAGATCACCTGAACGTCAGTCAGCCGGGGGGCGGCCTGTTTCAGATCAAGCTTTGCCCGGGCCACCGCTGCGCCGCGTTTGTCGCCAGTCCCTGCCTCGGCATAGCTTAGATAGACCATCCCGCTGGACGCAAAATCCGGCGCTGGCATGACATCACCAAGCCCGCCTTGACCGGCATAGTCGACCGTTGGAACGCCGGCCACCTCGGCCGCTTGCCCGCCTTGCTTCCACAGCTTGAGCTTGCCGCCCCGCTCAGTGACCAGCGCGTATGGCGTGCCGGGCAGGAATGCCATTGCCCAAGGCTCGTCAAACCGGGCCATTTCGGTCACCGTGAAGGGCCGGGCGGCCTCAGCGGCTTTGGTTTCCCCAGATTGCGCTGCGCCGCAGCTTGCGAGGAGCAGGGTGAGGGGCAATAGGGTGATGAGCCAGCGGGATTTGAGCATGCCAGCGAAGATGCCGATCTTTTTTCAGAATGCCAAGGCCTTTACCCGCCCGCTTATCATTGGGGTTGATGAGGCGGGGCGTGGGCCGCTGGCAGGGCCAGTGGTGGCTGCGGCAGTCGTGCTAGGCGGTGAAGTGCCGGCTGGGATCGATGATTCCAAAAAACTCTCGGCAAAGCGCCGCGCCATCCTCGAACCGGCGATCAAGGCCAGCTGCCACTGGGCGCTTGGCGTGGTCGAGGCGGACGAGATTGACCGGATCAATATTTTTGCCGCAACCATGCTGGCGATGACGCTGGCTGTCCAATCCCTTTGCGAACAGTTGGGAACTGCACCCGATGAAGTGCTGATAGACGGCAATATGACCCCGCATGGCCGCCAGCCCGCGTGGATCTGGCCTGCCCGTGCGATTGTTGGCGGAGACGCGCTGGAGCCTTGCATTTCCGCAGCCTCGATCCTTGCCAAGGAACACCGCGACCGGCTGATGCGCGGTCTTGCGCGGGAGCATCCGGATTATGGCTGGGAACGCAACGCGGGGTATGGCACTCCGCAACACTTGGCGGCGTTGCAGGAATATGGTCCAACGCCCCATCACCGCCGCAGCTTTGCGCCGGTGGCCAGAGCGGAGCTGATTGCATGAGTGGATTTACCGACGCCGATGTCACCGATCAGTCCGGAAAATGCTTCATCGTCACCGGGGCGAACACCGGATTGGGGTTTGAGGCGGCGAAGGTTTTGGCTGCAAAAGGCGCGCGGGTGCTGCTGGCCTGCCGCAGCAAGGACAAGGCCGAAGCCGCAATGGCGCTGATCGGGCGGGAAACCTCGGGCGCCGATCTGGCTTTCCTGCCGATGGACCAGGCAGATATGACCAGCATCCGGGCAGCGGCTGAGCTGGCGGACAAGGAACCGCGGCTCGATGTGCTGCTCAACAATGCCGGGGTCATGGTCCCGCCGCTGAGCCGAACGGCACAGGGCTTTGAGCTGCAGTTCGGGGTCAATCATCTGGGCTGTTTTGCTTTGACCTCGCTGTTGCTGCCCAAGCTCGCCAAGACACCGGGATCGCGCGTCGTCATCACGGCCAGTCTGGCCCACAACGCCGGAAATCTGGTGTGGGACGACCTAAATGCCGAGAAGCACTACAATCGCAACAAGCGGTATTCTGACAGCAAATTGGCGAACTTGCTGTTTTTGCTGGAGCTAGACCGCCGCCTCCGCGCAGCGGCTTCGCCAGTAATGGCAGTTGCCTGCCACCCCGGCGTCGCAGCCACTGAATTGATGCGTCATGCTGGCCCGTTCCGCGTTGCTTTGCCGCTGGTTGGCCTGCTTCTTAACACCGCCGCGAAAGGAGCATGGCCCGCGCTGCAGGCCGCCAGCGCTGCGGATGTGCAGCCGGGCGATTACTTCGGTCCGCAGGGGCTGGCAGAGCTGCGCGGGCCATCGGGCAAGTCGCGGCGCAGCCGGATGGCGAGCAATCCTGATCTGGCCCGCCGGCTATGGGATGTGTCGGTCAAAATGACCGGAATTGACCCCGGCTTGCCGCCAGCCTGAGCCTCAGCAATTTATTTTTTGGACCGGAGTCCGCAAAGCCACACCACATCATATAGAGTCCTGGGTGAATCGACGGACTCTATATGATGTGTCGTCCCCGTTTCGTTCGCCCGTTCTTGACCGACTGTTAACCATGAATCGCTAGGATTCCCGCGGAGTCGCTGCTTGACGGCGGACTCCATATGACTCACCCTAAGGGTCGATCTAGGGGAATGGACGCGCGGATATGGGACAAATGCTGGTAGGCGAGAAGGCGCGGCTGCGCCCAGCCAAGGAAGTTGTGCATATTGATTTGCCCTTGGGGCAGATCATTCCCGGTGATTGTGTCGCGGCGATGCGCAGCCTGCCTGATGCCAGCGTCGATATGGTATTCGCCGATCCGCCCTATAACCTCCAGCTTGGCGGAGACCTCGCGCGGCCCGATGGCAGCCATGTGGACGCGGTGACCGACGCCTGGGACAAGTTTGACAGCTTCGCCACCTATGACAAGTTCACCCGCGAATGGCTGACTGAGGCGCGCCGCGTGCTCAAGCCCAATGGCTCGTTGTGGGTGATCGGCAGCTATCACAATATCTTCCGGGTCGGCACGATCCTGCAGGATCTGGGGTTCTGGATCCTCAACGATATCGTCTGGCGCAAGGCCAATCCGATGCCCAATTTCAAGGGCACCCGCTTTACCAATGCGCATGAAACGCTGATCTGGGCCTCGCAGGGTGAGAAGAGCCGGTACACCTTTAATTACCGTGTTATGAAGACATTGAATGATGAACTTCAGATGCGGTCTGACTGGGTTTTGCCGATCTGCGGCGGACAGGAGCGGCTCAAACGCGGCGGTGTTAAGGCTCATCCAACCCAAAAGCCTGAGGCGCTGCTGTACCGCGTCATGCTGGCCACCACCAACAAGGGCGATGTCATCCTTGATCCGTTCTTCGGGACTGGCACCACCGGCGCGGTCGCCAAACGGTTGGGGCGCGAATGGATCGGCTGTGAGAAAGAGGACATCTACCGCGAAGTGGCAATGGAGCGGATCGAGCTGGCCCTGCCGCTCGATGAAAGCGCGCTGACCACGATGCAGGTAGGCAAGTCCGCCCCCAAGGTTGCGTTCGGCCAGCTGGTCGAAACCGGCTGGATCGCGCCCGGATCGCTAGTTTCGGACAAGAAGCGCCGGATTACTGCGAGCGTTCGCGCCGATGGCTCGCTGTTATCAGGCGCAGACAGTGGTTCGATCCACGGCCTTGGTGCAAAGCTGCAAGCCGCGCCATCGTGCAACGGCTGGACCTTCTGGCACATCGAGCATGAGGGTGAGTTGAAGCCGCTCGATGCGATCCGGCAGCTTTATCTGCTGGCGACGGAACCTTGATTATCTTGTTCGCGCAGAGGCGCAGAGGCGCAGTGAAGCTTCTCACGCGGAGGCGCGGAGGCGCGGAGGAATGTTTGGCCGAAGGCCGTGAAATCAATGCATCGGCAGCATTTTACATAACAATCAATCGCTGGGAGCGGCTTTGCCGCTGGCGCGAATCCTCCGCGTCTCCGCGCCTCCGCGCGAGCACGCTTCCTTCTTCTCATCTCTGCGCCTCAGCGCCTCTGCGCGAACACACTCCATGACCGACCAACTTTACCTTCGCCCGATTGCCTTGGCTGACTCGCCTCAGAGCGAAGAGGGCGAGGCGGTTCGGCTGGCTGGCGGGATGATCTACGCCAGCCGGTTTGCGCTGATCGTGCGGCGCGATGGGCAGATCGTGCAGCGTGCCCGCGTTGCCGTGCCCGATATGGAAGATGCGCTGGCGCGGTTACCGGATGTGCTGGCAGCGCAAGGTGCGGCGCAATGGGCCGGACTAAAAGCCAGCCATGCACCGCTGCAACTGGGCGGCCGAACGGTGCGGCTCGATCAGAGCCAGATCATGGGTATCCTGAATGTCACGCCAGACAGTTTCTCCGATGGTGGCAAGTTCCTCGATGATCCGGCAGAGGCCCACGCTCATGCGGCAGATATGGTTGAGGCTGGCGCAGCGATCATTGACGTTGGCGGGGAATCAACCCGCCCTGGTTCTGCCGCAGTTTGGGAAGGCGACGAGCTTAAGCGCGCGATCCCGGCGGTTGAGCGGCTGGCCGCGATGGGGGCTGCGATCAGCATCGACACGCGCCGTCCGGCGGTAATGGAAGCCGCCATTGCTGCGGGCGCGCATATCATCAACGATGTTTCGGCCCTGCGTCACGATCCCCGCAGCCTGGAGTTTGCCGCGCGCTCGGGCGTTCCCGTGGTGCTTATGCATGCACCGGGTGAGAGCGAAGATTTGCACAGCGGCGGCGATTACCGCGATGTCGTGCTTGATGTATTCGATTGGCTGCGCGATCGCCGTGATGCTGCGATTGCTGCGGGCATTGCGCCAGAGCGGATCATCCTTGATCCAGGGGTTGGCTTTGGCAAGACGCTGGCTGACAATCTCACATTGCTGAATGCGTTGCCGCTGTTTCATGCACTGGGCCAGCCGCTGCTGGTTGGCGCGAGCCGCAAGCGGATGATCGGCGCTTTGTCAAACGAGGCTCCCGCCCATCAGCGGCTGGGCGGTTCGATCCTGCTGGCGGCCAAGGCGTTCGATGCCGGGGTCCAGATGGTGCGGGTCCATGATGTGGCTGAAACGGTCCAGGCGCTGCATGTCTGGCGGGGACTGCGCGATGCAGCGCTGACCGACTTTAGCCAGCTTCCGGCGGGTTAAGCCGCGCTGTCTAGCCCCAGCTCGCTGAGCTTGCGGTAAAGCGTCGAGCGTCCGATGCCGAGGCGGCGGGCGACCTCGGTCATCCTCCCGCGATAATGGCCGATGGCAAGGCGGATCACATCGGCCTCAATCTCTTCCAGCGGGCGCAGATTGCCGTCGGTGGTGTAAAGCATCACGCCCACGCCTTCCTGCACCGATTGGCCCGGCACGTGATTGCCATCGCCAAACAGATCGGATAGCTGCGGAAAGTCATCTGCGGTCAGCGCATCACCATCGCAGAACACCGCCGCACGGAACAATACGGCCTGCAGCTGGCGGACATTGCCCGGCCAGTCATAAGCGGCGAGCAGTGACAAGGCGCTGTCGGTTATCCCCAATGGACGCAGGCCCGGCTGTTCGCCGATCCGGGTCAGGAAATAACGGGCGAGGGCGGCAAGATCTCCGGTCCTCTCGCGCAAGGGCGGCAGGCTGACGTGAACACCGCTGATCGCTGCGTGCAGTTCGGGCATGAAGTGCCCGGCCTCAACCAGATCACGCAAAGGAAAGTTGCTGGCCGCGATCAGCCGGACATCGACTCGGAAGCTATGGCGCGCACCGATCGGGCGGACATCGCCGCGCAGCAGAGAATCGAGCAGTCGCTCTTGAACATTCAAGGGCAGGCGATCGATCTCGTCCAATGCCAGCGTGCCGCCATCGGCATGTTGCAGCGCGCCGATGTGCCGATCGAAGGCCCCGGGGAAAGCACCCTTCTCATGGCCAAACAGCAGCGATTCGACTGAATGGCCCGGAATACCCCCGATATTGACCAGACGGATCGGTGCTTTTGAGCGCGGGCTGGCGGCGTGCATCGCCCGGATCAGCATTTCCTTGCCCGTGCCGCTTTCGCCTTCAATCAGAACTGGTGTGTGATTGCGCGCTGCTTTGGCAGCCACTGCGAGCGCGGTGCGAAATGTGGGAGCTGCTCCGATCATCGCATCAAAATCGAGCGTGCCGTGCATCTTTTCGGTCATCGGCATCAGCTCGTCACGCGGTGCCTCTCGCGTGGTGGCGGCCCGCAAGGCTTGCATCAGCCGGTCAGGCGCAACCGGCTTGACCAGATAATCGCTGGCCCCGGCGCGCATAGCTTCTACTGCCAGCAATGGTGACGCGCTGGTCGTCAGCATCAGGATTGGCAGCGCAGGGCGGCGGGCCTTGAGTTCGGCAATCAGCGTGCAGGCATCGTCACCCGGAACCCATTGATCGAGGACGATGGCGGCCAGCTGCATGCCTTGGCGGGTGCCCAGCGTAGCAATCGCGGTTTCTGAATCGCGCACGACCAGCGTCCGCCACCCTTCACGGGCAGCCAATGCCGTGATGAGACGGCATTGCGCTGGTTCATCATCTATCAGCATCAGCAGGCGCTGTTCGACTTCCGCCATTATATCCCGTTCGACCCCCAATTGTGTCGAGCCTGTCATAGCGCCGAGGGGTAAAGACCGAATTAAGCCTAGCGATTTGTCTAATCAGGCGGCTTGGCACTTGAGCGTGGCGGCTTGCGGCTATAGAGGCTCGGTTGGAATCAAACCTAGTGGATACGGGGATCGACCAATGGCAGCGGACAATGACATGAAGGCGGCAGAAACCACCTATTCGGGCTTTATTGGCCTGATCAAGGTTGCTGTTCCTGTGATCGCAGTCATCACAGCCATCGTTATCTTGATGATTTCCTGATCTCGCGATGAGTGAGGTGCAACGCATCGCGGTTCTGAAAGAGCGCGCGAGCGGGGAGAGCCGCGTTGCTGCGACCCCCGAAACGGTCAAGAAATTCATCGCTCTGGGTGCTAGCGTCGCGGTGGAAGAGGGCGCAGGCGCAGGGGCCTCAATACCCGACGCTGAATATTCTGCGGCAGGGGCCGAAGTGGCAAAAGCCGCCGCTGCGATCAAAGGCGCGGACATCGTGCTGGGCGTGCAAGGGCCGGATGCCAAGCTGCTCAAGGGTGCAAAACCGGGCGCATGGATCGTCGCGGGGCTTGATCCGTTTGTTCAGCGCGCCCGGATCGATGAATATGCTGCCGCTGGTCTTGAAGCGCTGGCGATGGAATTCATGCCGCGGATCACCCGCGCGCAATCGATGGATATCCTCTCCAGCCAGTCCAACCTGTCGGGCTATAAGGCAGTGATCGCGGCGGCCGATGCCTATGGCCGGGCCTTCCCGATGATGATGACAGCAGCCGGCACGATCAGCGCGACCAAGGCCTTCATCATGGGCGTAGGGGTTGCGGGGTTGCAGGCGATAGCCACAGCGCGGCGGCTGGGGGCGCAGGTTTCGGCCACCGATGTGCGCAGCGCCACCAAGGAACAGATCATGTCGCTGGGTGCCAAGCCGATCTTCGTGGAGGATGTCGCCGGGATCGAAGGCGAAGGCGCGGGCGGCTATGCCACCGAAATGTCAGACGAATACAAGACAGCGCAGGCTGAACTGGTGTCCAGCCACATCGCCAAGCAGGATATCGTCATCACCACCGCGCTGATCCCCGGCCGGGCCGCACCGCGCCTGATCACCGATGCCCAGATCGCAACGATGAAGCCGGGCAGCGTGATC
>JANMNP010000068.1:0-30350 GCA_031374105.1 Novosphingobium sp.
CCCCCCCACGAACGGGTTTGGGGGATTGGGCGCGCGCCAACCTATCCTCCCAGATATTCCGCCAGTCCCGCCTGTTGCTCTGCGCTCAGCCGCAAGCCCAGCTTGCTGCGGCGCCATAAAATATCCTCGGCGCTGATCGCCCATTCCTCGGCCACCAGATAATCAACCTCGGCAGCGCTCAGCCCGCCGCCAAAGTCCCTGCCCAGCGCCTGCCAGCCTTGCGCATCGCCCAGCCAGTTGCCCGCCCGCGTGCCATAGGCTTTGACGATCCGGTCCGCATCATCGGCCCCAAGGAACGGATAGCGGGCGCGCAGCTGGTCCTTCAGCGGCTGCGCCCCGTCCATCGGGAAATCACCGCCCGGCAGCGCCCGCGTGGCGGTCCACGGCTTGCCCGACAACGCCGGAAGTCGCTCTGCCAGCAAATCCACCGCCTCTTCGGCAAGGTGACGAAAAGTGGTGATTTTGCCGCCGTAAACACTGAGCAGCGCAGCTCCTTCGCCAGCGTCCGACAGGTCAAGTCGATAGCCGCGCGTCGCCGCCTCTGGCCTCCCCGAACCATCATCGATCAACGGGCGCACCCCCGAATAGGTCCAGACCACTTCGGCAGGGGTGATGGGCTTTGCGAAATAGGTGCTGGCCCCCTCGCACAGATAGGCGATTTCCTCGTCGCTGGCCTTGATCTGATCGAGCGCCCCATCGTGATCGCGGTCAGTCGTCCCGATCAGGGTGAAATCGCGCTCATAGGGAATGGCGAAGAAGATCCGCCCATCCGCCAGCTGGAAGAAATAGGCGTAAGGGTGATCGAACAATTTGCGGACCACGATATGCGAACCGCGCACCAACCGCATCGCGTATTCGGGCGTCTCGCCGGTCAACCCCAGCACTTTCAGCACCGAGGGGCCAGCGGCATTGACCAGAGCTTTGGCCCGGAACGAACCTTGCGGGGTTTCAAGCCGCCAGTGGCCATCTTCCCGCCGCGCCGCAGTTACAGCACAGCGGGTACGGATTTCCGCCCCGTGCTCTGCCGCATCCTTGGCATTGAGCGCAACCAGCCGGGCATCATCGACCCAGCCATCGCTATATTCAAATGCGGCATGGAAGCCGGGCTTCAGCGGGCCGCCAGCAGGATGACGGGCGAGATCAATCGAACGGGTGGCAGGCAGGCGCTTGCGCCCACCAATGTGATCATAAAGGAACAGGCCCAGCCGCAATAGCCAGCGCGGACGAAGACCTGGCACATGCGGCAGAACAAACCGCAGCGGCCAGATGATATGCGGCGCGATCTTCCACAGCGCCTCGCGCTCGGACAGCGATTCGCGGACCAGCGAAAACTCGTAATGTTCAAGATAGCGCAAGCCGCCGTGGATCAGCTTGGTCGAGGCCGAGGACGTGCCTTGCGCCAGATCGCCCGCTTCCAGCAGCAGCACCTTTGCGCCGCGCCCGGCCGCATCGCGCGCGATACCTGCGCCGTTCACCCCGCCGCCAATAACCGCCAGATCGAATACATCGTCCATTCCGCCCTCAGCGCCCCGTTACTTCGGGAATCGGACGCGGCGCGCCAGGTGGCAGAAGGCGGCGGAACAGTCTGCCGTTTTCGCTATAAAGCACCAGCCCCAGCGAGGCGATCCCGCCCAGCAGCAGCGCCAAAGCCAATGGCCGGGCCGAATCGTCATAAGCCTGGCCGATCAATGCGCCCAACGTCGATCCGATCACCATCCGCACGAATGCCTGAAGCGATGCCGCGGCACCTGCTATCCGGGCAAAAGGCTGCAATGCGATCGAGCCAAAATTGGCCCCGATAAAGCCGATCAGGCAGATGTTGGCGGCGATCAGTGGCATGAATGTCCACAAAGTCCCGCCGGGGCTGAATGCTACCCATACTTGCACAGCACTAACCGCAATGAAAGCCAGCAGCGCACCATGGGAGACCCGCCTTGCGCCGAATCGCTCGACGATCCGCGAATTGGTAAAACTGGCGAGCGCCATCCCGATAGCAGAGGCGGCGAAAATCAACGGAAAGCTGGGCCCGGCACCAAAATGCTCGACCACCAGCTGCTGGGCGCTGTTGATGTAACCGAACAGTCCCGCCATCACGAGCGCGCTGCCAATCACATAACCAATCGAAACGCGGTCGGTCGCTGCGGTCCACATATTGGCACCGATCGTCAGCGGCTCGATCTTCTGACGATATTCGGCGTGCAATGTCTCAGGCAGTCGCAGATACACCCAGCAACCAACCAACAATGCCATCAAGGCGATCCCGCCAAAGATCCAGCGCCAGCCAGCAAACAGCAGGATCAGCTGGCCTACTGCCGGGGCCAGGATCGGCACGATCATGAACACCACCGAGACGATCGAGAGCATGCTTGCCATCCTGTCCCCGCCAAACCTGTCACGAATGATCGCCGAGGGCAGAACTATCAGCCCTGCGCTGCCAATCGCCTGGAGGGCTCGCAGCACCAGCAAAGTTTTGAAATCGCTTACCAGAGCGCAGCCAAGGCCAAAAACGACGTATAATCCCAGGCTGGCAAACAGCACCGACCGACGGCCATAGCGATCAGCCAGAGAGCCGGGCAGCAAGGCCCCAAATCCCGAAGCGATCAGATAAACACCAACAACTAGCTGGCGTTGGTTAGGATCGCTCGTACCCAGATCGCTGGCCATTACCCCCAGAGCTGGGAGCATAGCATCAATGCTCAGTGCCTGAAGCGCCTGGAGCATCGCCATCATGGCAATGAACTCTCTCGTGCCAAGGCGAAAGTGCTGGTCTGGAGTTGGGGCAGTTTGCATTGCAGGTGCTCCATGAAGGTTCTGTCCAGCGCTGGCCAGTCCCTTTCGCGCCATTTTGTGCAAGGCGGCGATGCGCTATGCAGTTTGGATGGAGCGCAACCCATCCGATTCCGATGATATTGATGAGGAAGGCTTTGGCCTGCGCAAGATCATCCATGTCGATATGGATGCCTTCTTTGCCAGCGTCGAACAGCGTGACGATCCTGGCCTGCGCGGGCTGCCAGTGGCGGTCGGCGGCTCCTCAGACCGGGGAGTGGTTGCTGCCGCAAGCTATGAAGCGCGGACCTATGGCGTGCGTTCGGCGATGTCCTCGGTCAAGGCGCTGCGGCTTTGCCCCAAGCTGATTTTCTGCAAGCCCCGCTTTGCGGTTTACAAAGAGGTGTCACGGCAAATCCGGGCGATCTTCCTCGATTACACGCCGCATGTCGAACCGCTCAGCCTGGATGAGGCCTATCTTGATGTCAGTGAAGATCTGAAGGGGATTGGCTCCGCCACCCGGATTGCCGAGCTGATCCGACAGCGGATCAAGCAGGACACCAGCCTTACCGCCAGTGCCGGGGTGTCCTACAACAAATTCCTCGCCAAGCTGGCCAGCGATCAGAACAAGCCCGATGGTCTGTGTGTGATCCGCCCGGGTGAGGGCGCAGCTTTCGTCGCTTCGCTGCCGGTGCGGCGGTTTCACGGCATCGGGCCGCGCGGAGCAGAGAAAATGGGCGCACTAGGTATCGAAACCGGGGCCGATCTGTTGACCAGGGATCTGGCCTTCCTGCGCCAGCACTTTGGCAGCCAGGCCGACTATCTGTTTCGTGCCGCACGCGGCATAGATCTGCGGCGGGTCAAGGCCAACCGGCCGCGCAAATCGGTGGGCGGGGAGCGGACTTTCGATCACGACATTTCGTCTGGCACCACGCTGCGCGAAGCTCTCGAGCGGATCATTGCGATCGTCTGGGCGAGCATCACCAAAAGCAGCGCGAGGGGCCGCACGGTTACACTCAAGCTCAAGCATACGGACTTCACCCAGCTGACCAGGGCGCGATCATTGCCCAGCGCGGTGGCGGATCTGGCCGAGTTCAGCCGTCTAAGCCACGCCCTGCTGGACGAGGTGCTGCCCCTGCCCCAACCGGTTCGGCTAATGGGTCTCACCCTCTCAGCGCTGGATGGCGACGAGGACGAGGCAATCACCGCTTCTGCGGCTAGCCAGCCAGCAGCGCAGCTTTCGCTGCTGTAATCCAGCCGGGCAATGTCAGCGCGAAATTGGCGGACATCAGCGCTGGCAGTTCATCGGACACAAAAAAGGCGGCGGCAATCACTTCGCGGCCATCGGGCTGAGGAACACTGCTGGTTGTGCCAGTTACCAGATGCACCCGGTTGATCGCGCCATGCAGCGGCTCCTCGATTATGCCAAACTCGAAAGTTCCCGCCAAAGTGCAGCCGGTTTCTTCCAGCAACTCACGGGCCGCAGCGCCAAGCACTGCCTCCCCCCGCGAAACACCGCCGCCGGGCGGCATCCACTTGCCGCTCCCATAGCTGTGGCGAACCAGCAGAACACGCCCAGCCGAATCGAAGGCCAGCACCCGGCACCCCGTCAACAACGGCTTGCGCAGGCGCCACCAGCGCAGCCGCAGGCTATGCGCCAGCCGGTAGGCGAGCCGGTGCAGCGGCGCGGGGATCAGTTGAAGCATGTCACCGGCTGATGCGCCGTGCCGAGCAAACGGGCCACAGGCAGATCATTCTCCCCGCGCAAGGCCGCCTCAAACAAGGCGCGCTTTTGCGCACCTCGGATCACGAAAAGCACCTCATCACTAGAGAGCAGCGCCGGGATGGTTAGGCTAAGGCGATCAAACGGGGCTTCTGGCGGGAGCGGATCGGGGGTCAGGCGGCGGATTTTGAGCGGATCATCAGCCTTTGGTTCAGTGCTGGGAAACAGCGAGGCAATGTGGCCATCATTGCCCATGCCAAGCCAGGCCAGCGCGAAATGGGGCGGCTGTGCGCCCGCTTCCAGCGGCACAATGCGCGCGCCAAGTGGCTCCAGCGCAGCGCGAATCCGCCCGACATTGCTGGCCGGATGGTCCTCCGCCACTATCCGGTCATCCCCCGGCCAAACCGCAATCCGCGACCAATCCAGCGGCGCATCGGCAAGCTTTGCCAGGATCGGAAACGGCGTCGATCCGCCCGGAATGGTGATTGCGATCATCCCGGCGGCAGTGGCGAGGGCCAGCGAAAGCCGCTGCTCCAGCCATGCCGCAATGTCCGCGTCGCTTGCATCGTCGATGATTACTGCTTTGCTCATGGCCGAAGCATAGCACCGCGCCTATCCGCGGCCCATGGCCTTCATCGCCAAGACTGCCGCCAGCACCAGCAGCGCCGCGCCGACTGAACGGCGGATTATCGAAAGCCTCCGAACGGGGAGGCTCCCTGATGCGAGCCAGCCCGCCAGCACGATGCAAACTCCGCCGAATGCTCCGCCAAGGCCGGCTGAGATGGGCGCACGGGTGGCAACCGCAATGGCAAAGACCAGAAAGCGCGCCGCATCGGTAAGTTGATGTGCGGCCAGCACGATTGCAGTGGCACCCAGCGACTGGGTCGGCTCATCGGGCATTTTCCGGGCCGCGAGGATCAGCATTTCGACCCCTGCAAACGCCAGTGCCAGCGCGGCAAACATCAGTCGCGCGTTGCCGCCCATCATCGGCGCAAGCAGTGCCCCGCCATAGGCAGCCGCACCTGCGGTCGCGATGCTGGTTGCCAGTGCCACCACCAGCAAACCCGGCCGCTGCCCCTGCCGCGCGGCAATTCCCGCCACAGTCAATTGGTCCCGCGCGCCAATCCCAGCAAGCAAAGTGGCCAGCAGTGCGAAAATCAGTCCGCTCATCGACTATAATCCGCAGCACTGCCGAAAAATGGAGCGGGTGAAGGGAATCGAACCAACCAGCGCAGCCGCTTGCGGTGAAGCGCATTATACAATGAGGGTTCGCAACGCGACGCCGCTGGAGCGGGTGAAGGGAATCGAACCCTCGTATTCAGCTTGGGAAGCTGCTGCTCTACCATTGAGCTACACCCGCTTGGCGCCAGTTCGTGCGGGCGCTGCCTTTGCACAGGGCTTGTGAAAAGGTCAATTGCTCACAGCGTTTTGATGATCGCCGAAAAATCGAGCCCGCCGCTCCCTGCATCAGTGAATTCGGCATAGAGCCGCTCGGCAAGATCGCCCATCGGCACTTTGGCTCCTGCTCCTTGCGCCGCTGCCACCGCCAGCTTCAGATCCTTGAGCATCAGGGCTGCGGCAAAACCGCCCTGATAATCATTGTCCGCCGGAGTTTGCGGGCCAACGCCGGGCACCGGGCAATAGCTGGTCATCGACCATGACTGGCCCGAAGCCTTGGAGGAAATGTCGTAGAAGGTCTGGAGGTCCAGCCCCAGCTTTTCGGCCAGTGCAAACGCCTCAGCTGTGGCGATCATCGTCGCGCCAAGGATCATGTTGTTGCAGATTTTCGCCGCTTGTCCCGCGCCCGATCCTCCAGCATGGATCACCGCCTTGCCCATCGCCGCCAGAATTGGCTCGCCGCGAGCAAAGGCCGCATCGCTGCCGCCAACCATGAAGGTCAAAGTCCCGCCATTGGCCGCCGCGATCCCGCCTGAAACCGGAGCATCGACCATCGCATAGCCCGCCGTGCTGGCGGCTTCGGCTACCTTCTTCGCGGTCGCCACATCGATCGTCGAGCAATCGAGCAGCAGCGCCTGGGTGGGGGCTTGCCCGATCACGTCTGCCGAATAGACGCTGTCCACGATTGCCCCGTTGGGCAGCATAGAGACCACAGCGTCCACGCCCTGCACCGCTTCACGCACCGTTCCGAACGTAGCGCAGCCATGTGCCTCGGCGCGGGCCAGTGCTTCGCTGGACAGGTCAAAAGCGCGGACATCGTGCCCCGCCTTGACCAGATTAGCGGCCATCCCGCCGCCCATATTGCCAAGTCCGATAAACGCGATTTTCATTTTAGTCTCCGAACTGGCCGCTTCAAATCATTGACTTCACGATGATGCGCCAAGCCAGCATAAGCAGCGCGATGATGGGCAAAACCCAGAAGGCGACAACCCACCAAAGTGGGCCTTCGAGCCCTGAAGTGTCGTATTCAATGTTTCGCCAATCGACATAAGCACCGATTAAAAAATGTATGGCGATCAGAAGAAGGGGGACTCCGGCCGCCCGCCACACACGAATTGCGACCTCAGAACGTGTCACCGCCCCTTCCAGTTGCCGGGCCGCTTCTCGATAAACGCCGCCATCCCCTCAGTCTTGTCCTCGGTCGCGGTCAGCACTTGGAAGATGCGGCGCTCCATCACCAGCCCCTGATCGAGCGAGGTCTCAAAAGCGGCGTTGACCGCCTCTTTGTTTGCGATAGTCGCCAGTGGAGGCATGGCGGCAATCTCGGTGGCGGTTTTGAGCGCCTCAGCCAGCAAATCGGCCAAGGGCACCACGCGGGCAACCAGCCCTGAACGCTCGGCTTCATCGGCACCCATCATCCGCCCGGTCAGGCACATTTCCATCGCTTTGGCTTTCCCCACCGCCCGCGTCAGCCGCTGCGATCCGCCCATGCCGGGGCCAACACCGAGTTTGATTTCGGGCTGGCCGAACCGCGCGCTATCAGCTGCAATGATGAAGTCCGCCATCATCGCCAGCTCGCAGCCGCCACCGAGCGCGAAGCCATTGACCGCTGCAATCCACGGTTTGCGCACTGCCTTGACGATATGGCTGGTCCATTTGGCAAAAAAATCTTCCGCGAAAAATTCCGCGGCGGATTTATCCGCCATCTGCTTGATGTCGGCCCCGGCGGCAAAGGCCTTTTCGCCCGAACCGGTGAGCACGGCGCAGCGCTGCGCCGGATCAGCCTCAAAGGCGGCAAAGGCGGCGATGAGATCATCCAGAACCTGCGAGTTGAGCGCGTTCAATGCCTGCGGCCGGTTGAGCGTGATCAGAGTGACCGCCCCGCGCTTTTCAACGAGGATGGTTTCGTAGGTCATAGCGGTTTCCATTCTTCGCCTTCAGGCAAGGGCGCGAAAATTGAGTCGATCAGCGCATCGGTGACACCCTCGGGCGTTGCCGGATTCCACTTCGGCGCATTGTCCTTGTCAACGATCACCGCTCGCACGCCTTCGGCAAAATCGGGGCGGGTCAGAACGCGCGATGCGATGCGGTATTCCATCACCATGTTGGCGGCGAAGTCAGGGCAGGACAGGCTGTCATGCAGCTGGCGCAGCGCGACCTTGCAGGTCTGCGGGCTTTTGGTGTGCAACATCGCCAGCTCCTTGGCCGCCCAATCACTGTCATCGGCTTCCAGACTGGCGAGGATGTCTTCATAGCGGTCGGAAGCAAAATGCCGGGCGATCTGAGCAGCATTGGCTGCAATCCGGGCTGCTGGAGGGGTAACGGCCAGCGCGCTGAGGACACCGCCCGGTTCGTGCCCATGCGCAATCCGCTGCTTTGCCTCAGCCAGCGCATCATGAGGCAGATAATGCGTCGCCAGACCGGTCCAGTGGCATTCCGCGCCATCCATCCGCGCGCCAGTCAGTGCAAGAAATTGTCCAACCCGGCCGTTAAGGCGTGAAAGATGCCAGCCGCCGCCAACATCGGGAAACAGACCGATGCCTGTTTCCGGCATGGCAAAACGGGTGTTTTCGGTTGCCACGCGGAACTTGGCCGGTTGCGATATCCCAACCCCGCCGCCCATGGTGATACCGTCTATGAAAGCGACCACCGGTTTGGGGTAGGTGAACAGCAAATGATTGAGCTGATATTCTTCGTAGAAGAACTCCCGCCCTGAAACACCGCCGTCGTTCAGCGCCGAATTGCGCAGAAAGGCGATATCGCCCCCTGCGCAAAAGCCGCGGCCCTCGGCATGGTCGATAATCACCGTGTGGATTGCAGGATCATCACGCCATTCGAGCAACGCTGCGGTCATCGCGTGATCCATCTCCTGGGTCAGCGCGTGGAGAGCCTTGGGCCGGTTGAGCGAGAGGAAGCCAGCGCTGCCTTCGCGGCGAGTGAGAACCTCGCTCGTCATTGGCGCAATAAATCCCGGCCGACGATCATTCGCATCACTTGGTTGGTCCCTTCAAGGATCGAATGGACTCGCAAATCGCGCCAGAACCGTTCGATCGGATAGTCCTTGAGATAGCCATAGCCGCCGAACAGCTGCAAGGCGCGATCAACCACGCTGCTGCCGCTATCGGTGGCCAGCCGCTTGGCCATCGCCGAAAAGCGCGACTTGTCGGGCGCATTCGACGAAACCTTGGCGGCGGCGAGATAGAGCAGCGCGCGGGCCGCTTCCAGGTCAGTCGCCATATCGGCAAGGGTGAACTGGGTGTTCTGGAAATCAGCGATCGGCTGGCCGAACTGCTGGCGATCCTTGGTATAGGCAATCGCCTCATCCAGGCAGCGCTGCGCTCCGCCGAGCGAGCAGGCCCCGATATTGATTCGCCCGCCGTCAAGGCCAGCCATCGCAAAGCGGAAGCCGTCACCTTCTGCGCCAACCCGGTTTTCGGCCGGCACTTTGACATTGTCGAAGATCACCTGCGCGGTGGGACTGGCGTTCCAGCCCAGCTTGCGCTCAGGCGCGCCAAAGCTGACGCCTTCCATGTCCTTTTCGATCACCAGGCACGAGATACCCTTGGGGCCATCAACCCCGGTGCGGACCATGGTGACATAGACATCGTTGACGCCTGCGCCAGAAATGAACTGCTTGGTGCCATTGACGATGTAGTGATCGCCTTCGCGGCGCGCGGTGGTTTTGAGCGCTGCTGCGTCCGATCCCGAACCCGGTTCAGTCAGGCAATAGCTCGCCATCTTGTCCATGGTAACGAGGGCAGGCAGGAACTTGGCCTTGACCGTATCACCGCCAAAGCAATCAATCATCCATGCCGACATATTGTGGATCGAGATGAACGAAGAGGTCGCTGCGCAGCCATAGGCCATGGCTTCCATGATCAGCGCCGATTCGAGCCGTCCGAGGCCAATTCCGCCGCTTTCCTCACTGACATAGATCGCCGCAAAACCCAGCTCTGCCGCCGCCTTGATGGTGTCATGGGGAAAGATGTGATCCTCATCCCACTGCGCCGCAAACGGCGTGATCGCATCGGCGGTAAACCGCCGCGCCATTTCCTGAATGGCGAGTTGGTCTTCGGTAAGCTGGAACTGATCGGTCATTGCGGAACATCTTTCTTGACGACACGCTGTTCAAACATAAAATCGGCCACGCTGGTAGTAATCATGGTTGGCCAGACAGGCGGTTCGATGCCCTTTTCCCATGCCATTGTCCCTATCAAAGTTCCGGCAGCATAGGGCACATCTGGCATGGCTCGTGAAATCGGATCGGCAAAAGCCTCATCAGCGGTGATGATTGTCCAGCCGTTGCGGCGCAATTCGGCGGCAAGATCGCCGATAAACATCGCTGCAAGATCGGTTTCATGCAACAATAATACATGCGCCGGAGAGCGGCCCAAAGTGCGCCGCGCCAGCTCGTCATAATAGGCCACGCCGCTCATCTGAGTCGCAAGATAGAGCCGCCGTAAAGCCTTCATATCCAGAGATTTTCCGTCACCGGTCGCTTGCACGGTCAACGCCTCAAGATTCCAATCTGAACCATCCGCTGTGACGTAACCGTTGCGCAAGTGGCGTGCGGCAAGTCCAGTGTGAACGGCATCGCGCTTGGCTTTGTCCGCACCGCCCTCATCCAGATAGGGAAAGCGGAACCATGGGCGATAGCCGGGCCGGTCTTTGAGCCAGTTGGTCGCCGCATCAATGTCTGCCAGGTAAGCTTCT
This sequence comes from Novosphingobium sp., assembly GCA_031374105.1. Classification (GTDB taxonomy): domain Bacteria; phylum Pseudomonadota; class Alphaproteobacteria; order Sphingomonadales; family Sphingomonadaceae; genus Novosphingobium. Next base: position 10,601 of record JANMNP010000068.1, read on the forward strand.
GCCGTCACCTCACTAAGATGCGGGTGGCTGAATGAATGGTTGGCGATGACATGACCTGCCGCAACATAGGCAGCTATGTGCTGATCACCATTTGCGCCATCAGCACTCGCAAGATTGCCCGGATTGATAAAAAACGCAGCCTGTCGAACCTTGGCGTCTCGCAAAGCAGCGATCAGCTTTGCACTACGCTCTTCCGGAGTAAAAAAAGCGCCACGCGTGCGCGGCACGTCATCGAAAGTCAGCGCAATGCGCTTTGCCGCCTGCGCCGACATTCCCCATGCAAATGACAGCGCCAAAAGGAGCAGCCAGCGCAGCATGGCCTCAACCCAACGCCGCCATCAATTCCTTGCCGAACAGTTCCTCATCGCTGAGCAAAACCTTGGGCACGGCCAGGGGCTTTGACACCCAGGTTTCATTGATCAGATCGCGCCAGGTGATGTTGTTGTTGGTACCGTTTCCGCCCCAGCTCCCGCAGCCGAGCGAAAAGGTCTGGCGCATTCCGTTCCACAGATTGCCGCTGTTGGACGCAGCATGCGGCTGGTTGACCATGACTCGGCTGGTGCGGGTGCCGCTCGCCAGTTTCAGGATGTTGGCATCCGATTGCGAATATATCCCGCAGCTGTGGCCCTGGCCCTGATAGGCCTGAATGCGGTTGGTCAGCGCGATCGCCGCATCAATGTCCTTGGCACGGTAGAGCGCCATTGTGACAGTCATCTTCTCGCCCGAGAAGGGGTGGTCCGGACCGGCACCCGTTTCAGGAACGATGAAAAACTGGGCGCCTTCGGGAATAGTAAAACCGGCATAATCGGCAATGAACGCCGGGGTCTGCGCGACGACTTTCGCGTTGATATGGCCATCAACCCAGATCGCCGCCTGAAGCTTTGCCTTCTGGTCAGCATCCAGGATTAACCCGCCCTTGGCCACCAGCTTTGCCAGCATTGTATCATAGATCGCATCGACCAGAATCACTGCATTGTCCGACGAGCAGGATGCAGCCAGATCAAGCGTCTTGGACATACGGATCTTCTCTGCCGCGTCGTCCAGATCAGCGGTTTCATCGACCGTGATCACCGCATTGCCAACGCCGACGCCCAGCGCCGGGGTGCCGCTGGAATAGGCAGCGGTGACCATCGCGGAGCCACCAGTAGCCAGCACGCGGTCGCATTGGCGCATCAGTTCGTTGGTCTTTTCAACCGAAGGCGTATCAATGCTGAGCACCAGATCGGCGGGCGCGCCCATCTTGACGATCGCCTCGCGCATCAGGTCACAGATCAGCTTGTTGGTCAGCTTGGCGCGGGGGTGGGGGGCGACGATGATCGAATTGCGTCCCTTGACTGCGGAAATCGCCTTGATCACCGGGGTCGCCTCAGGGTTGGTCGAGGGCGAGAGCGCCCCGATCACGCCGACCGGCTTGGCGATCTTGATCAGATTGCGCGCCTTGTCTTCCTCAATGATCCCGACCGACTGGTCATCGATGATGTCCATCAGCGTCGCGCGGGTCTTACGGAAGATCTTGAGGTATTTGCCGTCATAATTGCCCAGCTGGGTTTCATCGACTGTGTGCTGCGCGATCTTCTTGGCGACATCCTCACGCGCGACGGCCCAGACCATCGCCCGGATCAGGCGATCGACCTGTTCCTGCGTATAGTTGGCGATCTGCTCTTGCGCGGCGCGCGAACGCGCAACCAGTAAGGCGATTTCTTCAGCTTCGGTGGTCGATTGGATCATCATGGCAGTGGCCATCTGGGCGTTCCTTTGCTTCCAGAAACCGACGTCCCTGCAGCCGGAATCGGCGCAAATAGCAAGGGAACCGGAATCCTCTCTTATGATTATGACGCACTACTTTGCACCCGACAGCCATTGCAGGCAAGCGGTGTATATGCAATGATTGCCTGCAATTATGCAGCCAATCCACTGGAACGACCTGCAAGATTTCCTTGCCATCGCCCGCACCGGCCAGCTGGCGCGCGCAGCTGCGCTTGCCGGAGTGGACGCTACCACTATGGGGCGCCGCCTTCGACGGCTTGAAACCCGCCTCGGCCAGACCTTGTTTGAACAGACCCGCGAGGGACAGGTGCTGACCGAAACAGGCGAATCTTTGCTCGCCCAGGTCGAAGGAATGGAGTCAGCGGCAGGCCGGATTACCGAGGGCGCGCTCCCCGCCAGCGGCCCCAGCGGGACAGTTCGGATCAGCATGTCCGAGGGCTTTGGAACCTGGATCGTTGCCAGCCAGATCCACCGCTTTGTCGCCGCCCATCCGGGTCTAACCCTCGATCTGGTGGCCAGCAGCGGCTTCCTTAGCCCATCGAAACGCGAAGCAGATATTGCAATCGTGCTTTCCAGACCCAGGGCAGGGCCGGTGATCGCCAGCAAGCTGTCAGACTATGAGCTTCAGCTTTATGCCGCGCCTGCCTATCTGGCTACAGCAGGAACCCCTGCCGAGGCCGCCGAGCTGGCGCAGGGCCACCGGCTGATCGGCTATATTCCCGATCTGCTCTATGCGCCGGAACTGCGCTATCTGGATGAGCTGCATCCCGGCCTTGCTGCGACAGTGCGGTCCTCCAGTATCAATGCCCAGCACCGCTTGATAGCTGCCGGCACCGGGATCGGGGTGTTGCCCTGCTTTATCGGCAACGCCGACCCCGCGCTGGTGCCAGTCCTGCCCGAACGGCGAATTCGCCGAAGCTTCTGGCTGGTGACGCACAAGGACACCCACCAGCTGGCGCGGGTTCGCGCTTGCCGTGACTGGCTGCTCGAAACCGTCCAGCGCAATCGTGAAGTGCTGCTCCCTGTAACCAAACGGTAATTTGCTGCGAACATCGGTTTGAGATAGTAATGCTGGGAAACGGGAGATCGCGAAATATGGAACCGGATGATGCTATCATTACAAACGCCGATCCCAGCGAGCCCCAAGGCGGCGATCTGATCAAGCGCCACAGCTTGGTGACCCGCGTCTGGCACTGGATCAACGCGCTGGCCATCGTGATAATGCTGATGAGCGGATTGATGATCTTCAACGCTCATCCAAGGCTCTATTGGGGCGAATTCGGGGCCAACCCCGACAAGGCCTGGCTCGAAATTGCAGAAACCAACGGCGTGGCCTTTCCCGGCTGGGCGACAATCCCTTCAACCTATAGCCTGGCCGATGCACGGCTGTGGCATCTGGCCTTCGCATGGGTGCTGTCGCTTGGCCTTCTGTTCTATCTGATCTGGGGGCTGGTCCGCGGACATATCATCCGCGATCTTCATATCCGCTTGGCCGAATGGAAGCCGTCGCACATCTGGGATGACATCAAGCAGCATGCTGCGCTGCGTTTCCCGACTGGCCCTGCTGCGCTGCGCTATAATGTGCTGCAAAAGCTCGCCTATTGCGGGGTGCTGTTTGTGCTGCTGCCACTGATCATTCTGACGGGGCTGACTATGTCCCCCAACTTAAACGCCGGACTGACTGTGCTGCTCGATCTGTTTGGCGGACGGCAATCGGCACGGTCGCTGCATTTCATCGCTGCCTTTGGCCTTGTCGGCTTCTTCCTTGTGCATATCGCGATGGTAATTCTAGCTGGCCCCATCAACGAAGTGCGATCGATGATAACGGGCTGGTACAGGCTACCCAAAGACAAGGGAAACGCGGCATGAGTGTGCAAATCAGCCGCCGCCGCTTGCTGGGCGCAGGCGCATTGGGAGCCGGGAGCCTGATCCTGTCAGGATGTGACAAACTCAATTCCAGCCCCGGTTTCCGATCGATTCTACAAGGCGCGGAAGGGCTGCATATGCGCAGCCAGCGGCTGATTACCGGCGATGCTCTGGCCCGCGAATATAGCGAGGCGGAAATGTCGCCGCTGTTCCGCGCCAATGGCAGCACTTCGGTGGTTGACGCTGGCTACAATCGTCATGCTGCCGCCGGGTTCAGCAGTTGGGCGCTGCAGGTCGACGGGCTGGTCAAGCAGCCGCTGGCCCTGCCACTCAGCGCGCTGCAGGCCATGCCCCAGCGCACCCAGATCACCCGGCATGACTGTGTCGAGGGATGGAGCGCGATCGGCAAATGGCAGGGGCCGCAGCTAAGCGCAATCCTAGCCAAAGCGGGACTGCTGCCCGCCGCTCGCTATGCGGTGTTGCATTGCGCGGATGTGCTGGACGGTTCGCCCTATTATGAATCGATCGATCTGATTGACGCCTTCCATCCTCAGACAATCCTGGCCTGGCGGATGAACGACCGGATGCTGCCCATCGCCCACGGCGCACCCCTGCGGCTGCGGGTTGAGCGCCAGCTGGGCTACAAGCAGGCCAAATATATCATGCGGATCGAGCTGCGTGAAACGCTGGCCGGGCTCTATGGCGGCAGCGGCGGACACTGGGAGGATAACCGGGATTATCCTTGGTACGCAGGTATTTAGGGTCAGCACCAATCACTGCGGCGTCCGCGCCATGGCTCGGCCAGACCTTCGGCTACCAGCTGGTCACCAAGGCTGCGGCCACCGCGGATTACGGTCCGCAATGACCGGCCATAATGATCGCGGTTCCGGGGTCCGGCTTCCAGCATGAACGGTCCGGCGTTGAGCAGCGCGATCAGCCGCCGAGTTGCTTCTGCGCCGAGCATCGCCTCGGTAGCGCAGGAAGCCCTATGCGTTTCAGGCGCGTTGATATCGGCGATCCGAACCTTCTCACCATGGAGCCAGAAGGTATCGCCATCGACGACGCAGGTTGTGCGGGGGCCGGTTGTGCAAAGCGCAAAACTGGCGGCGAGGGTGATGAGTGCAACAGGCATGCGCCAGAGATGCACCCCAGACGACCCCCAGATGAACCCGGAGAACTACCCAGATTAGCTCCAGATCAGAGGCTTAGGAAGAGTCCGGCCAAGGCAGCGCTCATCAAATTGGACAGACTGCCCGCGATCAGAGCCTTGATCCCCAGCTTGGCGATGATCGGCCGCTGGTTCGGAGCAAGACTTCCGGTCACCGCCATCTGGATCGCAATCGAGCTGAAATTGGCAAAACCGCACAGCGCAAAAGTAACAATCGCGACGGTCCGTTCTGACAGTCCCCCGGCGCCACTGGTCATCTGGCCGAGCTCGATGAAACCAACAAATTCATTGAGCACCATTTTGGTTCCGAAAAGTCCGCCAGCGCGAAGCGCTTCGGCCCAATCGGGTGCGCCTAGCAGATAAAAGATCGGGGCGAAGACATAGCCGATCAACATCTGGAAGGTCACGCCATCAAAACCCAGCAGTCCGGCAGCCCAGCCGACAATACCATTGGCCAGCGCCACCAGTGCGACGAAAGCCAGCACCATCGCGCCAACTGCAACCGCCAGCTTTACGCCGGTCTGTGCGCCTTGGGCTGCTGCCATGATCAGATTGGCCGGGCGCTCCTCATCGTGGGTTGCGGGCGGCTGATCATCAGCGGTAACGATTACCGCTGCGCCAGCCGGATCGGGCATCATGATCTTGGCCATGACTATCCCGCCGGGAGCCGACATGAAGGCGGCGGCAACCAGATAATCGATCCGGATCCCCATGCTGGCATATGCCGCCAGGATCGTGCCGGCAACGCCCGCCATGCCAACGGTCATCACGCAGAACAGCTGCGAGGGGGTGAGCGCGGCAAGATAGGGCCGGATCACCAGCGGCGATTCGCTTTGCCCGACAAAGATGTTGGAGGCCGCGCACAGGCTTTCAACCTTGCTGATCCCGGTGATCTTCTCCAACCCGCCGCCGATCCAGCGGATGATGAACTGCATGATGCCAAGGTAATAAAGGATCGAGATCAGCGCGGCGAAGAAGATGATCACCGGCAAGGCTTGTATGGCAAAATTCTGTCCGAGCGGATCGGTGGCCAGCGCGCCAAACAGGAATTTGGTACCTTCCCCGGCAAAGCCCAGCAGGCTTGAGACGCCCGCCGCCACCGATTGAAGCGCAGCATTGCCGGGCGGAAAATAAAGCACCAGCGCGGCAAACCCGGCCTGCAGCAGAAAGGCAGCACCAACCACCCGCAGGCGAATGCCCTTGCGATCAGACGAGAGGACAAAGGCGACCAGCAGGATGACCAGCATCCCCAGCAGGCTGTATGCGATACTCATGAAGCGGATTCCCCCGGGCGGTCCCTGTTTATAGGGTGTGGTAACGAGTTGGAGGTCAAACAGTCAAATCCTCGCTGGTTCGGGGGGCGATTGTATATGGCGATTCCCCCTCTTTCATCGTCATGCTGAACTTGTTTCAGCACCCATTCCGCCTCCTGCTCTGGTGCCTGATTTGGCGAGCTTTCCTGACAGTTTTCAACAAGGACGCGGGCTCCGAATGTGCGGCCCGATGGGCCCTGAAACGAGTTCAGGGTGACGAAAATGGAGGGGCTCTCGCTATATGCGATAGCCTTCCCTGCTTTGCCGAGGATCGCTTGCACTTCCCAGCGGCAACCTTCGTCGCTAGTCCTTCACCATGACCACACCCGCATCCACCCCTCGCTCGCTGTTGTTGTTCGCGCTGTTCTATGGAGGAATGGTCACCATAGCAGGCGTGCTGGGGGCCAAGCAGGTTGCGCTGGGGCCGCTGGTGGTGGAGGCCGGGATATTCCCGTTCCTGACGCTGGTGGGTATTTCCAGCGGTATCGCTGAACTGCATGGCAAGGAAATTGCTGACCGGCTGGTGCGCTATGGCTTCATTCCGCTGATCGGCGCAATCGTGATGGCGCTTTTTGTGCTCCAGCTGCCGACTGACCCTGGGATGTATGAACCGGCCAAGGAAGCCTTCCCGATAATCCTGGGCCAAAGCTGGCGAATGATGTTTGCCGGGATCATCGCCTATGGCACATCGGTGACCCTGAATGTGTGGATATTCAATCGGTTGCGCGAAGCTGGCGGGCCTTTTGCAAAGCTGCGCGGATTTATCGCGGCGGCCTTGTCGCAGATCGTCGATACGCTGATCTTCATCACCATTTCCTTTTATGGCGTGCGTCCGATCATGGAGATCATGGTCGGCCAGATGATCGCCAAGGTCGTACTGGCCGCAGTGATGGTTCCGGCAATCATCTGGATTGTGGTCCATCAGGGCCGCAAGCTGGACAATGCGCCGTCCCCGGCTTGACCGGGGAGGAAACGCATATGTCATATCGCCCCTTTTCGTCACCCTGAACTTGTTTCAGGGCCCATTTCGCACCCAGTGACGCCGCTCGAATTTTCAAGTTTGCTGGCGTAATTCCGCCACGCCTGCGGCCACCGGCGGTTAGGCTTGATGGACCCTGAAACAAGTTCAGGGTGACGACGAAACAATTGACTGGCGTATTTGCGATAGCCTGCTGGCCTCATCGTTCCAAGGTCGCGCTGACCAGGCCAACGATCCCCGCTTGCGCGGGGATGACGGGGAAGGCTAAGCGCGATCCATGACTCACGACCAAAATGGCCTCACCAAAGCCGAAACCCTGATTGAAGCGCTGCCCTATCTGCAGCGCTATGCGGGTTGCACTTTTGTGGTGAAATACGGCGGCCACGCGATGGGCGATCCGGAAGCTGCGCGCGATTTTGCCGAGGATGTGGTGCTGCTGAAAGCGGTCGGCATCAACCCGGTGGTGGTCCACGGCGGCGGGCCGCAGATTGGCGCGATGCTCAAGAAGCTCGGGGTTGAATCGCGCTTCGTCGATGGCCTGCGGGTAACCGACAAGGAAACTGCCCAGATCGCCGAAATGGTCCTGTCGGGCGGGATCAACAAGGAACTGGTCACCTGGATCGCAGGGGCCGGCGGCAAGGCGCTGGGGATTTCGGGCAAGGATGGCGGGCTGGTCATCGCCAGCAAGGTTCAGCGCACTACCCGCGATCCTGACAGCAATATCGAACAGGTGGTCGATCTGGGTTTCGTGGGTGAGCCGCAGACGGTCGATATTTCAATCCTTCAGACTGCCTGCAACGCCGGAATGATCCCGGTGATCGCCCCGATCGCCCCGGGCCTTGATGGTGAGACTTACAATATCAACGCCGATACCATGGCGGGCGCGATCGCTGCGGCATTGGGCGCAGCGCGGTTGTTCCTGCTGACCGATGTGGCGGGCGTGCTGGACAAGGATGGCGAACTGCTGACCGATCTGACCCCGGCAGACATTGCCAAGCTGCGCGACGAAGGGACAATCTCCGGCGGGATGATCCCCAAGCTGGAAACCTGCATCCATGCGGTTGAGGCGGGCTGCGAAGCGGCGGTGGTTCTGGACGGGCGGGTGCCGCATGCCATGCTGCTGGAATTCTTCACCTCGCGCGGCGCGGGCACGCTGATCCATAAGTGATGAGGTGGGCCGCAACCCTTCTAGCCCTGACAGCGCTGAGCGGCTGCGATGGCAAAGCTCCCCAGCCTGAAGCGGCAACAACTGCGGCGCCGGCTGTGGTTCTCGCGCCTTCCGCCTCGCGCGATCCAGGCGAAGTATTGATCGACTGGGCCAAAGCTGTCTCGCTGCGCGATTGGGCATCTGCGCGCGCCTATTGGGGCGATAAGGGCGCAGCCAGCGGGCTGAGCGAGCAGGCCTTTTCGCAAGCATGGAGCGTCATCGAGAACCCTGATGTCTCGCTTGGCACGGGCGCGCTGGAAGGTGCGGCGGGTTCCAGCTTCTATACCGCGCCAGTGATCATAGCCGACGGCCAGCGGCGCATCGCCGGTCATGTCGTGCTGCGCCGGGTCAACGATGTTCCGGGTGCCACCCCCGAACAGCTGCGCTGGCATATAGAGAGCAGCACCTTGACGCCGTGAGTGTGGAGTGCCGTGAGTTGCGGTTGCCTTGGCGGCAGTCGCTCGGCTAAAGCGAAATGACTTTGAATCAAAACACCCAATTCCGCCTACCCTGAGCCTGTCGAAGGGCTACTTTGTTCTTCCGAGGCTTGGCGCTTTGGACAAAGAAAAGTACAGCCCTTCGACAGGCTCAGGGTAGGCGGGAATTTTTGTAACCTAATTATTTGTCGTCGTCCAAAAACTGAAACTGTCGAATTGCGGAGCATTGCATGATCAACGAAGTCATCATTCCGATCCTGATCTTGCTCGCCAAAGTCGTTACGACGGTGGTGATCGTCCAGTTCATTTTAAGCCTGTTGCTCGCCTTTAATGTCGTGGATTTCCGCAACAACTTTGTTGCAGCTCTTTGGCAGTCACTCAATGCGATCCTCGATCCGATCCTGAAGCCGATCCGGCGCAGACTGCCCGATACCGGAATGATCGATCTCTCTCCGATGGCGCTAATAATCGGCATACAAGTGCTGATCTTATTGCTCGAATATGTAAGTAAAAGAATAGCATGACCACAGCTTCGATTATTGACGGCAAAGCTTTTGCCGAAGCCCTGCGCCGGCGCGTGGGCGAGTATGCTGCAACCTTCGAACAAAGCGCGGGCCGCAAGGCGGGCCTCGCCGTGGTGCTGGTGGGCGAGGATCCTGCCAGTCAGGTCTATGTCCGCTCCAAGGGCAAGGCCACTGTCGCTGCCGGAATGAACAGCTTTGAACACCGGCTGCCGGCCGATACCACGCAAGACGGCTTGCTGGCGCTGGTGCGGCAATTGAACGCCGATCCTGCGGTTGATGGCATTCTGGTGCAACTACCTCTGCCAAAGCATCTGGACGAGCAGGCGGTGGTTGAGGCGATCGATCCGGCCAAGGATGTTGACGGGCTGACCCCGCTCAGCAGCGGGTGCCTCGCGCTGGGACTGCCGGGTCTGGTGCCTTGCACGCCGCTGGGTTCGCTGATGCTGCTCAAGGACCAGCTCGGCAGCCTTTCCGGCCTTGATGCCGTGGTGATCGGACGCTCGATATTGGTAGGCAAGCCGATGGCCCAGTTGCTGCTGGCGGAAAGCTGCACAGTGACTATCGCCCACAGCCGCACCAAAGATCTGCCCGCAGTGGTCCGCCGCGCCGATATTGTGGTTGCCGCAGTGGGCCGCCCGGAAATGGTCAAGGGTGATTGGCTCAAGCCCGGCGCGGTGGTGATCGACGTTGGGATCAACCGCATTGCCGCCGCTGAAGAGGGCAAGACGCGGCTGGTGGGCGATGTTGATTTTGCCAGCGCCAGCGAAGTGGCCGGGGCGATTACTCCGGTTCCCGGCGGCGTTGGCCCGATGACCATCGCCGTGCTGCTGCGCAATTGCGTGGTTGCAGCGCACCGCAATGCAGGGGTGGCGCTGGCTGAGGGAGCGCTCTAAGCTTGCACCCATGAAACGCCGCATCGCACTCCTCGCCCTTGCCCTCTCTGCCTGTTCGGGGGGAGACGGCCCGCGCGAATATCCCGGCGTTCGGCTCAAACCCGCTGCCAATCCCAGCGCGGTAATCGCCGCAGAGCTGGCCTTTGCCCAATTGGCGCAAACCAAGGGGCAATGGACCGCGTTCCGCGAAACCGCCACCAGCGACGCCGAGATGTTCGTGCCGCAGCGGGTCAATGCGCTGACTTGGCTCAAGGGCAAGGCTGATCCGGCCACCGCAGTCAAATGGCAACCGCATCAGGTGTGGGCGAGCTGCGATGGCTCGTTCACTGTGACCCGCGGCGCATGGCAGGGGCTAAAGGCGACCGGCTATTTCACAACCATCTGGCAGCGCCAGAAGGACGGCGGCTACAAATGGGTGCTCGATCAGGGCGATCCCTTGGCAAGCCCGCTCTCTGCGCCCGAGATGATCGCGGCTAAGGTGGCGGATTGTTCACCGCCAAAGCTGGCGATACCACTCTCGGCAGTACCGGCGGAAAGCCCAGCCCCCAACCGCAAGGAACGCTTCTCTCTCGATGGAACGCTGACATATTCCACCGAGGTTTTTGCCAATGGATCGCGGCAATTTGTGGTCAAGCTGTGGGACGGTAAAGCGTTCGATACCGTTCTCGACTCCAGCACCGCTGCGCAAGCGAACTGATGTTCGAACTGTTCCTCTCTGCCTTTGCCACCCTGTTCGTGGTGATCGATCCGCCGGGCTGCGCCCCGATCTATGCCGGGCTGGTCAGCGATGCCACCCAGCGACAGGCCACCATCATGGCGCTGCGGGCCTGTTTCATCGCTGCGCTGATCCTGATCGTCTTTGCCCTGTTCGGCGAGCAATTGCTCAGCGCTTTGCATATCGAGCTTAACAGCTTCCGGATCGCCGGCGGGATCATGCTATTCGTCATCGCGATGGACATGGTGTTCGAAAAGCGCACCCAGCGCCGCGAGGAGCGCGCTGAGAAGATCATGGCCCAGAATGCCCAAACGCCTGAAGTAGAAGACGTTTCGGTATTCCCCATGGCCATGCCGATGATCGCTGGCCCCGGCTCGATCGCCACGGTCATGCTGCTGATGGCCCGCGCTGAAGGAACGCAAGCGACGCTGGTGATCCTGGGCGCATTGGCTGCTGTCATGGCGCTAACGCTGATCGCGCTGATCACTGCGGTGCCGCTGATGAAACTGCTCGGCAACCGGGTTGAGGCGGTGATTACCCGGCTGCTCGGGGTGCTGCTGGCAGCCTTGGCGGCGCAATATGTGATCGATGGGCTGAAAGCGGTGTTGAGAGCGTGATGACAGAGCATTGATCCACCCTGATTGGACTGCAAGGCCCCCACGCTCTATTGCAACGTAACCCGGCCATCATCGGCATCGCGCCGCCCGAAGAACTGCATCAGCTGAACCAATAGCTCGCACCGCGACGGCAAGTCTTCTGCCTCCAGCAAGGCCTGCTTGGCCGCCGCATCGAACGGCGCGATCTGCGATACCCCATCAATCAGCGCGGCATCATCCAGCCGCGCGACCGATTCCCAATCGACCATATAGCCTTGGGCTTCGGCAAAGCGCCGCGCCTCGCGTTCAAAGCTCGCCCGTTCAATCGGCGCTAGCGCAGCCTCGGCATTCTCCGCCAGCAACTCTGCCTCGATCTGGCGAAACGGGGTTACCACATCCAGTTCGCGCAGCAGCCGGAACCGCGCCTCGCCCTCCAGCACCAGATTGAAGTGCCCGTCCTCCAGCGCCTCAACCTCGCCAATCCGGCCAAGGCAGCCGACCGCATATAGCGGTGCGCTTTCAGTTGCGCCCCCTTTTTGCTGGGTAGTGCGCGGCTGGATCATCCCGATGCGCCGGTCGCGCGCCAGAGCATCCTTGACCAGCGAGCGATAGCGCGGCTCAAAGATATGCAGCGGCAATTGCATGCCGGGGAACAGGATCACCCCGGTCAGCGGGAATATCGAGATGCGCATGCCTGCCCCTCAGCCGAACAGAATGGTTGAAAGGCGGCGGCGTGTGGCGGAAACCCAGGGGTCTTCCAGCCCGGTCGCCTCAAACAGCTGGAGCAGCTTGGCCTTCGCTGCGCCGTCCTGCCATTCGCGGTCCGCTGCGATCATCGCCAGCAGCGTTTCGGCCGCATTCTCGCGCTCGCCCGCAGCAATCGCGGCACTGGCAAAGGCCAGCTGCGCTTCCATATCCGCAGGCCGTTCGGCCGCTGCCGCCCGCAACGCCGCCAGCTCGCCATCGCCGGGCTTGTCGCGCGCCAGCTCCAGCGCCGCTTTCGCGCGGGTAAGTTCTGCGTTTTTTGCCAGTTCTTCAGGCAAATTGGCAATTATCGCCTCCGCCTCATCAACCCGCCCGCTGGCTATCAGCGCGCGGACCAGCCCGCTCAGTGCCGCAGCATTATCAGGAGCCATATCGACGATCTGGGAGAAAATCCCGGCCGCGCGTTCCGCATCGCCCTCGGCAAGCACGTCCTCGCCCATCGCGATCAGCGGCACCACATCCTGCGCAGCCTCCGCCCCGCCTGGTTGCACAGGCAGCTTGGCCAGCAGCTGATCGAGCGCCGCCTTCAACTGCGATTCGCTGCGCGCAGGGGTCAGGTCTGCCACCGGTTGGCCCTGAAACATCGCGTAAACGGTCGGGATCGATTTTACCTGAAACTGCGCGGCAATGAACTGTTCTTCATCGACGTTAAGCTTTGCGAGGATCACCCCCTTATCGGCATACTCGGCGGCGACCTTTTCCAGCAGCGGAGTAAGTGCCTTGCACGGCCCGCACCATTCGGCCCAGAAATCCAGGATCACGAGCTGCGTCATCGAAGGTTCGACCACAGTGGCGCGGAACCGGTCTACGGCTTTCTGTTCATCCAGGTTGAGGCCAAGGCTTGCCAATTGAAACTCCGTGAAATTGGGTGCGTGCCGCCCAATGTGGGCTTTTGCACCCATTTGTGAAGGGTGAAAGCGCAGGCATGCGCAGTTTGCGAATTTCCCCTTGCGGGTAGGGGGTGCCAATGCTAACCGCCCGCCTCTCCCCGGTCCGCTGGCGCTCAAGCCGTGGGCCCAAAACGTTCGAGCGGGCGTAGCTCAGGGGTAGAGCACAACCTTGCCAAGGTTGGGGTCGAGGGTTCGAATCCCTTCGCCCGCTCCAGTTTTGTCCTCACTCAATGTGATGTGCGCGGCTCCAGTGGTGGGAGCCTTATTCCGGATATCAACGCCGCGCCGATGGCCAGCCCGCCCAGCGCCAGCATCTGAGCCAGATCATAGCTGCCAAACCGATCATGCAGCAGGCCCACCCCGATAATCCCGGCGGCATTGCCGATCCAGCCCAGACCGAGCAGCGCGCCATAGATCGACCCGTAATGAGCCAGGCCAAATCGGCGGGCGACGAAATAGGCGTTGATATCTAGCTCTGCCCCTTGAACCAGCCCAATCATTGCAGCGGCCAAAAGCGCGGCAAGGGGCATTTGATCGGTCAGCAGCAACAGCACGAACCCGCTGCCGGGCGCAAGGATCAGTGTCACCGCAACCAATCGTGGGTCGAACCGATCCAGCAGCAGCCCGCCGCCCAATCGCCCAGTCAGCTGGCCAAGCGCGAAAGCCGACAGCGCCAGCGCGCCTGTGGCAACATCAAGCCCTTCGGTCTGAATCATCGGCGAGAGCTGGCTGACGAACCCTGAAGTGGCAGCGCCGATGAAAGCCCCAGCGATGGCAAGGAGCCAGAAGTGCCGCTCCTTGAGGAAGCCCGGCTTGGTCTTGCTGGCTGCGTCAGGAACACGCACAACCGGACCCGCCACCCGGTCTGGCAGCAGAAACTGCGCTACCGGAATGCCGACCAGCATGGAAAGTGCCGCAAGGGCCGCAATCCCGCCGCGCCAGCCGTAAACCTCCATCACTGCCTGCAATGGCGGCGGCGCGAGGATGGTGGTGATCGAAACGCCCGCGGCGACCAGCCCCAGCGCCTTGCCGCGATGGAGATGGAAATGAGCATTGACCGGGCGGGTCGTAGTGAGCGCGGTCGTGCCCATTCCAACAAACCCAAGCAAGAAAATCCCGATGCCCAATCCCGTCAGCGTGGTTACGAACTGCACCATGATCAGTTCTATCGCAGCGACCAACACGGTGCAAACAGTGAAAACCGGGCGGAACCCATATCTGTCGGCCAGCCAGCCGATCACCGGCGCGCCCAATGCTCCAGATATCACCAGCGACTGAATAGTGCCGATCGTCCCGCGCGTAACGCCCAGTTCCTTGGCCATCGGTAGCACGAACAGGCTGAACGAAAAGAACAGCAAGACGATACCCGTGCCCGAAGCGAGTGCACAGGCCAGCACAATCCGCCAGCCTTCGGTCCATTCACTGGGTTCTGGCGGAGCCGCTCCGCCATCCGCAGCAATAGCGTTCACGCCTCAACTGCGAAGCTGATCTCGGCGTGTTCTTGCAAGCGATTGACCAGCGCCTCACCCAGCAACGCACCGGGAGTTGAAATTCCCCCAGCCGCCTTGCAATCAAGCAGCCCAATTGCAGTTTCAGTAATCATCCGGCTGGTCGAGCCATAGCCTGGATCATAGCGGCCCTTGACGCCGTAATGGATCGTCCTGCCATCGGGCATCTCGGCGACGAACAGCACATCATACAAGCCGTTCTCGCGCTCTTCCTTGGTGGGGCCTTCCCCCGGCTTGGGTCCGCCGCCATCGCCGAACGGTGCTTTGAGCGCCGCGACCATCGCCTCAGCCGCCGCCTTGCCCATCTCGCCCGGGCTGGTCAGCACCATCTCGTCATATTTGAAATCCGCGCCATAGGGATGTCCGAGCAGAAAATTGGTGCGGTGGACGTTCTTGGTGTTGATCGCCGCCATGATGAACGGCGCGGCCCAGCTATCCAGGCTGCGGTCATATTCGGGGATCATCCCGCTGGGCTGGCTAGGGCCGTCAAAGCCCGGCGTCAGGCCGAAGGGACTGGTCATATAGGAAATCAACGAGGGGTGTTTGGCCAGCGTCTTCAGGCTTTCCTTCAGGCTTGCCGCAGTTCCGCCAGAGAAGGTGCCCTTCATTGCCCGGACCCGGCCCTTGATGCGGGGTGCAGGCGCTCCGAACCGCGCCTTGGCTTCCTTCTGGAGCATGAAAACCCCCAGATCGAACGGGATCGAATCGAAGCCGGACGAAAAGGAAATTCGCGCGCCGCTGGATATGGCCGCCGCATGATATTTGTCGACCATCTGGCGCATCCACACCGGCTCACCGCATAGATCGGCATAATCCGTGCCTGCATCAACACAGGCTGACAGCAGCGGCTCACCATACAGCTGATAAGGTCCAACCGTGGTGATGATCACCCGCGCTTGCCCTGCCATCGCGGCAAGGCTGGCCGGATCATCGGCATCGGCCACGATCAGCGGCGTATTGGCGGGCGCGCCGATCAGGTCGCGCACTTCGGCCAGCTTGGCCGCACTGCGCCCGGCCATCGCCCATTTCGGACCTTTCCCCTTGTAATGATGGGCCAGATATTCAGCGACAAGCCGTCCGGTATAGCCGGTTGCGCCATAGACGATGATATCGAAGGGGCGGTCTGCCTTGGTCATGCGTGCTCTCCGTGGGGGCCGAATCTGCTCCGGCCGCGCTGCGTATAGAACTGCATGATTCGGTGGCAAAGTCGAACTGAATTGCGCTGGCAGTTCTAAAGTTTCTGGGCGCTAAAGCTTGGGCAGGGTGACGCCCTTCTGGCCCATATATTTGCCCGCCCGGTCAGCATAGCTGGTCTCGCAAGGTTCATTGCCCTGCAGGAACAGGAACTGGCAGGCGCCCTCATTGGCGTAGATCTTGGCCGGAAGCGGCGTGGTGTTGGAAAATTCCAGCGTGACATGGCCTTCCCAGCCCGGCTCAAGCGGGGTGACGTTGACGATGATCCCGCAGCGCGCATAGGTTGATTTGCCCAGACAGATCACCAGCACATCGCGCGGCACCCGGAAATATTCGACCGTCCGCGCCAGTGCAAAGCTGTTGGGCGGGATGATGCAGACATCGGTTTCCCGGTCGACAAAACTTTCAGGGTCGAAGTTCTTGGGATCAACCACCGCGGAATTGACGTTGGTGAATATCTTGAACTCGGGTGCGACCCGCGCGTCATAGCCATAGGACGACAGCCCATAGCTGATGCACCCATCGCGCCGTTGGGCCTCGACGAACGGCTCGATCATTCCATGTTCGAGCGCCTGCGCGCGGATCCATTTGTCACTGAGAATCGCCATGGCGCGGTGATGGCGAAGCACGGCGGTTCGGGCAAGGTTCGCCCGGAGGATTTCCCCGCCCGGTTTAGATGGCAGGGTACGGCATGGGTAGGGGGTCTGCTTGCGACAACATTGCGGTCATTTGGTTTTCGGAGTCGAATTGCTTGGGTCCAGCAGTGTTGCTGGGTTGCGTCGAGCAGAAGGCGTGATACGTCTCGCAAGGGTCGCCTCTCGCTAGGATTCAGATGTGCAAATAGGGATTCCTGTTGGAACGCAAGACATCGACGTCGCATGGATGGAGGCCGCGCTTCACGATCACATGAATGGAGCAAGGATAGAGCGCGTTGAAGCTAGGCGATTAACCGATCCTGGACAGACTTCAGAAGCGATCGATATTGCCGTTACCTTTAACGATGACGCATGCCTTCTTCCCAGGCGATATATCGCCAAATTAGGGAGCAATGACCCCAACGTGCTGGCCATGATTGATGTTTTTGGACAGTACCGGCGCGAGGTGGGCTTCTATCAAACATACCCCGAAGTCGGCATGCCCAAGCCCAAGTGTTTCTTCAGCAAATGTTCGGAAAACGGTCTGCAAATGGTGCTGCTGCTGGAGCACCTCGCTCCTGCCCGGTGCCCATCATGGGCACCCAGCCTCGACGAAGTTGAACTGGCGCTCGGCCATTTGCCGGCGTTTCATGCGAAATGGTGGAACGCGCCTGGATTGAAGCAGCAAGCCTGTCTCATTCGCACAAGCGACAAGATTTTCGCTGACAGTTTCGCCGCCGCCGCAGCCGCGGCTGATCAAGTCTTGGAGGTCTGCGGTGAAAATGCGGAAACTGTAGTCGCCAGCATCACCATCGTTAACGACAAATTAGAACAGTGGCGCACCTATATGGATGGCCGGAACTATACCATGGTCCACGCAGACTATCACGGGAAGCAAATGTTCATGCCTTCCAGCGACCGCGGACACTTCTCGGTAATCGACTGGCAGTTTCCCTATGTTGCTGAAGGTGTTTGGGACTTCGCTCGCTTGGTTGGTTGTTGCCTCCCTTCCTCGGATTGGGAGCGGCATGGGGACAGGTTGATCAGCGCCTATCACGACGGCCTCTTGGCAAACGGCGTAACCGGCTATTCCCGTGACGATGTGCTCGATGGAATCAGGATGGGCCTGGTTGTAAGTTCAATGATCAACAGCATCGGGGCCACTACAACCGATACCGCAATTTTGGCGAAGGAATGCGACGCTCTTGGGGTGGATTGGCAGGACGTATGGTTTGCCCGCCATAATCGCATGATGATCGATCTGGATGTGGAAGGGTTTGTCCGCAGCATCTAGCATGCGTTCGAGGGGCTGCCAGATTCATCAATATTGGCGTCATTCAAGTTATCTTACAGCGTCCGTTTTCCACCCTTAATCGGACTATCCCCAACTCCCCATGCCTGCTCATCCTGAGCCTGCCCGTGGACGCGCGATACGCTTGCCTCAGACCCCGTTGTATTCCTTGTACCAGCGCACAAAGTTGGGGACACCGACCTCAATCGAGGTGGTGGGAGCATAACCCAGATCACCCGCAATCGCCGAAATATCGGCAAAGCTCTGGCGGGCATCGCCCGGCTGCATCGGCAGCAGCTCCAGCTCGGCCTTGCGACCGCATTCGGCTTCGAGAATTTCGACCACTTTCATCAGATGCTCGGACTTGTGGTTGCCGATATTATACAGCCGGTGCGGCTTTTCGCTGCCGCCTGCTTTCACCGCGCCATCATCGGGCGGCGGATTATCGAGCGCGGCCACAACCCCGCTGACGATATCATCGATATAAGTGAAATCGCGGTACATATCGCCGTGGTTGAACAGCGGGATCGGTTCCCCGGCCATGATCTTCTTGGTAAAGATCCACATCATCATATCGGGCCGGCCCCACGGACCATAGACGGTAAAGAATCGCAGGCCGGTGAGCGGCAAGCGGTATAGATGGGCGTAGGTTTCGCTCATCAGCTCATCCGCCTTCTTGGTCGCCGCATACAGCGAGAGCGGGTGATCGACCCGGTCATCCACCGAAAACGGCAGTTTGGTATTGCCGCCATAGACCGAAGACGAGCTGGCATAGACCATATGCTCTACCCCCCGGTGCCGCGCGACTTCGAGCAGATTGAGGTGGCCGACCAGATTGGCGCTGACATAGGCATGCGGGTTTTCGATCGAATAGCGCACCCCGGCCTGCGCCCCCAGATGGACGATCCGGTCAAACTCCGCGCCTTCCAGCGCTTTCACCAGCCCCGGATAATCAGCGAAGTCCTGACGGTGGAAGCTGAAGCGGTTGCCGCCAGCTTCGCGCAACGCGGCCAGCCGGGCCTCTTTCAAGGTGACGTCATAGTAATCGTTCACGCAGTCGACACCGATCACGATATCCCCCCGCGCCAGCAGGCGGATGGCCAGGCTGTATCCGATGAACCCGGCGATGCCAGTAACAAGAACTCTCACAGTAATTCCAATCAGAGCGTCCAGTCAGCCGCATCGCCCAGCTCGCCCTTGAGATCGGCAAGCGTTCCGCCCTTTTTCACCAATGCCCGAATCGCAACGGGTCCAAGCGCAAGATATTCGCGGTGCGGCACGGCCAGCAAAACCATATCATAGCGCCGTTCCAGCGCATCGGCCACCAGCGGGATACCGTATTCATGCATCGCCTCAGCGCTATCGGCATGAGCATCATGAACGCTCACCGCATGGCCCAGCCGCCCCAGCGCGCAGACCAGATCGGCGACCTTGCTGTTGCGCAAATCAGGGATATTTTCCTTGAAAGTCAGTCCCAGCACCAGCACGCTGCCCGGCTTTTCGCCCCGTGCAGAGTGAAGCTGCTTGGCCACCCAAGCGGCCATCCCATCGTTGATCCCGCGCCCGGCCAGGATGACCCGCGGATCAAGCCCCAGCTGCTCGGCCCGGTGCGAGAGATAATAGGGATCAACCCCGATGCAGTGCCCGCCAACCAGCCCGGGCGCAAACGGCAGGAAGTTCCACTTGGTCCGCGCGGCTGCCAGCACATCCCACACTGAGAGGTCCATCTTGGCAAATATCTGCGCGATCTCATTCATGAAGGCGATGTTGATATCGCGCTGGGCGTTCTCGATCACTTTGGCGGCTTCCGCTGCCTTGATCGAGGCCGCCCGGAACACCCCCCCGCTGGTTATCGCGCCATAGAGCGCCGCCACCCGCTCCAGAACTTCAGGCGTTTGGCCTGCAACCACCTTGGTAATCTTGTCGATCGTTTGTTCGCGGTCGCCCGGATTGATCCGTTCAGGGCTCTAGCCAAGGAAGAAGTCCTCGCCGCATTTAAGAC
>JANMNP010000071.1:0-3579 GCA_031374105.1 Novosphingobium sp.
CGCGCCTCCGCGTGAAATCACCTTATGCCGCTTCGCGGCGAAGCTAGCCCAGGCCCAACGCAGCCTTATACAGATCGAGGATGGTTTCCATCTCGGCGCGGTCATCGGGTTTCATTTTGCGCAAAGCCACAACCTTGCGCATGATCTTGGCGTCATAGCCGACCGCCTTGGCCTCTCCATAAACATCGCGGATATCGTCGGCGATGCCCTTTTTCTCTTCTTCGAGGCGTTCAACGCGCTCGATCAGAAGGCGCAGGCGGTCATCGGTGGCAGTGGCCAAGGGGGTTACTCCAGATAAGGGGTGAATCGGTTGGCTGGGCGATAGCGAGGGCGATCAGAAGGGGGAAGGGCGCGGCTGTGGAAATCCTCCCTGTTTTCGCGCTTGCGCAAACGGGGAGGTGGCAGCGCGAAGCGCTGACGGAGGGGTGATTGCACAAGCGTCGAAACCCCTCCGTCACGCCCTGTGGGCGCGCCGCCTCCCCATTTGCACTGCGTGAAAACGGGGAGGAGTTACTGGGCATTTAGTTTCATGCTCTGTGCCATCCGCTCCATTTGCTCCTCCGTAGCCTCGGTCTGAAACTGCACCTTCCAGTCCGCGGCGGCAAGGCCGTGAATCACCTCACGCGCCGCCGCCTTGTCCATTGGCGCACCTGCATCAAGGATCCAGTCACCCAGACAATTGCGGCAGAACCCTGCCAGCCCCATCAGATCGATGTTCTGGGCATCGTGGCGGTGACGCAGATGGCGCACCAGCCGGCGGAACGCGGCGGCAGCGATAGCATCGTCCAGCGATTCGAGCGGATCGGCGGGGTCTGCATTCGTATTAGTGTCACAGCTCATGGGATGGTCCTTGGGTTTTGCCCCAGCCTTTGCCATACGGCGGGCTACTACACGAAGGGGAAAATTGTGGCCAAGCTCGATCCGGACCAAATCAGCTTGCGTGGCCGGAAAATCAAAATCCTCGCCACGCTTGGCCCGGCCAGCTCAGCTCCAGAAATGATCGCCAAGCTGCTGCGTGCAGGGGCCGATGCTTTTCGCGTCAATATGAGCCACGGCGATCAGGAAACCCACGCCAAGACCATCGCCGCGATCCGCGCGGCTGAGGCAGACTTTGGCCGCCCCATCGGGATCCTGTGCGATCTGCAAGGACCAAAGCTGCGGGTTGGGCAGTTCAAGGATGGCCGCGCCGTGATCCGCCATGGCAGCCACTTCACGCTTGATCGCAACCCTGAACCCGGTGACGAGACGCGGGTTTGCCTGCCCCATCCCGAACTGTTCGGGGTGCTGACCAAAGGCCAGCGCTTGCTGATCGATGACGGCAAGCTGCGGCTGAGAGTGATCCGCGCGGGAGCAGATGAAATCCTGTGCTCGGCCGAAGTTGGCGGGGCTATCTCTGATCGCAAGGGGGTCAACGTCCCCGATGCCGTAGTGCCGATCCCGGCGCTGACCGAAAAAGATCGCCGCGATCTGGCTTTCGCGATGGCGCAAGGTGCAGACTGGATCGCGCTGAGTTTCGTCCAGCGACCCGAAGACGTCGCCGAAGCCCGCAAGCTGATGGGCGGAGCAGGCGGTTCAGGGGCGGCGCTAATCTCCAAGATCGAAAAGCCTGCCGCGCTTGACCAGTTGGAGCAGATTGTCGAGCTTTCCGATGGGATTATGGTGGCGCGCGGCGATCTTGGGGTAGAGCTCAATCCAGAGGAAGTCCCACCTCTGCAAAAGCGGATCGTTGAAGTGACCCGCCGCAGCGGCAAGCCGGTGATCGTGGCGACTCAAATGCTTGAATCGATGATCGAAAGTCCCGCACCAACCCGCGCCGAAGTGTCGGACGTCGCAAATGCGGTTTACGATGGGGCCGATGCGGTGATGCTTTCGGCCGAAACCGCAAGCGGCCAATGGCCGATCGAGGCGGTGACGATCATGCACCGGATTGCGATGCAGGTAGAGAACGACCCCGGCTACAAAGAGCGGATCCACTTCACCCAGGTTCGCCCCGATGCGACCACCGCCGATGCATTGGCACAAGCCAGCGCCGCGATTGCCGAGACGGTGACGGTGGCGGGGATCATCGTATTCACTGGCTCTGGTTCAACCGCCCGGCGCGTAGCTCGTGAACGTCCGGCGGTGCCGATGCTGGTGCTGACCCCATCGCAGAAAACCGCGCGGCGGCTCGCTCTGTTGTGGGGCGCGCATTCGGTCCACACCAAGGATATCGGCAGTTTCGAAGAGATGATCGCCAAGGGCAAGCGGATGGCGCTGCGTCAGGGCTTTGGTACCAAGGGATCAAAGCTGATCGCGCTGGCCGGGGTTCCATTTGGCACTCCTGGCTCAACCAATCTGCTCCATGTGGTAACGCTGACCGGCAAAGAGCTGGATCACCACGAAGGGGATTGATGGTTTGCTTTTGCCCGCTTGCGATTTAAGGCAAAGCGCAACGGGAGATTCTGGGATGAGCAGCACGCGTATGGACTGGACCCGCGATGAGATCGCGGCGCTGTTCGATCTGCCATTTACCGAATTACTGTTTCGCGCCGCAGAAACGCATCGGGCGCATCATTCTGCCGACCAAGTCCAGCTCTGCACCTTGCTTTCGATCAAGACAGGCGGCTGCCCTGAAGATTGCGGTTATTGTTCGCAATCGGTCCATGCTGACAGCGGAGTTGCAGCAACCAAGCTGCTCGATGTGCGCGAAGTTCTGCAATCGGCGGCGCAAGCCAAGGATGCCGGATCGCAACGCTTTTGCATGGGCGCTGCCTGGCGCAACCCCAAAGACCGCGACATGCCAGCGATTGTCGAGATCGTAAAAGGCGTCCGTGCACTGGGATTGGAAACCTGCATGACGCTGGGTATGCTGGAGCCGCATCAGGCCGCACAACTCGCCGAAGCGGGTCTCGATTATTACAACCACAACATTGATACGTCTCCCGAACGCTATGAGCAGGTCATTACCACGCGGACCATGCAAGATCGGCTGGATACGCTGGGCCATGTCCGCAATGCCGGGATCAATGTCTGTTCGGGCGGGATCGTTGGCATGGGTGAGACCCGCGCCGATCGGGTTGGCTTCATCCATACGCTGGCTACTTTGCCGCAGCACCCCGAAAGCGTGCCAGTAAACGCGCTGGTCCCGATCAAAGGCACCGTGCTGGGCGATATGCTGGCGGATACTCCGCTGGCCAAGATTGATGACATTGAATTTGTCCGCACAGTCGCAGTGGCACGGATTACCATGCCGCTATCAATGGTCCGGCTGTCTGCGGGGCGTGAAAGCATGTCTGATGCAGCGCAGGCGCTGTGCTTTCTCGCCGGAGCCAATTCGATCTTTACTGGCGACCGGCTGCTGACCACCGCCAATGCGGGCGATGATGCTGATGCGGCACTGTTCGCGCGGCTCGGTCTGTCGGCGATGGCGGGTGAAGAGCCGCTCCGCGCGGCCAAGGCAGAACCAGCGCTGACCTAGCATCTGTAGAGCTTTACGCACTAGAGATTTTTCGTTTTAGATCGAGCCACTTAGCCCCGAAACACGATCGGTAATAGCCCAAAACTAACTGCACCCACTAATGTAACTGCAATAACTAGAAC
>JANMNP010000091.1:0-26420 GCA_031374105.1 Novosphingobium sp.
GGATCGCGACGGTCGCCAACTCGGGCGACACTGACGCGCCGGGCGCCGAACTGTCGTTCATCGCCAAGCCAATGTCACGGCTGACGCTGCGCGGGTCGATCTCGTATCTCCGCGCCCGCAACAGTGTGGCCCCCATCGGCATTTTCGGGAGCGGGCTGTGCACGATTTCAACTGGTTCGGGACCGTGCACGATTGTTGACCCAGCCTTGAGCGGAACGGGCAGGGCCAGCAATGCAGGTCTAGGCAGCGGCTTCTTCCCCAACCCGTTCACCAATCCTGAGCTATTCGTAGCGATCAAGAATGCACAGGGTATCATCACTGGCTATGACTCGCTGTTGTTCGGCAAGAAGACGCGGGTGCAGAACACGCCCGACTGGAGCGGGTCGTTCGGCGCGTCGTACGAAATCGAGCTGGGCGGCGGCAATACGCTGACGCCCGAGTTCGATGTGCTCTACAGTGGCGACTACCTGCTGAGCGCCTCGGCACCGAACGTCATCCAAAAGGCCTATGCCAAGATCGACGCGCGCATCACACTGCGTACCGACGACGGGCTGTCGGTTCAGGGCTTTATCCAGAACCTGACCGACAAGGCGACGCTCGGCCGCATCACCACCGGCACGTTGTCGGCACAGGGCACCTATTCGGATCCAAAGACCTACGGTATCCGGGTCGGCTACAAGTTCTGATCGACCGACCCGGCCCGGGACTGCGCAGGCGGTCCCGGACCTTTTTTTATGTTAGGGGTGTGCGATGACGAATGAAAGCCTGCCTTTCACCCTTCCCGAACGCCCGCAGGTTACGCGCATTCGTCAGCGCGATACTGCCGAACTTTTGGTGCCATCGGGCGTGCGGACTCAGCCGATGGCGGGTTTCGAGGACGATTTCACCGACATCGTCGACTACATTGTCCGGATCACCGAACAAATCTGGGTCGACCGCGCGGTTGGCCGTATCTATGACACTTACGACGCTAACTGCACGGTCTATACGACAGGTGGGGTAGTTCGGTCGGTCGAGGAGATTATCGCCTCCACAACAATGGGCATTCACGGCGGCCCTGACGGCGAGTCTCATCATTTGAACGTCGCTTGGAGTGGTGACGAGGTGGAAGGTTTCTACACCTCACACTTGGGCTTCGCGCGTTCGACAAATCTCGGTGCTTCTCCCTACGGTCCGGCGACAGGACGCCGTCTCGGTCGCTTCTTCGTCGCCGATTGCGCCAGCCGCGACAACCGCATCCACACCGAATGGCTGGTGCGCGACAATGGCGCGGCGGTTCGCCAGATGGGCTTTGACCTGCACGAGACCGCCCAGCGGCTCGCCGAAGTACCGCTGCTCGAAACTTCGGTCGTCTCGGTTCCGACCCGATTGCAGGGACAGGCGCCGCGCAAGCCCTATGATGGGCCGACCGATTCGGTCGAGGGTTGGGTTGCCAATCATTTCAGCCGTATCTGGAATATGCGGCGCTTCGATCACATTCCTCTTTCCTATGCGCCCGATGTGATCGCGCATTGGGCGGGCGGTCGCGTCGCTTCGGGACAGCGTAATCTTGGGTCAATGATCATCGGCCTGCTCGCAAGCCTGCCCGACGCTACTCTTCGCGTCGAAAACGTCTGCTGGTCGGACGAGACTGACGGCATCATCGTTGCGGTTCGCTGGATGCTCGAGGGAACGTCTCGCGCAGGCGGGTTACTCGGCGATGTGCCTTCAGGGCGTCTTGTTTCTGTCATGGGCATGACGCACTTGCGCTTCGCCGGACCCGTCGTTGTCGAGGAGTGGACAATGTTCGACGAAGTAGCGGTGCTCGCGCAGGCTTACCGAGCCTAATTGCCGACGGGCGCCGCTTCTGATTGCTTCTTCGCATCAAGTGCAACGCGCGTCGCGTCGTGCGTTTGGCGCGTGACGCGCAGGAAGCAGTAGCTCGCCGCCGCAAAGAGGCCGGGTATGGTTGACAGCACCGTCGCCAGTGCGAGGTTCGACAGCACATTTGGATCGACCATCCCGGGTGTTGCCTTGGTCGGGAACGCGATGAACGCCAGCACCCAGCCTGCGAGCGCGGTACCGAGCGCCTGATCGATCCGCGCAAAAAAAGTCCGGGTCGAATAAAGGACGCCTTCCTGCCGGATGCCGTATTTCAGTTCATTTTCGTCGGCGATGTCGGCCAGTGCAGAATAGACTGTCGTCGTCATCAGGCTGTACGCCATGTGCCCAATCGCGCCGAACCCCATGACTATCCACATGATGCCCGCAGTCTGGTGGCTCAAAATGCCGAGCCAGCCGAGCATCGGCGCGATCGCGGGACCGACTGCGTAAAACATCACCGCAAAGACGCCCGTCCAGCGCTTTTCGAACCGTGCATGCACGCGCTTCACGACGGTTGCGGCAAAGGCATAGCCGCAGAAGCTGCCGATGACGAAGAGCCCGATTTGATCATTGCTCAGCTGCCAGAAATAGCTGAGCGTATAAAGCGAAAGCCCCGTCCGCACGCCGATCATCATCGACAGGAAGAATAGGCCGACGAGTAGCACGACATAGTTGCGGTTCGCCAATGCGCGTCCGGCATCGCGGAGCCATTCCTTCAGTCCGAACTTCGCCGTGGTGTCCGCCAGGCGCGGCAGGAACGGGATGAACTTGCGCGTCGACCAGCTTGAATAGCCAAGAAGCAGCAGGATGGCGAGGCCAAAGCTTGCCGAAAAGGCAGGCCACCGCGACGGATCGAGCGCCCCGTTCTTGAACTCTGTACTACTCGCAAAAAAGAAGCGGAACGACAGAACCCAAGCGATCGTATCGCCCAGCCACAGGCATGCCGTGTTGAAGCCCATGATACTGGTCCGCTCAAGATAGTCGTCTGACATCTCCCCTCCGAGTGCGAGATGCGGGGTGTGATAGAGCGTCAACGCTTGCAGCAGCATCGTGTTGCACACGGCCAACCAGACAAGCTGACCTGTCTCGCCCCAGTTGGGCGGATTAAATACGGCCCAGAACAAGGCCGCTGCAGGAATGATCGCCGCAAACATGAACGGGTGCCGCCGCCCCAATCGTGATCGCGTCCTGTCCGACCACGACCCAACGAGCGGATCGAACAGTGCGTTGACGATCAGTCCGGCCGCGAGCGCGGTACCGACATGCCCGGCTGGGAGCCCGCGCACCTGATTATAAAAGATGAGCAAAAATGACGATGTCGCGGTGAAAGCAATCGCCTCGGCTGTGCTGCCTAGGCTGTAATTGACCTTTTCGGTGCGCGTGAGTTGGCGCAAGCTCATGCCGTTTCACTTAGGGAGTCGAGGTCTGTTTGCACATCGTCATCCCTACTCTGCCGATATGCCTGGGTTAGCGCATCGAGTTCATCAAACACTGTCCATTCCTCAACCACATAGCCGCCGCCAAAGCGGAAATGACTGCTACCCCTGATCGCAATAGCCTTGCCCGCAGGCACATCACCCAGCATTCCGCCGCCGCGTGTTGTGCCCTCGGTCAGCCAGCGCACCGCGAGGATGACGCCGTCGGTTTCTTCTGACCAGCAGACATGCTCGACCTGGGTCGCCGCGTCTGGCAGACTAGTGAGCAGGCGGACGATCAGGTCAGAGATTGCGCGCGACCCGGCCGCCTCACGACAGCCGGGCCAGTGCGCGACGGCATCGGCAGCATAGTGAAAGGCAAGATGTTCAAATCGTCGCGCGTTCCAGATCGTATCGAAATGATGACGCGCCCAGCCGTCGGGCGTTTCGGTCGGGCCATCATAGATTGGGCGCGGAGCCTGGCCGTCAAGGCGCGTTGGCGGCGAGACGATGAATATGTCGGCGGGTGGACGCTTCGCCATCTTCTGCGCAGCTTCGTGCAAGTCGAGGCCGAGGTGGTGGAGCATCGCACCGCTGTCATGCATCAGCCATTCCGTGTGAATGCGATTGTCGCGGCTAATGCAGTCTGCGACAAAATAGTTCATGATCCGTTTTCCGGTGGCGGGGCCGAATTCAGATGCGCCGAGATTGGTGCCCTTAGAGTAGCCGAGATGCGATGTGTAGAAGCCCGCCGTCTCGTCGCCGCGCCACGCGATGCTGACGTGATCGGTCACTTGGTCGGGGTAGCTATTAAGCGATGACAGCGTCGCTGCGACAACTTCCTCGATGGACCGAACAACACTGCTTGCGCCGAAAATGGTGCAGCTTGCATCATAGGTTTCGTAGATGCGGCCAATTGCGCGATCGCGCCAGATTTCCTCGGTAATGCGGACGATGTAATCGACTATGTCGCCGTACTGCGAGTCATACCCAGCCATCGGTTGCGTCCGCGCGGATGGTCCTGTCAGTAGTGCCGCCATCTCGCGCTGGCGGATGCGCGTCACTGGCGAGCGCTCGGGCAGGGTAAACGGCAGGGTAAGGTCGTGCGTCATGCCGCAACCACCAGCATTGCGTCGCCAACTTGCAGCCGAAGAGCAGCAACCAGCACCGGATTGACGCGCCCGTCCGCATCGACATCACCGCGCGCGACTCGGAAATCTGCGCCGCTTCCGACAGCGACGAGTGACCGTCCGCCGCCTGTGGCCACACCCGCCACCGTAACCTGACGCGCCTCACGCACGGTTTTAACCGCATCGATATCTGCGACTACGGTAGGCCCTCCGTCGAAAATGTCGACATAGTCGCCGGCATGGAATCCTTCTTCAATCAGCATGTCATAGGCTGGTCGACCATCATCATGCGGTCGCCCCAGGGCGGCTTGTGCAGCAGCGGGTAGCAGCGACAGATAGAGCGGGTAGCGCGGCCCCAGGTCTGTAATGAACTGGTTTCCGGTCAACGCGCCGGTGCGATCGGCTTCTTGAAAATCCATATCGTAAAAGTGCCGCCCGATCGCTTCCCATACCGGCGAGCTGCCACCAGCATCCTGCCAGCCGCGCAATTCGGCCATCACCCTCCTGCCAAACCAGTCGCGGTGTGCAGCCATAAAAAGATAGCGTCCCCGCGCCGCGAGCGTTCCCAGTGCGCTGCCGCGCATCGCCGGATCGACAAACAACATCCCGATCTCGGCCTCGCCATCGAAGTCATTGACGAGATTAAGCAACGTCTGGGCCTTCACCCGGCCAACCGCGAGGGATCGGTTCGCCTGCCGCGTCAGGCGGTAGCTGTAGAACGGCCATTCCGCTCCTACGCGCGGAAAAATGCCAGATACGGCGACAATTCGGGACTCGCGTTCGACGACCAGCATGATCGCGGCACCCGCTTCACGCGCGTCTGCATCGGTGATTGCTCGCTCGCTTGCTTCGATCCGGCTGACGAGCATGTCGCGATCAGGCGGCAAATTGGTCAGGCCACTTCCACCCACAATCGCGAGCGCAAACACGCCGTCAATGTCCGCTTTGCAGGCGGTGCGCAGAACCGCAACGCCGGATGCATCATGCCGTTGTTTGTCTCTTCCGCCCATGTCGCCGTTAAAGCTGAGATTGCAAGCGGTTGCAAGAACATTGCATGCTACCGGGTGGGAAGCGGATTGCGAGTCTGCGAGCGGTCAACTCGGAACTTCAAATCATGGAGCAGGTCTAGGCCCATCTGTTGAAGGATGTGGGGTATGTCCATCATCACCCAATTGTCGGTAATCTTGTCATTCTCGTCGAGCCTGTACCAGTCGGCGACCCGCATCTCTACCTTGCGACCTGTCGGCGGCAGGCCGAGCCATTCGCCGCCAAGGTGAGTGCCATTAAGAGAGGGCCAACCGCCGGTGCAGGCATAGTGACCGTCGCCGAGCCGCATATAGTGACCGGGTGCATCCTGCGGTCCGCCCGTCTCCCGCCGCCACCCTCTGCGATCAGGGAAAGCCTGCAAAAACAAGGTGCTGTGAACGTCTCGGAAACCGCGACGCCCACGCCCGGATCCGATACCTGCCGGTCCGTACCGATTCATATTCTCGTGCCAGTGGGGGCTGTAATTCCCGGGGCGCATTGCAAGTTGCTTGATCTCTTCGGGTTTGGGCAGTCCGGCCTGCATCTCTCGGACGATGCGAAGCGACTTCTCGCCCAACAGACCGTTATAAGCGCGTGCCGTCGCACCGGTATCCTGCGGCGGGAAGGGCCAAGCCTCTGCAGAACCGGGCATTTCGCGAAGCGGGTAAAAGCCCGCCTGACGCATCACGTCAACGATATCGAGCAATACATAGGCTTTCGCGATCTTGCCCTCCCGCACAATCGCCGCGAAGCCGAACCGCAGGAATGTCAAGCCCTTGGTCGGAGGGATGCAGACTCACGGCTCGTCAAACGTGCCCATCACCTGCCCCCATGTGCTCACCATTTCGCGACCTTCATAATCGCCTGCAATGGTGAATGCGATGCGGTGTTCGTGGTTAGGGAAAGACGTCTTCAGCGGCCCCCAGAACGCTGCTTCCGCAGTTTCGATGCCGACCAGTGTGTTGAACGGATGGAACACTTCGAAACGGCAGTCAGCGTGACAATATTGGCGAAGTGCGGTCATCCTGTCCGTCGAGGTCATTCGTTCCAGAAATTCAGCGACGACGCGTTTGTTGTACTCGTGCCTAAGTGCCTTCCCGACTTCACGAGGCCCCCGCGTCTGGGCCAAGGCTGGTGTTGCGAACGGGATGGCCGCCAGGGTGAGGCCGAAGCCCGCCAATGCCCGCCGTTTCGACATGCTATGTGGTTGCTCCCCTTCGCTTCCAACTTCAGGACGGTCCGGCACGCTTGTTCGGTTCATGGCAACTCCTCCTCGCCAACACGGGCATTCGAAGCCCGATTATCCCAGCGATCTTCGCTGGGATGAGACATGACCCGACCGGTCCCGTGATGCACACAGTAGTTGACTGCAATTGTGACGCCACTTCATGCATACGGTTGCAAGCAGGCTGTCTCCGTCGTTTCACAAGTTTGCGGAATGGCTGAACGTGATCGTCTAAAGTGGCACGAAGTCACATTTTTGGTTCCGCCATTAAACAACTCTGCTGAGAATGCTCTTTTATATAGGCATTCTTTTGGAGTCGCTGATCTCACCAGCGGCACAAAACTCAGATTGGTCGTTTTAATGGACATAAAACCGTTTAGTGCCTATAGTAACGGTCAAAGAGGTTGATATGCGAACGACACCGCCCATGCCGCTGCCCGTCAAACGTGCCTTAGCAAAGCTGGGCGCGGACATCAAAGCTGCGCGCTTGCGCCGTCGCATCACGACGACGCTTATGGCAGAGCGGGTATTCGTGTCGCGCAGCACCTTGCAGAAGGTTGAACAGGGCGATCCCAGCGTATCGCTTGGGGTTTATGCCACCGTGCTGTTCATCTTGGGTTTGAGCGAGCGGATAGCCGATCTTGCCGACGCAGGCACTGACAGTGTGGGCCTGCAGTTGGATGAGGAACGGTTGCCAAAACGGGTGCGCACCAGCAAGCGCAGCGACGCGCGGCAACCATGAGCGACCGTGAACTCCTAGTATATGTTGATTTGGCGGGTGTCGCACATTTGGTAGGTCGCTTATGGGTGCGCCGTACCCGAAATCGGGACAGTGCGTCCTTCGAATATGACGCGGATTGGTTAGCCAACCCCGCGAGCTTTGCGCTGGAACCAGCCTTGGTGCTTGGCGGTGGCCCGCAGCATACCCAGCAGGGCCGCGCGTTGTTTGGTGCGTTCGGGGATTCTGCGCCCGACCGTTGGGGCCGCAATCTGATTCAGCGCGATGAACGGCGCCGTGCAAGGGCAGAAGGCCGCGCACCGCGAAGCTTGGGTGAAGTGGACTTCCTCTTGGGCGTCGGCGACATCGCGCGCCAAGGCGCGCTCCGCTTCAAGGAAACGCCTGATGGGCCGTTTCTCGCCAGTGGTGACGGTGCGATCGTGCCTCCCCTCATTCGCTTGGGTGAACTGTTGAACGCCGCCATGCGCGTTGCCACCGCCAGTGGGGACGACAGCGACGACGATAGCGATTTGCGGCTTATCCTCGCCCCAGGCTCATCGCTGGGCGGGGCGCGCGCCAAAGCATCCGTTCTTGATCTTCAAGGTCAACTTTCCATCGCCAAATTTCCACAATCTGATGACGTCTATCCCGTGATGCAATGGGAAGCCGTCGCACTCGATCTCGCCTGCCACGCTGGCATCGCGGTGCCGACATGGCGGCTGGAGCGAGTGGCCGACCGAACCGCGTTGTTGCTGCGCCGCTTCGACCGTGACGGCGGCATTCGCATCCCGTTCCTCTCGGCCATGTCGATACTGGGTGCCGCCGATAACGAGGATCACAGCTATCTGGAGATTGTCGACGCACTGCGTCAGTTCGGATCGCAGCCAGAGCAAGATTGCGCCGAGCTTTGGCGGCGCATTGTGTTCAATATTTTGATTTCCAATACCGACGACCATCTCCACAATCACGGCTTCCTTTATGATGGCGCGAAAGGCTGGCGCCTGTCACCAGCCTACGACATGAACCCGACGCCCGTAGACGTGAAAGCACGCGTCCTGAGCCTCGCGATCGACGAGGCAGACGATACTGCCTCGCTCGACGTGGCACTCAACATGGCCCCTCAGTGTGGGTTGAAGCAGCCCGCTGCCCGAGAGATAATCGGCGAAGTGCAAGCGGCTGTCACGCAGTGGCGCTTTTGCGCCAAAAACCACGGACTGAATGCAAGCGATATGGCGCGCATGGCATCAGCATTTGAACATGACTAGCTTCAAAACTGTGCTGAAATCGTCCCAAACAACGATTTTGTGCTAGCGGGCTAACACAAAATCAGTCAAAATTTGCGGAGAATAGCAAATCGCTATCACGTAATTTAACACAAGCCTCAAAACACGAATATATTACTCAATGATATAAATAGGTTAGATACACAGCGTTCCGTCTCATAACCAGAAGGCCGTAGGTTCAAATTCTACCCCGGCAACCACCAGAATCCATATCAATCAACAACCTGTAAGGCTAAAGTAAAACCTGAACGCTGGTGGTCGATGCAGGCGCATCTGGCTATTTCTTCAGCGTTAATTGCTCAAGAGCCTCCGCGAGGGGAAGCACTTGTATGCCGTTTGGCTTAGCGTAAGCCCTCTCACCCGGATAAATCAACCAGCGCTTTTGGATACCAAGGTCGTCACACGCGGTGTGAAAGCCGCGTTCAACCGCTGGCGCGCTGGACCGTTTCACTTCAATCGCAATGTCCGGGACCCCGCCTCGCACAAGAATGAGGTCAATTTCGGCGCCATTGGCAGTGCGATAGAAATAGGCTTGATAACTGTCTCCTATTGCATTGATGATGTCTTCGATCGCCATCCCTTCAAAGCTGGGTCCAGCAATGGGATGGCTGAGCAGTGATTGCAGCGTATCCAGCCCGAGCAAGGCATGCAGCAGCCCAGAGTCCCGAATATAGGTTTTGGGACTTTTCACGAGGCGCTTGCCGACATTAGCAAACCAAGGCTGCAGGCGCCGCACCAAGCCCATATCACAGAGGATATCGACATAATGGGCAACGGTTGGCGCTGTCACGGCCAAACTGCTCGCCAGCTGTGCGATATTGATGGGCTGGCCCTGAACATGGGCCAGCATCGTCCAGAGACGTCCTATGGTCGCGGCAGGAAGACGCGGCGCGAGCAGGGGCAGGTCACGTTCGAGATAGGTGCGGATCAGGTCTTTGCGCCTCCGAAAACTCTCCAGATCATCGGCTGCGGTAAAACTGTCGGGGAAGCCGCCGCGCACCCAAAGTTGATCAAGCGACGCATAGCCCGCCGACTTGGCCTCCAGCGCATCGATAGGGCCAAGATCAACATAGGCTACACGGCCCGCCAGTGACTCGGAGGATTGCTGCAAGAGCAAGCGATGAGCCGATCCCAGCAACAGAAAATGGCCCGCACGCTCACCAGCACGCCTGCGCTCATCAATCACGCCGCGCAGTGCCGCAAAAAGTTCCGGAACGCGCTGCACTTCGTCCATGACCACGAGCTTGCCAAACTGCGTGTCGAGAAATGCCCTTGGATCGCTCAGCAAAGCACGATCTGCCTCGTCCTCGAGATCAAGATAAAGTGCCGCTGCCCCTCGATCATCGGCAATGGCGCGAGCCAACGTTGTCTTGCCGATCTGCCGCGGTCCTAATAGGACGACCCCAGGCATATGGATAAGTCGTTCGCGGATGAGGTGGTTGAGGCGACGTGGTATCATGCCGGCAGACTAGAACAATACACAGATTAGTCAAGCAAATCGATATTCGTAATTTCGATTTGCGCGAATAATGATGGATTTAGAAGTTTATTGTGCATACGTCGACCATTCGATTGCAGTGCTGCTGACGTGACGCCCAACTTTCAACCAGTTGCGATTAGAGTCTCGGCATTGTTGTTACCCACGTGGGCATGTGAAGCAAGGGGCTGCGTAGCGTAGCCTCCGGCTATGCTGAGCGAAGCAGCCCCTTGCTTTTTGAGGTCGGCGGTGAACGCCACCGGGGTGGCTTATCCGAGCGAGGAGTGCGGTCGCCCGGTGTTATAATCATCGGCCCAGATGGCGATCTTTTCGCGGGCATGGGCAAAGCTGGTGAAAAGCGTCTCGTTGAGCAGCTCGTCACGCATCCGCCCGTTAAAGCTCTCGACGAACGCGTTCTGCGTCTGCTTATCGGGTGTCGTGTAGACTGAAGCACAGTTAGCGGTTTACCGGCTATCGCCATAGTAGCCATTATTCCTCATATTGTGGACAATCAAATCGGACTGTCACGATGTCGAGTCTTACCCTCAATGTCCGCGTCACTGGCGTACCTGGTGACTTCGTTACCGCTAATGTGGGCGATGCGGGCAGCTATTAGAATGTCAGCGAGTATGTGCGTGACCTCATCAGAAAAGACAAAGAGCGGACTGAGCTCAAGTTGTTCGAACGCTTGAAAGCCGAACTCGGTGCTGCTTTTGCTGCGCCCGACTGCAGCTATGACGGGTTAACCGCGAAAGATCTGATTGCCCGCAATCTCAATCGTAAAAGCGCGTGAGCAGCTTTCGCGTCCAGCGGGTCGCTGGCGACAGGCTGGATGAAATCTATGTCTATATCTTGACGACGGCGGCGCGCGCAAAGCTGTTGGCGCTTGACGCGCCGCTGGCTTTCGACGGCAATTATCACTCCCGGCTGTGGCCGACCCCGCCAGTGCCGCCAGCGTTCGCGATGCGGTGATTTCGCGGGCAAAAAAATTGGACTTCGCACTCTTGAAGATGAAACGCACAGCTCACAGCCGGACATTATAACATCCTGAGCACTCAGGATGGATTACCCAAGCGGGCGGAGCCAAAGCCCCGCCCGCTTGGGTGATGATTTAGTGATGGCTCAGAACTTGAAGCTGGCGCGCGCACCCCACAGGCGCGGCGGGGCGTAACTGGCTTGCAGAGCACCGCCACCGCCCCAGACAAAGCGGTTTGCTGTTGCCTTGTTGGTGACATTATTGACAAAGCCCTGCACCTCAAACCGTTCATTGAGTGCCCAGGTCAGCCGCAAATCTATCTTCGAATAGGCGCCCTGCCGCTCAAGGATCGAATTGTAATGCTGGCCATAGAATGATCCCGAGAAGGTCATCACGGCATAGGGAGTGAGTGTGCCTGCGCTGCCCAGATCAATGTCATACGAGGCGTAGACCGCGCCCGAATATTCTGGCGAATGCGGGAGGCTGTTCCCGCTTAGATTGCATCCGAAATTTGCCGCTGGCTGCCCTGCGCCTCCGGTTCCGGGAACAAGGCCACAATCATAGCCCGGAGCAAACAGCCTCCGCTGACCAATACCCGCAATCTGGACGCCGTTAACAAGTGTCGGCGTCAGCACGGTCGCATCATTCACCAGGATCGATATGGCAAAATTGGGTCCGGGAACATTGAGGTATTCGGTATATTTGGCGTTGAGGTACGAGCCGCTGAATCCAAGTGTCAGCGCATCGACCGGCTTCCAGATTGCTTCAATTTCTGCGCCATAAGACCGCGCTTTGCCGCTGTTCTCGATGATCGAGAGGGTCGCTGGGCCAACGGGTACTTGACGCTGTTCCTGCAAGCCATTGTAGCGGTTGTAGAAACCAGCGAGATTGATCTGGATCGTATTATCCGCGAAGCGGTTTTTCGATCCGATTTCAAACGCCAGCACCGTTTCTGGCGCAAATGTAGGCGAAAGCGCGGCTTGGCTTTGCCCCGAGTTAAACCCGCCCGAACGGAAGCCCGTGGAAACCGATGCATAGAGCAGATTATCATCGGCGACCTGGTAATCCAGCCCGGCACGCCATGTCACCTTCTTGAATGTGGCAGTGTCATAAGTGGCGCCTGTCAGCAGCAGGGGATTGGCAGCCAGACATTGGAAACCGGCACGCGGTGCAGGAGTGGTGCCAGAGGCCAGATAGGTGCAGTTTGTTGGCGCGCCTTTAACGCCAAAGGCCGAATCGGGGATGGCAGGCATGCCAAGCCGGATGAAGGTAGCATCTGTTCCCGGCGGTATAGTTGTTGTGAGCGGCACGACAGAGCGTTCGTTAGCGAAAGCAAAATCCTTGCTGTCCCGGGTATACCGAACGCCTGCAGTGAACTTGAGCTTTTCAGTGAAGGCATAGCTTGCCTGCGCATAGGCCGCGATTGATTCGGTTTCGGCGCGCTTTTCATCAAAGAAGCCGCCCCGGAAACTAGCACCGGTGATGTTGGGCGTAACGTTGCGGATGACCAGCGGGCTTTGCTGATTGATCAGCGTGTTGCGCAGCTTGTCCTTGAAATAATACGCACCCACGACATAGGTCAGCGGCCCCGAAGCATCCGAGAGAAGCTGCAATTCCTGGCTGAAAGTCTTGGCGGTGGTCGTCACTTCGTCAATGGCAACGGTATTTCCCGAAAAATCCGAATCTGCCGAACGCTTGACCGCAAAATCGGTGTAGCCCGTTATCGACCGCAGCGTCACTGCGCCGAAATCATAAGCCAGCGTCGCCGAATAGCCATAGTTGCGCAGATCGAGCACCGTTGGCTGATCGGTATCGATCAGATAGGGGTTGCCCGGCGCGAACAATGGCACGCCAGCGTCAATCGTCAGCGGCGCATCGACCACGCCGTCACGGTTCCCACCGCGTGAATTCAAAACGATTATGCTGCTGTTATAAAGCTGCTGGCTGGTGGGGATGTAGTAATATGTGCCGAGCAACTTGTATCCGAATGCTGCGCCGCCTGCGCCGCCCTGTTTCGAATAATCGAATTTGAGCACTGCGCTGAAAGCATCGTTCGGCTGAAACAGCAGCGAGGCGCGGACATAACGGTTCTTGTCATCGAACAGATTGTTGCCCAGTGGATTGACGTTTTTCACATAGCCGTCACTTTCCTCCAGCGAGGCCGCAACGCGGATTGCAACCGTCTCGCCGAGGGGCGCATTGACATAGCCTTCGCCGCGGAACCGCCCGTTTTGTCCAATGGTCAGATCAATTCCGCCCTTATACCCGCTGAGGCTGGGCTTGGCCGTGCTGATCGCAATGTTGCCGCCGAAAGTGTTGCGGCCGTAAAGGGTGCCTTGCGGCCCGCGCTGAATTTCGACCCGCTCGATGTCGACAAACGCAAGCGTCGCTTGTTGCGCGCGCGATTGGTAGACGCCGTCAATGTAGAAGCCGATGGTCGTATCGCCATTCACATCGACATTCTCAGTGCGGACGCCCCGGATCGCGGGGCGCGCATCGGGGCCTGATCGACCGAACTGAAAACCGGGTACGATATTTTCAAGCCGCGAAATATCGGTCGTGCCTTGTGCCTTCAACTGGGCGGCATTGAAAGCTGACACCGAGATCGGCACGTCCTGGAGATTCTCCTCACGGCGCTGTGCGGTGACGATGATCTCTGCGATGCCTGATGATTCAGCAGCAGGATCGGCGCTTTGGGCCAAAGCGGGCACCGCAGCGAGGGTCGCAAATACCGATACAGTTGTCGCCAACCCCGACAC
This sequence comes from Novosphingobium sp., assembly GCA_031374105.1. Lineage (GTDB taxonomy): Bacteria > Pseudomonadota > Alphaproteobacteria > Sphingomonadales > Sphingomonadaceae > Novosphingobium. The sequence goes on from JANMNP010000091.1 coordinate 13,873, forward strand.
TATGCTGGAAATTTTCATATTACCCCCCGTTCAGACCATTTTCAGCCACTGCACCTGTTTCGAAACCAGTTTGACTGCGAATGCAAGAAGAAAATGACTGCGAATGCAATCAAGCGCCGAGCGTGATAATCCTGCAACGAACGGCGCGATCAATGTGCCGTCCAGCCTCCGTCGACCAAAAGGCTGGTGCCTGTCACCATGCTGGCAGCCGGGGATGCGAGATAGACAACGGCCGCCGCAACGTCGTCTGGCTGGCCGATGCGCCCAAGCGGGATCATCTGCTCGACAAAGGTCCGGAAGTCAGGCTCGTCTAGCATGGGTCTGGTCATCGGCGTTTCGATGAAGGTCGGCGCGACAGAGTTTACCCTGATATTATGCGGCGCAAGCTCGACCGCCATCGCCTTGGTCAGCCCCTCCAGCGCATGTTTGGTCATGCAATAGACGGTCCGGCGGGGCGAGCCGACATGGCCCATCTGGCTGGTGATATTGACTATTGTGCCGCCTCGGCCCTGCGCGATCATCGCCCGCACCGCCGCTTGAGCGACAAGATAGCTGGCGCGCACATTGAGGTTGAGCATCCGGTCGAGCACCTCAAGGTTTACCTCAACCATCGGCATCGGGCTGTTCGTCCCGGCATTGTTGACCAATATATCGATCTCGCGCTGCGCCAGCTCAGTATGGAAAGCGGGATCGCAAATATCCGCTTGCCAGCCTGAAATGCGTGAGTGCTTGCTGGTAAGCTCCGCCAGTCCGGCTGCGTCACGGGCAATCGCTGTGACGTTGGCACCGGCCTCGGCAAGTGACAGCGAGATGGCCGCGCCCAAGCCCTTGCTGCCGCCGGTTACAATGGCATTTTTGCCAGTGAGCCCCTGCGCCCAGCGAGGCAAAGCATTGGTCATTGCGATCTTCCTTTGCATTCGAAGTCAATTCGAATAGCCTATGTTCGAAACTTTCCCTAGAAAAGAGTCGAACAGGAGTTACCGTGGCGCGCTATCTAAAGACAGGCATTACCGAGGATGCAGCGGCTGAAGCGGATGCGAAGGTACGCGCAATCGTTGAGGAAATCATTGCCGACGTCAAAGCGCGCGGCGACGCGGCAGTGCGTGACTGGTCGATCAAGTTCGATAATTGGGGGCCTGCCGATTTCAGGCTCGGTCAGGCCGAAATAGACGAAGCCTATGCGGCACTCGCGCCCCAAACCATCGAAGACATCCGTTTTGCGCAGGCGCAGGTCCGCAATTTTGCGCAGATCCAGCGCGATGCCCTGAAAGATGTCGAGGTTGAGACGCTGCCGGGCGTGGTGCTCGGGCACAAGAACATCCCGGTCAATTCGGTGGGCTGCTATGTTCCGGGCGGCAAATATCCGCTCGTTGCCTCGGCGCATATGAGCGTGGTTACGGCTAAAGTTGCAGGCGTTGAGCGAGTAGTCTCGGTCGCACCACCATTTGAAGGCAGGCCAAATCCTGCGATCATCGTTGCAATGCATATGGCCGGCGCAGACGAAATCTATTGCCTCGGCGGAGTGCAGGCGGTTGCCGCGATGGCGCTTGGGACCGAGACGATTGCGGCAACCGACATGATCGTTGGCCCCGGTAACGCCTACGTCGCCGAGGCCAAGCGGCAATTATTCGGGCGGATCGGGATAGACCTGCTGGCCGGACCAACCGAAACTCTGGTGATCGCCGATGACAGTGTCGATGGCGAGCTATGCGCCGCAGATCTTCTCGGGCAGGCCGAACATGGCCCCAATTCGCCTGCCATTCTCCTGACCAACTCCGAAAAGCTCGCGCATGAGACGATGGCCGAGATTGAGCGCCAGCTGACGATCCTGCCCACCGCACCGATTGCGGGTAAGGCATGGGCTGATTACGGACAGGTGATTGTGGCTGACAGCTATGAGGAGATGGTCAAGATTGCCGATGAGATCGCGTCAGAACATGTCCAGGTGATGACCCGCGATCCCGACTATTTCCTGCATAACATGACGAATTACGGTGCGTTATTTTTGGGACACCGCACCAATGTATCCTATGGTGACAAAGTCATTGGGACCAACCATACATTACCAACCCGGCGGAATGCGCGCTTTACGGGCGGGCTGTGGGTGGGCAAGTTCATCAAGACCTGCACATATCAAAGAGTGCTGACTGATGAGGCGAGTGTGATGATCGGTGAATATTGTTCGCGGCTCTGCGCGATTGAGGGATTTGCCGGGCACAAGGAACAAGCCGACATAAGGGTGCGTCGCTATGGCCGAAACCAAGCAGCCTGAATCGCACTCCACCCGCGCAACGTCTTACGACGTTGCGCGCCACGCCGGCGTTTCGCAGTCTGCCGTTTCACGCTGCTTCAAACAGGGGGCCTCGGTTGCAATTCGCACCCGCGAGAGGATTCTGGCGTCGGCACGCGAGCTGAATTATTATCCAAATGCGATTGCACAAGGGCTGATAACGCGGCGATCGAACATGGTTGCGATCATCATTTCGAACCTGACCAATCTCTATTATCCTGAAGTTCTGGCGGAGCTTACGCAGCGGTTGTCGGCGCAGGGTATCCGGGTGCTGCTGTTTTCGCTCGCAGCAGAATCGGACGTGGATGAGGTGCTCGATCAGGTCTGGCGCTACCGCGTCGATGGCGCAATTGTCGCGGCCCGGCTGCACCCCGAACAGCTGGCCGCCTTTGCTGACCGGGGTGTGCCGCTGGTCCTCTATAACCGCATTGGCGAAGGCATCCCTGTGGCCAGTGTCTGCTGCGATTCGGTCAGCGGCGAGCATGCCTTGGTCGATGGTCTGGTTGCGAGCAATCATCAGAACTTTGGCATCATATCCGGGCCGTCGGATAGCTATGTTGGCGAAGAAAGGGTCGAGGCCGCGCGCCGCCGATTGCAGCAATTGGGCCGTAGCTGCCTGATTGTTCGGGGCAATTTCGATTATGCCAGCGGTGATGCTGCCTTGCGCGAACTGATGCGGATGACCGACCAGAAAATGGATGCGGTGATCTGTGCCAATGATTTGATGGCAATTGGCGTGATTGACAGTGCCCGCACCAATTTCGGCTTGGCGGTTCCGCACGACCTGTCGGTGGTCGGCTTTGATGGCGTTGGCCCGGCCACATGGCTTGCCTATCAGGTGACCACTATCAGGCAACCGGTGCGCCGCATGACCGAGGCGGCCGTGGCCATGCTGCTGGAACGGATTGAACGGCCCGAATTGTCCGCCGAACAACGGCTGTTTCCGGGCGAGTTATTGCCGGGCAGTTCGGCGCGGCTGGGGTGATGCCGCCGACGGTTGTCCTGCTTCCCGGTAACATGTGCGACGCGCGGCTGTGGCGCGGCGGTGACGGCGTTATTCTGGATATGCTTGGTCGCCACCACATCAGCGGCATTTTCCACGCTGATTTGACCCTGGATGATAGCATCGCTGCAATGGCTGCGCGGGCGTTGGCCGAAACTATAGGCCCATTGCTGCCAATCGGCTTTTCAATGGGGGCGATTGTGGCGGTGGAGATGGCCGTCCTTGCGCCCGAGAGGATCGAAGGCCTGGTTCTGACGGGCTATAACGCGACCGCCGATCTGCCACAGCGCGCCGCCCGCCGACCTGACCAGCAGGCCGAGGTGCGCGCGGGCGGGCTGGAACGCGTGCTGGTTGAAGAACTGAAGCCCAACTATCTTGCGATGCAGAACCGGCAGGACACCCGATTGCTGAATTTATTGCGCGATATGGGGATGGCTCTGGGGGTTGATGTTTTTATCCAGCAAAGCGAGGCGCTGCGTCTTCGCAAGGATCGGCGGCATGCGATTGCGGGGTTCAACCTGCCTGTGCTTTATGCTTGCGGTGTTGAAGACACGCTTTGTCCGCCAGCCTGGCACCGGCAATGGTCAAAGTTTAGCCAGAACGCTCATTTTGAGGTGGCCGAAGGTGCAGGGCACATGCTTCCGCTCGAAGCATCTGAAAGTTTTGCAGCAATAATAGATAGATGGCTTAACATGCAGGGGGAATGTGCCTGATGGCTGACCGTATTTTGACAACCCATGTCGGATCACTCCCGCGATCAAAGGCCGTGACCGATCTCGTTTTTGCCCAGGAACGCGGCGAGGCAGTTGATCCGGCAACATTTGACCAGGTCATCGGTGCGGCGGTTGACGATGCCGTGGCGCGTCAGGTGGCGAGCGGGGTCGATCTGGTTTCGGACGGCGAAATGTCCAAGATCAGCTACGCTACTTACATCAAGGATCGGATCACCGGATTTGATGGCGACAGCGCCCGCACGCCGCCCAAAGATCTGGAGATGTTTCCAGGCTTCATGGCGCGGCAGGATAAAGGCGGCGGCACCCCGACCTATCGCAGGCCCAAATGCGTCGGCCCGGTCGCGCCCAAAACGCTTGCGCCATTGCACGAAGATGTGGCGCATATGCAGGCGGCACTGGCGGCGCATTCGCCGGTTGGCGGCTTTATGAACGCGGCATCGCCCGGTGTGATTGCGCTGTTTCAGCCAAATGAATTTTATCCCACGCAAGACGCCTATCTTGAGGCGCTCGCCGAGGCGATGCGCCCTGAATATGAGTCAATTGTCGCGGCGGGGCTGTATCTGCAACTCGACAGTCCGGACCTTGGGCTCGGCCGGCACATGATGTACAAGGATCGCAGCGACGCCGAATATCTCAGGCTGATCGGCGGGCATGTAGAGGCGCTCAATCACGCGCTGCGTAACGTTCCAGCAGACCGCATTCGGATGCACGTTTGCTGGGGCAATTATGAAGGTCCGCATTGCTGCGATGTTGAACTGGGCATTATTCTGCCGACGCTGATGCAGGCCAAGCCCGCTGCCTTGCTGTTCGAAACGAGCAACCCGCGCCATCAGGCCGATTGGAACTATTTCGTTGAGATGGCGGACATTATCCCGGACGATAAAGTGCTGATCCCCGGCGTGATCGATAGCACCACCAACTTTATCGAACATCCCCGTGTGGTTGCAGAGCGGATCGAGCGCTACGCGAACATCATCGGACGCGAGCGGGTGATTGCGGGGACAGACTGCGGCTTTTCCACCTTTGCCGGGTTCGGGGTGGTTGATCCCGATATTGTCTGGGCCAAGCTCAAGACGCTGGCGGAGGGCGCGGAATTGGCGAGTAAGCGGCTGTGGTAGCTTTCCGCGAACGGCTCCTGCGCGGAGACCTCCTTGCTGGAACATGGGTGAAGACGCCGCATCCCCATATCGTTGAAGTGCTGAGCCTCTCCAGCCTTGATGTCCTTGTGCTTGACGCCGAACACGCGCCGTTTGAACGGGGCAGCCTCGACCAATGCATCCTGGCGGCGAGGGCAGGGGGTAAGCCAGTGCTCGTCCGCCCGCCGTCTGCCGCAGCCGATCATATATTGAACGCGCTCGATTGCGGAGCAGACGGGGTGATCCTCCCACATATCCGTAACGCTGAGGAAGCGGAGGAGGCGGTCAAGGCCTGCCAGTATGTTCGCGGCGGTCGCGGTTACGCGGGAAGTTCGCGCGCAGCTGCCTATACCACCAAAGGCATGGCGGGGCATCGCGCCGCAGCGAAAGGGGTGATCGTCATCGCGCAGATTGAGGATGTCGAGGGCGTGGATAATATCGACGCCATCGCCCGCGTTCCGGGCATTGACGCGCTGTTTATTGGACGGGCAGACCTGACGATTGCTTACGGCGCTGAAACACCAGACGACGCGGTCGTGGTTGCCGCCGTCGATCGCATCGTGGCGGCAGGGAAGACGGCAGGGCGCGTGACCGGCATGTTCCTTGGCCGGATGGGCGATGTGGGCGTGTGGCGGGAGAAGGGATCGAGCCTGTTCATTCTTGCGTCGGATCACGACTTCCTGCTGCAAGGCGCGGCACGATTGGCTGAGGGGGTGCGGGGGTAGGTTGCATAACTGATTATTTTTGATTATTATGCGATCAAACGGAGTCAGAAAATGGAAACCCAAACCGTAACCGCACATATCCCCAAAGAACTGGTCGCGCGCGTTGATGCGATGGCGGCGCTGGAAGATCGCCCGCGCGGGTGGGCGGTAAAACAGGCCTTGGCAGACTGGGCAGATATGGCCGAGCAGCGTCACCGAATGACGCTTGAAGGGCTGGCTGATGTTGATGCTGGCCGGGTGATTCCCCAGGCAGAGGTCAGTCTTTGGTTGAATAGTCTGGGAACAGATAATCCTCTCCCCTGCCCAAGATCGTCCTCTGAGCGGTGATTGTCGAATGGGCGGATCAAGCGCTGACCGATGTCGAACGGCTCTATTCGTTTCTAGCAGCGGTTGATGGGAGTGCTGCGCTCAAGGTCGCCAAACAACTGGAAAGCGCGCCCTACCGGCTTTTGGCCCACCCGCGTATTGGTCCGCGACTTGAAGGTTTTGACCCTCGTGCACTGCGCCGCTTTATCGTCGGGAAATACGAATTGCGATATGAGATTCTGGACGATGTGATTTACATCGTCCGAATTTTCCACACCCGTGAGGATCGCCTGTTCGGGGATGATTAACCCCCATAATCAATCACCACTCGCCCCAATTGCGCGGCCATCGCCCCATGGTCGATCACCGTTTCATCCGCATCGCCAGTAAACACGCTGCTGCCGATCAACCGCACGCGCTGTCCGTTCGCGTGATGGCCGTGGACCCGCCACAGGATCGCGGTTTGGCGTTCGCCCGCGATTGCATGTTCGAAGTAAAACGTTGCGTCTGGGAGTGCTCGCACAAGCGCGAGGAGCCAGCTGCGCTCGTAAAGGTTGAAGGAACGCCCGTTCCATGCCTGATGCAGCCGGTTGGCAAGCTCGCGGGCGCCGTCAGGAAAACCGGGGGGCAGGGTGGCGGTGCCGCCCGCGCTATATTGTCCTGCGCCGCTGCGGAGTTCTCCCAAGGGGGGATGCGCCGGCGGGGCGAGTTTGAACCCATCACGATCCTGGCCGCGATCTTCTGCCACAATCTCACGCAGGATGCGGCCGTCTTCGCGCCAAACCCAGCGGTGGCCGAGCCAGCCGTTGACCTTATAGGCGATCATGCCGTCCAGATCAGCGGTAATGGTGATGTCGCTGGCGTCTTCATTCACCCATGCAGCAGTGATCGCGTCGCGGCCCTTGATGATCCCAAGGCTATCCTCCCGCGTCGCGCGGTGGACGTGGGTGTCCGCAAGTGCTGCTAGATTGCGGTCACGGCGCAGCGCAGTTTCGAGCGTGGCGAGCGGACTCACAGGCCCCCCTCCAACTGTCGCATCAGGGCGACTTCATCGAATATCGTCACCTCATCGACGATTACCCCCTGGGCGATGCGCCAATGGGTGACGCCGAGGATGTAAATCGGCTCGCCAGTTGCCGCACCGTAGAGCGCAGCGCCATCATGAGAGCCCGTCAGTTCCCAGCGAACTGCGATCATATCATCCACTGCAGCGACGTGCTGGATGTGAATGCGGGCATCGCCAAAGCTGCCGATAAGCGCGGTGAACCAGCCGGCGATCTCTCCCCAGCCGAACAACCTTCGCCCGCCGGGGCCAGCCCAGTGTGCGGCGGGGGAATAGACTTCGCGCACCCAGCCAAAGCGACGATGCGCAATGATCTGGCCAAAAAAGGCATGGGCAAAGGCGTGCGGGTCTTGCGCTGGGCTGGGCATCGCATGGTTGGTAAAGGCGGTCAGCGGTGTGTCCTGTACCCGCGCTATCGCTGCTGTGCGCCATTTGGCTCGCGCGCCCTTGGCCTTGTCCGCCGCCGCATGGATCCGGGCGACAGCACGAGGATGATAGCCCAGTTGCAGAGCCATCGCACTATAATCGCGCACCAGACATTCTTCGATAATCAGATTTTCCTTGCACAGACAATCGGCGATGGTTGTGAAGGTGATGCGCTTGCCTGTTGCGGGGCCAAGTTCGGACGTGCCAAGGTTGGTCGCGGACGATGTGATGCGGTGCGAAGACAGGTATGCTCCGCCGCCCTCATCCGACCAGATCACCGCCTCTCCGGTCAGCGTCCTGTCAGGGAACGCGGAAAGCGTCCGCGATGTTCCTGCAATCACGTCGTTCATTCCAAAAGCAGGGCCAGTCATCATATGTACAACAATATCAGGCGCGTAATGCGTCTCAATCAAGCCGACATCCTTCTGCTCCCAGATGCGATGGGTGCAGCGCAGGATATAATCGACGATGTCGGCATACTCAGGGTCAAAACCGGGAATATTCTGTCGCGGTTCGCCCTGAGGTGCCAATATCTGCGCGATGTCGCGCCCGCCGACATTGGGGATCGCGCTCATGCCCGGTGGACCAGAAAGGCGACCGCTCCCCGATCCGATAGCAACAGACGCGGCAGGCCGGCGGGCAGACTTAGCGTATCGCCCTCGCCCAGTGTTAACTCGCCGTCCGCGCAAGGGATCGTCGCGCTGCCTTGGTGGATGAAAAGTACGTCGACACCGTCATCGCCGTCCCATTCAATGTTATCGCCCGGCGCAATGTCGAAACGTTCCATGCAAAATCCGTGGTTCCAATCGAGTGGCCCCGCCTCGCCGATGATTGCGGTTACGCAGCTTGATTCGGTCTTGTCATCACGAACTATGATGGCTTCTGCTTCAGTCATCCGCTGAAGGGCCGCTGCTTCGACAGGTGATGTGGGCGGCATCGGCCGGGCATCCCTTGGCACGACTTCTCCTGCTGCCGTATCAACCAGCGATCCGTTTTCGAGCAACACCAGACCGTAATCCTTCGCCATGGCAAACACCTGAGGTGCCCAAGTAACGCGGCCCGGATTATCTTCGCCCAACACCGACCACAAAAACCCTGGCGATCCATCCTTTCCCAGTGACAGCGCGGTGAAGCCCCGGAACAGCCGGGTTGGTATCGAGATCACATCGCCGGGGTGTAATTCCACCTGGGCATCGTCACCATGCTCGCCCAGATCGAAGCGCCAATGCCCGCTGTGGGCGACGAACACCTCGGCGGTGTCATGGCTGTGCTGGGAATTGACGCAACCCGGCGGCTGACGGGCGCCGCCGATGTTGAAACCGTGCTGTTCGGCGATATGGACATGCTGGTGCGGGTTTTCCGAGACGCCGGGGCCAATGATCGTAAAATTCTCTTTCGATTCCGAACCAGGCGTGCGGCAATCGATAAAGGCATTATAGCAGGGGATGAGGCTGGCATAGCGAACCAGACGCTCCGCCAGTGCCGCGCAAGTCCATTCCTCGATACGGGCAGGCACGTTGGCCATCCAACTCCCCAAATTCAATACAACATCTGAGAGTTCAGACCCCCGTTAAGATTGTGGTTTACGTCCATTGCATTCGAAGTCAATATGATGCTGCAGGGGATTAAAATGGCGCTCGACAAAACCGCTTACTGGAAACTGATTGATGGCCACCGCGACATGGGCGCGCAGCACCGCGCGCTGACCGAGCAGCTCTATGCGAAGGATTGCAACTTCAATGCCGGGGCCCCGGTCGGTCATTGCACCGGGGCGGAGGCGATAACCGGACGTTTCTGGCAGCCGCTGGTGGACGCCTTTCCCGATCTGGAGCGGCGCACCGACATATTGATGGGCGGGCATTTCAAAGATGGCAACTGGTTCACGACGACTGGCAATCTGGTCGGCCATTTCCAGAATGATCTCTTCGGCCTGAAGGCGAGCGGACGCCCGCACTTCATCCGCTATGGCTGGTTTGACAGGGTTGTTGGAGCTTATGTGGTGGAAAGCTATGTGCTGCTCGATCTCACCCGGCTGATGATAGAGACAAACCAGTGGCCGCTCCGTCCGCAGCTTGGCGAGGGCTGGTCGCCCGCCCCCGCAACGCAGGATGGCATCATGCTCGGCGCACAAAACGGCGCGGAGTCGGAACAGAGCCTCAAACTGGTCGAGGCGATGATCGCGGGTCTCATGTCCTATGATGGCAAGTCGCTTGCCAGCATGGGGATGCGCCGCTTCTGGACCCCGCAGTTTCACTGGTATGGCCCAGGCGGTATCGGCAGCGCGCGGGGACACGATGATTATGAACGCGCCCACCAGGGTCCGTTCCTCAGGGCCTTCCCGGATCGGATCGGCGGCAATCACAAATGCCGGATTGGCGAAGGCAGCTATGTCGCCTCGACCGGCTGGCCGAGCATAAACGCCACGCATCTGGGTGATGAATGGATCGGCATTCCTGCGACGGGCAAGCGCATCACCCAGCGGATCATGGATTACTGGCGGCGTGACGGAAACATGCTCGCAGAGAATTGGGTGTTCATCGATATGGTCGATTTGCTTGGCCAGTTTGGAATTGACCTCCTGCCAAACGCTGAGAGGAACCGCAAATGATCCGTGCGCAGGATTTCACCCAAAGCCGCCGCTTTGCAGCCCTTGCTTTCCTTCTGGTCGCCTATTTCTTCTATGCATGGTCGTGGAACACGGTGGACATATTGAGGCCTTACATCAAGGAAAGCCTTGGTTTGAGCGACTTGCAAGCAGGCTCCGCCTACACTCTCCAATCCATTGGCGCGATTCTTGGGGCGGTGGTGATGGGGCAGATCGCAGACAAGATCGGCAGGCGCAATGCGCTGGTGATCTCGATGTTCGGCTATGGCACGGGACTGCTTTCCGCTTTGCTCGTCACCAGCTATACTGGCCTGATCTTCCAGCGGATCGGGCTGGGTTTCTTCATGGGATCGATGTTCCCGATTGCCGTCGGAATTTATTCCGGTCTCTTCGCGCGGGACGTGCGCGGGCTGATCGCGGGCTTCGTGCTGGGCACATACAATTTGGCAGTGGCGGCCCTTGGTTTCTTGTCTGCTGCCGCTTTTCGCGCTGGTTACGATTGGACGGTTCTGCTTTGGGCGGGCTCTGTGCCTGTTGCACTCGCGCTCTTTGCTTTCGTCGTTATTCCCGACGATCGCCATTTTATTCCGATGGACGGCAAGAGCGACGAGGAAGCCACCGCCAAGGCTGCTCTGCCTATCGCCGAACTGTTCAAACCTGGCGTTGCCAGGCAGACAATCTTGCTGGCGACGATGACAGGTCTCAATTTCTTTGCTTATCAGGCCTTCACCGGCTGGGCCTCGACCTACCTGAAAGAAGATCGCGGGATACCCGATACGGTCGTGGGCGATGTGCTGGGCTGGCAATTCATCGGCGCGGCTATCGGCGGACTGGCCTGGGGCTGGATCAGCGACCGTTTCGGGCGCAGAATTGCGGCCTGGGGATTTATCGTGGCGGCCGCTATCATCCCGGTCTATCTGTTTGTTCCATTACCAATCGGCCTGCTTGAGCTGACCGGTTTCACCTACGGATTGATGCTGTCATGCAGCGCGACCTGGGGGCCGTGGTTGTCCGAACTATATCCGCCGCATCTCCGCTCGACAGCAGCCTCGATCTTTAACTGGGGCCGCGTGATCAGTATGACAGCGCCGCTGATCACCGCGCCTCTGGCAGAAGCATTCGGACGCGCACCGGTGATGAGCCTCGCATCGATAAGCTTTCTCGCCGCTGCGTTCATCTGGCTCCGCCTGCCCGAAACGGTGGTGCGCAAGAGCTAGGCCTCAAAGGAGCGGGATAAGAATATCGCCTAACACTGAGGTGACCCCAACTTTCATCCAGTAGCTATTAGAGCCTTGGCAACCTGTGACGGTCCCCCGGTTATGTGTCCGGGTTCAATGTTAGCCTCCGGCCTTCATCTGTGGGGGTTAACCCCCACAGATGAAGCAAATTCGGCTGGGGTCATCCAGCCAAGCGAGGTGTGAGGACGACACTCATTATAATCTCGTCGCCACGCCTCGATCTTGCTCCTGGCATCGTCCAATGACAAGAACCAATGGGTATTGAGGCATTCGTCCCGGAACCGCCCGTTGAACGATTCAACAAAGGCATTGTCGGTCGGCTTGCCAGGGCGCGAGAAGTCCAGCTTTACGCTGTTTTCATAGGCCCAGCGATCCAGCGCTTTCGAGATGAACTCGGGGCCATTGTCCACCCTAATGGCACGGGGCACTCCGCGTATGGTCGAGATCCGTGTCATCGCCTCAACAACCTGCTCTCCTTTGATGCCCTGAGCGACGTCGATCGCCAGCGCTTCGCGGGTGAAGGCATCGACGACGGTCAGGGCGCGCAGCCGACGCCCGTCGAACAGCGCGTCGGACACAAAATCCATCGCCCACAGATCATTGGCCGACGTCGCCGCAGGCTGACGCTCCCGCTGCACCGCACTGATGTGCCGACGAGGCCGCTTGAGTCGCAGACTCAGCCCATCCTCGCGATACAGCCGGTAAACCCGCTTGTGGTTCACGATCCAACCCTCCCGCCGGAGCAGAATGTAAATCCGGAAATAGCCGTATCGCATCCGGGTCTGCGCGATGTCACGGATGCGCATCAGTAGAGGCGTCTGATCGGCTCTGACCGACCGGTACCGTATGCTCCGCCGGTCAAAGGTCAGTATAGCGCAGCTGCGCCGTTCACTGACCGCATGGCTCGACTGGACGTACCGGGCAATCTCGCGCTGCCGATCAGGCCTCAGACTTTTTTTGACAGCACATCCTGCAAAATATGCTTGTCCAGGCTGAGGTCAGCAACCAATCGCTTGAGCTGC
>JANMNP010000047.1:0-28682 GCA_031374105.1 Novosphingobium sp.
CGCCAATCGGCAGGACCGAAATCCGGGTGCGACGGGCATCTACGGTCACCAACGCACCTTGTTCCAGCATTTCCTGAACCTGCGCCAGCGCACCGACGATCTGATTTCCAATCACATCGATCCGCAAATCGTCGGACCGAATCTGGACCACACTGGGTGCATTGCCGGCAGTCGATGCCAGGATCGTCCCGAAGTCCAGATCATGAGTCAAGATTACAAAGCCGGAGTTGCGGGCAAATTCCATGATGATCGCATCGCTGGCATTGGCTGGGCCGACAGTTGACCAATGTGTGGATTCAAATCCGGCCCCGCCAAGAAACTTCACCCATTTGGGCGAGAGATTCATATCGATCAACAGCTTCATCAGCTGGCAAGCTTGATTTCGCGTTCCTCTGCGCGCCACGCCGCATAGCGCAAAGCTTGCAGCACATCTTCACGTTCAAGATAGGGATAGTCGCTGAGCAAATCATCTATGGTCCGTCCAGCGCCAATCTGGCCGACCAGCATCCCTACTGTTACCCGGATATCGCGAACACAAGCTCTACCGCCCATTTGATCCGGGCGCATTGTGATACGGTCAAGCTGTTCCATAGGACTATCCTTCCTGGACAAGTTAGGTTCGGAAAAACAGAATGGCTAGTCCTACTTCTTCTCCGCCTTGCGCTTCTTCATCGCGTCATGAAACCGGTCGGCCCAGCCGGGCTTGACCAGCTGTTCGGCGCGGACCATCCGTAGCTCGCCATCGGCCACATCGCGGCTCACCGCGCTGCCGGCCGCGACGATGGCATCCGCGCCGATCCGCACCGGGGCGATCAGCGCGCTGTTTGAGCCGATGAAGGCGCCTGCGCCGATCACCGTCTTGTGCTTGAAATAGCCATCGTAATTGCAGGTGATCGTGCCCGCGCCGATGTTCGCCCCTGCCCCCACTTCAGCATCGCCGATGTAGGACAGGTGGCTGGCCTTGGCACCCTTGCCCATGGTGGCGTTCTTTATCTCGACGAAATTGCCAACTTTGGCCTTTTCCTCCAGCACCGCGCCGGGTCGCAGCCGCGCATAGGGACCAACTTCGACGCCGCTCGCCAATGTAGCGCCTTCGATATGGCAGAAGGCGCGGATGCGCACCCCGTTTGCCACGGTGACGCCGGGACCGAACACCACATTAGGCTCAACCGAAACATCGCGGCCCAGCTTTGTGTCCCATGAAAACCACACGGTTTCAGGTGCGATCATTGATGCGCCATCGTCCATCGCGGCAAGGCGGCGGCGGGCCTGCCAGCGGCTTTCTGCCTCGGCCAGTTCGGCGCGGCTGTTGATCCCGGCGACTTCATCGGGAGCGGTTTCCACCACTGTCACCTGCGCCCCTTCGGCGATGGCATTGCTGGCAACGTCGGGCAGATAATATTCACCCGCCGCATTCTGGTTGTTCACCGCTTCAAGCAGCCGCCAGATATCGCGGCTATGCGCTACGATAACCCCGGAATTGCAAAGAGTGACCAGGCGCTCCTTGGCGCTTGCATCCTTGTGCTCGACCATTTTGCTGACCCTGCCGTCAGCATCCGCGATAATCCGGCCATAGGCGGCTGTATCATCCGGACGGAAACCCAGCACCGCCACTTTCACCCCCCGGCCAAGCGCGCCGCACAATCTGCGCACGGTATCTGCCATCAGGAACGGCACATCGGCGAAACAGACCATCACCAGCCCATCAAACCCGGCCAACGCAGCCTTGGCGGCAAGTGCTGCATGGGCTGTGCCAAGCTGCGGTTCCTGCACGGCAATCTGCACACCGCGCCCAGCCAGCGCCACCTCAATCTGCCCGCGCCGATCACCTGCGACGATTACTTGCGCGGCAGGTGCCAGCTCTGCAAAGCTGGCCAGCAGATGCTCCACCATCGGCCGTCCGGCGATAGGGTGCAGCACCTTGTGAAGATCACTCTTCATCCGGGTGCCTTTGCCCGCAGCGAGGATGATTACGGCGAGGGGTTGGGCGGCAGCGTTCATGCTTAACGCCTTTGCCACCAAATCCTTGCGGTTTCCACTACAGCGCGGGTTACAGGCCGCTAAAAGTCGAACTGCGCCCGCACACCCACCGAATCCGCACTGTAATCGCGCGAAATTCCAGCCGGAACCGCCGCATCGTTCAGCCACAGATGGCCATAGTTCAGGTTGAACCGGACGTAATCAGTCGGAATCCACAGCAGCGATACCGCAGCCACCTGCTGCCGCCCGCCAATTATCCCGGCATCATTGAGATCGAGCCAATCATAGCGCGCGTTAAGCTGCAACGCGCCGATCCCGCCCTTGTTCAGCGGATTCTTGGGCTTGATCCGGTCATAAACCCCGGCCTTATAGGCAGTGGTATCATCGGTCAGCAGATAGCCAACTTCGGCATAACCGCCGTTGAAAGTGGGATCGGCCAGACCTGGGCGCTTCGCCGTCATCCAGCTGCTTTCAGCAGTCGCGTGGAACCGCCCGGCGATATAGGCCAGCTCTGCGCCATAGCTGGTTTCGCCAGTCGCGCCGATGTTGCCAGTGTTGATCAGACGGATGTCGGTGGTGTGGACGAACGGCCGGGCCCGGTAACGCGTGGTTGTAGAGGCATCATTGAAATCACGGACATGGACCGAACCGCCGATATGCAGCTGCCCGCCCGCCAGCTTGGGCATGAAGACCACGCGGCCATCCAGGCTGTAGCTGTTGTTGGTATCCAGATTAAGGTCTGCGGCATTATCGCTGAACACCCCGCCCTGAACCACTACCGACTTGCCGACATAGGTTGCGCTAAGGCCAACCCGGCGCTCAAAACCAAAGCCGCCATAAAACGCCGCGCGCTCCATGAAGCTGGTGAACAGATCGGATGTCATGTCCTCCATACTCTGGAACGGCTTGTGCTGGCCCAGCGTCACGGTCAGCTGGGGACTGGCTTTATAGGTGATGTAAAGATCGGTCAGATCGACGTTGCTATTGGCCAGATCGGCTTCGACCCGGTAGCCGAATCCGCCCGGAACGGTGCCGTCAAAACCGATATAGGCACGGCGAAATTCCGTCGCGATGCCCAGGCTCTTGGTGCCGATGGCGTTTGGCGCATTCACCCCGGCAACGTCGATTTGCAATCGCCCGCGCGGCTTGAAGCTCCAGCTGCCCGCGGCGGGGTTCTTGGGATCAGCGGGGCTTGAGATACGCGGCGCGCCATCCCAGCTGATCGCTGTTCCTGCTGGTGCGGCAATGCTAGGCGGCGGCGGAACGATCGCAACCGGTGCGGGCATTGGAACCGCTTTCGCTGCGGCCAGTTGGCCTTCCAGCGAATCAATCCGCTGCGCCATCTGGCTCATCTGGGCGCGCATCGCCGCCAGTTCCTGCTGGATTGCCGCATCATTGGCCGTATCTGCATGGGCAGGGAGAGCCCAGCCTGCGGCAACGGCGATAGCAAGTGCGGAAGTGCGAAGATTTCTGGACACGGTAATGGCTCCCCTGGGGCATATGTTTCGAATCGAATACATATATACGACCCTTGCATGACAGTTATTTGACAATGGCGCTTCAGCCTGCCGCTACGGCATCAGCGCAGCCGCTTAAGTGGGTTGAAAGCCGCGGTCCATCGTGCCATTCCGCCACCGCTTCCTCCTGAGCGGAGGATATTACCAATCATCAGCGGAGCTGCGCCATGACAATTTCTTTCAAGGACCGAGTTGCAATTGTTACAGGCGCTGGCGGCGGGCTGGGCCACGCCTATGCGATCGAGCTGGCCAAGCGCGGCGCGAAGGTGGTGGTCAACGATCTGGGCGCGGCCCGCGATGGCACCGGCCATTCCGATGCCGCGCTGAAGGTGGTCGAGGAAATCCAGGCCATGGGCGGCGAGGCGATGTCAAACGGCGGCAGCGTCACCGAATATGACCAGATGACCGAAATGGTCGCCAAGGCCAAGGAAAAGTGGGGCGGGGTTCACATCCTGATCAACAACGCCGGAATCCTGCGCGACAAGAGCTTCGCCAAGATGGAAATGCCCGATTTCAAGCTGGTGGTTGATGTTCACCTGATCGGCTCGGCCAATTGCACCAAGGCGGTATGGGAAACCATGCGCGAGCAGAATTACGGCCGCATCCTGATGACTGCCTCGTCAACCGGGCTTTATGGCAACTTCGGCCAGTCCAACTATGGCGCGGCCAAGCTGGGCCTGGCTGGCCTCACCAAATCGCTGTATCTGGAAGGCGCAAAGTTCAACATCAAGGTCAACACACTAGCCCCGGTGGCCGGCACAAGGATGACCGAAGACCTTGGCATGCCCGAGGCGCTGTTCAAGGCGCTCTCGCCCGAAAACGTCGCCCCCGCCGCACTGTTCCTGGTCAGCGATGATGCGCCCACCAACATGATCATCGGCGCAGGCGCAGGCGCCTATCACGCCGCCTATGTCACCCTGACGCCGGGCATCGCCCTGCCCCAAGAAGAGCGCACCCCCGAAGGCATCGCCGCCCACTGGGCCGAAATCATCGACCGCACCGGCGAGATTGTGCCGCAAACCGGCGGCGAACAGTCAGGCGTGGTGATGGCCGCGCTGGGCAAGATCGGCGGGTTGGGGTGACAAAATTCCTCTCTGTTTTTGCGAAGCATAAACGGGGAGGTGGCAGCGCTAAGCGCTGACGGAGGGGTAATGCAGCTACGTCAAAGCCCCTCCACCACCCGCTGCGCGGGAGATCCCCCTCCTCATTTGTACTTCGTGAAAATAGGGAGAACGCCACACTTCCAGGCTTCCCAATTCTCCTGCACCTTGGTGTATTGACTAGGCAATACAGTTAGTGCACTCTCCCCCCTGTTCAGCTGGGGAGAGTGCCATGTATAGCGAAGCCGACCTGCAATCTGCTGTCGTCGCAGGGGCCTTGTCGGAAGAGGCTGCAAATGCCTTTCGCAGCCACACTGCGGGGATGCGAGCCGCGCCGGTTGCCGATGAGGAATATTTCCGGCTGATTACTGGCTTCAACGATATATTCGTATCGATTGCTTGTATGCTTGTGATCTTCGCAGCTGCGGCACTGGGCGGGAATATTGCAGCAGGTGTAGGCGGGCTGCTGGTGGCTTCGGCTTGCTGGGCGATGGCCGAAATGTTTACTCGGCAAAGAAGGATGGCGCTGCCGTCAATTATATTGCTGCTTGGTTTTGTGGCGGGATTGGGGTTCGCTGTCGCAGCCTTCGTGGGGCTGTTTCTGCCCGAGCACATAATCCACGAAAGCTATGTCTGGGAAGGCAAGACAGAGCATTGGAACCATGGAGAGCGTTACCCTTGGCAAGAGGCGCTGATGACAGGAGCAGGCGGGCTGGCTGCGGCACTTGCGGCATTTGCTCATTGGAAGCGGTTCCGTGTAGCGATCACAATTGCTGCCGGGGTTGGTGCATTGGTCATGCTGATATTGTCGTCGATCGCCGCTGCGCTCAACCAGACGCCTAGTGACGCTACCCTGATGATCCCAGCCACACTGGTCTGCGGACTGGGCGTATTCGCTTATGCCATGCGCTGGGACATCGGCGACCCTCAGCGCCTCACGCAAAAAGCTGACATCGCCTTCTGGCTGCATCTGCTGGCGGCACCGCTGATCGCTCATCCGCTGTTTTACTGGATGGGCGTGACCAATGGCGAAAATATCGGCCTTGTTACCGCATTGGGAGTGCTGGCCATCTACGTGTTCTTCGCAGCGGTCGCTTTGACGATTGATCGGCGCGCACTGCTGGTCTCGGCACTGGCCTATGTACTGATCGCGCTGGGCCAACTGCTGCGGCAATATGGCGCGGTAGAGCTCAACCTTGCTATTACTGGCCTCGTCATCGGCTCGGCCCTGCTGTGCCTGTCAGCCTTTTGGGGACCGATCCGAAGAGTGGTTGTGGGGCAGCTCTCAGAGGCCTTGCGCCAAAGGCTACCCGCGACCGCATAGAATTTTCTGTTTTATATTGAGACACTTAATCCATACCTCCTTGAGGGGGAGGTTGGTTAGGGGTGTACTGCCGTCGGCGTTGACGCACTGAATGCACCTTGTTCCCCCACCCCTAACCCCTCCCAAATGGGGAGGGGTTAGGGGTGGGCGATCCAATCAATTACAGAAAAACTCTAAGCCTCAACCACCTTCAACAACCGCCGCTCTATAACAAACAACACCCCGGCCAGCTCGTGCCCGCGTTTCAGCACTTGGCCCGCCTCGCCGAACAGCGCCCACATGCCTTGCTTGTGGCGCAAGGCGGGGCATTTGACGATCCGGGCCTGCGGGCGATCGGCGGTGCGGCGGAAGGCGCAGAAGGCGGCTTCTTCGCGGGTGAAGTCCATCGCGTAGTCGCGCCATTCCCCGGCGCTGACCATGCGGCCATACAGATCGAGGATGCGTTGCAGTTCGGTCCGCTCAAAGCCGACTTGAAGTGGCCGCTGTGCGATATTCGGAAAGGGCGTGATGATCGCGCTCAAGCCGATTTCTTGCTCCGTTTGCGGGGCGCAGGGTCTTTTGCCGCTTCACGCTCATCCAGCAGCGAGGCAAGGCGCAATTGCAGGGCGAGCATTTCGCATTGCAGCAGCTCCAGCTTTTGCGTCGCGGGATCAAACCGTTCCGAGCACGGCGTGCCATAGGGCACGAAGTTTTGCGTTTCGGGCTTTACCTCAACCAGCATCGGCTTGGCCGGGATGCCAACCATCGTCGCGCCTTCGGGCACATCCTTGGTGACTACGGCATTGGCCCCGATCCGGCTGTTCGCGCCGACGGTCAGCGGCCCAAGGATCGCCGCGCCAAGGCTGACAATCACATTATCGCCAATCGTCGGATGCCGCTTGCCGCCAACGCCGTTGGTCGGGTTGGTCCCGCCCAGGGTTGAACCCTGATACATCGTGACATTATCGCCGATCTCTGCCGTCTCGCCGATCACGACAAAGCCGTGATCGATGAAGAAGTTCCGCCCGATCTGCGCGCCGGGATGAATATCTATCCCGGTCAGGAAGCGGCTGACGTGATTGACCAGCCGGGCGAGGAAATAGAGCTGCGCATCGTATAGCCAATGCGCCACGCGGTGCAGGCCCAAAGCCCAGACACCGGGATACAACAGCACCTCCCAGCGCGACCGGGTTGAGGGATCGCGCGCGACAATTGAGTCCAGATAGGCGTTCAGTCCAGCGGGCATCGTTCCCCCTATTCCCATTAAAGGGCCATCAGAGCAAGCAGTGTGCTCTGAGTTTTTGTTGTCGCATCGCTTGTTGCGAAAAACCGGTTCCCACTTTTTCGCACGATGCTTCAGATCAAGCGCGGCTGGCTGGCCCCCATGACGATTTCCAGCGCATCACGCCAGATCGTCAGAGTGGGTGCCAGCTTGCGCTCAAGGCTTAAGCGGTCAATCGTCTCAACCAACCGTTCCACCCCTATGTGGCTACGCTCAGTGCGTGGCACAAGATAGGCGGCGGCATCTTCGCCTAGAATGAGGCCCCGCTGCTCGGCATGCAGCGCAATCAGCTCCCCCAGCATGGCATCATCGGGCGCGCCGATGGTGAGGTGCAGCGCGGCCCCAAGGCGTGAGGCAAGATCGGGCAGCGCGGCTTGCCATTCCCCCTCACCGGCGCTGCTGACCAGCAGCAATGGTAAGGCGCTTTCCTGAGCGCGGTTCCAGCGGTGAAACAGCTCAGTCTCATCCATACGGTCGGCATCATCGATCGCCTCACCTGCGCCGCTCAGGTCAAACCAATGCGCGATCAGCGACTTGCCCGAGCGCGGCGGGCCAAACAGCACAGCGGTGCGAAACGGCCAGCTTGCCGCTGCCGCGCAGGCCTCAATCACAGCAGAATTGGCCGCGCCGACCACGATCCGGGACGGCCCCGAGGCCGCACTGGCCACGAGCGGTAGCGCGATCTGGGACATCAGCGCCGGATGCTGAGTGCGTTGCTGCCCACCGCAACCTGCCAGCCCTTGGCTCGCAGCGCCGCCGCCAGTCCCGACAGCTCGCCTGCATAGCTGACCCGCATCACCGAAGTGCCGCCCAGCGCAAGGCTGGTGGTTGACGCCCCCTGCACCCCCGAAGCGCTGCGCACTGCGCCAAGCGCCGCATCGACCGAAGCGGCATCAGGCGAAGCAAACTGCACGGTGAAGGTGCTGGTAGCCGCCGCAGCCTGGCTTGCTTCGGCCCCCGGCGAGGCAGAGGCGGAGGCGTCTGGCGTGGCAGACTTGGCAGCATCGGCCTGCTTGCCCTGCGCGATCAGTGCCGCCAGCAGCGGATCGAGCAGCGGCCGGTCTGGCACCAGCGTGGGATCGGGGCGCAGCAATCCATCGGCCAGCGCCTGACTGTAAATCTGATCAAGCCGCACCACCGCCTGCGCCAACATCGCCGGAACCCCGGCCTCGTCATTGGCAGTCAGGTTGAAGCTCGACAGGAAGTTATTGTCAGGACCATAGCGCGCCGTGAAAGTGCCGCGCACCGGGCCGCCCGGCCATTGGCGTTCCAGCCGGGCAATCGGCATGATGACATCTGCCGCGCCAAACTGATCCAGCATATTGCGCCACCAGGTCCGGCTGCGTCTGCCCGGTTGCCCGGCAGTGATCAGCAGCGATTCGCCGCCCGATCCCGATGGGCGGACATAATCGATTGAGCTGGCCCCGGCGCGAAACCCCGCCCAGACTTTTTGCCAGGGTGAACGCACTTCAAAAACTTGCGCTGCGCCGCCCGAATAGAGCACCGGGATCACCAGCATCGGCGCAGAGTGCGCGCGTGTGCCATCCGTGCCGCCCAAAAATTGCCCGGCCCGGGAGCGGTCGAAGATCACGCCAAGCGTTGCGATGTATCGCTTTGGCCCGATCTGCTCCCGCTCAATCACCACAGCAGAGACCATACTGTCGATCTGTCCGTCACCAATCTGCGGCCCGCCAGCCTTGGCCCAGGCCAGCCGCTGCGCCAGTTTCCAGCCAGCCAGACGGGCCTCCTGCCCATCCTTGCCAGTGGTGTTGACGGCAATCCCGTTCACTTCAATATCGGTTGTGCTGGCGACGGGCTGAATCCCGCGATCACCTTCAACCTGCGCGATCAGCCGGGCCGGACCAATCAGAATCAGCGCCACAGCCAGCGCAAGCAGCAGCGCGCCCAGCAGCGAAGCGGCCGGGCCGGGGCGGTAAGACCGCAGAAAAAGAGATGGGGCTTTAATGGTCATCGGGGAAATCACAGGCCTTTTGCCCAAACGGTCATGGAAATCCAAGCTGTAAAGCGTTAGGCGCATTTTGATGTCCAATAACGCACCCCCAAAGAGCTACAGCTATGAACAGGCTGGCGTCTCGATTGCTGCCGGAAACGCTCTGGTCAAGGCAATCGGTCCGCTCGCAAAATCAACCGCCCGTCCCGGCGCAGACGCCGAACTTGGCGGCTTTGGCGGCTTCTTCGATCCGCGCGCGGCGGGCTACAAGGATCCGCTGCTGGTTGCCGCCAACGATGGGGTCGGAACCAAGGTCAAGCTGGCAATCGATCATGACCGCCACGACCAGATCGGGATCGATCTGGTCGCCATGTGTGTCAATGATCTGATCGTGCAGGGGGCTGAGCCTCTGTTCTTCCTCGATTATTTCGCCACCGGCAAGCTCGATAATGGTGTCGCAACCCGCGTTGTCGCCGGGATTGCCGAGGGCTGCCGGATTGCCGGTTGCGCGCTGATCGGCGGCGAGACGGCGGAAATGCCGGGAATGTATGCCGCTGGCGACTATGATCTGGCAGGCTTTTGCGTCGGCGCGGTGGAGCGCGGCGAGCAGTTGACCGGTGATCGGGTGGCAGCGGGCGATGTGCTGCTGGGCCTTGCCAGCTCAGGTGTTCATTCCAACGGCTATTCGCTGGTGCGCAGATTGGCGGCGGACAAGGGCTGGAAGCTGGACCGCCCGGCACTGTTCGATCCCGATCGGCTACTGATCGACTATCTGATTGCGCCGACCCGGATTTACGTCAAAAGCCTGCTGCCGACCGTGCGGGCGGGTAAAATCCACGCCCTCGCCCACATCACCGGCGGCGGGCTGCTGGAAAATATCCCGCGTGTTCTGCCGGAAGGGCTCCATGCCCGGATCGATGCAGATAGCTGGGAACAGCCGCGTCTGATGGCCTTCTTGCAGGCGCAAGGCCATATTGAACCTGCCGAAATGGCGCGGACTTTCAACTGCGGGATCGGCATGGTTCTGGCCGTTGCGGCAGATGATTCGGCAAGCGTGATCGCCGATCTGACCGCAGCGGGAGAGACCGTTCATGTTATCGGCACAATCGAACCGGGGCCGCGCGGCTGCACAGTGCAAGGCAGCACCGAGACCTGGTCCGCGCGGGAGAGCTGGAGTGCAGAGCACCTTGCCTGACCTTGATCCTCCCCATTTTCGCGTCAGCGCAAATGGGGAGGTGGCAGTCGCCTGGCGACTGACGGAGGGGTTTCGACGGCAGCGCAGATACCCCTCCGTCAGCCCTGAAGGGCTGCCACCTCCCCATTTGTGCTTGGCAAAAATGGGGAGGATCTGATGGGCGAACCCCGCACCCCCGTCGCCGTTCTCATCTCCGGTAGCGGCACCAATATGGCGGCGCTGCTATATGCCAGCCGCGCGGCAGACTGCCCGTTCGAGATTGCGCTGGTTGCCAGCAACAATCCGGATAGCTCTGGACTGACGCTGGCAGCGGCAGAAGGCGTTCCCACTTTAGCCCTGTCCCACAAGGGTATGGACCGCGCCGAACACGATCTGGCTATGGATGCTGCAATCCGGCAAAGCGGCGCGGAATATGTCGCGCTGGCCGGTTACATGCGCATTCTCACGCCCGGATTTGTCGGCCAGTGGCAAGGCCGGATGGTCAATATCCACCCCTCGCTGCTGCCCAAATATACTGGCCTGCACAGCCATGCCCGCGCGCTTGAAGCGGGGGACAGCCATGGTGGCTGCACCGTCCATCTGGTGACTGCAGAACTGGATGATGGCCCGGTGCTGGGCCAGACGGCGGTTGCGATCCTGCAAGGTGACACCACCGAGACCCTCGCCGCGCGGGTGTTGATCGCCGAGCACCAGCTTTATTCGCGCTGCCTTGCTGAACTGGTCAGCCGCGAGGCATCGCCCGAACATCTGGTTGGCCGGGTCCGCGAGATAGTCCTGACCCTGCCTGAGGCGGATGAAGTGCTATCCCACGGCATGGCCTGTTTCGGGGTGATCAAGGGCAAGAAATTCGCCTATGTGTCGCAAGACCATCACGGCGATGGCAAGCTGGCGCTACTGGTCAAAGTCAGCGGGCTGGACGAGCAGCAACAGCTGATCGAAAACGATCCCGAGCGCTATTACCGCCCCGCCTATTTCGGCGATAGCTGGATCGCGATCCGACTTGATCTGGGCGATAATGACTGGGACGGCATCGACGAGAAGCTGCACCGCAGCTGGCGCATGTCAGCCCCGAAGAAACTGACCGCGCTGCTGGATGTGGCTGACGTCTTCTAGCTGCGCTTGCCCATTCCCGGGATCAGCATCCCAACCTTGCCCCGATATTCGGCATAGCGGCTGCCAAACCGCTCCATCAGATCGCGCTCCTCATAGCTGATGCCGATCAATATATAGACGGTCATTCCGGCGGCCAGCACCAGATGGCCCAGCGTCATAATCGGCGTTGCCCAGAAGGCCAGGAAGAACCCGGTGTAGATTGGGTGGCGAACCAGCCGGTAAAAGCCGGGAGTCTTGAAATCATCCGCAGGCTCTGCAGCGCCGGTGAGATTCCTCCAGGTCTGCGCCAGCCCGAACAGATCAAAATGGCTGAGCAGCCAGGTGCTGATGAAAACTATCAGCCAGCCAAGCCCGAACAGCATCAATAGCACCATGCCAAACCCGCTACCCCGGACATCCCAGATCACCTGCGGGATTGGCTTCCAGAAGAGGAACATAACCGCGAGCGCCAATGCTGAAGCGAGGCAATAGAGGCTGCGTTCGATCGGTGCGGGAACGATTCTCGTCCACGCCGCCTTAAAGCCGCTGCGCGCCATCACGCTGTGCTGGATGCCGAATAAGGCGATAAGCGCCAGATCAATCAGCACCGCCATCATCACAGGAGCTGCTGGACCATGATCGACGGTTGAGGGCAGGCCGGGGAAATTCCCAACGAAACCTACGAGATAGACGAATGAAAGAAAAAAAGCGGAGTAGCAGGCAACTGCTATCACCATCAAAAATGCACGTGTCATAGAACCCTCCCCAGTTGAGGTTGCTATGCGGCCCATGATGCCCATTCCAGCACTGACGTCTGGGCGAGCAAGCAGCTTCTACTCCAACGAATTGCTGCTGGCTAGAGTCAGGGATAGCCCATCAAGGTCTGCCCTGCGGCTTGCCACCAGCTTGAACCCCACAACAGCTGGATCGCAATTGAAGCGGGCAGCCATAGAGCGAGCCAGACGATGTAGGCGCGGTGCACCCGCCCCAGTCTGAAAAGATCCCACACAAACATCGGCAAGAGCAAAATCAGTATGAAAATATCCAGCGAAAGCGGACTTGCAGGCATGGCGCTCGGCAGCCAGGTGATTCTGTTTATCGCAGCTCCCAGCGGCGTCAAAGTGGCGAGGATTATCATACGTTTGTGAAAGCCTGAATCCACCCGACGGGCGCGCAACGCAAGCACGACGCACAGCGCAAACACCACACCAGCGCGCGATTGGAGCAGGATGATATTGGTGCTGATGGCAAGAAGGCCGCGTTTCTGCTCCGCCATTTCTGGCAGTGCCGAGGCAGCCGCGTTCCAGACCTGGGCATAGATTGTCGGCACCAGCACAAATCCGCTCAGGATGATTGCCGGAGCCAGCAGAAACGACGCAATCCCCAGTTTCTGGTGATGACGGGAATTACCCGTGGCCATCAGCGTGGTTTGCGCCAACAGCAACATCAGCCATGTGCCCATCAGCACCGCATGGACATGCAGCACGGGCGGAAAAGCTGCGCGCTGCCCGGCCTCAACCGCAGCGATCTTGCCCAGCGAATCCGGGATGAAGCCAGCAAGCGCTGTCGCCACGAACAACGCCGCCATGAAGACGTAGATCCACCGGTCGATCAGTCCGGCCAAGGGAGAATCGGTTTTGCTTGCCTGCGCAAGACCATCGGCCGCACTTGCCATAATACTATCCCCAGCGACGCGACCGCAGTGGCAGTCTACCATCACCGCGAGCGGTTACAACAAAAAGGGCCGCCGGATCGCTCCGGCGGCCCTTATGAAATCAGCTTTTGCGCCGATCAGCCCACAATTTCTTCCGACTTGAAGAAGTAAGCGATCTCAATCGCGGCGTTTTCATCGCTGTCGCTGCCGTGGACCGAATTGGCTTCAATACTTTCGGCCAGTTCCTTGCGGATCGTGCCCGGTTCGGCATTCGCAGGGTTGGTCGCGCCCATGATGTCGCGGTTGGCTTGCATGGCGTTTTCGCCTTCGAGCACCTGGACCACCACCGGGCCGCTGATCATAAAGCTGACCAGCTCACCAAAGAAGGGGCGTTCCTTGTGGACCGCGTAGAAACCTTCGGCCTGCGCGCGGCTCATCTGGATGCGCTTTGAAGCGACGACGCGGAGGCCCGCTTCTTCCAGCATCTTGGTGACCGCACCGGTCAGATTGCGGCGAGTGGCATCGGGCTTGATGATCGAAAAGGTGCGGGTAACCGCCATGGGGAGTTCCTTGCGAGGTTTGTTGTTATGGGAGAGTTGGCGCGCCCCTAGCCGGGATAATGCTGCGCTGCAAGGTTACGACGTTATGGCCCCTCGACCCATTTGCCGCCATCTTGCTTCCAGAATTTGCGCTCTACCCCGTCGCGCTCCCCCAGCATCCGCCATGTTGCGCGGGCAGCATCAAGAGTGGCGGCATCGAACAGCAGGAACGCGCGGGCAAATTCATTCGCGCCATCGCGCCACACCCCATCGGCCAAGGCGATGTAGTTCGCGCCATTGCCTGCTTCAGTCTGATCGGACAGCAGGATCGGCTGGCGTTCCTGCTGGGGACTTCCGGCAAACCCGTGAGCCAGGAAGCTCTCGGGCAACCTGGTCCAGAGTTCCTCGCTAATCCGCACCAGCTGGGCATCATCGCCCGATACCACCAGCAACCGCTCGCCCGCAGCCAGTGTGGCACGCGCGATCAAGGGCAGCGCAGCTTCGGCAGGATCACGGCTCAGCTGATAGAAATCGACGCGCAATCCCGTCAGCCTTCAAGATTATCACGCACGAACCGGTCGAGCACTCGCACGCCATAACCGGTTGCGCCCTTGTCCCAGGTTGCCCCGGGCTTGGAGGCCCAGACCATGCCTGCAATATCGAGATGTGCCCAAGGGGTGCCCTTGTCGACATAGCGCTGGATGAACTGCGCCGCCGTGATCGAGCCGCCTTCGCGGGGTCCGACGTTTTTCATATCGGCAATCGGGCTGTCGATCAGCTTGTCATAAGCAGCGCCCAGCGGCATCCGCCACAGCTTGTCGCCCGAGGCATCCCCCGCCGCCAGCAGCTTGCCGGCAAGGACATCATCGTTGGAGAAAATCCCGCCATGTTCGGTGCCCAGCGAAATGATGATCGCGCCGGTCAAGGTGGCGAGATCAATGACTGCTGTGGGCGAAAACTCCTTTTGCACCCAGGTGATCGCATCGCACAGCACCAGCCGCCCTTCGGCGTCGGTGTTAATAACCTCGATCGTCTGGCCGGACATTGAGGTGACGACATCGCCGGGCCGCTGGGCATTGCCATCGGGCATATTCTCAACCAGCCCGCAGACGCCGATCACATTGGCCTTGGCCTTGCGCAGGGCCATCGCCAGCATCGCGCCGGCAACCGCCCCGGCCCCGCCCATATCCCACTTCATATCTTCCATGCCCGCGGCCGGTTTGATCGAGATGCCGCCGGTGTCAAAGGTCACGCCCTTGCCGACAAAAGCGATCGGTTTTGTACCCGCTGCGCCGCCGTTCCATTCCATCACCAACAGCCGGGGTGACTGAGCCGAGCCTTGAGCCACGCCCAGCAGCGCGCCCATGCCCAGCGCCTGCATCTCGCCCTCTTCGAGCACGCGAATCTCGATCCCGGTCCCTGCCATCCGGGCACGGCAGCGGGCGACGAAGCTTTCGGGATAGATGATGTTGGCAGGCTCGGTCACCAGCTCGCGGGTGAACTCGACACCGTCTGCCAGCGAGGCTTCAATAGCCCATGCCTCGGCAGTTCCAGCCGGAGCACCAACCATCTGGATGGTTGCCAGACTGGCCTTCTGGTCTTCCGGCAGGCGCGTACGATATTGGTCATGGCGCCAGCCGCGCAGCCGCGCGCCCAGCAACAGCGCCGCGGCTTCTTCAGCCGAAACACGGCTTCCCGAAAGGTCGATGATCAAAGCTGTCTCGCCAGAGGTGAGATATTTGGCGGTCAGCGCCGCCCCAGCACGTTCCATCGATGCTCCGCGCGATTTGGCGTTCGCCTCGCCAGTGCCGACCAGCGCATTCCGCGCCACCGCGCCGTCCTTGGCAACGAAACCTTCGTGAATCTGGCCAACTTTGCCCGTAAACCGCGATGCGCGCGCGCCCTCAATCAACACCGGGTCCAGGTCTGCCGGCAGAGCATCCTGCACGGCCAGACGCGCGATTAACCGGGAAGCGGCGCCAGTTGGCGCTTCGACGAATTCGATTTTCATGCTGGCTCCCACGTAAATTTGCGATTTTCGGCAGTCTGTTGCTACCGATCATTACTGCGGATTGCAGTTAGGCGCGGGCAGTGCGATAGGCAAGCCATGCTCCCTGCCGTGCAGCCTGTTCTGCAATTCTGTGACCGAACCCTGCTCCGCCGCTGCGCGGATGTTCCAGCCTTGGCGTCAGCCGTTGCTCTGGCGCTGCTCGGTTGCCCAGCATTTGCGCAGGACGCGGCCCCTGCTCCGGCCCCGGCCAGTTCACGCACTGCGGATCTAAGCGGTCCGATCGGGTTTGAGGCAGATAGCATCGCCTATGACAATGAAACTGACAGCGTCATCGCCAGTGGAAATGTTATTCTGCGCCGCGATGGCCAGTCGGTGCGCGCCGACAAGGTCACATGGAATCGCAAGACTGGCCAGATCTTCACCAGTGGCAACATCCGGTTCGTCGACGCTGATGGCAATCAGCTGTTCAGCGACAAGGTTGAGCTGGACGACGAGTTCAAGGCCGGAGCAATGGAAAACATGCTGCTGGCGCTGCGCGAGGGCGGACGACTGGTCGCTGCCAAGGGTGAGCAGGGAGCTGATGGCACCGCCATTCTCAGCAACGCGGCCTACAGCGCCTGCGCGGTTGAGGATGACAAAGGCTGCCCGCGCAACCCAAGCTGGCGGATCACTGCCAAGCGGGTGATCTACGACCCCAAACTGAAAACAGTCCGCTTCAACGGCGCACGGCTGGAACTGTTCGGCGTGCGGCTGATGCCGCTACCGGGCCTGGTGGTAGCCACTGATGGGCGGGCTATTTCAGGCCTGCTGATCCCCGATGTGCGCCTGTCTGCGTCAAACGGTGTCGAATTTAACGAGACCTATTACAAGCGCCTGGCCGATAACCGCGACATTGCGATAACGGGGTATGTCTATACCGACGCACTGCCGATGGTTTCCGCGCAATACCGCGCCTTGACAACAACGGGCGCTTATCAGGTCACCGGCTATGCGACGCGCAGCAAGCGCATTTCCGTCTCTGGGGCGGCGGGTGACCAGCAGACTGAATTTCGCGGCTATTTCTTCGCCAATGGCAAGTTTCAGCTTTCGCCGCACTGGAGTGTGACCGGAACCGCCCGGATCGCCTCTGACCGCACCTTCCTGCGCCGTTACGACATCAGCCGCGATGATCGGCTACGCTCGATGATCAATGTCGAGCGGATGGACGACAATAGCTATCTATCGATCGCAGGCTGGGCAACGCAGACCCTGCGGGTAGGCGACAGTCAGGGTCAGGTTCCGGTTGCACTGCCCGTGATCGACTATCGCCGCCGGATCGCCGATCCGGTTTTTGGCGGCAAGCTGGAACTTCAAGCCAACAGTCTGGCCATCACAAGGACCACCGGGCAGGATACGCAGCGCGCCTTTGCCAGCGCCCGCTGGGATATGCGGCGGCTGACCAAAATGGGCCAGGAAGTGACATTCACCGCGCTGGTTCGCGGCGATGTTTACCACTCCGATGAAAACAATCTGACCGCGACAGCGATTTACCGCGGCAATCCGGGATGGCAATCGCGCGCCGTGGCGAGCGCTGCGGTTGATGTGAAATGGCCGCTGGTCGGGCGCTTTGCCGGCGGCACTCAGGTACTGACCCCGCGCTTTCAGATCGTCGCCAGTCCAAAACTTGCCAATCTGACCGTGCCCAATGAAGATGCCCGCGCGATTGATCTAGAGGATAGCAACCTTTTCGCGCTCAACCGCTTCCCCGGCTATGACCGGATCGAAGATGGGGTGCGTTTCACCTATGGCCTCGATTGGCAGTTCGATCGGCCGGGCTGGCGAGTGGCCTCTACGATCGGGCAATCCTATCGCCTGACCCGCGATCCTACGTTGCTACCCGATGGCACCGGCCTTTCAAACCGGCTGTCAGACATCGTTGGCAGAACCGAAGTGCGCTATCGCGATTTCGTCAAGCTCACCCACCGCTTCCGGCTCGACAAGGATAATTTCGCAGTCCGCCGCAATGAATTTGATGCTACCATCGGCACCCAGCGGACCTATGCCGAGATCGGCTATCTCCGGCTTGACCGCAATATTGGCGCGGGACTGGAAGACCTTAAGGACCGTGAGGAATTGCGCATTGCAGGCCGGGTCGCCTTTGCGCGATATTGGTCGCTGTTTGGCTCTGGCGTGTTCAACCTGACCAATCGGGACGAGGATCCGACCCTGACTGCCGACGGATTTCAAGCCCTGCGGACCCGGATAGGCGTCGCATACCAGGATGATTGCCTTGAGCTGGCACTAACCTGGCGGCGCGACTTTGTGGCGACGGGCGATGCGGAAAAGGGCAATACTTTCCAGATCCACGTGGCGTTGCGGAACTTGGGTTTTAGGTAGGGCTATCGCGGAAACCCTTAAGCCCCTCCTGTTGAGCTACGCTCGACTGCGTCTCAGGGGAGGGGTTGTCGCATAGGCCCCAAATCTAACTTTACCCGTCACCCTGAACTCGTTTCAGGGCCTATCAAACCTCACGTCCAGTGCCAGTATGCTTGGCGGAATTACGCCAGCAACCTCGAAAACTCGAGGGGCGGCACGGGGTGCGAAATGGGCCCTGAAACAAGTTCAGGGTGACGAATGAGGTGTGATTTTTCAAATGCGATAGCCCTCCCCTCAAGGAGACGGGCAGATCGGTATCAACGATATTACCTCCCCAGTTGGCAGTCCGTCACAAAAGCGCTATCCGGCGGCTGCTCAGCTTTGGTTAAGCCGCCCGGCATCATTGCGCGGGGCAAGTTCGGCCCGGCTTTTCGGTGCCGCAGATAGGAATTGGTTCACGGTGACACACACATTGTCTCTCCGCTTTTCGGCCCGGGCCGCTTTGGCGCTTGGATTTGCTGCCGCCATAACTGGCGGTGCTATCGCGCAGGATTCCGCCCCGCAGGGGGCGATTTCGATCCCTGAAAATGTAACGATTTACGGCAAGAATGATCCCAACCATCGCCGTGCTACAGCAGTGGTCAACGGCGATATCATTACAGGCACCGACGTTGATCAGCGTGTCGCGCTGGTGGTCAGTGCCAGCGAGGGCGCGGTTGTTGGCGAGGAATTGCAACGGCTTCGCCTGCAAGTTCTGCGCAATCTGATCGATGAAACCTTGCAAATTCAGGCTGCCAAGGCCGAAGACATCTCGGTTGACGAAGATGATGTGGAACAGACCTATGCCCGTGTCGGGCAGCAAAGTTTCAAGCAGAACCCCAAGGCAATGGATGCCTATCTGACCAAGATTGGTTCATCTTCCGGTTCGCTCAAGCGCCAGATCCGTGGCGAACTTTCGTGGCAGCGGGTGCTGGGCCGCAATGTCCAGCCGTTCGTCAATGTTGCCGACGAAGAAGTGAAGGAAATGCTGGCGCGGCTTCAGGCGGCCAAGGGCACCGAGGAATACCGGATCGGGGAAATATTTCTCTCATCAACGCCTGAAAGCCAGACTGCGGTGTTCGACAACGCCAAGCGAATCGTCGAACAGTTGCGCAATGGCGCCAGCTTTGTTGGCTATGCCCGTCAGTTCTCCGAAGCCTCGACCGCGGCGGTTGGCGGTGATCTGGGCTGGATTCGTCTCGCTCAGCTGCCCGCAGAGCTAGCGACAGCGGCCCGCGAACTGGCGCCCGGGCAGCTGGTTGGGCCGGTTGAAATCCGCGGCGGGTTTTCGATCCTATACCTGATCGACAAGCGTCAGGTTCTGACCGCCGATCCGCGCGATGCGATCCTTAGCCTCAAGCAGGTATCGATCAGCTTCCCCGCTGGCACGACCGAACCGCAGGCGACTGCCAAGGCCAAGCTGTTCGCCGAAGCCATGCAGGCCGCGCAAGGGTGCGGCACGGTTGATGCGATCGCTGCCGGAGCCGGGGCGCAAGTGGTTGGCAATGATCAGTTGAAGGCACGCGATCTGCCCCAGGCTCTCCAGGATATGATCCTGGGCCTGAGCATTGGCGAGAGCACCCCACCGTTTGGCTCGGTAGCCGAAGGTGTGCGGGTTCTGATGCTGTGCGGCCGGGATGATCCGCAGTTCGAATCCGGGCCAAACTTTGAGCAGCTTCAGCAACAGATGGAAGATGATCGCGTCAACAAGCGCGCCCAGGCCTATCTGCGCGATCTTCGCCGCGATGCGGTGATCGACTACAATTGATCCAGCCATGACCGCCCCGGGGGAATCGCCGCTCGCAATTTCGCTCGGCGATCCCTCTGGAGTTGGACCTGAGCTCATCGCCGAAGCATGGGCGCGGCGCGGTGAAGATCGACTCCCCCCCTTCTTCGTGATGGGCGGTGCGGGGCTTTTGGCGCAGGCTGCAGCAGCGCGGGGAATAGACCTGCCGATCAGGCGTGTTGCTACACCTGGCGAAGCGGCGGATGCCTTCGCGTCAGCTTTGCCAGTCCAGGGCGATCTGGATGGCCAATACCTCCCCGGCCAGCCAAACCGCGCCGGGGCAGTGCTTGCGCTGGCTTCGCTGACCGAGGCTACCCGGCTTGCGGTATCGGGAGCGGCGAGTGGTATCGTGACCGGGCCTATCGCCAAGTCCTTGCTGGCCGAGGTGGGTTTCAATTTCCCCGGCCAGACCGAATTTGTTGCTGCCGCTTGCGGGGTTGTTGCGGAAGATGCTGTGATGATGCTGGCGGGGCCAAATCTGCGAACCGTGCCGCTGACCGTTCACATCGCGCTGAGCGAAGTTCCATCTGCGCTGACCAGCGCACTGATTGAGCGGCGTTGCAGGATCGTTGCGGGCGCGTTGCAGGGTGATTTCGGGATCATCTCGCCCCGTTTGGCCATCGCCGCACTTAACCCCCATGCCAGCGAGGATGGGCGCTTTGGCGATGAGGAAGCGCGGATCATCGCGCCTACTGTTGCGGCATTGCGCGCCGCCGGGATCGACGCCACCGGCCCCCATGCGGCCGACGCATTATTCGCCCCCCGCGCCCGTTCAACCTATGATGTGGCGCTGTGCATGTATCACGATCAGGCACTTATCCCGTTGAAGGCACTAGATTTTGATAATGGCGTCAACATCACGCTGGGTCTGCCGATCATTCGCACTTCGCCCGATCATGGCACCGCTTTTTCCATCGCGGGCAAGCGGATCGCCGATGCCGGAGCGACCATCGCCGCGATCCGCATGGCCGGGGAATGTGCTACCCGGCGGGCCGGACAATGACCCTTCCCCCGCTGCGTGAAGTCATTGCCGCGCACGGACTTTTTGCCACCAAAGCGCTGGGCCAGAACTTCCTGTTCGACGAACAATTGCTGGCCCGGATTGCCAAAATTCCCGGCGATCTCAACGGCCGCGCGGTGCTGGAAATCGGCCCCGGCCCCGGCGGGTTGACCCGCGCACTGCTGCGCGGCGGAGCGCGGGTAACCGCGATTGAAATGGACCGACGCTGCCTGCCCGCGCTGGCCGAATTGGTCGACGCCTTTCCCGGTCAGCTCACCGTGATCGCGGGCGATGCGCTGAAGATTGATCCAGCGACACTGTTCACCGAACCCTATGATATTGTTGCCAATCTTCCCTACAACATCGGCACTGCTTTGTTCGTGGGCTGGCTGGGAGGCGAGGCATGGCCGCCCCGATGGCGCTCGCTGACGCTGATGTTTCAGCAGGAAGTTGCCCAGCGGATCATCTCTGAACCGGGCGGCAGTGCCTTTGGCCGACTGGCGGTTCTGGCCCAGTGGCGCGCCGAAGCAAAGCTCGCGATGAAAGTCCACCGCAGCGCCTTCACCCCGCCGCCAAAGGTGATGTCGGCGATCATCCATGTGGTGCCAAATGCTATGCCTGAAGGTGTCTCTGCAAGAATGCTTGAGCGCGTCACCGAAGCCGCCTTCGGCCAACGGCGCAAGATGCTGCGGCAGAGTTTGAAAGGCCTGCCAGGCGCGCTCTCTGCATTGGAAACGCTGGGGATTGACCCGGCCCGGCGGGCAGAGACGCTTAGTGTCGCGGAGTTCGTCAGCGTGGCGCGGGTGTTGTCGGGTTCGGTTCTTGCCTAACCGAGCTTGTGCGCCAATAGTCTGGTTATGACGCCCGACAGCCCTAACCCGCCGCCGCCACTGGATCGGATCCAGCAGAACATGATGGCAGCAACTGAGCGCCAGATTCTGAACTGGCTGTGCGCCCGGATGCCAAATTGGGTAACCCCCGACAAGCTCACCGGCTTTGGCGTGTTCGGCGCGTTTGTGGTGTTCCTCGGTTATGTCGGTAGCGTTTGGCAGCCGCAAACCCTGTGGCTGACGTTCATCGGCTATGTCGTGCAATGGTTCGGGGATTCAATGGACGGCAGCCTCGCTCGCTGGCGCAAGACCGAACGTCCCAAATACGGCTATTTCATCGACCATAGCATGGACGGGCTGGTGATCCTGCTGATCCTCGGCGGGATGGGAATCAGTCCCTATGTCAGCCTAGGTGTCGCGCTATTCGCGCTGGCCGGATACCTGCTGCTCTCGATCCACGCTTACCTTTCGGCGCGTGTGCTGGGTGAGCTCAAGCTGTCTTACCTGTTTGGCGGGCCAACCGAGCTGCGCTTCGTGCTGATCGGGTTAACAATCGCGATGCTGTGGCTGGGCCATGAACCGGGCTGGTTTGCGCCCTACTCCGGGTTCGACATCTTCGTCGGTGCGGCAGCGGCGCTATTGATCGGGTTGTTTATCAAGCAAACGCTGGTGACAGCGCGGCGCCTTGATCTGATGGAGCGGCCGCGAGACAAGTAGGGGGGCTGCTATGACAGAATCGGCTTTTAGCCGCCCTTCACCTTCCGCCGCCAGCTATGCAGCAATGGTTCGGTATAGCCGCTGGGCTGTTCGACGCCTTTGAACACCAGATCACACGCAGCTTGAAAGGCCATGCTGGTATCCCACTTCCCCGCCATCGGCTGATACAGTGGGTCGCCCGCATTCTGCGCATCTACCTTTGCCGCCATGCGCTGCAGCGAGGCCATCACCTGTTCCTTGCTGCACACGCCGTGGAGCAGCCAGTTGGCCATGTGCTGGCTGGAAATGCGCAGTGTTGCGCGGTCTTCCATCAGGCCGATGTCGTTGAAGTCCGGCACTTTTGAGCAACCAATTCCCTGATCGATCCAGCGCACCACATAGCCGAGCAGGCCTTGGGCGTTGTTCTCGAGCTCCTCGCGCACCTCATCTTCGGACCAGTTCACGCCCTGCGCCAGCGGCACCGTCAGCAGTGCGTCTAATGATGGGATCTCCTCATTGGCCAGATCGCGTTGCACATCGAACACCCCGACCTGATGATAGTGCATCGCATGAAGCGTCGCGGCAGTCGGCGATGGCACCCATGCAGTATTGGCGCCGGAACGCGGATGGCCGATCTTTTCGATCATCATCGCATGCATCCGGTCTGGCGCGGCCCACATCCCCTTGCCGATCTGCGCCTTGCCCGAAAGTCCGCAGGCAAGCCCGATGGTGACGTTGCGTTTTTCATAGGCGGTGATCCAGCTGCTGGCCTTCATCTCGGCCTTGCGGATCATTGGCCCGGCGCGCATTGAGGTGTGAATCTCGTCCCCCGTCCGATCAAGGAAGCCGGTGTTGATGAACACGATCCGGTCTTTCACCGCATGGATGCAGGCGGCGAGATTGGCGGAAGTGCGGCGTTCCTCATCCATCACGCCTACCTTGATGGTGTGGCGCGGCAGGCTGAGCAAATCTTCCACAGCATCAAACAGCGAATTGGTGAAAGCTGCCTCTTCTGGCCCATGCATCTTTGGCTTGACGATATAGATGCTGCCCTCATGACTGTTGCGATATTTGCCCAGCCCCGCGACATCCTGCGCGCCTGCTGCGCTAGTGATCACGGCGTCCATGATCCCCTCAGGAATTTCACTCCCATCGGCCAGCAGGATCGCCGGATTGGTCATCAGATGGCCGACATTGCGGACGAACAGCAGGCTGCGCCCCGGCAAGGTCAACGGCGAACTATCCTTGGCGGTCCATTCCCGATCGGGATCAAGCGCGCGGGTCTGCACCTTTCCGCCTTTCTCGAAGCTTTCCGACAAATCGCCGCGGATCACTCCCAGCCAGTTGCGGTAGGCCGCCAGCTTGTCTTCAGCATCGACCGCAGCGATCGAATCCTCAAGATCACAGATCGTGGTTAGTGCGGATTCGAGTACAATATCGGCAATCCCGGCCTTGTCACTCGCGCCAACCGGATGGTTGCGATCCATCACCAGCTCGATATGCAGGCCGTGCTGACACAGCAGCAGCCCGCCTTGGCGGTGGCCCAGATAATGGCCCGGATCAGCCAGCGGGGGCGTGCCCGCGCCATCCCAATCGGACCAGCTCATACCATCAAGCGGCACCGAAAGATCGAGGAAGGCGCGACCAGCCTCAATCACCGCCGCGCCGCGCGCCGCATCATAACTGCCCGGCAAGGCAGCGGGGGCATCCAGCGCATCCGTGCCGTACCAGGCATCATAAAGACTGCCCCAGCGGGCGTTAGCGGCATTGAGCAGGAAGCGGGCATTGAGCACCGGCACCACCAGCTGCGGCCCGGCCATCCCGGCGATCTCGCGGTCAACGTTCTGGGTGGCGATGCTGAAGGGTGCGGGTTCGGGCACCAGATAGCCGATCTGGGTCAGGAAAGCGCGGTATTCATCCGGGTCTATATTCTTTCCGACGCGTGCAACGTGCCAAGCGTCAATCTGTGCCTGAAGCGTTTCGCGTTTGGCCAGCAAGGCACGGTTTTGCGGGACGAAGCGGGCGGTCAACGCAGCAAAGCCGGACCAAAAAGTGGCCGGAACTATCCCCAGCGGGCCAAGCACTTCAGTGTCAATGAACGCGGCCAGATGCGCGTCAACTCTTAGGCCGGACAGTTCAACCCGATTGCTCATTTTACCTCACATTGCATTCAGCCGCAGCGCTGATTTGGCGGTGCGGCAAGAGAACGATAACCCCGGGGAGGAATAGCCCGGCCTATGCCGCAACTGCGAAGGGATGGCAATGTCGAGAAAGCGGTTGGCAGACATGG
The DNA here is from genome assembly GCA_031374105.1 of Novosphingobium sp. Classification (GTDB taxonomy): domain Bacteria; phylum Pseudomonadota; class Alphaproteobacteria; order Sphingomonadales; family Sphingomonadaceae; genus Novosphingobium. The sequence continues at coordinate 24,621 of JANMNP010000047.1, forward strand.
GAGCGAGGGGTTGGACTGCTCACCCCGCTCGGCTAGAGACGGTTGCAGATGCAACAGCTTTCAACACACGAGCAAGCGCTCATTGCCGCAATTGATTCCGGCCCGATGCTGGAACAGGTTCAAGCATGGAGCGCGATCAACACCGGCACGGGCAATCTGACCGGATTGGCGCAGCAGGCCGCGCTGCTCGCCGATGCTTTTGCAGCCCTTCCCGGTGAAATTGCGATGGAACAGCCCGCACCCGTCACTGCCGTCGCCGCTGACGGGCGGGAAATGGCGATGGATTATGGCAAGCATTTGGTCCTCAGGGTTCGCCCCGCCGCGCCGCGCCGCATGCTGCTGACCGGTCATATGGACACCGTTTTCGCAGTGGACCACCCGTTTCAGACGCAGCGCTGGCTTGATGATGAAACCCTGATCGGACCTGGCACCGCCGACATGAAGGGCGGCATCGCCGTTATCCTTGCTGCGCTCGCCGCTTTCGAACGGAGCCCGGCAGCCGCTTCAATCGGCTATGATGTGATGATCAATTCCGACGAGGAAACCGGCAGTCTCTCGTCCGCGCCGCTAATCACCGCGCTAGCCAAGGGCAAGCTGGCAGCGTTGACTTACGAGCCTTCGGCCCTGCCCGATGGCACGCTGGCAGGCGCACGCGGGGGAAGCGGAAACTACAGCCTCATCGTCACAGGACGCGCCGCCCATGCAGGACGCAATCCTGAGGACGGGCGAAACGCGATTGTCGCGGCGGCCGCTCTGGCCTTGGGCCTGAAGGCGCTGGAGCGCGATGGGCTGGCGATCAATCCGGCGCGGATTGAGGGCGGCAGCGCTAACAATGTTGTGCCCGACCATGCCGTGCTGCGCTTTAACATTCGCCCGCGCGAGATTACTCTCGCGGAGGCATTTGAGCGCGATGTCACTCGATTGATTGCTGACATTTCGGCAAAACATGACGTCTCAATCCACCGGCACGGGGGGATCAGCCGCCCGCCCAAGCCGCTCACGCCGCCCGCTGAGCGCCTGTTCGGTCTGGTCAAAGACTGCGGCGCTGCGCTAGGCCAGCCGATCCGCTGGCAAAGCTCTGGCGGGGTTTGCGATGGCAACAACATCGCGGCCTGCGGCGTGCCAGTGGTCGATACGATGGGCGTACGCGGTGGTTCGATCCATTCGGCGGATGAATTCCTGATCGTCCCCTCGCTAGCGGAGCGCGCGAAATTATCCGCGCTTGTGCTCCACCGTCTCGCCCTTGGAGAAGCCCTTTGACCTTCCGCATTCGCGCCGCCAATCCGGGCGATCTTCAGCATCTGTATGAAATGGCCAAGCTGACCGGCGGCGGCTTCACCAATCTGCCGCCCGACAAAAAGTCGCTCGCGGTCAAGCTTGAGCATTCAGCCGAAGGGTTTGCCCGCACGGGCGACTATGAGCCGGGCGAGCTGTTCCTGATGATCCTTGAAAATGCCGAAACCGGCGAGGTGCGCGGCACTTGCCAGATATTCACCGGTGTCGGCAAGGTCTGGCCGTTCTACTCTTACCGCCTCACAACGCTGACCCAATATTCCAAAGAGCTTGATCGCACTTTCCGCGCCGAAATGCTCAATCTGGTCAATGATCTGGACGGTGCCAGCGAGGTTGGCGGCTTATTCCTGCACCCGGCCGAGCGCGCGGGCGGGCTGGGCATGTTGCTGGCGCGCAGCCGTTATCTGTTCATTGCCATGCACCGGGCGCGCTTTTCCGAGCGGATTTTTGCGGAGCTGCGCGGGGTAATCGACGAGCGCGGCGGTTCACCCTTCTGGGACGGGGTAGCGGGGCGCTTTTTCGGGATGAATTTCCAGGACGCCGATAGGTTCAACGCAATCAACGGCAACCAGTTCATCGCCGATCTGATGCCCAAGCACCCGATTTATATCGCGATGCTGCCCGAAGCTGCGCGCAGCGTGATCGGCCTGCCGCATCCCAGCGGACGCCCTGCGATGCGCATGCTCGAAGCTGAGGGCTATGCCTATGAAGGCTATCTCGACATCTTTGACGGCGGCCCGACCATGACGGCGCGCACAGACAAGGTGGAAAGCATCGCCAATGCGCAAAGCGCCAAAGTCGTCGCGATTGACCTTGCCGAGGGCACCAGAGTGCTGGCCGCCACAGGGCAGCTGGCGGACTTCCGCTGTACCTTCGCCAGCGTTGAACTGCGCGGCGATGGCATTGCGCTCGATGCCGCAGCGGCTGCCGCGCTGGGAGTTGCGATCGGCGACACTGTCTGGACCGTAGCGCGCTGAGATGGCTCTTACCGAAATCAACTTTGATGGCGTCGTCGGGCCAAGCCACAATTACGCCGGGTTGAGCCTGGGAAATCTGGCGTCTTCGAGCCATGCTGGCGAGACTTCCTACCCCCGCGCTGCGGCCTTGCAGGGTCTGGCCAAGATGCGCCACAATCTGGCGTTGGGGCTGGCGCAGGGGTTTTTCGTGCCGCTGCCCCGGCCTAACGCCAGTTTCCTGAGTGGCTTAGGCGCGGCACCAGACACCGACCATCGGCTGACTGCCGCGGCATGGTCTGCCTCCTCGATGTGGACAGCCAATGCCGCCACCGTTTCACCCGCGCCCGATACAGGTGATGGGCGTTGTCACCTGACCCCGGCCAATCTGGTGACCATGCCGCACCGCGCGCAGGAATGGCCAGATACAATGCGGCAATTGGCACTGTGCTTTGCCGATCAGGCGCATTTTGTGCTGCACGATCCGGTGCCGCCAACCTTCGGCGATGAAGGCGCGGCGAATCACATGCGGATGTGCGCGGAGCACGGCGCGCCGGGGCTGGAAATCTTTGTTTACGGCCGCACCGGCGGAGCATTTCCCGCGCGTCAGCACGAGCAGGCCAGCCGCGCCGTGGCAAGGCTCCATAGCCTCAAAGATGCCCGCAGCTTATTCGTCGAACAAAACCCGGAAGCAATCGCGGCGGGAGCCTTTCACAATGATGTTGTCACTGTGGCGAATGAGCGGGTGTTGTTCACCCATGAGCTGGCTTTTGCTGATCCTGAAGGCACCTATGCGGCGATCCGCGCCAGATTGCCTGAAGCGGAGATTGTTGTGGTCCCAGCCAGCGCGGTCAGTCTGGCTGATGCGATCAAATCCTACCTGTTCAATGCCCAGCTGCTGACCTTGCCGGCTGGCGAGATGGCACTGGTGATCCCGCTGGAGGCATGGGAGACGCCTTCTGTCAGCAGTTGGCTTGACGAGATGATTGCCAGCAATGGACCAATCCGCCGGGTACTGCCGGTCGACGTACGGCAATCGATGGCAAACGGCGGCGGCCCTGCGTGTTTGCGCCTGCGCGTAGTGGCCGATCCAGCCACCGTCGACCCTCGCTTTCTGCTCGACGAGGACAAAGCCGCAAGAATTGAGCGCGTTATTGCCTCCACCTGGCCCGAAGCGATTGACCCGGCAGGCCTCGGTTCGCCACAACTTGAGCAGCAGATGGTTCAGGCTCGTGTCGCGCTGCTGGCCGAACTGGGGCTTACTGAACTTGCCTGATTGTTGTCGGGGCTGTTTACACTTGGCACACCATTAACCAGTGCCTTGCGCCCCGCGCTGCGACTGGCATGATCATTGCTGATAAGTATGCCTAAGGAAAGATTACCGATGCTCGCCAAGATAGGCCGCCTGTTCAAGATCAAGACCCCTGTGGAGGCCTATCTGATCATCTATGCTCTGGCGCTGGGCTCAGTTGAGCGCGGGAAGGTATATCTGGTCCAGTACCCCGGCTTTGGCGGCAAGCTGCTGTTTTTTGCCTGCACTTTCGCGGTGCTTATGGCGGGCGTCAAAATTCTTGATTGCCTCAAGCACGAAAAGCGCCTCGCCGAACGGCCCGAGACGGTTTTCTGAAAATCATACGGTAAAAGTGGAGCGCTTCTGTTGCCCGGTGCGCTCCGAACCGCTGGAATCCGTTCTGTTGCCCGGTCGGTCCAACCGCGCTTAGCTTTGTAACTTCAGGGCGTTAGCCCCTAGAATTACGCAGCGATTGCGAGTGCTTCGTTATCGTTGGCACTTGTGGGTTTTGAGCCTTTAACGGGT
>JANMNP010000020.1:0-33957 GCA_031374105.1 Novosphingobium sp.
CACTTCAGCTCTCATTGTTCGTCATCCTGAACTTGTTTCAGGGCCCCTCGTGCCGCAAGCCCGTAACAAGTCGAATAGGTCCTGACCCTAGGAATTCTCACAAATACCACGCTGCGGGTGTTCCGGGAAATGGGTCCTGAAACAAGTTCAGGATGACGAACAATGAGAGCTGAAGTGAATATCCGATAGCCCCCCTCTTCAGGGGAGGGGGTGAACCTGACTCAATGCCCTGAAGGATCGATCACTTCGCTGGGAATCCAGGCATTGACGATTCCGCCGTCGATCGGGATCGTGGTGCCGACTACATAATCCCCTGCCCGGCTGGCCAGATAAATCGCGCCCGCTGCCATGTCCTCAGCCACCCCGACCCGCTGTGCCGGGATGCCTTTGGCCGAGCCTTCCGGATTTTTCGCCGCAGCCTTGTTCATCTCGCTTGGGAATGCGCCCGGTGCAATCCCGCTGACGACAATATTGTCCTTGATCAGCCGCGCGGCCATTCGCTTGGTCAGATGGATCAGCCCTGACTTTGAAGCCTGATAGGAGTAGGTATCCCACGGATTGGGGCGGATGCCATCGATTGAGGAGACGTTGATCACCTTGGCCGGCTGGCCGGGCTTGGCCGCCGCCTTGAGCAAGTTGTGGAGCTTCTGCGTGAGGAAAAACGGCGTCTTGAGGTTCAAATCCATGACCTTGTCCCAGCCCACTTCGGGGAAATCCTCAAACTCTGCGCCCCAGGCAACTCCCGCGTTGTTGACGAGGATATCGAGGCGGGTCTCGCGCTTTGCGATCTCGTCAGCGAGTTTCTGGATGCCATCCGCTTGGCTGATGTCACCGGGAATGCCGACAACCCGGTCCCCAAATTCGGCAACCGTCGCTTCCAGCACTGCGGCTTTGCGCGCAGTGATGTAAACCCGCTCGCACCCAGCGGCGAGAAAGCCTTCGAGGAACATCTTGCCGATCCCGCGCGACCCGCCGGTAATCAGCGCGATGCGGCCTTCGAGGCTGAATAGCTTGGTGAAATCCATGATTTATCTCCCGATGGCTGATGTGGCGCGCGTGCTTCGACAAGCTCAGCATGAGCGGGAATTGGAATAAGAACTATATCCGCTCACCCTGAGCTTGTCGAAGGGCGCGCGCAAAACGCTCCTAATAACCGCTCAGCTTGGCCACTCGTTCGGCGTGGTAATACATATCGCCCATGAACTCGGCGAGCGCACGGTCGCGCTTCATGTAGAGGCCGATGTCATATTCGTCGGTCATGCCGATCCCGCCGTGCATCTGGACGCCTTCCTTGACCGCCAGCGCCGCCGCCTTCCCCGCCTTTGCCTTGGCGACCGAAACCATCAGCTCGGCCTTGTCGGATCCGCCGTCCAGCAATTGCTGCGCCTTGATCACCGCTGCGCGGGCAATCTCGATCTCAGAATACAGGTGGCTGACGCGGTGTTGCAGCGCCTGAAACTCGCCGATCAACTGGCCAAACTGCTTACGCTGCTTGAGGTAAGTCACGGTCATTTCGAATGATCCGCGCGCCACGCCCACGCTTTCAGCCGCAGCACCGATGCGCCCGGCGGCCAGCATCCGGTTCAGCACGTCGCGCCCGCCATCAACCTCGCCGATCACCGCATCGCCGTCCAGCTCTACTCCATCGAGCTTCAGATGGGTGGCGATCGAGCTGTCTACCAGCCGCACGGCGTCTTGGACAAGCCCCGCCGCATCGCGCGGAACCGCAAACAGCGTGATCCCGGCGTCATCGTCATCCGCGCCCGAGGTGCGGGCCGAAACCACCAGCATGTCGGCGCTGCCGCCGTGGACCACAAAGTCCTTGGAGCCAGTCAGGCGGAAGCCATTACCAGCGCGCTCGGCGCGGGTCTTGATCCGTTCGGGGCGGTGCTTGACCCCTTCATCGATTGCGACCGCGAACACACTGTCGCCCGCGATCAGTCCGGGGAGCCAGCGCGCTTTCAAATCCGCACTGCCCGCGCCGATCGCACTCGCCGCCATGACCGAGCTGGTCAGGAACGGCGACGGCGTAAGGTTGCGGCCAATTTCCTCCAGCACGATCCCGGCCTCGACATGGCCCATTCCAAGCCCGCCATCGGCCTCGGCCACCAGCAGCCCAGTGAAGCCCATTTCCGCCATCTGCTGCCACAAGCCGTGGCCGAAACCGTCCTTGCAGCCAGTATCGCGCCAATGGCGCAGCTGCTTGGCAATCGCGCCTTCCTCGGCCATGAAGCTGCGCGCCGTATCGGCCAGCATCGTCTGATCGTCAGTGTGGTAGAGTGGCATATCAGGCCCCCGGCAAATCGAGAATGCGTTTGGAAATCACGTTGAGCATCACCTCACTGGTGCCGCCCTCGATCGAGTTCGCCTTGGTCCGCAGCCAGCCTCGCGGGGCGGCCCCGCCGCTGGTTTCCGCGCTATCCCATTCCAGCGCGCGGCTGCCGCCACCCGCCATCAGCAGCTCGTGACGGCGCTTGTTAAGCTCGGTTCCGGCGTATTTCATCATGTTGGACTGGGCCGGGTGACCCTTGCCAACCTTGACCTCATCGAGGAACTTTTCGCCCATCGCGCCGTATGCCAGCGCATCAACATCGAACATCGCCAGCTCTGCGCGCAGCAGCGGTTCATCGAGGCCATTTCGCGCCAGCACCGCGCCAATGGTGTTGAGCCGGTCTGAACTGCCCGCGCCAGAAATCATCTCACGCTCATGGCCGAGCAGATATTTGGCGACATCCCAGCCGCGGTTAAGTTCACCTACCAGCTGCGCCTTGGGCACCTTCACATTATCGAAGAATGTCTCGCAGAACGGTGAGTTGCCGCTGATCAGCAGGATCGGCTTGGTGGTGACGCCGGGGCTTTCCATATCGAACAGCAGGAAGGAAATGCCCTGATATTTGTTCAACTTGTCGGTGCGGACCAGACAGAAAATCCAGTCAGCCTTGTCTGCATAGGAGGTCCAGATTTTCTGGCCATTGACGTTCCAGTGATCGCCCAAATCCTCGCCAAAGGTCTGAAGCGAAACAAGATCCGATCCTGAGCCCGGCTCCGAATAGCCCTGGCACCAGCGGATTTCGCCGCGCGCTACCTGGCCCAGATAATGGACTTTTTGCTCTTCGGTGCCAAATTTCAGCAACGCAGGCCCGAGCATCCAGATGCCGAAGCTAGAAAGCGGCGCACGCGCACCGATCAGGCCCATTTCCTCGCGCCAGATCTTGGCCTGTGCCTCAGACATGCCCGCGCCGCCGTATGCCTTTGGCCAATCGGGGACGGTATATCCCTTGGCCACGCAACGCTCCAGCCAGACCTTCTGGGCTTCGTTCTTGAATTTGAACTTGCGTCCGCCCCAGCACATATCGTCCTCATCGCGGACGGGTGCCCGCATTTCTGCGGGGCAGTTTTCATCCAGCCAGGCGCGGATTTCGGCCCGGAAACTATCAAGCTCAGACATCAGCAAGATCCTCTCTTAATCGAGAGGTTAAGGCGACTCGGCACCCATGCGCAAGCGCAGATTTCTGCGCCTTCGTGCAAAGGCCGCTTGCCGTAGCGTCAAGCGCAGATGCGTTGACCGCAGGCAATGGTGCCCTAAGCTTACTACAAACAGAACACTGGTGGAGTGGCTATGCGATTCTCTGATAAATGTGCGGTCGTAACCGGGGCGGCATCGGGTATCGGGCGCGAAACGGCCTTGCTGTTTGCCCGCGAAGGTGCACGGGTTTTCGCCGCCGATCTTGATCTGGCAGGCGCGCAAGCTGTCGCCGCGCAAGCCCCTGGCGTCACTGCGGTGGCCTGCGATGTCTGCGATGTTTCGCAGATCAAGGCGCTGATGGATCAAGCCGCAGCGGCATGCGGCGGGATCGATATTGTGTTCAACAATGCAGGGGCTGGCGGGGCGGGCGCACCGATTGACGAGATTGAGCCCGAAGACTGGGACCGGACGATGGACCTGTTGCTGCGTTCGGTGGCGATGGGCATCCGCTATGCCGCGCCGCATATGAAAGCTCGTCCCGGCGCTGCCATCGTCAACACCTCCAGCGTTGCCGCAATTGGCGCAGGCTATGCGCGCGTCGCCTATTCCGTGGCCAAAGCTGGCGTTCTGCACCTGACCAAGCTCGCTGCGACTGATCTTGCCCGCTATGGCATCCGTGTAAACGCGGTGCAGCCGGGCTTCATCAACACCAACATCTTCACCGCCTCGGTCGAGATGCCTGCGGACAAGGTCCACACCGCCAAGGCGATGATCGCGCAGATGTCGACCAATGCCCAACCAGTGGCGCGCGGCGGGCAGCCCATAGATATTGCCAATGCGGTCGCTTACCTGTGCAGCGAGCAAGCGGGCTTCATGACAGGCACATCGATGCTGGTTGATGGCGGGATCACTATCGGTCAGCGCCATGCCTGGGATCCTGAAACACCGGGCTTGTTTGATGCCATGCGCAAAATGGCGGAAGCCTCGTTGTGACCTCCAGCGCTGCCACTGGATTGCATACCGCTGCTTTGCCAGCTTCCGTCCGGCTGCCGCTGCGGATCAAGCTTGGCAATGGTTTCGGATCGGTCGCCTATGGAGTAAAAGACAACGGCTTCGCCACGCTGTTGCTGTTGTTTTACAGTCAGGTGCTTGGCCTTGAAGCCCGGTTGGTTGGCCTGATCCTGCTGGTAGCTCTGCTGCTGGATGCGATGATCGATCCGCTGGTCGGCTATTGGAGCGACAAGACCCATAGCCGCTGGGGCAAGCGGCACCCCTGGATGTATGCCGCAATTCTGCCGATGGCCGCAGCTTGGATCATGCTGTGGCATCCGCCCGAGACATCGGCGGGCTGGCTTTATGCCTATCTGCTGCTGTTCGCTTTCCTGATGCGCGCGGCGGTTTCCTGCTTCGAGATTCCTGCTCTGTCGGTCGTTCCGGGTCTGACCAGCGATTATGACGAGCGCACCTCGCTCACCCGGTGGCGGTCTATTTTCGGCTGGGCGGGCGGGCTGGTGATGCTGACCCTGGCTTTCGGGGCGTTTCTGGTTCCCTCGGCTCGCTATCCGGTTGGTCAATTGAACATCGATGGATATGAGCTTTACGGCTGGACGGGCGCATTCCTGATGATAATTGCAACCAGCGTATCCGCACTGACGACACACCGCCGGATTGCCGGTCTGGATTCAAGTCCTCCGGTCCATTTGCCGCTGGGCCAAACCGTCCGCAAAATCGCCCGGACGCTTGCCAACCGGGCATTTCTGATTCTGCTGGCGAGCACCTTGTTCGCCTTTATCAATCAAGGCTTGGCTTTTTCCGCTACGACATATCTGCTGAGTTATTATTGGGAGATGCCGCAGGCGGGCTTTCTGGCCTATTCGCTGACGCTGTTCGTTGGCGTGGTCGGTGCGTTCTTTCTGGTCGGCTTTATGCAAGGACGGATCGAAAAGAAAACCGGAGCGGTGTTTACCGGTATCGCCTCACTTGGTCTGGCGGTAACGCCCTATCTGTTGCGCTTTGCCGGATATTTCCCCGATAACGGACAGCCTGCGCTGATCCCTGCGTTGTTCACCCTGATCACCATCTCGAATGCCCTAGCAGTCGCCGCTATGATCCTCACGCAATCAATGGCTGCTGATATTATTGAGGCATCGCAAGAGGAAACCGGAGAGCGCACCGAGGGATTGTTCTATTCCGCCTATTTCTTCACCCAGAAATGCGCCACCGGGGTGGGAATATTCCTGACTGGTATGATTGTCAGTGCATCCGAATTTCCGGCCAAGGCCAAGCCGGGAGAAGTGGCTGAGGCGGTGCTGACCAGCATGGCGACCTATTGGTTGATCGCTCTGGTGGTGATCGCAATTGCCAGCATCAGTTTTATTTCGCGCTTTCCGATTACGCGATCAGATCACGAGCGGCGGGTCGCCAAACTGGCCAGTGCCGGGATATCCGCTTCCCCTCCAACTTAACCGGACGATTAATTCCCTCTTGGCGAGGCATCAGGCCTCTGGCAGGGAAGCTACCAAGACTCGACAGCATCATGAAAGGCACGGCCATGGATTTCGAACCAACCGAACGGCAGGTATATTGGCGCGACCGCGTACGCCAGTTTATCGAAAACCACGTCCGCCCCCGCTACGGCGACTATAAGCGCCAGGACGCCGAAGGCGCGCGCTGGAAGGTGCTGCCGGTAGTCGAAGAGGAAAAGGCCCGCGCCAAGGCGCAAGGCATATGGAACCTGTTCATGCCGCCGCAGTTTGGCCGCACCCATGTTGACGATACGTTCGAATTCGATGGACCGGGCCTGACCAACCTTGAATATGCGCTTTGTGCCGAGGAAATGGGCCGCGCAGCCTTTGCCAGCGAAGTGTTCAATTGCTCCGCGCCAGATACCGGCAATATGGAAGTGCTGCACCGCTATGGCACCCGCGATCAGAAGGACCAATGGCTGGATCCGCTGATGAAGGGCGAGATTCGTTCCGCCTTCCTGATGACCGAGCCTGATGTAGCCTCATCGGATGCCACCAATATCGAATGCTCGATCCGCCGCGAGGGCGACGAATATGTCATCAATGGCCGCAAATGGTGGTCATCGGGCGCGGGCGATCCGCGCTGCAAGATTGCTATCGTCATGGGCAAGACCGATTTTGAGGCCAAGCGCCATGCCCAGCAATCTATGGTGCTGATGGAACTGGATGCACCGGGCGTGGAAATTCTGCGTCATCTGCCGGTGTTCGGTTATGATGATGCGCCGCATGGTCACATGGAAATCCTGCTAAAGGATGTCCGAATTCCTGCCACCAACATGCTGCTGGGCGAAGGCCGCGGGTTTGAGATTGCTCAAGGGCGTCTTGGGCCAGGCCGCATCCACCATTGCATGCGCACAATCGGCGTTGCCGAAGAAGCACTTGGCAAGATGGCAAAGCGGCTGCAAACGCGGGTTGCCTTTGGCAAGACCATCGCCGAGCAATCGGTGTGGGAAACCCGGATTGCACGGGCGCGGATCGACATCGAAATGACTCGTCTGCTGTGCCTGAAGGCGGCGGACATGATGGACAAGGTTGGCAACAAGGCTTCTGCTGCCGAGATCGCTATGATCAAGGTGCAGGCTCCCAACATGGCGCTAAGGATCCTTGACGATGCGATCCAGGCGCATGGCGCTGGCGGGGTATCGGAAGACTTCGGACTGGCTCAGGCCTGGGCCCATCAGCGCACACTGCGGCTTGCCGATGGTCCGGATGAAGTGCACGAGCGGGCAATTGCGCGGATCGAATTTGCTCGCCATTCGGGTGCGACCAAAAAGGAATCGGGCTTCAACTCAGGTGATGTTGGGACTTCGCGTTAGGAACAGTAGTGGCCGCCTTCTTCCCCCCTCCCGCCTGCGGGAGGGGCCGGGGGTGGGTCAGTGAATTGGGATACTTGGTCTGACTGACCCACCCCTAACCCCTCCCACAAGCGGTAGGGGGACAGATGGAGAGTATAATGAAAGCCGCAGTCCTCGTCGAAGCTGGCAAGCCGCTAGAAATCGAGAACCTCTCGATCAGCAACCCCGGCCCGCATGAAGTGCTGATCCGCACCGCCGCTTGTGGCCTGTGCCATTCGGACCTGCATTTTATTGATGGCAGCTACCCTCACCCGCTACCTGCGGTGCCAGGGCATGAGGCGGCTGGGATTGTTGAGGCAGTCGGCAGCGAAGTTCGCACGGTCAAAGTTGGCGATGCAGTTGTCACCTGCCTGTCGGCGTTTTGCGGGCACTGCGAATTCTGCGTTACAGGCCGCATGGCCTTGTGCCTTGGCGGAGACACCCGGCGCCAGCGCGGCGAGGCTCCGCGCCTGACCCGCACCAGCGATGGCAGCCCGGTGGGCCAGATGCTCAACCTTTCGGCCTTTGCCGAGATGATGCTGGTCCATGAGCATGCCTGCGTCGCAATCAATCCCGAGATGCCGCTGGACCGGGCGGCGATAATCGGCTGCGCGGTAACCACTGGCGCAGGCACGATCTTCAACTCCTGCAAGCTGACACCGGGCGAGACCGTGGCCGTGATTGGCTGCGGCGGGGTTGGGCTTGCCACGATCAATGCCGCCAAGATTGCAGGCGCGGGCCGGATCATTGCCGCTGACCCCATTGCGGAAAAACGCGAACTGGCGATCAAATTGGGGGCGACCGATGTGGTCGATGCCAGCGCCGCAGATGCGGCCCAGCAGATCCTCGCCCTGACCAAAGGCGGCGTCGATCATGCGGTCGAAGCCGTAGGCAGGCCAGCCTCGGCAGCACTCGCGGTCAGCGCGCTACGGCGCGGCGGCACGGCGACGATTCTGGGAATGATGCCGCTTGACCAGAAAGTCAGCCTCAGCGCGATGGACCTGCTTTCGGGCAAGAAGCTGCAGGGTGCATTCATGGGGATGAACCACTTCCCGGTTGATTTGCCGCGTCTCGTCGATTTCTACATGCGCGGGCTGCTCGACCTCGACAGTATCATTGCCGAGCGGATTCCGCTGAGCGAAGTAAACGCAGGCTTTGACAAGATGCGCGCAGGACATTCCGCCCGCTCGGTCATTGTGTTTGACCAATGAGTGCATCGCCGATCGACGCCGAAACCGCCTTTGTCGGTACAGTCGTGCCCGAAGGGGCGGACAGACTTGACGAGGCGAAGCTGACCCAGTGGCTGGAAGTCAATGTTGCTGGCTTCAAGGGGCCGATAGCGCTGACCAAGTTCAAGGGCGGGCAATCCAACCCGACCTACAAGATCGAGGCTGCCTCGGGCAATTATGTCCTGCGCCGCAAGCCTTATGGTCCGTTGCTCCCATCTGCCCACGCGGTCGACCGCGAATACAAGGTTCAGGCGGGGCTGCACAAGGTCGGCTACGCTGTTGCGCCGCAATACGGGCTGTGCACAGATGATAGCGTGCTGGGCAGCTGGTTCTATGTCATGGGCATGGTCGATGGCCGGACGATCTGGGACGGGGCGATGCCCGGCTCCACCCCCGAATACCGCCGCGCCACCTATGGTTCGATGATCGACACACTTGCTGCGCTGCACAATGTCGATGTTACCTCCGCAGGACTTGCGGATTTTGGCAAGCCGGGCAATTACTTCGGTCGCCAGGTCGAACGCTGGACCAGGCAATACCGGCTGGCAGAGACTGAAACGATGGCGCCGATGGAGCGGCTGATCGAATGGCTCCCCGCGACGCTTCCCGAACAGACCCGCACCTCGGTGGTCCATGGCGATTACCGGATCGACAATATGATCTATGCCCATGACCGCCCGCAAGTGCTGGCAGTGCTCGATTGGGAGCTTTCGACACTGGGTGATCCGCTGGCTGATTTCACCTATGTTGCGATGGCTTGGGTAACTGAAAACGCAGGCCGCTCGGGGGTGATGGACCTTGATCGGGCTACGCTTGGCATCCCCGAGCTGGACGAGGTGGTGGAGCGCTATTGCGGCCTGACCGACCGGACCAGCGTGCCCGACATGAACTGGTATTTCGCTTATAATTTCTTCCGTCTCGCCGGGATTATCCAGGGTATCAAGAAGCGGGTAATTGATGGCACCGCATCAAATGCGCAGGCCAAAGCCATGTCCGATCGGGTTCAGCCGCTGGCCGATGCAGCCTGGCAATTTGCACAAAAGGCAGGCGCGTGAACCAGTTCGACCTGACCGGTAAAGTCGCCGTGATCACCGGCTCTTCGCGCGGGATCGGCCAGGCGATTGCCGAAGACTATGCCGATCACGGGGCTAAGGTAGTGATCACCAGTCGCAACATCGGGCCTTGCGAGGAGGTTGCCGCTGCGATCAATGCCAGGCACCCGGGGGCCGCCATCGCGGTTTCTTCCAGCTTGTCGTCAAAGGAATCGCTGCAGGCGATGATCGATGCGGGGCGCACTGCCTTTTGCCGGATCGACGTGCTGGTCTGCAATGCGGCCTCGAACCCGCATTACGGTCCGATGGAGACGATCACCGACGAAGCGTTCCGTAAGGCGCTGGACCTCAATATAGTCGCCCAGCACTGGCTGATCACCATGGTCGCGCCCGAAATGCGCGCGCGCAAATCGGGTTCGATCATCCTCGTCTCGTCGGTTGGCGGGCTGCGCGGCACGCCGATAATCGGCGTCTATGCGATCACCAAGGCCGCCGACATCCAGATGGCGAAAAACCTCGCGCGCGAGTTTGGCCCGGACAATGTCCGCATCAACGCGATTGCGCCCGGACTGGTGCGAACCGATTTTGCCAAGGCGCTGTGGGAAAACCCGGAGAACCTCAAACATTCGGTCTCCAACGCCTGCCTCGGTCGGATCGGTGAGCCGCATGAGATCGCCGGCGCAGCGGTGTTTCTGGGCGCTGACGCGTCGAGCTTTATGACCGGGCAGACTATCGTGGTCGATGGCGGTGTGGTGGTTTGAGCGCAAACAAGGGATAAACGGGTCGTCAGTCCCTGTGTAAATTGTGCCAGTAATACGTCACGTCCGGCATCTTCTCGTCATTGCGCAGCCCATCGGTTAGCTCCTCGACAACAAAGCCGTGTCGTTCATACAGTGCGCGTGCTTTGACGTTTGCCTGAAAAGTATAGAGCCGCAGCTCCGCCTGTTCGCTCTGCGCCAAACTGACAAGAGCGCTGCCGATGCCTCTGCCATGCCAAACGGGTTCGACGAAGAGATGATCTATCCAACCGGGCAATAGCGCGACGTGACCCACCAAGTTCGCCGCAAGAAAAGCACCCCAGACAGGACCGGCGATCATTACCTCGTTGCGATAGAAGTCACTGAATTCGTCAAGTGTTCGCTGTGATGGATCATACCCTGGAATCATTGCACCCGCACGCTGGTGGATAGCTGCCGCCGCACGGCTCTCATCTGCCACAAGGAGGCGGAAGCGCAGCCCGAGTTCACTCATAACTGCTTGACCACTCCCGCCGCTTCCAGCGCGGCCAGTTCCTCGCCTTCCAACCCCAGCCAGTCGCGCAGCAATTCGCGGCTCTGCTCGCCAACCTTTGGCGGCTGGTAGCGGTAATCGGCTGGCGTTGCAGATAGCTTGCCCGGATAGGCGACGGTTGGAATTTCGACCCCGTCGTCGCGGACAAAGCGGTGCACCGTCTCGCGCGCTTCGACGAACGGATCGGCGAAAACGTCCTTCAGCGTATTGACCGGACCAACCGGCACACCGGCCGCAACCAGCCGTTCGATAAGCGCATCGCGGGGCAATCCGCGCACCAGATCCCGAACGATCCCCTCAATCGCATTGCGGTTTATCTGCCGGTTGCGGGCCAGTTTGAAACGCTCGTCCCCGGCCAACTCGGGCACGCCCATTTCATGGCAAAAAGCGCGGAACTGGCCATCATTGCCAATCGCGATGATCAGCACGCCATCGGCTACATCGAACGTGGTATAAGGCACCACAGTGGGATGCCGATTGCCCATCCGGCCCGGATTGATCCCGCCGACCAGGTAGCTTGAGCCCTGATTGGCCATCATCGCGATTTGCGTGTCGAGCAGCGAAATGTCAATCTGCTGACCCTGCCCCGTCCGTTCGGCATGGCGCAGCGCCATCAATATGCTGATGGTGGCGAAGTTCCCGGTCGAGAGATCCGCCATTGCAACCCCTGCCCGCAATGGCCCGCCACCTGCTTCGCCCGTTACCGACATGAAGCCGCCCATCCCCTGGGCTACAAAATCATAGCCGCCCCGATCCGCATAAGGCCCGGTCTGGCCAAATCCCGTGATCGAACAATAGACGATCCTGGGATTGATCGCGGCGATGCTGGCATAGTCGAGGCCGTATTTGGCCAGGCCGCCGACCTTGAAATTCTCCACCAGAATGTCTGCCTCTGCCGCCAATCGCCGGATCAGCGCCGCGCCCGCCGGGGTGGCAAGATCAATCGCGGCAGAGCGCTTGTTGCGATTTGTGCAGAGGTAATAGGCGCTTTCCTGTGGATCGTCCGAGCCATCGGCAAGCTTGAGGAACGGCGGCCCCCAGCCGCGCGTGTCATCGCCCTTTCCGGGGATCTCGACCTTGAACACATCTGCCCCAAAATCGGCGAGAATCTGGGTGGACCATGGCCCGGCCAGCACCCGCGACAGATCCAGCACCTTGATCCCATCGAGCGCGCGGGGCCGGGTTGCATCAATCTGTTCTGGCCCGGCTGGATCGTCCATTATCATGCCATGCCGGGATGGCAGACCCAAGTCCAGTATCAGAACTGCCGGGTCCAGCTAAGCGCCACGCCTGTTTCGGCGGGCAGACGGGCATAGTGCCCCGGATCCTTGCGATAAAACAGGCTGGCCATGGCCGCGCCGTTCCACAGCGGGCCGCGCCAGACCAGCTCAGTCGCAATCTCACGGCCTTGCGGGGCGAGCGAGAGGGTGCGGACGCCCTCGGTCGCAAATCGTGTCTCGTAGCTGTAATCCACCGGCAGCGTAAACCGCAGTCCGCCTGCTTCCACCCGCAGCGGCTGCGAAACCCGCAAGGCCAGACTGTCGCCCGATTTGAGGACATCGGCCCGGCTGGCATCGACCGCCCAGGCCACGCTAATCAGCTGCGATCCCGCTGCAACCGCGCCGCTTGCGTGCGGCACTGTCAAGCCGCTGCGCCACGATCCGCCGATCCGCCAGCCCGATCCCAGCCGCCATGCGGCTGCGGCATCAACGAAAAGCGTATTTGCTCCACCAGTGCCCAGTGCATCGTTCAGCCGCGCGCCCAGCATGGTTCGATCTTCCACCAGCCAGCTGGCACCCAACGACGTATCCAATCCGCCGAAGCTGCGGTCCAACGCCAGTCCAAACCGCTGGACCTTGTCATGGAGGCGTTGCTGCGTGCCACCGCCCAGATAGTTCTGCGGCGAAGCGCTCAGCACCGAGCCGCTTTGCGCGCTAAGGCTTAGTCCCCAACCGCCCAACTGGCGGCGAAGCGCCAGGCTTGCCTCGCCCGCCTGGTCAAAACCCAGATCATCAAGCGGCGAGCGGGTAATCAGGAAGGCTGGCTGGCGGTGCCCCTGCAATTGCGCCACAAGACCGTCAGCACCCTGCGCATAGGCAAACCCGATCTGGGTTCCCAGCGCAATCCGCGAGACTACGCGCGCCGCCAGCACGCGGGCAACTTCAGCATCGGTCCCGCTAAGATGCAGCTGTCCGCTCCACGGCAACCGTTCTGTCCTGTCACGCGCATCGACTGCAAAGGCCAGCGATGTCTGCCCGCTGCCCAAGGCCAGATTGCGCATTTCACCGGTCAGCGCATTGCCAAGGCGCGGAGCCACCTGCGCACCGCGCAACCCAGCAGCCAGATCGATCTGATAGGCTCGCTGATACTCATCCAGGATCACTGCATTAAGCTGGCCACCCTGACCAAGCGCATCCCCCATCGGCGCAGATAGTGTTCCGGTCAGGTTGTTCAAACTCAGCGAAGTCTGGCTATTGGCAAGGCTGGTGGCACCGACCGGGGCAAACGCGGCGGCAATATCAAGGATTCCGCGGCCATAGGTGCTGTCCGTCCCGCTCGCCCCGGCATCGCGCGCGGTTCGCAGCAGCAGATCGACCACTTGCGTGCCGGTCAGATTGGGAAAGGCCTGGCGCAGCAGCGCCACAGCCCCGGCGATTTGAGGCGCGGAAAAGCTGGTGCCCGAAAAGACGAACTGGCTGCGGCTGCCATCAGGGTTGGTTACGACCTTAAGGACGCCGCTTTCATAAACACAGCAAACCCGCTCGCCCAATGCAGACAAGAACCATGCCGCCTCGCTTCCGGCGCGGTTGCTGAAGGCTGAGATAATCCCATCCTTGTTGACCGAACCAGCGATGATCAGATTTCCGCCGCCAACTGCGCGCAGGCCCGAAGCCAAAAGGTCTGGATTATTGGGATCGATCCCGGCATCGGTCGAATTCCCATCGTTCCCCGCTGCAACCACCACGACAATCCCCGCCGCAGTCGCGCGGGACACCGCATTGCGAAGCGCCTGATTGGGCAACGATCCGCCCAGCGAAAGGTTGATAACCTTGGCCCCGGCCAGCACCGCCCGATCAACCCCGGCCGCGATGTCATTGTCGTTAAAGCTGCAACCACTGTCGAGGTCATCAGGATTTGTCGCAGCGCATGTTCCCGGCGCATCCGCGCGGAACATCGCAATCGTCGCATTATAGGCGATCCCCATGATCCCGGTATTGTCGCGCGCAGCGGCGGCAACCAATGCGACATTCGTGCCGTGGTCATCCTCGCCGATCAGGCCGCGATTACCCGCAACATCGGCTGAACTTGCCGAAATTCGTCCGGCAAATTCGGGGTTGGCAGTGTCTATCCCGGAATCAACAATTCCGATGGTAATCCCTGTGCCGCTTGCTCCGGCCAGCCAGGCAGTGATCGCATTGTGCTGCGCCGGGCCGGTGGAGCGGTTGTATTCGCTCGTCATGAAAGCTGCGCCCGGGGATGTCGGGGTTGGAGTTGGCGTTGGGGTGGGTGCCGGAGTGGGCGAAGGAGTTGGCGAAGGCGCAGGTGCGCTGCCGACCGAAGATCCGCCGCCGCAGCCTCCAACAAAGACCATAAGGACAAGCGCCGAAGCCATCGACCAGCGGGATTGCCTTGAAAAAACCATACGCCGCCTGACAATTTGAAATCGATGGAGGCACCTTAGCCGGTTCCGAATGGAGCAATCCTGAACAATTGCATCTTGCCGCATCCTACCATGCCGCTGGTTAAACAGAAATTTCTTTTGCAGTATGAAACGGCGCGCCGCTTGCCGATGCGGCTGCCAGGCGATAGGCGCTGGCTGATCCATTCCTGCTCCGGAGAGCCTGCCATGTCCGCCGAACTTGCCACTGCTGAACTTGCTGGCACCATCGAGGCCGCCTGGGAATTGCGCGATCAGGTCACTCCGGGAAGCAGTGATGTGCGAGCAGCGGTTGAAACAGCGCTTGCGCTGCTCGACGCTGGCAAGGCTCGCGTCGCCCAGCCAGACGGGAACGGCGGCTGGCAGGTCAACCAGTGGCTCAAGAAGGCAGTGCTGC
This sequence comes from Novosphingobium sp., assembly GCA_031374105.1. GTDB lineage: Bacteria > Pseudomonadota > Alphaproteobacteria > Sphingomonadales > Sphingomonadaceae > Novosphingobium. Next base: position 14,952 of record JANMNP010000020.1, read on the forward strand.
TGTCGTTCCGCCTCAATGACAATGCTGTGATGGACTATGGTTCAGCCGGAGCACCTTCGTTTGACAAGGTGCCCCTGAAATTCACCGGCTGGGATGAAGCCCGGTTTCGCGCAGCAGGAATTCGTGCAGTTCCCGGCGCGATCGCCCGGCGCGGCGCGCATATCGGGCGCAACGTCGTGCTGATGCCAAGTTTCGTCAATATCGGGGCTTATGTTGGCGATGGCACGATGATTGATACCTGGGCTTCGGTTGGCAGCTGCGCGCAGGTCGGCAGCCATTGCCATATCTCGGCAGGCACCGGGATCGGCGGGGTGCTTGAACCGATGCAAGCCAATCCCACGATAATCGGCGATAATTGCTTCATCGGCGCGCGCTCGGAAATTGTCGAAGGGGTGATCGTTGGCGAAGGCTGCGTCGTGGCAATGGGGGTGTTCATCACGGCGACCAGCAAGATCGTCTATCGCGATACGGGCAAGATCATCACCGGCCATATCCCAGCCTACAGCGTGGTCGTGCCCGGCGCGCTGCCCGGCAAGCCGCTGGCCGACGGCACCCCCGGACCGTCGCTGGCCTGCGCAGTGATCGTCAAGACGGTTGACTCGCAAACTCGCGCCAAGACCGCGATCAACGAGCTGCTGCGGGACTAGCATAGGCAATGTTCAACCAGATCCTCATCCAGTTTATAATCACGATTATGATGATTATAATCTGCGTTGTGATTCACGGTGCAGGCCTGTTCAGCCTCAACAATGTGATGCGCAGCGAGGCGGCGACTGAGCGACTGCGCAAGATCAACCCGCTGTCACCGCGCGGCACGCTGTTCACACTGGCGATGGTGCTGGCGATTATTGCACTGCACGGGATCGAGATCTGGTGTTTCGCGCTGCTCTACATCCTGATCGATGCGGTGCCGACGCTGGAGGATGCGGTCTATTTCTCCACCATCAGCTATTCAACCGCGGGCTATAACGACGCCCATATCGCGCCTGCCTGGCGTTTGCTGGGTGCCTTTGAAAGTATTCTGGGCGTGATCCTGATGGGCTGGTCAACCGCCTTTTTCTTCCGTATGATCGGGCGTATCGACCCACACTGAAGTTCACCTGGTCGCGGAACAATCCCGCTCCGCCGCCATTATCGGCATGAGGCTATTTTGCCTCGCCATACGGAGGGCGGAACGATGCATCGCGAAGGTGATGAAGTCCACATTTCAACGGATGAAGCACGCGGCGGCAGCACGCCTGGTTACATGCGTTATGTTCTGGCGATCAGCCTGGTTCTGGCGATCGGCGTGTTATCGCTGATCTGGATCACTGGCGCATTATCAAGCAACTGAGCCCAGCTGCTAAAAGCTGGTCGCATTCTCGATCGGGGGATCGTCCCGGTGGGCCACTGCATAGGCTTCTGCGGCCTTCAACACCCGCATCATGTTACGACTGGCAATCTTTTCAAGATCCGCTTGCGAATAGCCGCGCCGGGCAAGTTCGGTGAATAGCGCAGGATAGGACGAAACGTCTTCCATGCCCTGCAGCAAGACATCAATACCGTCATAGTCGCCGCCCAGCCCGACATGATCGATCCCGGCGCGCCGGGCGATGTGATCGATGTGGTTGGCAACATCGGAAATCCCGCCGGTGGGCGCGGGGTTGGCTGCCTCCCATTCGGCCAATGCCGCTGCAGCGCCTGCCGGATCGCCCACGAACCGGGCTTCTGCCCGCGCCTGTTCTGCGGCGCTGCGGATGTTCCATTGGCGGATGTTTTCGCTGATATAGCCGGGGTAGGCATTGACCATGACGATCCCGCCGTTGACTTTCACCCGGTCCAGCACGCTATCGGCCACATTGCGCGGATGGGTATTGACCGCGCGGGCATTGGAATGGCTGAAGATCACCGGCGCGCGGGCCACTTCCAGCGTGTCTAACATGGTCGCTTCGGATACATGGCTGAGATCAACCAACATCCCCAGCCGCTGCATTTCACGCACCACATCGCGGCCAAACGGGGTCAGGCCATTATGCACCGGCGCATCGTTGGCACTATCGGCCCAGGCGGTGTTCCTGTAGTGGGCCAGTGTCATATAGCGCGCGCCCAGCGAATACATCTGGCGCAACACGCCCAGCGAACCGCCGATCGAATGGCCGCCTTCCATCCCGATCAGAGAGGCGATCTTGCCTGCCTTCATCGCTGTTTCAACTTCAGCCGATGAGGTGGCAATTTGCATCTCGGCCGGATAGCGCGCCACCAGCCGCCGGGTCAGATCGATCTGTTCGAGCGTGGCCTGCACCGCCTGCGGCTCCGACAATTCCGTTGAGACATGGACCGACCAGAACTGCGCCCCGACCCGGCCTTGGCGCAAGCGGATCAGATCGGTCTGCATCGCTACGCGTTTTTCCGCAGGGTCAGCGGTGTTGGACGTATCGCGGAAATCGAAGTCGGCGATCATATTCTTGCGCCGCGCGCGCAGCTGCTCTGGCACGTCATTATGCCCGTCCCAAACCGGCGCGGCCTTAAGCGCAGCGGCGGCGACCGCCTCAGGCGTGCGAGCAGCAGATGGCGCTGCAGCAGTCAGCAATGCAGTCCCAGCGAATAACAGCAAACGGCGCATCGGGTTTTTCCTGACAATTACTGGTTCCCAACGCCTAGCGTCAGTTCTCATCCGGCGTCCAGCTCTCCCGCCTCATCCAGCATCTTGAGCATCATCGCCGCGCCGCATTGCTGCGAGCGGGCGCGGGGGTCGAAGCGGCCGTCGGCGACGAATTTTCCCCGATCAAAGTGATTGGAAAAGCTCCACAGATAGGGCGTGACCCGGCCGATCCGGCGATAGCCAAAGCCGTTAAAGGCCTCCAGCCGATAGAGCGTGCGGGCCAAGCTCCAGTCCTGCTGCCCAGAAAAACCCATCAACCGCAATGCATCGATTGTGCTCGATTCCCAGTCACTCGGCGGCAACCAGACCAGCGGCCGACCGCTCGGAACCTGGCGAGTGCGCCGGCCAAGCGGGAAATCGCCATTATGGAAATGAGCGCGGAAGTTAAAACTCGCCTCAAGTCCGTGGACCGCAGCGATGAAATACCAGGGCACTCCGCCCCGTTTACCCGCTGCGGCATAGCGCTCACGTGATTTCTGCATCATTGTGACGTGCCATTCCGTCGATTGTTTGCGATCTGCCTGAAGCTCTGCGCTGGCGAAAAGGGCAGTATACTCAGCAGCCAGATCGGCAAACCGCAGCGAACGTGACACTGCGCGCCTAATGACTGGCACCGCCGGATCGGGATCGGGCACGGGAGGCAAAGGTTGGATGACTGGCGTGCTGACCGAAGGCAGCAGAGGCTCATCCTGAACCTGCCCCTCCTCGGGCCCCAGGCCCAAGGGACGGGCCGGCGCAAGCGCAATTCGAAATGCTTCAGGCACCCCATGCTGGGTCGCATGCAGCTTTGCCAGCAGCCCGCCAGCCTGATCCGCAAAGCCCAGATTGCGCAGCTCCGCCCGGTCAATCAGCGCGACCAGCCGCGGCAAGGCCAGTTCATAAAGCCGTTCTGGATCGAGCGGAATACTACCTTCGCCCATGGAAAGCTTCGAGGCGGGCAACCGCAGCGCCTTTGCCTCACTTTCCAGCGCAAGAATTTGACGCACGAAATCCGCCACCTCAAAGGCTTCGCCAGGGTTCAGCGACTGCACTTGTGGGGGCAATCGTGCGGCCAGCAAACGGCGCAGCTCATCACCGCCGGGCACGGTAGCATTGGCCCGGCCAGCCATGCTCAAAGCCAACAGCGACGCACCGCCCCCACCCAGAACTTGCCGGCGATGCCATATTGCGTTCATCGACTCGCCTCCTGTAATGGAGACTATAGGCATTCCCGCTACACCCAAAGCGCGTTTAGAAACGGCGCGGTATGGCCCTAGCCAAGCGGGTGAACCATCGTCCAGAAATGCGGAGCTTGCGGGGGCCAACATCCCATTCATGAAGCACGGCAAAGCCCAGCCGCAGATATATCCCGACATTAATCGGCGTTGCCGTTTCCAGCAGCGCACCCACGCCGCGCTGCGCGGCTTGGCTAAGTCCAGCGCGGATCACCTTGCCACCTAGCCCTTTGCCCTGGGCTGCGGGAAGCACCCCGGCATAGCGCAGATACATCCAGTCCTCACCCGGTGGGAGATGCGCCGCGATTGCATCGCCAACCTTGCTCGCGCGGAAGATCGTCGGCCCGAAAATCCGCATCAGTTGGAGCAGGTGCGGCGGCCACAGCGGATCGTGATAGTGAACCTTGCCGGGCAGCCGCCAAAACGTCACTGCAGTGCAATCCGGCGTGCCCAGGATTACGCCATGGCGAAGATGATCGCTAAACAGCCAGTCGTACATCCTGAGCAGACGGCGGGCGCGATCAACGGGATCGGGGATGATCCAGCTGACTGCCGGATCGGTCTGGAATGCCGCAGCCAGTGTGGCCACCGCAGCGCTGCGGTGGCTCTCATCGAGCTGGATGACGATGGGGTCCATTGGCCTCTCCTGCGGTTTGCTGATCGTGATCTGTCACTAATGCCGCCACCCGGCAACCATCTCGCCAGGCACTGGCCAGCAGGAAGCTGCCGTGCCATGCACGCGACATGAGCGATGAAGACTATATCTATGACGAGGACAGCGGCGAATGGCTGCCTGCCTCGGAACTTGCCGCCAAACAAGCAGCCGCCGATGCTGTCGAGGTGCGCGATTCTGTCGGCAATATGCTGGCCGATGGCGATTCCGTGACACTGATCAAGGATCTGGAGGTCAAGGGCGCAGGCCGCACCCTGAAACAGGGCACAGTGATCAAATCAATCCGGCTGACCGGAGATACCCAGGAAATCGACTGCCGGTTTGACGGGATAAAAGGCTTGGTGCTGCGTGCCGAATTTGTGCGGAAGCGTTAGGTTTACTGCGCAACGCGGGGCAAGCGGCGGAGCATGGCAAGCGCGATCATGCCAAACGCCGCCGCAATCAGGAATGCCACTCCAGGGAAATGGACCGGAGCCTCGGGACCAGAAAAATAGGCCATCGGCGCAGTCAGCAGCAGCGGGCCCAGGATCGAGCCTATCCCCATGGTCATCGCCGCAATGCCTTGCACCTCGCCTTGCGTCTCAGGCGTCGCCCGCCGCGACATTAGCGCCATCAGGCTGGGCTGAACAAAGGATTGGAGCGCGATAAAGCCCAGCAGAGCGAAGGCCATCATGGTTGAACTGGCAAAAGCATATCCGAAAAAGCCGCAAATCGCGCCGATCAACCCAAGCGTTGCAGCGTCGCGCTCACCCAGACGCTTGACCACCCGGCCGGTGAGCAAACCCTGACTTAAGGCAATAACTATTCCCACCCCCGTCAGGCTGAGGCCGATCATCCGGTCTGACCAGCCAAGCTGGGCGATACCCCAGAATGCCCAGGTCAGCGGATAGACCAGACTGGCGATCTGCCACAGCAACAGCACCATAGCGGCACGGGCCATCTCCGGGTTGGCCCGCAAAGTTCGCCATGCTCCCAGCGGATTGGCCCGGGCGAGGGAGAATGGGCGGCGGTTCTCAGGTTTAAGCGTATCGGGGAACACGATCCACCCATACAGAAAATTGGCCAGAGCCAGCGCTGACGCCAGATAAAACGGCGCGCGCGGGCCATAGGCGCTCAGCAATCCGCCAATGGCCGGGCCTAGAACGAAGCCAACCCCAAAGGCCGCACTGACCAGCCCGAAAGTTCGCGCGCGATCTTCTGGCCGGGTAATATCCGCCAGTGCAGCTTGCGCCGGGGCAAAACTTCCCCCGAACAATCCCGACAGCACCCGGCCAAGGAAAATCAGCGGCAGCGTTTGCGCGACTGCGAGCAAAAGATAGTCCAGCCCAAGCCCGGCCAGCGCGATCAGCAGCACCCGGCGGCGGCCATAGGCATCGGACAGATTGCCCAGCACCGGCGCGGCAAGGAAAGAGGCGATCGCCATCGCCAGCCCCATCCACGCCCCGATCTCCATCGCCCGGCCCAGCCCCTGTCCGTCCAGCTCCATCAGCAGACGCGGCAACACCGGCATGATCAGACCGAACCCGATCGAATCAATGAAGATCGTGACCAGCACAAAGGTTACAGAGTGTCGTCCGGGGTTCATTCAGGCACTTTCAACCAGAGGTGTCGTCTGCAGCGGACTGGCCCGAACACGCGTGAAGCGCTACCATTGCCCCAGCGCCGAACAGGATCAAGTCATGACTGCTCCAAAACTCTATGTCTTTGCCATTTCTCATTATTGCGAAAAGGCGCGGTGGGCGCTGGATTGGCTTGGTGTTCCCTACCAGCTGCAGCCGATCATGCCGGGGTTGCACCGGAAGAAGGCCAAGCAGCTTGGCGCGGCGAGTGGCTCGGTGCCGTTTCTTGAAACCGACACCGGGGTCATCGCCGGATCGGGAGCGATCATTGATTGGGCCGAGGCGCGCCGCGGATCGGGCAAGGCCAGCCTCGGCCCAGCTGATCAGGCTCTCGAAGCGCGCCTGGATGCGGTGACCGGCGTGCATATCCGGCGCTATTACTATTCCGATGCGCTACTCAATGATCCGCAATCCGTGCGCCCGATCTTTTCCCGCGATCTGGCGCTACTGCCAAGGCTTGCGCTAACGCTTGGCTGGAGCAAGATTGTGCCAAAGATGATTCAAGGCATGGACCTCGGCCCGGAGCAGGGCCGCCAATCGCGTGAGATTCTGCTTGGTGAACTCGACTGGCTCGATAGCCTGCTAGCCGACGGCCGTCCTTACCTTACCTCCGAACGCTTTACCCGCGCCGATCTGACTGCCGCCAGCCTGCTGGCCCCGCTGGTCAACCCGGCCAAGCATCCAACCTACGGCAATCTGTCGATGCCGACCGCGTTGGCCGCGACTATCAAGGAGTGGCAGGAACGGCCTGTGCTGCGCTGGGTCAACAAGCTCTATGCGGCACACCGTTAAACGCGTTCGCGCTCGCTATCTTTCGCCCGAGCAGCTAACCATACTGCCCGGGCTGCCGCCCGGCGGAGATAAATCATGGCCAAAAGCCAAAAGAAATCGAGCAAGGAAGTCCGCAAACCCAAGGCGGAAAAACCCAAGAAGAACAACGCCTCCAATCCCTCGCAAAAGGGCAAGGTCGGGATTGAGGCGAAGCCTTGACCGCTTAGCCGGTTGAAAGCAGCGCAGCTTTTCCGGCTGCGACCATTGCATCGTAATCCTGCTGGGCCTTCTTGGCGGCTGCATCATTGTCTCGCGCGGCTTGCAAAGCTGTCCGGCGCTGGGCCAGAGTCGTCTCGCGGCGGATCGCATCCTGCCTTGCCAGCGCGGCAGTTGCAGCCTTTGTGCTATTGCCCGGAGCAGCAGCCGCAACGCCTTGGGCCTTTTCCGCCTTGGCCTGCGCATCGGCAGCCTTCACCTGGGCCTTGGCCTCTTGCTTGATCGCAAACTCCAGAGCGCGCGCCGAGGTTGCGATCTGGTATGGCAAGACATCACCTGGGGCATGGCAATACTGAACCACAGGATCTGCCCATTCCTTCGCGCCGACCAGCGTCAAGGTTGAAATCAGCCACTGCCCGGTCTTGCGGCGCAGCAGCGCCTGATAGGTGCCGATCCGCTTGCCTGCCCCGTCGCGCACCACAAATTGCCCCAAGGCGCTTTGCGCGTCCCCTGCCCGGACGAACCCGATCGGTGCTTCGACCAGCGAGCCGCCGCTGCGGGCAAAGGGGTCTACCAGAGTTGCCAGATTGGTTTGCGAGAGTTCCTTGCCAGCCGAAATCCAGCGCGTTTTCTTGTCGATCAGGAAGACTGAGGTTGGCGCGGTTCCGGCGCTGACCGCCTGCCAATAACTCCGCATCAAACCGGGTGCCGGGGTGCTAGCTTCGGCCACTTCCTTGTCAACCATCGGCGTGCCCGTCATGCAAGCCACTTCCTGCGCATAGGCCGCCTGCTGCGACATCATATTGCCAACCATCAGCCCGATCCAGGCTTGAGCCTGCGCCGCGAAAGGAAACGCAACAAGCGCAGTGGCGGCAAGCATCGAGGCGGATTTGGTGAAGCGCATGGAGAACCTTTCAGAATAGTCTCCAGCAACTTCTGCCCGCCTTGTCAGCGGACTGCAAGATGGTTCGAGGCTACCCTTTTGCAAGGCTGGTCATTGGCATTGGCCAGCAGACCCCGCAAGCCGCTGCTGGAAGGGCTGGTGTAATACCAACCTGCGTTGATCTTGACTCATTTCCCCCTTCCCCGTCGGGGAAGGGACGGGGATGGGGGAGCGAGGCCACTTGGCCTCGAGTCATCGCTAGCGTGGAACCCCCACCCCCAACCCCTCCCCAACGGGAAGGGGGGCTATAGATTCTTCTCATCGCAGATTGGTGTAACGCAGTTTCGCTGCGCAAGGCGGGCATCGGTCATCATGAGGTGGTAGCGGGACACACGACGCCGAGTGAGCTGCGGCGGTGGGGGAGAGGCTGGTGCCGGGAGCGTGATTTAGGGGTTATTACACCTGTCACCGAAATCCTGGGTATGTTGCGTAACGTAGGGGTTGTCATCGTATGGCGTATGGCGTATGGCGCTTTCATGTTAGATGTCATGCAAGCGCTGAAAGATCGGCGGCTCAAGGCCGAAGGTAAGGTGGCGCGAACAATAAAGGCGCTGGAAACTGCGCAAAAGGAGCTCGCCGACGTGATTGCAGCCGAGCGTGTAATGGCTGACATTACGGGTGAATCGGTTGAACAGAAGCCGTCTGGAGGCGCGCTGACAGATCGAGATATTGAAATTACCAAGCTTCTTGGAGTCGGAGAGCCTGAAGCCAAAAGCCCGATTGAGTTGTATCCGCTGTATGCTGAAGCGCACGGGCCAGGTTTGAACCTTGAAGCCTTTCGCACAGCCCTGTGGCGCCTTCAAAAAAAGACAATTCCCGGCACCGAGAAGACTTGGGCAGTTAGGTCGGAAGGCGGAAAATACTGGCGGGAAGCCGCAGATTCGACCGCTGATGACATCGACATTCTCTTGGTAGGAGAATCCGACGAACGCTAAACGCATTAGGGCCGCCGTTTGCACCGGCGACCCTAAACGAAGGCAGGCATCCCACCTCTTGCTCTGGTGAGCTAACGAGTTCCTAAAGGGCCTTCGAATTTACGTCAACCAAACGATCCTGCGGTGCCTTAGGATCCATGATGTGAGTATCGACAATGGGCGCAGGCCATAATTTTCAAAAGTTCACCGCTGCCATTTTGGCACTGAGCGACTCAACGGACTGGGATGAAGCGAAGCCTGAGTGGGAACTCCATGCGGTCTACAACGATTCATCGGAACGAGCGTGTGAATGCGGGCATCAGCCGATCAACCAAATTTGCGTTATCCGTAACAAGGAAAATCGCAACGAAGCGGAGGTTGGGAACGTTTGCGTCCACAACTTCATGAAACTTGCGTCGCGGCGAATCTTTGCCGTGTTAAGGCGTGTTGAAGCTGAAACCACGAAGTCACTCAATCCAGCAGCCTTGGAGTTGTTCACTCGTCGCAGTGTTCTGACAGCTGGTGAACACGATGACTACACCGACTATTGGCGCAAGCGCACGAACTTGACCAAAGATCAGCGTGATCAAAAGCTGGACATCAATCAGCGCGTGCTCGCGTATGTTACGGCTGAGTCCGCTCGATTGAGAGCAAATTTTGTGCGCAACGGACTCAAGCCGCGTCCCTAAGGCGGAGCGGGGAAGTAAGTCTCCCCGCTTCCATTACCGCACTCCGGCTCAATCATGCTCCCGATCCCCGGCCCCCATGTACAGCTCCCGCCCGGTCTCGTCGTAAACTTTGCTCATTTCCGCCATGCCAGCCTCGGCTTCTTCGGTGGCAATGAAGCCTTCGCTCGCCTGGTTCTGGAGCCGGGCAAACTCCCGCACCTCCTGCGAAATCTTCATCGAGCAGAACTTCGGCCCGCACATGCTGCAGAAATGCGCGGTTTTGGCGCCTTCTGCGGGCAGCGTCTGATCGTGATATTGCTCTGCCGTATCGGGATCGAGCGACAGGTTGAACTGATCGCGCCAGCGAAATTCGAAGCGCGACCGGCTCAGCGCATCGTCTCGCAGCTTGGCTGCCGGGTGCCCCTTGGCCAGATCGGCCGCGTGGGCGGCGAGCTTGTAGGTGACCACGCCCACCTTCACATCGTCGCGGTCGGGCAGGCCGAGGTGCTCCTTGGGGGTGACGTAACACAGCATCGCCGTTCCGAACCAGCCGATCATCGCCGCGCCGATGCCGCTGGTGATGTGATCATAGCCCGGCGCAATATCGGTGACGAGTGGCCCCAGCGTGTAGAAAGGAGCCTCACCGCAAACCGCTAGCTGCTTGTCCATATTCTCCTTGATCTTGTGCAGCGGGACATGCCCCGGCCCTTCGATCATCACCTGAACGTCTTGCGCCCAGGCGCGCTTGGTCAGCTCGCCCAGCGTGTAAAGCTCAGCGAACTGGGCTTCGTCATTAGCCTCGGCAATCGATCCGGGGCGCAGGCCATCGCCCAACGAATAGGCGATGTCATAGGCCTTCATAATCTCGGTTATCTCGTCAAACCGTTCGTACAGGAAACTTTCCTTGTGATGGTAGAGGCACCATTTGGCCATGATACTTCCCCCGCGGCTGACAATGCCGGTGACGCGCTTGGCGGCGAGCGGGACATAGGGCAGCCGCACCCCGGCGTGGATCGTGAAGTAATCGACGCCCTGTTCGGCCTGTTCGATCAGCGTATCGCGGAATATCTCCCAGGTCAGATCCTCGGCCACGCCGCCAACCTTTTCCAGCGCCTGATAGATCGGAACCGTTCCGATCGGCACGGGGCTGTTGCGGACGATCCATTCGCGGGTGTCGTGAATGTTGCGGCCGGTGGAAAGGTCCATCACGGTATCAGCGCCCCAGCGGATCGACCAGACCAGCTTGTCAACCTCTTGGGCGACATCGCTAGCGACGGCGGAGTTCCCGATATTGGCATTGATCTTGACGAGGAAATTGCGGCCGATCGCCATCGGTTCGCATTCGGGGTGGTTGACATTGCTGGGAATGATCGCCCGGCCGCGTGCCACTTCGTCGCGGACAAATTCAGGCGTGACATGATCCGGGATGCTCGCGCCCCAATCCTGCCCGTCGCGGATGTGACCCGCGATAGCATCGCGCCCGATGTTCTCACGAATGGCAACATATTCCATCTCGGGCGTGATGATGCCTTGGCGGGCGTAATACATCTGGCTGAGGTTGGCGCCGGCCTTGGCCCGCAGCGGCCGGCGCAGCGCGGTGGGGAACGGGGGCACACCGCCAGAACGGTCCGGCCCCAGCTGACCGTTATCCTCTGGCCGAACATCGCGGGGGGCATATTCCTCGACATCGCCGCGCGCCAGCTGCCAGTCGCGGCGGATCATCGGCAGGCCAGCGGCAATGTCGATGGTCGCGGCGGGATCGGTGTAAGGCCCGGAAGTGTCATAGACATTGAGCGGCGGTTCACCGCAGCCCGGCTCCAGATCAATCGCCCGCATCGCCACCTTCAGCGGCCCGATATGGATCTTCCGGCTGCCCCGGATCGGCCCGGTGGTGACGCCTATTTCGAGCTTGCTGTTAATGTCGGCCATATGCGCTCCTGTGGACGGATCGGAGGAGCGCATGTGCGGCCGCCCTCCCTCCGCCCGGATTAACGGGTTCAGGTTCAACGGGTCGTGGGGCGTTACGCCCACCTCTCAGTCACACGACTCCCCGGGGATGTCAGATGATAGGCGCGCGGCAGGTCAGCGTCCAGTGTCAGAAAGTATAGGCCATTCCGGCCCCGAACAGCCACTGGCTAGCGCTGCCGCGGATCGCGGTCAGCGGGGTTTGCGAAGCACTGCCATAGAGCCGTGACCAGCCAACCCCGCCCACAACAGCCAGCCCGCCATTGCGCAGATTGCCATCAAGGTCATAGCCAGCAAAACCGCGCAGACCGATGGTCTTGAGGCCGCCCTTGGCAGTAAACACGGGCAGTCCGCTGGCCAGACTGCCGGCTGGGCTTACCGCGAAATTGTAATTGGCATAGCGATCATCAATCACGTCTGATGCGACCGAAAATCCGAACACCGCCGCATTGCTGAGCGGGGTGAAATAGCTGACCGAGGTGGAAACCACCCGGCCTGCTCCATTTCCCGTCACATCCCAGCGGATATCGGCGCTGAAGGTCAGCGTATCGACCGGAGTGATAAGCCGCTTGATCGTGACGCTGCCTGCCACTCCCACTTCGATCGTGCCCTTGAGTTTGCCAAGCGAGGCGACCACCGGATCAACGATATGGGCGGTGCGATTGCCGCGCCAGCGCGCGACCGGCCCCAGCCCGAAGCCGATCCGCGAATCTGCTCCATCGGGAATGAAATCAAGAGAAATTCCGCCAGAACGCGCGCCGATCCCGATCCCTGCGATCCGCCCGGTTATACCGCCCGCGCCGATGATCGCACTGTCGTTCGAGCCTTCATAGCTTGGCACACTGGCGACACCCAGGCCGACAACCAGATAATCGCCCGCGAAGACGTCCTTTTCGGGCGCAGGTCCGGCAATTTCCTGCGCCGCAGCTGGGTTGGATACAACAAGGGCCAGAAACAGCAGACAAGCGCTTGACAATCCGGTTCGCATATTCGGTTCAACTCAATAACCAGGACCGCCGCGATTGCCGGACCATATTCAATCTTACCATGCCTTACGCAGGGTTACAGAACAGTAAGCCCCGGATCGCCGGATTGGTTGGCAGATCAGCCGAAGCGAGCCGACTCCGCGTGTTGACCCTTACCGCTGCCCCGCAATCCAATCGTCGATCTTCTTTTCCAGTACTGGCATCGGCAGCGCGCCAGTATCCAGAACCTGGGTGTGGAAGGCGCGAATATCGAACCGCTTGCCCAGCGCTTTTTCAGCCTTTGCCCGCAGTCGCTGGATGGTCAGCGCGCCCACCTTATAGGCCAGCGCCTGGGTCGGAATGGCGATATAGCGCTCAACCTCTGCGGTCGCATCGGTGCGGCCTATTTCGGAGTTGGCCAGCATATATTCGATCGATTGATCGCGGGTCCAGCCCTTGGAATGGAGGCCCGTATCGACCACCAGCCGCATCGCGCGCAGCATCTCGTCACCCAGCGTGCCGAACCGCGAATAGGGATCTTTGTAAAGGCCCATCGGATATCCCAGCGTTTCGGCATAAAGCGCCCAACCTTCGGAATAGGCTGTATTGCCGCCAAACCGCATGAATGCAGGCAGCGCGGCATTTTCCTGCGCCAGACTGATCTGGAAGTGGTGACCCGGTGCACCCTCGTGAAGATAGAGCGTTACTTCTCCAGGCGTGGTCCGGCTGGGCAGATCATAGGCGTTGAAATAGAAAATGCCTGGGCGCGCGCCATCTGCTGTGCCTGACTGATACGATCCGCCCGCCTCAAACTTCTCGCGGAATTCCTCGTAGGGGCTGATCTTCAGCGGGGTCTTGGGCAGGACCGAGAAATAGTCACCGACCTTGGCATCGACCAGCTTGCCGATATCATAATAGCGCTGGGTCAATTCCTCGCGGCTCTGGCGCTTGAACTTGGGGTCGGTGCGGATAAAGTTGAAGAAGGCGGGCAGCGTGCCTTTGAAGCCTACCTCGCGTTTGACCTGCTCCATGCTCTTCTTGATCCGCGCCACTTCGCTAAGACCCAGCTTATGCAGATAGACGGCCGTCAGCGGCAGGGTGGTCGAACTTTCGATCATTTGCCCATAGAGCGCGGCGCCGCCCTTCATCTGCGACAGGCCAACCGTATCACGCGCCGACGCCAGATAATCATTGCGCAGATAATCAAGCAAACGCTGGTGCACCGGGTAAATCTGTCCGGCAATCATCTCGCGGTATTGCTTGGTCAACCGGGCTTTATCCAGCGCCGAAAAACTCTCAGGCAGCTTGGCAATCGGTTCCCAATAGGGTGATTGTTCAGCCGGGGTGGCCAATTGGGTGTTCAGCTGCTCGATCACATTGCGGATCGTCAGCTTGGTTTCAACCACCCCGCTTTTCTGGCCCTCACGGAACTTGGCAATCGAACGATCAATCAGCGCGACATATTCGGCGTGACGCTTCAGACTGTTGTCGTAATCCAAGACGCTTGCGTAGGGAATCCCGGACTTGCCGCTGGCAAGTGTCGGATAATAAGTGTGAAAGCCGAAGAAGTGGTTGATCGGCCGCACTTCTGTCAGAGCGAGAATTTCGGGCGTCAGCCCTTTCAGAGTCTGTTCGCGATCATAGGCGAAGACTTCGTAAGCGATACGGTCTGTGGCAGAGAGTTTCGTCCGGTCGAGCGCTTTCAGCGCGGCCAGCTCAGACTTGGCGGCGGCGCGTTCGGCGTCATTGTATTCGTCGGTCAGATAATTGCCGAGCCTGTCAGCATAGCGCATATCGCCGCGGAACAGCGCGCTCAATGGATTGCGCTTTAAGCTCGCCTCGTCAGACGCTGCAAACAGCGCGAACAGCTGATCATGCCCTGATTGCGGAGCAACGGCTGCGGCGGGAGAAGCCGTCTCTTGCGCCAGTGAAGGTGCGGCAGCCAGCAGTGGCAGCGCGGCAGCGGCGCTGAGCAGCAAAACGCGAAATTTGGTCATGGTTGGAGTCATTCCTTTAGCAAAAGCTGTATTGTATATATAATACAGCTGTCGCACAATCAACAAGTGAAGGGACAGCAAAAGCGCCGGGGGATTATTCTGCGAGCAGCTAGCGCGCTTCAAACCGATCCACGCCTATCGGCTCGACCAACCGGCCATCTGGCTCGACAGGGGGCGTCGCGCCGGCAACCGGCTTGCCATCATAGAGAAACTCCTCTCCGGTCAGATCGATCTTTGGGAAATCGTCCTTTTCGGTCCAGTAATCCTGATTATGCCGCCAGATCGGATTGTCACCCCGGCGCGGCATCTGATCCAGTGCGCGCATCAGGAAGCCGGGGTTGAAATTCTCCGGCTCAATCCAGGGCAGTATTTCCATGCCCTGATCCTCATCGCGCAGCGCCACGTCGATCCGCTTGACCCGGAGGCTGTCCATCCGGTTCAGCAGATTGCAGATGAAATCGCCCTGCATATCCACCCGCAGCGTCCAGCTTGCGCGGAAATAGCCCATTACCCAGGCCATATTGGGCACGCCAGTGAACATCATGCCCCGGTAGGTGACGGTTTCATTCCATTTTACCGGCTGGCCATCAACACCGAACGGAATGTCACCCATCACCGAAAAGCGGAATCCGGTTGCGGCGATGATGATATCCGCCTCAAGCTCATCGCCAGAGGCGGTCTGCACGCCCTTCGCGGTAAAGTGATCGATCGTGTCGGTCACCACCGTCAGCTTGCCCGCTGTGACGGCCTGAAAGATATCGCCGTCGGGCACAAAGGCGATACGCTGCTCCCAAGGGCGGTATCGGGGAGTGAAATGCGGCTCGAACGCAAAATCTGCTCCGGCATATTCGCGAATCCGCGCCTTCAGATCTTCGAACACGGCATCGGGCTCGGTCTGGCAGCGCTTGGTCATCCGATTCAGATCATGGTTAATCTGGGTGCGGACAACCCGGTGGACAGTAGGCTCGTCAATCCCGATCTCGCGCAGCCGATCAGCCAGTTCATTGCGATTGGCACTGCAGGCAAAATAGGTCGGAGAACGCTGGAGCATGGTCACATGCGCAGCGGTTTTGGCAAGGGCGGGAATCACCGTGGCCGCCGTTGCGCCAGAGCCGATCACCAGCACCCGCTTGCCGGCATAGTCGATTTTCGGGTCCCACAACTGGGCGTGGACGAACTGGCCCTGATAGTCTGAAAGCCCTTCCCAATCAGGGATGTAGGGGGTTTCATGATCGTAATAGCCTTGGCACATCCACAGGAAATTGCAGCTGTAGCGTTCGGTGGCTCCGTCAGCTTGGCGCATCGCCTCAATCGTCCAGAGGTTGTCCGCACTGGACCATTGGCATGCCGTGATGCGGCGACCATAGCGGATATGGGGAGCGATTCCGTTCTCCTCGATTACCTCGCCCATATATTTAAGTATCTCTGCCGCGCTGGCGATCGGTGCGCCTATCCAGGGCTTGAACCGATAGCCGAAGGTGTAGAGATCCGAGTCTGAACGCACTCCCGGATATTTATGCGTCTCCCAGGTGCCGCCAAAACTGTCCTTCATTTCAAGGATAGCGTAGCTTTTCCCGGGGCACTGATCCTGCAGGTGATAGGCCGAACCGATCCCCGAAATCCCGGCCCCCACGATCAGCACATCGATATGAATGACAGGCTGGTTGGTAACGGCATCCATGGATTTCTCCTGCGGTGGGCTTAATCGACCGATTAAACTCTCATTCGCTGGGTCTGCCAAGAGTGTAATTGATCGGAGTCAAACTCTGCGCTGCGCGAACTAATCCGGCGCAGTGTGATCTCCCTCGCCAAGCGCAAGCTGCATGTAAAGCGTGTCAAGCCATTGCCCATGCTTGCGCCCGATGCTTCGCATCTGCCCGGCCCGAACAAATCCGGCACGGGCATGAAGCGCAGCTGACGCTGCCCCCGCCCCGCCGATCACCGCGATCATCTGGCGAAAATCGCAATCGGTCGCCGCCGCAATCAGCGCTGATAGCAACTCTCTACCGATCCCGCCTCCCCGCGAATCGTCACGAATATAGATGCTGTTCTCGCAAGCAAAGCGATAGGCGGGTCGATCCCGAAACTGGCTGGCATAGGCATAGCCCACAATTATTCGTTCATCCTTCGCTGAACGGGCAAGGGCAACCAGCCAGGGTGATCCTGCATCCAGCACCTTGCCCATCCGTGCAGTCATTTCGGCAATATCAGGCGGTTCGGTTTCAAAGCTGGCTATGCCATGCTCAACATAATGCCCATATATCGCTGCGATCTGGGCAGCATCGGCGAGGGTGGCAGGAACAATTTTCATCGGCTCCACCAAGGCGCAGACTGGCTGTTGCGTCAAGTCCGTTTGCACTAGCCTGCCCTTGCGCTAAAGGCTGCAAACAATGAACGGGCGCGCAGTTGATATTGCCATTGTGGGTGGCGGGCTTTCGGGCGGGCTGATCGCGCTGGCGCTGCGCCGTGCCCGGCCAGAACTGGCAGTGGCCTTGATCGAAGCTGGTGAAGCGCTGGGCGGCAACCATCGATGGAGCTGGTTTGCCAGCGATCTTTCGGCAGAAGGTGCCGCTCTGCTGGCGCCATTCCGCAAGGCCCAGTGGGACGCTGGTTATGACGTCAACTTTCCTGCGCTCAAGCGCCGCCTGTCCACCCCCTATTTCTCAATGGCATCGAGCGATTTCGATGCCGCACTGCGCCGCGAATTGGGCGAGGGCTGCATTCGGTTGCGCTCGCTTGTCACCTCGCTTGATGCAGGTGGCGTAACGCTTGAAAGCGGGGGCCGGGTTACTGCTCGAGCGGTAATAGACTGCCGAGGCCATGTGCCATCTGCTTCACTGCGGGGCGGTTGGCAGGTGTTCATGGGGCGTCACCTGCGCACCCATCAGGCCCATGGCTTGGCGCATCCGATGATCATGGACGCGGCAGTTGAACAGCACGGTGCTTATCGCTTCGTCTATGTTTTGCCGCTTGGCGCGCATGAGCTGTTTGTCGAAGATACCTATTATGCCGATAGCCCGCTGCTCGATCGGCCCGCGCTGTCCAGCCGGATTGACGCCTATTGTGCAGCGCACGGCTGGGAGGGTGATCTGCTAGGCCACGAAGCGGGCGTTCTGCCAGTCATCACAGGCGGGGATTTTGCTGCTTTCCAATCGGCCACACGGGTTGCGGGTGTCGCTGTGGCTGGCGCGCGGGGCGGATTTGCCCATCCGCTGACCAGCTATACCATGCCGCAAACCGTGGCACTTGCCCTGACCATTGCGAACGAGGCAGATCTTCCCGGCGATCAACTGGCCGCATTGCTGGAACGCGAAGCGCGCCGCCATTGGAGAGCAACCTGGTTCTACCGCAAGCTTGGGGCAATGCTGTTCGGGGCCGGTGAAGCCGACCAGCGATACCGCATTTTTCAGCATTTCTATCGCCTGTCCGAAGGCCTGATCGGTCGCTTTTACGCGGCGCGCTCAACGCCGGCCGATTGCTTGCGCATCTTGAGCGGCAAGCCGCCCGTGCCTGTTTTCGGTGCGGTCCGATCACTGCTTGCGTCTGGCGCTCCGATGGGAGAAAGGGGGCGGGTATGAACCTCCCCATAGCTAACAGCTCAGCCCGGCGCGCTTGCGTGATCGGCGCAGGCTTCGGCGGCCTTGCGCTTGCCATCCGCCTCCAGTCCGCCGGGATTGAGACCACCATTATCGAAGCCCGCGACAAGCCGGGCGGCCGGGCCTATTTCTGGGAACGTGACGGCTTTGTGTTCGATGCCGGGCCGACCGTCATCACTGATCCCCCATGCCTGAAGGAATTGTGGGAGCTTTCTGGTCACGACATTTCCGAAGACGTTGAGCTTATGCCAGTTTCGCCGTTTTACCGGCTCAACTGGCCCGATGGGACCAACTTCGATTATTCCAATGATCACGCCAATCTCGCCCGCGAGATTGCCCGCGTCGCGCCTGGCGATTTGCCCGGCTACGAAGACTTTCTACGCTATGCTGCGGGCGTTTATGAAGAGGGTTATGTCAAGCTGGGGCATGTGCCCTTCCTCGACTTTGCCAGCATGATCAAGGCTGCCCCGGCGCTCGCCAAATATCAGGCCTGGCGCAGCGTCTATTCGATCGTGTCCAGCTATGTGAAAAGCGAAAAACTGCGAGAGGCGCTGTCATTCCATACGTTGCTGGTCGGCGGCAATCCGATGAATACCAGCGCCATCTATGCGCTGATCCACAAGCTGGAAATGGATGGCGGGGTTTGGTTCGCCAAGGGCGGGACCAACCAGTTGATCGCCGGAATGGTCAAGCATTTTGAGCGGCTGGGCGGCAAGCTGCGGCTCCATGATCCGGTGCTCCACATCCACACATTGGGCAACCGCGTGACCGAGGTAGAAACAGCCAGCGGGTGGATGGAACGGTTTGATGCGGTGGCCAGCAAC
>JANMNP010000089.1:0-49717 GCA_031374105.1 Novosphingobium sp.
GGCCAGACTTTCTGCCCCGGTTGCTGCGCCGATGCTGTGGGCAAGGGCTTCGGCAGTAAGCGGCCCGGTGGCGACGATGGTGAGGCCAGCGGATGGCAGCTGATCGATCCGCTCGCGCACGATTTCCAGCGTGGGCTGGGCGGCGAGTGCCTTTTCAACTTCGGCGGAGAACACATCCCGGTCCACCGCCAGCGCCGATCCGGCTGGAACGCTGGCCTTATCGGCTGCTGCCATCACCAGCGAGCCAAGTTCGCGCATTTCATAATGCAGCAGGCCAACCGCGTTCTTGTCCGAATCATCCGAGCGGAAGCTGTTGGAGCAGACCAGCTCTGCCAGTCCATCGGTCTGGTGCGCCGGGGATCGTTCACCGGTTCCGCGCATTTCGGATAGGCGCACCTTAAGGCCTCGCCGTGCGAGTTGCCAGGCCGCCTCGCTTCCAGCCAATCCGCCGCCGATGATGTGAACGTCATAAGTCATGTAAAAGCGCCTAGCGGTTGCGTTTGCCAAATTACAGCGCCAAGCATGCGGCGGGGAGAAAAACTGCCATGCCTAGGCGCGCCTTGATCGAACACCGCCCTTGGCTGCTGGCCAGCCTGGCGGCTGCGATCAGCTTTTACTTCGTCAAGGATTCGGGCCTTCCCGGCATCTATCAAATGGCCTGGAAAGGGGCAGGGGTCGCGCTGCTGGCACTTTATGCGCTGCAACGTCACGGCGGTAAGGACGGGCAGACCATCGCGCTGGTGATGGCGTTTGGCGCGCTGGGCGATGTGTTGATCGAGCTGAGCCTCTATGCCGGGGCGATTGCCTTTCTGCTGGGCCATGTCATCGCGATTACGCTTTATCTAAGCCACCGCCGGGATGAGCTGACGCCAAGCCAGAAGGGCGCGGCAGTTGCGTTGCTGCTGGGAACGCCGATCATTGCCTTCCTGCTCCCCGCTGATCGCGCCGCAGCACCCGGGGTGGCGGTCTATGCGCTGGCGCTGGGCGGGATGGCTGCGGCTGCTTGGTCCAGCAGTTTCCCGCGCTACCGGGTGGGGCTGGGGGCGGTGTTGTTCGTTGTTTCAGACCTGTTGATTTTCGCACGGCTCGGCCCGCTGGAGAGCAGCGCCATTCCGGGGCTGCTGATCTGGCCGCTATATTATTTCGGTCAGTTCCTGATTTGCACTGGGGTTATTTCCACACTGCGGGGCCGCCAGGTTTAACCCCGCCACGCCGCAATCGTAGTGCGGTGAAGCTCGCGCCGGTAGCCCTCATAGCCGCCGGTGGCGCGGTGGAGGAGCGAGCGGTTGTCCCACATCACCAGCATTCCCGGCTCCCACTTCTGGGCAAAGACGAACCGTTCGTCGCCTTGCCATTGTTGCAATTCCATCAACAGCGGGATCGCGGCGTCCTGCTCCATCCCGTCGATCCCGACGATATAGCCCAGCGTGCTGTAAAACCCGCGACGCCCGGTTTCAGGATGGGCCGGAACCAGCGGATGATGCTGGATCGCCATGGCTGCCTCGCTGGGCCGAATGTCCATGCTTCGCCCGGCATCCTTAGTGCCATAGGTGCCATCGGGCGCATAGGCGAGGCGGGCGCTGTGAACGGCGACGAGGTCGGCCAGTTGCTGCTTGCGGGCCACGGGCAGGGCTTCCCATGCGGCGTTCTGATTGGCGAACAACGTGTCGCCGCCTGTCGGAGGAATATCGACAGCCAGCAGGCAAGTTCCAGCGGGAGGACGCGCCTGAAAGCTCCAGTCAGTATGCCAGTTTTCGGCAAACAGCGGCGATTTCTCGTCCGCCTCGCGGCGCACTGCGGCGATATGCTCGCGCCCCGCGATAGGAGCGAAAAAAGGATCGTTACCAAAGGCCCCGAAAGCCAGCGTGAACCGTTCCAGATCGTCGTCGCCGATTTGCTGGTCTGGGAAAGCAAGCACATGATGCTGGAGCCAAGCTGCGCGGATTGAGATCACGGTTTCAGGCAACAGCGGGAGCGACAGATTTACGCCGGTAACCCGCGCACCGCTATGTCCCCCCGAAGGCTCGATCCGCACTCCGCCCAAGTCTATTCCACTTCGCTATGGCCG
Organism: Novosphingobium sp.; assembly: GCA_031374105.1. Classification (GTDB taxonomy): domain Bacteria; phylum Pseudomonadota; class Alphaproteobacteria; order Sphingomonadales; family Sphingomonadaceae; genus Novosphingobium. The sequence continues at coordinate 2,069 of JANMNP010000089.1, forward strand.
CCTTCGTTTTCCATATTTGCTTCGGCGATGTCATCGGCCACATCATCGTCTCCGCCATCTTCCGCCAACCGAACCGCGCTGACCACCTGCTCCTGATCGGCGACGTTGAACAATCGCACACCCGCCGAACCGCGTCCGATCACCCTTAGGCTTTCCAGCGGCAGGCGGATCAGCTTGGCCTGATCGGTCACCAGCATCAGCTGGTCGGCCAGGATCGCCGGGAAACTGGCGACCACCGGGCCATTGCGGGCGATATTGTCGATATTGGTGATGCCTTGGCCGCCGCGACCGGTGCGGCGATATTCATAGGCCGAGGACATCTTGCCATAGCCATTGGCACAAACGGTGAGGATGAATTGCTCACGCTCTGCCATTTCGGCAATCCGTTCGGCGGAAAGCTCACACTCGCCCTCGCGTTCGCCCTTCCAGGGTGCGAATTTGAGGTATTGCTCACGCTCTTCCGCAGAGGTGCCCACCCGGTGCAGGATAGAGAGTGAAATCACCTCGTCGCCCGCGCCTTTCAGCGTCATGCCGCGCACACCCGTGGAGGTGCGGCTGACAAATTCGCGGATATCATCGGCGGCAAAGCGGATCGCCTTGCCCTGGCGGGTGGCCAGCAGCACGTCGTCGTCACTGGTCAGCAGCGCGACACCGATCAGGCGATCTTCCGAGCCTTCTTCAAAGCGCATCGCGAATTTCCCGTTTGAGGGGATATTGGCGAAGGCATCCATACTGTTGCGGCGCACACTGCCCTTGGCGGTGGCGAACACAACATTGAGATCACCCCAGCTGGCCTCATCCTCGGGCAAGGGCAGCACGGCTGCGATAGTCTCACCCTGATCGAGCGCCGGGAGTAGATTCACGATTGGTCGGCCGCACGTTGCGGGACCGCCTTCGGGCAAGCGCCAGACCTTGAGGCGATAGACTTTGCCCGCGGTGGAGAAGAACAGTACCGGGCTGTGGGTGGACGTGACGAACATCGTCGCCACGGCATCTTCTTCCTTGGTCGCCATTCCGGCGCGGCCTTTGCCGCCGCGATTTTGCGCGCGGAAGGTGCTGAGCGGGGTCCGCTTGATATAACCGTCGAGTGTGACGGTCACGACCATATCCTCACGCTCGATCAGGTCCTCGTCGTCCAGACCATCCCATGCGGCGGTAATCTCGGACACGCGCGGGGTGGCGAAGGCTTCGCGCACCGCGACCAGCTCATCCCTCATCACGCCATACAGTTTTACCCGGTCAGCTAGAATCGAGAGGTAGTATTCGATAAATGTAGCCAGCTCTTTCAGCTCATCGCCAATTTCGTCGCGGCCCAGCGCGGTGAGGCGGTGGAGGCGCAGATCGAGGATCGCCCTGACCTGCACTTCGGACAGCTTATACGTGCCGCCGCTCTGTTCGGCATCTGGTTCGATCGCTTCGACCAGCCGGATATATTGGGCAATGTCGCCAATCGGCCATTCGCGCGCAGTCAGCGCGGCACGCGCTGCCAGCGGGTTGCGCGAACCGCGAATGATCCGCACAACTTCGTCCATATTGGTGACGGCCACAACCAGACCCAGCAAGATATGCGCCCGATCACGCGCCTTGTTGAGCTCGAACTTGGTGCGCCGGGTGATAACCTCTTCGCGGAAGGTGATGAAGGCCGCGATAATGTCGCGCAGCATCAGGGTTTCCGGACGTCCGCCGCGAATCGCCAGCATATTGGCCGGGAAGCTCGATTGCGCAGGGGTGTGCCGCCATAGCTGGTTGAGCACCACTTCGGGGGTGGCATCGCGCTTGAGATCAATCACCACGCGCACGCCCTTGCGGCTCGATTCGTCGCGGATATCCGAAACGCCTTCGATCCGCTTGTCCTTGGCGGCTTCGGCGATTTTTTCGACCAGACCGTTCTTGCCGGTCTGATAGGGCATCGAGATCAGCACGATCGAACGCCGATCGCCGCGCCCTTCCTCGATCACGTGGCGACACCGCTGGATGATCGAACCGCGTCCAGTGAGGTAAGCAGACCGCGCGCCCGCGCTGCCAAGGATCAGCGGAGCGGTTGGGAAATCCGGCCCCGGAATGATTTCGAACAGTTCTTCGGATGTAATCGCCGGGTTCTCGATGAAGGCCAGGCAGCCGTCGATCACTTCACCCAGATTATGCGGCGGAATGTTGGTTGCCATGCCAACGGCAATACCGCCCGCGCCATTGACCAGCAGATTGGGGAAACGGGCCGGAAGAACCGAAGGTTCGCGCCGCGATCCATCGTAATTGTCCTGAAAATCAACCGTATCCTTGTCAAGATCGTCAAGCAGGCTGTTGGCGACCTTGGCCAGCCGCGCTTCGGTGTAACGCATCGAGGCCGGAGCGTCCGGGTCCATCGAGCCAAAGTTGCCCTGACCCTCAACCAGCGGAACCCGCATCGACCAGTCCTGCGCCATGCGGACCAGCGCCATATAGATCGCAAGATCACCGTGAGGGTGATAATTGCCCATCACATCGCCGACGATCTTGGCGCATTTGCGATAGGGTTTGCCCGCAACCATGCCGCCTTCCTGGCTGGCGAACAAGATTCGGCGGTGGACCGGCTTCAACCCGTCACGCACATCGGGCAGCGCGCGGGACACGATCACACTCATCGCGTAATCGAGATAGCTGGTCTTCATCTCATCGACGATGTCGATGCGCTGGTACTCGCCCATCGGTGAGGGTGTGTCGAGAATTTCGGTGTCGTCGCTCACGCAGCTGTTCAATCGTTAGTTTACGGGGCTTTTCGGTATTTTCCAGCCCTAGGCCAGCGGGGTGGGGAAGGCCAGCCAAACCCGCCCAAAGGCACCCGCAGAGGCCTTGTTTTCCACACTTGCGGCGCAGTTGCTGAATGGCCGGGACAAAAGCCATTCAATCACGGTTAAGTGGATTAGCCATAGTGCGCCGCCCTGTTGCAAAACTGGTGAATCACGGCCAGTAGCGAGTTGGAAGTTTTGCTCCGCGCAAGGTGGCTCTCGGCCCACTGCTGCACGGTTGATTTAGGAGACGATTGCCATGATCCGCACCACTCTTTTGAGCCGTTCTGCACTGGGGCTCGCGCTGGCGCTGGGAACTATTGCCGGAGCCGGGCTGGTCAGCTCGCCAGCGCTTGCGGCCAAGAAGGAGCCAAAGCCCGCCGCAGCTCCCAAGCTTTCCTTGTCCAAGCCGTTCATGGCTGTTGCTGCTCCGCTGCAAAAGGCGCTTGAAGCTGCCAAAACCCGCCCCGATGTGGTTGCAGCCAAAGCTCAGGCCGATGCTTCCGAGGCGGCGATGAGGGCAGCCCAGGGCGCAGCAGCCCGCAAAGCTGCGGGCGATAATAATTCCGCGATGCTGGTAGCGCTTGGCAATACGCTTGCAGCGGAACGGGCGCAGCTTGACGCCAGCTTCCCGCTGATCGTTAATCAGGATGACCGGTTTATGGCTGGAAATCTGGCACTTTCGCTGGGCCAATTGTCAAAGGACAGTGCGACTTTGCGCAAAGGTATCGGCGCGATGCTGGAAAGCGGCAAAGTTGCAGTGGCGGAGCAGCCAAAGCTGCATTTCTTTGTCGGCTCGCTGGCTTTTGATGCCAAGGATTACGCCGCCGCTCGCACTTCGCTAACTGCCGCGGTGAACGGTGGCTACCACGATAACGACGCCGATGCCTTGCTGGCCGATGCCTATATCGTCGACAAGCAGGTGCCTCAGGGTCTGGCGATGCTGCGTCAGCAGGTCGAAGCTGGCAGGACAGTCGGCAAGCCGGTAGGTCAGAATGTATTGCGGCGGGGACTTTCTGTTGCTTACAACAACAAGCTGCTGAGCGACGCTGGTTTCTTCAGCGCAGCCTTGGCTGAATCCTATCCCAGCGCAATCAACTGGAATGCCGCGATTGCCATCGTCCGCGATATTGGCAAGTTTCCACCGCAGGAATCGCTCGATCTGATGCGTTTGATGGAGCGCACCAAAAGCTTCCTCGAAGAGCGCGATTATATCGAGTATATTCAAGCCGCCGATGCGCGGCGCTCGCCGGGTGAAGTGCTCAAGATACTCGGCTTGGGCTCAGCTGCTGGCAAGCTGAAGGCTAACGATCTGTTCGTGGCCGAGGCCCGCACAATTGCCAATCAGCGGCTGGCCGCTGACAAGGCGTCACTGCCAGCGTTTGAGCGGGATGCCCGCGCGCCCAGCTCCACTGCAACTACCGCAATGGCCGCTGCTGACGCCTTTCTGAGCTATGACGATTATGCCAAGGCGGCTGATCTTTATAAAATCGCTGAAACCAAACCCGGTGCCGACAAGGATCGCGCCAATACCCGTCTGGGCATTGCGCAACTCGGTCTTGGTCAGAATGCCGATGCCCAAGTGACGCTGGCCAAGGTTACTGGCCCGCGCCAGGCAATGGCACAATTGTGGACAATTTATGCGAAGTCGCTGGCGGCTAAGCCTATAATGTAAGCGCCATTGATTTGAAGATCGGTAAGGGCGGCGGGCAACTGCCGCCCTTTTTGGTTAGGCAGTGCTGGCTGGGTGAAACTGCCCAGAAGCCTCATCAAGCAGATGCAGCACGCCATCGGATATGGCGAAGAAAGCACCGCGCAACTTGAGCGTCCCGTCGCTTTCCTTGCGGCGAATACAGGGGAAAGTGCGAAGATTTGCCAGGCTGACTTTGACGGCGGCTTGCTCCATCGCCCGCTCAGCCACCCGTCCTTCAGTCCCGTACTGTTCAGCAACCGGCGTTCGAGCGTCATCCAGAAGCGCGATCCAATCGGCAATAAAGCCACCTTCACCCGGCTCGGTCCCATGCATTTCGCGGGTTAAAGCGACTTTGCAGCCGCCGCACATGCCGTGGCCCATGACCACGATCTGACGAACTTCGAGGACCTGGACCGCGAATTCAAGTGCGGCTGACACACCGTGCAGACCAGGGGTTACTTCAAATGGTGGAACCAGCGCGGCAACATTTCGGACCACGAAGATCTCACCGGGGTCCACATCAAAAATCTGCGCCGGATCAACCCGGCTGTCCGAGCAGGCTATGACCATCAGTTTGGGCGACTGCCCTTCCTTGGCCAAACGATCGAAGCGCTCTTTCTGGACTGGAAAAGAACCAGTCCGGAAACGGTGGTAGCCTTCGATCAGGGTGGCAAATTCGGGCATTCAGAAGCGCTCCCCGCGGATTACTTCTACGTCCCACATGGTGAGGAGCAGTCCATGGCTAGTCAGGATTGGGGCCAATGCCTCTGCCAATGCAGCAGCCTTCTCCGTTGATGAGATCGATAGAACAATCGATTTATCCGCTCCGGTCACGCGCTCCTCATGCCAGCGGCCAACGCGGCCGCTACCCGAAGTTACTGGAATTACGCTCCAGCCGCTGATCCCAGCGGCTTCAATCGCGGCAGTGACCCGGCGGACCAGCGGGCTATCGACCAGTATTTCGATCCGCTTGCGGGTTACGGTTTCAATCATGGTCTTACCTCAGGCCCCGGCCAAGTGGTTCGCTAGTGCCGCGAACAAGCCAATGCCGAACAGAATGTTGAAGGGAAAGGTAAGTGATAGCGACATGCTGAGATAAATACCTGGATCGGCCTCAGGCAAGGCCAGTCGCATCGCTGCGGGCACGGCGATATAGCTGGCGCTGGCACAAAGCACGCCGAAGGCCGCAGCTGAACCCGGATCAAGTCCAATCGCAGTGCCCGCAATAACTCCGAGAGTTCCGTTGAACAGCGGGAAGATGATGGCCAGCACCGTGAGGCGCCAGGTCAGAGCTCGTGCATCCATCAGGCGCCGCGCCGCGATAAGTCCCATGTCGAGCAGGAACAGGCAGAGCACGCCCTTAAAGCCACTATCAAACAGAGGTTTAACCTCTTCAAAACCCTCCGAGCCAGCGATCACGCCGATCGCAAAACTGCCAAGCAAAAGCACCACCGAGGCATTGAGGAATACCTCACGCAGCAATTCTCTTCTATTTTGGTCGGTTTCGGATTGACCCTTGCGGGCCAGCAACAGGCCAGTAAGAATTGCCGGAGTTTCCATGACAGCGAGTACGGCCACCATATAGCCGGCTGGGGGCATGGCCATGACACCCAGAACTTCGTTAGCGGTTACAAATGTCACCACACTGACCGAGCCATAATGCGCTGCAACAGCACCTGCATTGATTTGGTCGAGCCGCGCAAAATGGCGCAGGGCGGCATAGGCGAGCAGCGGCATCAAAAGACTGGCGAGAATCCCTGTAGCCAAGGCAAGCGCAATTTCTAGATCCACGCCCGATTTGGCTACAGCTACGCCGCCTTTAAGACCAATTGCGGCCATCAGATAGAGCGACATGCCCTTGGCCATCGCTTCGGGTATGGCAAGTTCGGAACGCAGGGTAGCGGCAAGCAAGCCGAGCAGGAAAAACAGAATAACCGGTGAGGTAAAGGTTGAAAGCGCAACGAGGTCCATAGATTGGCTGCTAACCGCAACTGCATGTTGGTGCAAGTTGCGGGACCAGGCCATTGGCAAATGCGCGCGCGATGACTAGAGGTGAGCAAGATGACAGCTCTTCAAACCAGCCCTACACCTCCTTCAGAACGCCAGCGCAAGCCTGACTGGATTCGCGTCAAAGCCCCGACCAGCAAAGGCTATGGCGAAACGCGCGCGCTGATGCGCGAACTCAATCTGAATACCGTGTGCGAGGAAGCGGCCTGCCCGAACATTGGTGAATGCTGGACCAAAAAGCACGCTACAGTGATGATTTTGGGCGATGTCTGCACCCGGGCTTGCGCCTTCTGCAACGTCAAGACCGGGATGCCCCGTGCGGTCGATCCGCTAGAGCCCGAGCATGTCGCCACTGCCGCTGCCAAGCTGGGGCTTGAGCATATTGTCATCACATCGGTTGACCGGGATGATTTGCCCGACGGCGGGGCCAGCCAGTTCGTCAAGGTGATCGAAGCGCTGCGCCGAACAACGCCTGCCACCACAATCGAAATTCTGACGCCCGATTTCCGCAACAAGATGGAAAGCGCGGTTGAATCAATCGTGATCGCGGGGCCGGATGTTTATAACCACAATCTTGAAACCGTCCCTCGGCTTTACCCAACGATCCGCCCCGGCGCGCGCTATTATGCCTCGCTGCGGTTGCTTGAACAGGTCAAGCGGCACGATCCTGGCCTGTTCACCAAGTCAGGCGTGATGCTGGGGCTGGGCGAAGAGCGGCTCGAAGTGCATCAGGTAATGGATGATATGCGCTGCGCCGGGATCGATTTCCTGACCATGGGGCAGTATCTTCAGCCAACCCCAAAGCATGCAAAGGTGATTGATTTCGTCACCCCGCAAGCATTTGATGCCTATGGCGCGATTGCCCGAGCCAAAGGCTTCCTGCAGGTCGCGGCCAGTCCGCTGACCCGGTCAAGCTATCATGCCGGGGATGATTTCAAAGCAATGAGGACCGCGCGCGAGAAGCAGCTGGCCAAGCAAGGCTGACAGGATGCCCGGTATTCGTGAAGTTCGGCGCATGCGCTATTCGGCCGAGCAGATGTTTGATCTGGTCGCCGATGTGGCTCGTTATGGCGAGTTTCTGCCCTGGGTAGTGGCCACGCGTGTTCGATCTGACAGCGAAACCGAGATGATTGCAGACATGTTGATCGGGTTTAATGCCTTGCGTGAAAAGTTCACCTCACGGGTGGAGAAGCAACGAGCAGAGCTGATCAAGGTCCATTATGTCGATGGGCCGCTGCGTGATCTTGATAATGTCTGGAACTTTACGGCCCTTGAAGATGGGGGCTGTGAAGTTGATTTCAGCGTTGAGTTTACCTTTCGCAACGCGGTGTTTGAGCGGCTTGCCGGGCAGTATTTCGAGCGGGCATTCCGCAAGATGGTCGCCGCTTTCGAAGCCCGTGCCGAAGTGCTTTACGGTAACAGCAATTCCAGCGCGACCAGCGTCGCCTGATAACGTACATCAGCCCGGCTGGTTGCATCGAGAAAACGCTCTTCGGCCATAACTTCATCACTGCCGCGAATCGCGCGGGCGAAAACAACCGTCCCGACTGGCTTCTTTGCAGTACCGCCTTCAGGACCGGCGATACCGCTGATCGCAACCGTTACATCGGCGCGGCTATGCTTGATCGCTCCTTGCGCCATGGCCCAGGCACAAGCGACCGAAACAGCACCAAATGTGTCAATAATGTCGCCCGGCACACCGAGCATTTCCTGCTTGGCTTCATTGGAATACGTAACAAACCCCCGGTCCAATACTGCTGAAGACCCTGCAATTTCGGTGATCGCCGCCGCAACCAGCCCACCGGTGCAGCTTTCGGCCAGGGCAATTGTCCGCCCAGCAGCGCGGTTTTCAGCAACCACTCGAGCCGCCAGCTTGATAATCTCGTCAGGCAGGACGCTGCCTGCAAATGGACTGCCGGACATCAGACAGGACAGATGCTGAATTGGCCGACTTTGGCCTTGCCATCCTTCGCGCCCAAACCAGCGGCGAGCCCAATGAGTTCCGCAGTGTTTTCTGCGGGCAGGGGGGCGAGCAGCATTACCAGCCGGTTCACTGCGCTGCAGCGCCCGGTTGGCAGCTGTTGACCGACCATGCCTTGAATCAGTCCATCGACTAGCGGCTTCAAAGCCTCATCGTTCATCTGCCTGAAAATGTCGGCGGCCTGCGGATTGGTGGCAGAGCCCATTTTGATGAAGGCCGCTTTGGCACCAGGCCATGCCAGTCCTTTGCGCGCGTCATAGCGCGAGGCCAGTTCTGCACTGCCATTTCGCAGAAAAGCGTCGCTCGGCAACACATTGGCACAATGCTGAGCCGTGCCACGGATCAGGCTCGGTAGGGCGTAACTCGACAGAGCGGAGAACTCATTCGTGGTCAAACAGGGTGCCTCAGCTGCCTGGGCGACAGACGGTATCACAACGAGAACCGCGGCTAACATCGAGGTGCAAATGCGCATTGGCAAAGTCCTTAGCTGAGCAAGAGAGTAGCAATGGCCTGCGCGGCTATTCCTTCGGCGCGGCCCGTAAATCCAAGGCGTTCGGTGGTCGTCGCCTTTACGCTGACCACGGCAATGTCAACGCCCAGCAGCTCTGCCAACCGCGCCCGCATCGCATCGCGGTGCGGGCCGATCCGGGGTGCCTCGCAGATCAATGTGACATCGACATTACCGACTGCGTAACCCGCCTCAGCCGCTAGGCCGACAGCGTGGCGCAGGAAGCGATCCGATGACGCACCGCGCCATTCAGCGCTACTGGGCGGGAAATGGCTGCCAATATCGCCCTCGCCAATGGCACCGAGGATCGCATCGACCAGAGAGTGGATCGCAACATCAGCATCGCTATGCCCGACGAGTCCTTGGGAGTGTTCGATCTTTATCCCGCACAGCCACAATTCCTCGCCATCGGCCAAGCGGTGCACATCATAGCCGCTACCAACCCTGATTGGCGGCAGGGCTGGAGCGAAGTCGCTGGTAAAGGTCAGCTTATGCAAACACTCATCTCCATCAACCAGCGCTACTATCAAGCCAGCGGCTTGCGCAACCTGGGCATCGTCACCAGCCTGCGCACTGCCATTCCAGCCCCGGTGCGCGGCCAGGATTGCTGCAAAGTTAAACGCCTGCGGTGTCTGGACGCGGCGCAAGGCATTCCGATCAGCTGGATCACCCATCAGATCGCCCGAAGCCCGGGCCAGACTATCAACCACTGGCAGGACCGGTATGGCTCCGGCGTGAACAGCGAGTGCGGCAAGGAGACGCTCGATCACAGGGCTGGGGAGAAGCGGACGCGCCGCATCGTGGATCAGCACATATTGCGGAGCATCGCCTTCAAGCGCTGAAAGCGCCTTGCAGACCGATTGCTGACGGGTCGCGCCACCTGTCGTGAAACGAACGCCCGGAATTCCCTGAAGAGCAGCCTGAGCAATCGCTTCACTGCCTTCAGGAACCGCCACCATGATTGGAGAAATACCTGCTGCTGCAAAGGCTTCCGCAGAATGGCGGACCACAGGCTTGCCGCGCCATCTGGCGAATTGTTTTGGCGTTGACTGGCCTGCGCGCAATCCAGCTCCTGCCGCAACGATCACGGCTGCAGATCTAGGTGGGGATGTCTCAGAATTGCTCATATCAGTCGCGCGGGTAATCGCTTGCTGTCAAAGGGGCAATCCACTATGCGCTGCCCAAATTTTAGGCACTAACAATGAACCCGCTTCCAACCCCGCTACAACTGGCTCCGATTGCGATAGGCCCGGTGCAGATCAACTGCCCGGTGATCCTTGCTCCGATGACCGGGGTAACTGACATGCCGTTCCGCAAGTTGGTAAGGCGGTTCGGCTCGGGGCTTAATGTGACCGAGATGATTGCCAGCCCTGCGATGATCCGCGAAACCCGACAGTCGTTGCAAAAAGCAGCCTGGGATGCGGTGGAAGAGCCAGTTTCCTTGCAGCTTGCCGGCTGCTCACCCGCTGAAATGGCTGAGGCTGCCAAGCTAAATGCCGATCGCGGCGCGGCGATTATCGACATCAACATGGGCTGTCCTGTCAAGAAAGTCGTCAACGGCGATGCCGGATCGGCGCTGATGCGCGATCTGCCGCTGGCCGCAGCGCTGATCGAGGCGACGGTCAAGGCGGTTGACGTGCCGGTGACGGTCAAGATGCGGATGGGCTGGGACCACGCTTCGCTCAACGCCCCAGAACTGGCGCGGATAGCCGAGGATTTGGGCGCAAAAATGGTCACCGTTCACGGCCGAACCCGCAACCAGATGTACCGAGATGAGGCTGATTGGGCTTTTGTTCGCAGTGTCAAAGATGCCGTCTCGATTCCCGTAATCGTCAATGGTGACATCTGCGGGATCGAAGACGCGGCTGCCGCGCTTGAGCAAAGCGGCGCGGATGGGGTGATGATCGGTCGCGGAGCCTATGGTAAGCCTTGGCTGCTGGGCCAGGTGATGCACTGGCTGCGGCATGGTGTTACATTACCTGACCCCAACTTGGATCAGCAATTTGATGTTATTTTAGAGCATTATGAAGAAATGCTAATCCACTACGGTAGCATTACCGGGGTCAAGATGGCGCGCAAGCATCTGGGTTGGTACACCAAAGGTTTACCCGGATCGGCCGAATTTCGCAACCGGGTCAACTTTGTCGATGATCCTGCCGAGGTGGTGCGATCGCTCAAGATTTTTTATGCGCCGTTCCTGCAACGTCAGGCCGCCTGATGTCCCTGCCCGATGCGCAGCGGCAGCTTGCCAGCCTGTCGCTGGCGGTGTTGTCGTTAGGGCCGGATCAGACCATCACCGGCGCCAATCCAGCGGCCGAGCAATTGCTTGGTCAAAGTATGCGCCGCCTTGCGGGCCGTCCGCTGGCCGAGGTAATCCGGTTTAACGAGCCGCGTCTGACTGACGGCCTGGCAGAACGCGACGCGCAGATCTCTGCTCGCGGGACCAGCGCTTTCGTGCCGGGGCAGGGGCCGCGCCTGCTGGACATGACGATTGCTCCGATGCTCGATCAGCCGGGCTGGCAGGTGCTGACGATCCATGATGTCGGCAGCATTGGTGAAGACACTGGCGGCGGCGATGACGCAGTGCTGCGTGGCCCGGAAATTTTGGCGCATGAAATCAAGAACCCCTTGGCGGGAATCCGCGGCGCTGCGCAACTGCTGGGGCGCAAGCTTCAGGGAGCAGAGCTGGCGCTGACCGGATTGATCACCGACGAAGTGGACCGGATCGCAAAGCTGATCGATCAGATGCAGTCGCTCAGCCGGCGCACTCCGCAAATCCTGTCACCCTGCAATCTCCATGAAGCGATCCGGCGCGCCCGCGAGGTGCTCGAAGTGGGCGGCAAAGCACCAGCGGTTGTCGAAGAATTTGATCCCTCGCTCCCGCTGGTGTTCGGCAATGTCGATGCGCTAGTGCAAGTATTGATCAACCTTCTTGCCAATGCCAGCGAGGCTTGCCGCGATACTGCGGCTCCGCGCATCGTGGTCCGCACTCGTTTTGCCAGTGGCCTCCAGTTGCATCCTTCGGCAGCTGGAAAGCCGGTTCGTCTACCTATTGAACTGCGGGTATCTGACAATGGTCCGGGTATAGATCCGGCCATGCGCGAGCATGTGTTTGAACCGTTTGTGACTACCAAAAAAGCCGGGCAGGGGCTTGGCCTTGCGCTGGTCCGCCGATTGGTCAGGGATATGAATGGGCGGGTTAGCCATGACCGGGATGATGCCGGAAACTGGACACATTTTCGCGTCCACCTGCCGATGGTCAGCGAAGTTCGCAGCGCGAACGAGGAGGAAGCGGCATGAGTGTGCTGCTGGTCGAAGACGACGAAACTATCGCCATCGTCATCACAGCGGCCCTGGAAGCAGAGGGTTTTCCGGTAACCCGCTGCGACAGTATTGCGGAACGCGATCGCCTGCTCGGAGCGCGGAATTTTGCTGCACTGGTCACCGACGTAATGCTAACCGATGGCGATGAATCGAAACCTTGGGCCGGGTCCGGGAACAGTTTCCCGATATGCCGATAATCATCCTTTCCGCTCAGAACACGTTGGATACCGCAGTTCGTGCCAGCGACACTGGTGCCTTTGAATACTTCCCCAAGCCGTTCGACATTGACGAGCTGGCTCGCACCGTCCGTCAAGCGATTGGCACTACCGCCGCGCGTTCAGATAGGCAGGATGAACCGATTGAGGCAGGGCTGCCGCTGGTTGGCCGCAGCGCCCCGATGCAAGCGGTTTACCGCATGATCACGCGGGTACTGCGCAATGATCTGACAGTGCTGATTCTGGGCGAAAGCGGCACTGGCAAGGAACTGGTGGCCGAAGCGATCCACCAGCTTGGCGCCCGCCAGACTGGTCCGTTTGTGGCGGTGAATGCCGCTGCAATTCCATCTGAGCTGATCGAAAGCGAACTGTTTGGGCACGAAAAGGGTGCTTTCACCGGAGCGGTAGCGCGTCACATTGGCAAGTTTGAGCAAGCCGCCGGTGGAACGTTGTTCCTTGATGAAATTGGCGACATGCCGATGCAGGCACAGACCCGCCTCTTGCGCGCCCTCCAATCGGGCCGGATCAGGCGGGTTGGCGGGCGCGATGAAGTGATGATCGACGCGCGCATCATCGCGGCCACCAACCGCGAACTTGAACCGATGATCGCGGCAGGTACTTTTCGGGAAGACCTTTACTACCGACTCAATGTTGTGCCGATAGCGATGCCGGCCTTGCGCGAACGCGCTGACGATATTCCGGCGCTTTCCAGCCATTTTCTGACCCTTGCGGCTGTTGAGGGTCTGCCGCGTCGGCAACTTTCACCCGATGGGGCCGAACTGTTGTCACGTCAGCCGTGGCGCGGCAATGTTCGGGAACTGCGCAATTTCATCTATCGTCTGGCTCTGCTTACCCGTGAAGAGGTGATCGATGCCGCTGCTGTTGCGCCGCTGCTTGCCCAGGTCTCCCGCCTTGATAGCGATTCAGACGGCCAGTCTGGCCTCGACGTGGCAGTGAAACGTTGGCTTGATGATTCAGGTCCGACACCGGGTACGATTTATGACACCGCCCTGGCTGCATTCGAACGACCGCTGTTCATTGAGGTTCTCAAGACAACCGGCGGAAACCAACTGCGGGCGGCGCAAGCACTTGGAATCAATCGCAACACACTTAGAAAGCGGCTATCAGAGTTGCTGATTGACCCAGAGACTTGTGCCCGTCCAGATTAAGGGGGAAACTCCTTGCAATCGGGCAACAGTGGTGTTGTAAGCTGGCAACGATGAATTCCACGCGCACTCAACCCTGGCCGCGCTGGTGGCGCCGGATACAGATCGGTGCTCGCCGGGCAAATTTCTTCGCGGTGATGGAAATTGTCGCGGTTCTTGCCTTCCTGATTATGACTGCGACAACCTGGATCGCGGTCAGCGCCCAATCACAAAAGGGCCAGCTGCTACCTTCTGATCTCACCGCGACACTGCTGATTGGAACGCTGGTTCCGGCCATGGCAATATTGGTTTTGCTGGGCCGACGACTGGCGCTGCAGCGTGCCGCAGATAAGGTTGGCGGGGCAGGGCGGCTTCATGTTCGCCTGGTCTTTCTGTTTTCCATGATTTCAGCAGTTCCAACGCTGATGCTGGTGATCTTCTCCTCGTTTCTGTTTCAATCGGGTGTTGAGTTCTGGTTTTCCGACAACTCGCGGGGAATGCTGGAAAATGCCAACAAGCTGGCGCGTGGCTATTATGAACAGACCCAGCGTGACATGGAATATGAGTCGCTCGCCATGGCTGGCGATCTGCGCGATTTTCTCAGCCAGGAACCGATCACTAGTCCCGCCTTTCCAGACTATTATTACTATCAGGTCACGCACCGAAAAATCAATGAATCGACTATCCTTCAGAAGGGCAGCGATGGCGCTTTGCGCAAAGCTGCATTTGCCAGGGGTGCAAACCCGCTTTCGGAAGAAGTTTCAACCGATGTCTTGCGCAAGCTAGACCGGGGGGAGGCAATCGTTGTTAGCTCGAAAGCTGACAAGATCGAAGCTGTAACCCCGATTGACCGGCGCGCCGGAATTTATCTCTATACCGCCCGAAGTTCCGATTTGCTGACTTTGAGCCAGGGCAAGCGGGCAGAGAATATTGTCGCTGCCTATGACATGCTGACCAAGCGGGCGCGGATCCAACAGTTGCAGTTTAATGTAGCATTGTTCGTCGCTTCGCTGGCGCTGGTTGGCCTTTCTATCTGGTTTGGTCTGCGCTTTGCGGATCGGCAGGTGAAGCCGCTTTATGAACTGGTTGCCGCAGCGCGAGAGGTTGGCAGCGGCAATTTCGCGCTTAGGGTAGAGGGCCGAACCGGAGCTGATGAGATTGGCCTGCTAAACCGCGCTTTCAACCGGATGACATCGCAGTTGGAACGCCAAACGCAGGCGCTGGTCGGTGCCAATCAGCAGCTCGCCGAACGGCGGACCTTTATTGAAGCCGTGCTTGAATCGATCACAGCTGGTATCATCTCGATTAATCCTGCTGGCGAAATTTTGCTGATGAACAGCTCGGCGCAAAAATTGCTACTTGAACAAGCCGGGACCGGACTGGTTGGCGGCACATTGGCCGATGTCGCGCCGCCAATCGCGGCGATGGTCGAGGGTGAGCAAAGTGGCGGCTTGATTCAATATGCCCGCGGCAATGATTTGCTGACGCTGGCGGTCAAATTGACTCGGGAGAAAGCCGGGACTGTCATCACCTTTGAGGACATTACCCGGCAGGTGCTTGATCAGCGCCAGGCTGCCTGGTCTGATGTGGCCCGGCGCATTGCCCATGAAATCAAAAATCCGCTAACCCCGATCCAACTCGCTACCGAGCGTCTCAGCCGGCGCTACAGCAAGCAGATCACGGTCGATCCCGAATTGTTCGAAGAGCTTACCAATACGATCATTCGCCAAGTTGGCGATCTCAGAAAAATGGTCGACGAGTTTTCTTCATTCGCTCGGCTGCCTAAGCCAGTGTTTCGCGGAGAAGACCCGGTCGATCTTGCGCGGCAGGCGCTGTTCCTTCAGGAAGTGGCCCGTCCTGACATTGATTTTGCATTTGCCTCAGATCCTGAGATCGGCGTTATTGCATGCGATCGTCATCAGTTTGGTCAAGCGATGACCAATGTTCTCAAAAATGCGGTTGAGGCGATTGAGGCGAGGCACAAGACCGCTGATGCCGACTATCGCGGACGGGTGACCGTGGCGCTTCGTAACAAGGATGAGGATGTTATTGTTACTATATCCGACAATGGGATCGGCCTGCCGCAAGACCGCGAGCGGATTACCGAGCCCTATGTAACGACCCGCGACAAAGGAACAGGACTGGGCCTGGCTATCGTCAACAAGATTGTCGAGGAACATGGCGGCGAAATGTCATTTGCCCCTGGGGACCCAGATGGAACCATAGTCACCATGCGCTTTGCCCGCGATCCGTTGGCAGGACAGCGATCGCAAGAAGCAGCAGAGTAGGAAGATTGAATGGCGCTTGATATTCTCATCGTAGACGATGAACGCGACATTCGTGATCTCGTGGCCGGTGTCCTGAGTGATGAAGGTTATGAATGCCGGACCGCAGGCGATAGCGGGGCTGCGCTTGAAGCGATTGATCAGCGCCGGCCGTCATTGGTTCTGCTCGACGTCTGGCTTCATGGTAGCCCAATGGACGGGCTAGAAGTGCTTGATGCGATCAAGAGCCGCGAGCCCGAGCTGCCGGTGATCATCTTCTCCGGCCATGGCAATATTGACACCGCCGTTTCGGCAATCGGCCGCGGCGCGATGGATTTTATCGAGAAGCCGTTCGAAGCGGAGCGGCTGCTGCTGCTAGTCGCTCGCGCAACGGAGACCGAGCGCTTGCGCCGCGAGAATGCACGCCTGCGTGAGGGGTTTGTTACTTCGGACGAATTTACCGGTAATAGCTCGGCGATTAATCAGGTGCGCGCCACGCTAAAGCGGATAGCCAATACTGGCAGCCGTTTGCTGATCACTGGGCCAGCGGGTTCAGGCAAAGAAGTGGCAGCACGGCTGCTGCATAGCTGGAGCCCGCGCGCCAGCGGGGCCTTTGTCACTGTCAACTCAGCCCGGATTACCCCTGAACGGTTCGAACAAGAACTGTTCGGCGAGGAAGTGGAGGGTAAGCTGGTTCGGGCAGGCTTGCTCGAAATGGCCGATGGCGGGACGCTTTACCTCGATGAGGTCGCGGACATGCCGCTTTCAACCCAGGCACGAATCCTGCGTGTATTGACAGATCAGGCGATCGTCCGGGTTGGCGGCCATCGCCAGATCAGGGTCGATGTGCGGGTTGTTTCGTCTACCGCGCGGAACCTTGAGAAGGAAATTGCCGAGCGGCGGTTCCGCGAAGATCTGTTTTATCGGCTTAATGTTGTGCCGGTGAACATTCCATCGCTATCGGATCGGCGCGAAGATATTCCAGCATTGGTCGATTACTTCTTTGCGCGCTTTGCCGCCGATCAAGGCGTTGCACCGCCCTTGGTTAGCATTGAGGCAATGGCTGCCCTGCAATCCTATGAATGGCCCGGAAATGTGCGGCAATTGCGGAATGTCGTAGAGCGCACCATCATCCTCACCCCGCGAGACAAGCTTGCTCAAATTGATCCGGATATGCTTCCAAGTGAGGTTCTCAACGGCAGAATGAGTGGCGATTCCGGCGTTTCAGCGCTGATGGGCGTGCCCCTGCGTGAAGCGCGGGAGAACTTTGAGCGCGAATATCTGCGTGTCCAGATCCGGCGCTTTTCGGGCAATATCTCTAAGACCGCCAATTTCGTCGGGATGGAGCGCTCGGCGCTTCATCGCAAGCTCAAATTGCTCGGGATGGCAGACCGTCGGGAGGAAGGAGAAGATGCGGTAGAAGTTTGAGCATTTACCTCGACCTCTGATGACGATAGTATCGCAGAGTGACCGGCTCGATTCCTTGTTTCAACAGGAACTGGCCAGATTGTGAGCCACAGAAGTGGCCGCCAATAATATGGAGACTGACATTGTCCGAACGTACTCTTACTGCGCGCGCCAAACCTGAAAAGCTCCAAGCTGAAGTTGAAGAGCTAGGCGAAGTTCCATTGGCCAGTCCGACTGGGGGCAAGAGCCAGAACCTGCAGGACCAATTTCTGAATTTGCTGCGCAAGAACAAGGTTCCAGTGACCATGTTCCTGGTCAAAGGCGTGAAGTTGCAAGGGATTGTAACCTGGTTTGATAATTTCTCGATCCTGCTGCGCCGAGATGGCCAGACCCAGCTGATTTACAAACACGCGGTTTCAACGATCATGCCTGGTCAGCCGGTCGATGTTCGCCTGTTCGCTGGCGGGGCCGAGGGTACCAAAAAAATTCGCCTGTTACAGGATGTCTTTTTGACCAGCGTTCGCAATGCCGAGGTTCAGGTCACCATGTTTCTGGTCAATGGAGTTATGCTTCAGGGCCGCGTGGCTGCCTTTGATCTGTTCTGCATGTTGCTTGAACGCGATGGCTATATCCAATTGGCCTACAAGCACGCTGTATCAACGATTCAGCCGGCCAGCCCGGTCGACCTAACTGGTGACTGGGACGGCGAAGAGGACGGCAGCGCCTGACCAATTCTGACGAGCTAGATGGCGAAGTTACCCGTGGTTCGCGGGCATTGGTCGTTTGCCCGGAGTTTCGTGGACGTGCTCTGCGGGACACTGGGGTTGGTGCCATTGATCCTCAAGCCCGCGCCGAGGAGGCGAGGGGGCTTGCGCTGGCAATCGGGCTAGTCGTCACGGAAATCCTCACCATCCCGATCCGCGAGGCCCGCGCAGCAACCTTGCTGGGCGAAGGCCAGATCGCCAATATCGCGATTTCCTGCACCCAAAACGAAGCAGAGCTGGTTATTATCGATGGTGCACTGACCGCGATCCAGCAGCGCAACCTGGAAGAAAAACTCAAGCGCAAGGTGATCGATCGCACCGGTCTGATCCTCGAAATATTTGGCGAGCGTGCGGCAACTGCCGAAGGGCGTTTGCAGGTTGAACTTGCCCATCTCGATTATCAGGCCGGACGACTTGTCCGCAGCTGGACCCACCTTGAACGGCAGCGCGGCGGCTATGGATTTCTGGGCGGACCGGGTGAGACGCAAATCGAAGCAGATAGGCGCCAGATTCGTGACCGGATGGCCCGGCTCCGCAAGGAGCTGGATCAGGTGCGCCGGACACGCGGACTTCATCGATCCCGGCGGGAAAAGGCTCCTTGGCCCGTTGTGGCCCTGATCGGCTATACCAATGCCGGCAAGTCAACTCTGTTCAACCGGCTAACTGGCGCGTCGGTGATGGCAGAAGATTTGTTGTTCGCCACACTCGATCCAACGATGCGCGCCGTCCGTCTGCCGGGGCTGGACAAGGCAATCCTGTCTGACACAGTCGGGTTCATATCGGATTTGCCGACCCAGCTCGTCGCGGCATTCCGGGCAACGCTGGAAGAAGTGACAGCAGCCGATGTGATCGTCCATGTCCGCGACATCGCCAACCCCGATAGTGCCGCGCAAAAACTTCAGGTTCTCCAGGTTCTGGGCGAATTGGGGCTGCTTGATCCTGAAGCTTCGGATTCTAGAATCCCGATAATCGAAGCATGGAACAAATGGGACTTGCTCGATCCGGAACGGGCGACCGAATTGCATGAGCAGGTGGATATTCACGAAGGCGAAGTGGTCGTCCCGATCTCGGCCATTACTGGTCAGGGCTGCGATGACCTACTCACCAAAATCAGCGGAATGCTTAACGCCGGAGCCAAGCTCTATCATTTCGTAATTCCGGCCAGCGATGGGCAGAGAATCGCCTGGCTCCACGCCAATGGCGAAATTGCCGAAGAAAAAGAGGATGGCGAGGATCAGCGCGGGCCGTTGCGCCAGCTTGCAGTGCGGCTGAATCAGCGGGATTTAGGGCGTTTTTCGCGGCTCTGAGGCCTTGACGTCAATCCACAAGTTTTCTTGTTGTTCAATGTTCAGTTTTGCAAAGTTCTGCCCGTGGTCTGCGGCCAGTTGCTCCATTGCCCGGAAGCGCCGTTCGAACTTCAAATTGGCGACGCGCAGTGCGTCTTCGGGTGCGGCGCCATAGGCGCGGACCAGATTGACGGCAGCAAACAGCAAATCTCCGGCTTCTTCCAGTCGATCTGGCTCGGTTTGCGCAGTGGCAAGCTCGGACATTTCCTCTCGAACTTTTTCTGCAGGGCCATCAACATCGGGCCAGTCAAAGCCATGCCGAGCGGCGCGTTTCTGCAGTTTTTCGGCACGCAGTAGCGCGGGAAGGGCAAGCGCAACGCCATCCATCGCGCTGGTTTGGCCTTGGGCAGTGCGCTCTGCTGCCTTGAGTGATTCCCAGCGTTCGCCGCGCGATTGTTCCTGTGTGGGCAACTCACCAAAAATATGCGGATGGCGGCGCTCCATTTTGTTGCAGATCGCCGCAGCCACTGTGGAGAAGTCAAACAGGCCAGCTTCTTCGGCAATCCGCGAGTGGAACACCACCTGTAGCAGCAAATCGCCAAGCTCATCGCGGAGCGCTGACATATCACCGCGATCAATCGCGTCTGCGACTTCGTAGGCTTCCTCGATCGTATAGGGCGCAATCGTGGCGAAGCTTTGCGCGCGATCCCATTCGCAGCCCGTTGCAGGGTCACGAAGCTGCGCCATTATCTGAAGGAGGCGGCTGAGAGGGGCATTTGGTTCTGGCGACATATTGGAATGATAATATATATTATGTTAAATTAATGAATGACTGGCAGGGGCTCCTCACGCGGAAAAACGTCCTGAGACGAAGGCAACGACACCAATTATCAGCAACCAGGCAACCCCCATCCACGCCTTACTTTCAAAAGTCAGCCCCTGCGATCGCATATTCACAAGCGCCAATATCAGGCATCCAATCGCAAGGATGACGAGCATCGGTTCAGTCGTTGCAATCACACATCCAGCTCCAGACCATCAAACCCAACCAATACATGCGGCGGAATTTCGGCTGACAGCGTGGCATAATCCAGCGATTTGTCGAGATGTGTCAGCACGGCGCGCTTTGCCCGGGATGCTTCGATCAACTCCAGAGCCATACCCAAATGCGCATGGGTCGGATGTGGTTCGCGGCGCAGGCAATCAGTAACCAGCAGATCGACGCCATCAAACAGCTCAACCATTTCGCGGGTAATCGCGCTGAAGTCTGTCGCATAACCTATTGATTTGCCATCAGCATCAAACCGAAAGGCGGTACTCTGCGCTGGCCCATGCGGCATCTGGCATGAGCTGACGCCAATCCCTCCGCACATCCGCAACCGGTCAAGCGTGTCAATATTGACGATGGTGTAATAGCCTTCCTGACCCGCAAAAACATATCCAAACCGCTGGCGCAGTCGCCGCACGGTTTCATCGGCAGCAAATCCCGGAAGTGGCCCACTGCGGCCATAGCGCATCGGCCGCAGATCATCGATGCCGTGGCAATGATCGGCATGGTCATGGGTCCAGAATACAGCATCAACCCGGTCAATATCGTTGGCGAGCAGTTGGTTGCGGAGATCCGTCGAAGTATCGACCAAAAGCCGGGTTCCTTCTGCGCTTTCGATAATGATCGAGACCCGTGAGCGCCGATTGCGCGGTTCAGAGGGATCGCACAGGCCCCAATCATTGCCGATCCGGGGCACCCCGGTGGAGGTGCCGGCACCAAGCATCAACAGCTTCACACTGCGGCCTTTTTGAACAGTGCAGCAAAGTTTCGCGTGGTGGTTTCTGCGAGTGTTTCAGGCGATACACTGCGCAGCTGTGCCACGAAACGCGCAGTATCTGCGACGAAGGACGGTTCGCACGGCCTGCCGCGATGTGGCACTGGAGCAAGAAACGGAGCATCTGTTTCAACCAGCAGACGATCTTCAGGTAAGTTTGCGGCTATTTCCTGTAAATCCTTGGCATTCTTGAATGTTACGATCCCTGAAATCGAGATTGTCAGACCCAGATCGAGCATCTTGCGGCCAAACTCTGCCGATGCCGTGAAGCAGTGGATCAGCGCCGGAAACGCGCCCTTCTGCATCTCATCCGCAATGACCGCGGCGGTATCTTCCTCGGCATCGCGGGTATGGATTATCAGCGGCAACCCGGTTTGCCGCGCTACCGCGATATGGGTGCGGAACAAAGCCCGCTGAGTCGCGCGGTCGGAGTGGTCGTAGAAATAATCGAGCCCGGTTTCACCTATCGCGATCACTTTGGGGTGTTCGGTCGCAGCAAGCAGAACACCCTCGCCCAAATCGGCGTGGCTATCGGCCTCATGCGGGTGGATCCCGACGCTGGCCCAAATGTCCGCCTCACGCGTGGCCGTAGCGATCACCTGATCCCACTCGCTCTGGCGGGTCGAGATGTTGAGAAAGCCCCCGACCCCGGCCGTTCGAGCGCGGGCCAGAACTGCAGCCTGATTCTCGACCAGGCCTTTGTATTCCAGATGACAGTGTGAATCGATCAGCATTAGTTATCTTCTGACAGTGAATCGAGTCTTGGAAAAACACCGACGGGCTGTGCCAAAACAAATCCGCTTGCCGACAGCGTTGCGAACCAGTCTGGATCCCCGAGTGCTGAGAAATCGCGGGCATCAGGAGCTATGCCCATCTGATCGAGCAGATCTTCAGCAGAGGCAGGCACGACGGACCGAACTGCAATCGCCAGATCGCGGACACAGCGGAACAACGTCATCAACACGCCTGCCATCCTTTCCGGATCACTCTTGCGCAATGCCCAGGGCGCCATTTCATCGACATACTGATTGCACGCAAAGACGGCCTGCATCCAGGCTTCGATGCCATCGCTAAATCCGAGGGTGCCAAAGGCAGTCCTGAGTGTGCCGATGCTTGCCCTAACCATCCCTTCAAGTTCGGTATCTACCGGTTCCACTTTAATGTCCGCTCGAATTTGACCATTCATATTTTTGAAAACCATGGATAAGCTACGTTGAGCCAGATTGCCAAAGCTATTGGCAAGCTCTGCATTGCACCGGTTGACGATGGCTTCGGGTGAATAGCTGCCGTCCTGCCCGAATGGGACTTCGCGCATCAGGAAATAGCGTAAGCTATCAACCCCGAATCGCTCGGAAAGCTCGATCGGATCGGTCACATTGCCAAGTGATTTCGATTCCTTCTGCCCCCGATTGAGCAGGAAGCCATGGCCAAACACCTGCTTGGGCAGGGCCAGACCAGCGCTCATCAAAAAGGCTGGCCAATAAACCGCGTGGAACCGGACGATGTCCTTGCCGATCAAGTGGATGTCGGCCGGCCACCACTTCTGCATTTCTGCTGTATCATCAGGAAAACCAAGCCCAGTCAGATAGTTGGTCAGTGCATCGACCCAGACGTACATGACATGTTTTTCGCTGCCGGGAACTTTGACGCCCCAGTCAAAACTGGTCCGCGAGACTGATAAATCGCGCAATCCGCCTTCGATAAAGCGCATGATTTCGTTGCGACGGCTATCGGGCTGCAACCAGTTTGCATCAGTGTTGTAAAGCGCCAGCAACGGCTCAGCATATTTTGACAGGCGGAAGAACCAGCTTTCCTCTACCGTCCACTCAACCGGAGTGCCCTGGGGCGAGAGTTTTGGTGCTAGTGGATCGGGCCCCTCCCCCTCAATCAGCTCGCTCTCATCGTAATAGGCTTCATCGCGGATCGAGTACCAACCTTCGTAGCGATCAAGGTAAAGATCGCCATTGGCCTCCATCCGCCGCCAAAGTTCCTGACTGGCAAGGTGGTGACGCGGCTCTGTGGTGCGCTGAAATACATCATAACTGACATTGAGTTTATCGCACATATCAATGAAATATTGTGACATTTCATCAGCAAGCTGCGCCGGAGTTATGCCCAGCTCGCGGGCCTTCTGGGCCATCTTCAGCCCATGTTCGTCAGTCCCGGTCTGAAATCGCACATCGCGGCCCATCTGGCGCTGGAACCGGGCAATCACATCGCCGGCAATCGCTTCATAGGCATGGCCGATATGCGGCTTGCCATTAGGATAGCTGATCGCGGTGGTGATGTAGAATGGTTCGGCCATGCCGGGTGCTGTCTTTTCACAAAAAATGTCAGGTTGCCGCTTCTCTAGGCATCGCGGCGGAGGCCAGCAACCCGCCAATTTCCATCACCGCCAGGCCGGCATCAAAATTGTAGGTTGGCATTTGCCCGCCAAGCCGCACCAATGCGCCATGTGCCGCGATGATCTGGGCTTGCCGTTGGCGGGTGGCAGAGCCAAGTTCAGCAGAGAGCACCGCGCGGGCCAGTTCTACTGCAGCTTGCATCCTTTCGCGGTCGGGGCGGGCGCCGATTTCTTCGGCCAGCGCCCCGCGCAGGGCAAAGCTTTCATCGCCCTCGCGCAGCAGCCGCAGCATTAGCTGGTGCAGTGCGCCCAACTGTTGCCCGACGAAAGCCAGTGCCGTTCCAGGTGAGCCTTCCGCAGCCGCAACTGCTGCCGCGCGAGTTGCGGCATCCGCGTCGGGCACCTCTCGCCCCAGGATATCCCCGATCACGCTGGCTGCAAGCGGCGCAAACCGAAGCATCCGGCAGCGCGAGCGGATCGTTGGCAGCAAACGCCCTGAGCGGTGCGCCACCAGCAGAAAGAAAGTCCCGATCGGCGGCTCTTCCAGGCTTTTGAGCAGAGCGTTGACTGCGCCCTTTTCCATATCATCGGCCGGATCGATGATAATTACCCTTCGGCTGCCCAGCGTTGGCCGCGTAAACAGCCGCTGCTGCATCCGGCGAATCTGATCAATCGTGATGTTACGCTTGGTCTGGAATGGCTTGCCCTCAGCGCGCTTCTTTTCCTCATCATCATTCGCGGGCAAATGATCGAGGGTGATGATATCAGGGTGTGCGGCGAGGGATGGCTGTGGCACTCCAGCCTCGGCCACCAGTTCAGCCGCTGCGGCCTGCGCAAAGTTAGCTTTACCTATCCCGCGCAACCCACTGAGAATCCATGCATGGTGCATTCTTGATGACGTCATGGCGGTGCGCCATTCGCGCCAAATCTCGTCATGTCCGGACAGGCTCATGCTTCCAGTCTCAAAACCGTGCTCAGTACAGCGCGGTGAACCTCGTCGGTGCTACCATTTCCATCGATCCGGGAAAATCTCTCAGGTTCGGATGCGGCTATCCGGTCAAAAGCAAGCGCTACCTTGTGGTGATATGCGGCATCTCGTCCGCCAATCCGGTCTCCGCCCTCAAGATCGCGCCGGGCAAGCCGCAAAGCTGCCACCTCTGTGTGCACTTCGAACAACAGAGTAAGATCAGGCAGCAGTCCTTCGCTGCCGATCCGGTGCAATTCGACCACCTCTGCGTCAGACAGGCCGCCGCCGCCCCCCTGATAGGCCCGGCTTGAATCGACAAAGCGATCGCAGATCACCCATTGGCCGCGATCCAGCGCCGGACGAATGAGCCGTTCGACATGATCAGAGCGCGCCGCAGCAAACAGCAGCGCTTCGGCGCGGGCATTCCAGCCCTCACCCGCAGTGCCGAGCAGCAGGGCGCGGATTGCCTCTGCACCGGGTGTTCCGCCCGGTTCGCGAGTGACGACGCAGCCAATGCCGCGCTCCTCCAGCGCCGCAGCCAGCAAACGGGCCTGGGTGGACTTGCCCGCCCCCTCCCCGCCTTCCAGCGCAATGAATTTTCCCTTTGTCACCAAACCAGCCCTGCCAGCCCATTGATAAGCCGGTCAAGCGGTCCTGCCACCCCGACACTCTCAGCAGCGACCAGCAGGATGCTATGGGCTGGTTGTCCGGCGATCTGGATTTCTAACTCAGCCACTGGCGCGCCCTTGGCGATCGGCGCGCGGAGAGGGCCCTGATAGAGTATCCGCGCCTTCATCGCAGGATTGCTTCCCACCGGCACCGCCACCGTGAACCGTCGCGCGACTGTGAGTGGAACGGTCCGCGTATCCCCGCCCTGAATCCGGGCTGCGCCGATCCTGGTGCCCTCACCCAACAGGATCCGGCTGCTCCACGCCGAATAGCCCCATTCGATCAAGCCGCGAGAGGCTTTGGCGCGCAGATCCTCGTTTTGAGCTCCTCCGGTCACCACGGCAAGCCGCCGGTTACCTCGTTCAACCGTGCCAAGGAAGTTGAACCCCGCTTCATAAGTGTGGCCTGTCTTGATCCCGTCTGCGCCTGGCACAACGCCGATGAAGGGATCGTGGTTGGCAAAGCTACGCCCGTTCCATTCAATTGCTGGATGGCCAAAGTATCGCCGATACAGCACCGGGTGACGATTGATCAGCGCATCGGCCAGTTTGATCAGATCATGCGCGCTGACATAGCTCGCGCCATTGTCTGGCCAACCGTTTGGCGTGGCGAAATGGCTGTTCTTCATTCCCAACCGCCGCGCTTCCAGGTTCATCTGTGCCAGCCAGGCTTCCGTGCTGCCCAGCGCGGCTTTGGCCAACACTACCGATGCGTCATTGGCTGAAGCTGTGGTCATACCCATCAGCAATTCGGCAACCGATATCTCAGTTCCGGCGGCAAGAAACAGACTGGTGCCCTTGCCCGACCATTGCCGCGCCGTCTCCTCGTCCACCTTTAGCCGATGATCCTCACGCAGCTTGCCGCTAGCAATCAGATCAAAGGCAACCAATGCGCTCATCGCTTTGGTGACCGACGCCGGGAGGAAACGGCGATCAGCCTGCCGCGCATAGAGGCTCTGGCCAGAGCTTAGGTCAACCAACAGCACAATCGGCACGCGATCAATCAGCGCCGGTAGCGGAGAGGCAACTTGTGCAGGTGCTGAAGCGCCAGATGTGGCGAGCATCAGGAGTAGAGCAAACCGTTTCAAACAAGCTCCCCCAATCGCGCGGCTTTCAAGCGCGCGACAATCAGAAGCAATCAGTCGGCGCGCTGGATTCGTGCGTCTCTATACCCGGCAGCCTTAGCCTTCGCCAGTGCGGCAGCAGCCTGTGTACCTGCGGTAAACGGCCCCAGCCTAACCCGCCATAATTGGCCTGATTGGCTAACCTGACCGCCCAACTTGGCGCTGGCGGTCTCCGCACGTTCACGGGTAGAAAACACTGCGACCTGAACAATTTGCGAAGCAGTCTGAGCGGCCGGTTTAGGTTTTGTCTGAACCGGAGGTGTTGCCGGGTCTGCAGGCGTCGGCGTGACCACCGGAGCGGGCTTAGGCTTAGGCTTAGGCTTAGGCTTAGGCTTGATTGGTTTTACGGCAACAGGGACTGGAGCTGGGGCAGCACCAGGCTCCGGGCTCGGCATAATTTTTGGTGGGGGCGGCACCACACCTTCCTGCTGATCCAGCTTGCGGGTCAACACGGCGAGAAGAGACTTTGGCGTATCCATCCGCAGCGGAGCTGTTTGCCCGGTGCGAAGCATAGCCCGTTCGGATTCGGGCGGATTGACCCGGCGAACCCGAATCGCCACGCGGCCCTGGCCGGTAATGCCAAGCTGTGCCGAAGCGCCTGTCGAGAGATCGACCAAATATGAGCCAGTCATAGGCCCGCGCCGTTCCAGACGGACAAGGATAGTCCTGCCGCTATCAAGCGAAGTCACCTCAACATAGCTTGGCAATGGCAGAGTGCGATGCGCGCCTGTAATGGCGGCTCCGGATTCGGCGCCAACCCCGGCATAACCAACAGCATCGTAATTCATCGTATCGACAGGCGTATAAGTTTTGCCGTCAACCACAAATGGTGCACCTACCACCATCGGGTAATCGGCAGCGGGCCCATTGGCCGGTTCTGGCGGCAAATCACGGGCAAGCCCCCCGCCACCGCCGCACGCAGCTAGAAATGTCAGAGCCGCAAGCGGCGCGAATCGGTTAACGGGCAATCTCATCTGCAAGCAATCCCACGGATAGTGCGTAGTAATTCGAGCAGTTATAATTGAGGATAACCCGATAATTACCGGTTAAGAGGAATGCAGAATTTCCCCGGCCGTCCGGTTCTATGAGGCTCGCCAGTATATTATCGTTAATTTTGCCAAGTGGTGTGACCCCTAAAGCACGCCATTCACCAACAGTTTTCCAGGCCGAGTGCCGGGCATGGACCCGAGGGCAAGTAGGTGATTCGAGGCGGCGCGTTACCTGAACCGCATCAAATCCGGCAGGCACCGCAGCCCGCACTCCCCAAGGTTGACCAGGTCGCCAGCCTGAATCGCGGAAGTAATTGGCAACCGAGGCCAGCGTGTCGGCGCGGCTATGCCAGATATCCGCATCTCCATCGCCGTCGCCATCCTGCGCGAGCCGCAGATAGACGCTGGGCAGGAATTGCGGATTGCCGAATGCTCCGGCCCAGCTGCCAACCATTCGCGCGCGCGGCACGCCGCGATCGTGCATTTTGAGCAGCGCAATAAACTCATCGGCGAACAACTGACGACGGCGGCCCTCATAAGCCAGCGTGGCAAGCGATCGGGCGAGATCAAAATCACCCGTGTAGCGGCCGTAGTTGGTTTCATGGCCCCAGATCGCTAGCAAAATCGGCGCAGGAACGCCGTATCGCTGTTCGATTTTGGGGATAATCGCGGCAACAGCCTGATAGGTATTGCGCCCACCAGTGATCCGCGCCGCATCGACATGGGTTCGCAAATACGGAGCCAGCGCTGGTTGAGATCCAGGAATCGCTCCGGGCTGCGCGCGATCAAGTGCAATGACACGCGGATTGAAGGTCAATCCAGCAGTCATAGTTGTAATCGCCCGCTCGCTCACCCCTTCGCCTCGCGCACGGGCGGCAAGGGTCTGCAAATAGTCCTGAAACCCAAACTCGGGTGAGGTTTGTGCTGCGAGAGGTGGTGTTGGCGCCGAGAGCAATGCAACAGCCATGCCCAATGGCAGGGCTAGCTTGAGAGAGCGGAATAGTGACATCGGTTTCGTCTTCGCACAGACAGCGCGTGATGAAAATGGCAAAGCACGGTTGGCAAACCGCTTGTCTGGCGCTAGCGGCTTCTCACCGCTCAACGGACAGGTGGCCGAGTGGTTTAAGGCAACGGTCTTGAAAACCGTCGTGGGTGGAAGCTCACCGTGGGTTCGAATCCCACCCTGTCCGCCAATTTGCTAACCGAATAGCAACAGTCTTCCGCTAACAGGGTCCAAACGGAGGCCATGTTGCAACACCAGACTTTCCCGACATTCACCGACAAAACCGCAAACCGGTCACACCGGGCGGGCGTCACGTTAATGTGTGAAGTTCGGCAAGGCTCGCGGCCATGGGCGGTCGCGCGACTGGAGGATATTTCCGAGCAAGGATTCCGCATCGCCTGGTTGCCGGGCTGCAACCCTGAATTGCCGCTGCGGATCAAGATCCCCGGGTTGCAGCTGCTTAACGCCAAGATTCGTTGGCAAGAAGGCCACGCTTTCGGCTGCGAATTCAACGAACCACTGCATATCGCCGTGTTCGAAAATATCGTTCGTCAGGCAGTGATCGACGGGCCGCTGAGCCGCTAAACTACATATGAATGGCGCGCCCATAGGCGGCCAGCACCGATTCATGCATCATCTCTGACAGCGTCGGATGCGGGAATACCGTGGTCATCAATTCAGCCTCGGTCGTTTCCAGCGTCTTGCCTACGACATAGCCCTGGATCAGCTCGGTTACTTCCGCGCCGATCATGTGAGCGCCGAGCAGTTCGCCAGTTTTGGCATCGAACACCGTCTTGATGAAGCCTTCAGCCTCACCCAGCGCGATTGCCTTGCCATTGCCGATGAACGGGAATGTCCCGGCCTTGACGTCGTAACCGGCCTCCTTGGCCTTGGCTTCCGTCAGGCCGACACTGGCGATCTGCGGGTGGCAATAGGTGCAGCCGGGGATGTTGTTGCGATCCATCGCATGGGGGTGAACATCCTTGTTGCCCAGCGCCTGCGCGATGGCTTCAGCGGCGATAACGCCCTCGTGGCTTGCCTTGTGCGCGAGCCACGGGCCGGGCGTGACATCGCCGATTGCCCAGATACCGGGGACATTGGTGCGGCCCATGCCGTCAATGGCGATGATCCCGCGCTCCGCCTTCACGCCCAGCGTTTCCAGCCCGATGTTCTCGGTGTTGGGGGCGATCCCGACAGCGACGATCACATGGCTGAACGCGGCTTCGGTGATCTTGCCGTCCTTGCCCTTGATCTTGGCCTTGACCCCACTGGCACCGGCATCGATGCTTTCAACCCCGGCCCCGGTCAGGATAGTCATGCCCTGCTTCTTGAGCGACTTTTCGAGGAAGGTAGAGACATCGATGTCTTCAACTGGCACGATCCGGTCCAGCATCTCTACTACTGTAACTTCGGCTCCCATATCATTGTAGAAGCCCGCAAATTCAATCCCGATGGCGCCCGATCCAATCACCAGCAGCTTGCTCGGCATTTCTGCCGGGGTCATCGCGTGGCGATAGGTCCAGATGCGCTTGCCATCGGCCTTGGCGAACGGCAGATCGCGGGCGCGGGCACCGGTGGCGACGATGATGTGCTTGGCGGTGAGGGTTTCGGTGCCCTTCTCGCCTTTGACTTCCAGTTTGCCGGGGGCGGTGAGTTTACCCTCACCCATATGCACCGTGATCTTGTTCTTCTTCATCAGGTGCGTGACGCCCTGATTGAGCTGCTTGGCTACGCCCCGGCTGCGCGCGACAACGGCAGCGATATCGGCACTGATTTTTTCTGCCGCCAGTCCATAATCCTTGGCGTGCTTCATATAGTGGAAAATCTCCGCCGAACGCAGCAGCGCCTTGGTCGGGATGCAGCCCCAGTTGAGGCAAATCCCGCCGAGCAACTCGCGCTCAACAATCGCCACCTTCAGGCCAAGCTGCGACGCGCGGATTGCCGCGACATAGCCGCCGGGGCCAGAGCCGAGGACGATGAGATCGTATTGGTCAGCCATGATGCTCCTCAAGCCCTAGCAAGGGCAGGTTTTATGACAATGAACCAGCCAGCGATGGCAAACGCATTCGCGGCGATAAATATCGGGATGCCGTAAAAAATGGTGACGAAAAGCCCGCCAATGGCAGTCAGAGCGAGCACGATCACCGACGAGGTTATGTTGGCGAGCAACAAGAGCCTGCGCATGGTTAGCTGCTCTGCCCGCCGAAGGTAGCGAAAGACAAGAAGCGATATCGGCAAACCGATCAGAAAATTTCCAGCCAGTGCGATCAGCATCAGTCCGCCGCTAAGAGATACACGAGGACCATCGTCCATGTCCCAGGTTAGCAGCAGAATCATAGGCATCGCCGAGCAAAACGCTGCGATAACAGCGACAAGAACGCCCCGGGCAGCGATTTCCATCAAGCAACCAATCCCAGCGGCATTTCCACCAGCGCCTTGAAAGCCTGCATCAAAGCTGCACCATCTGCGCCATCGATCGCGCGGTGATCGAAGCTTCCGGTGGCGCTCATCACGGTGGTGACGGCGAGCGCGCCATCGATCACATAGGGCCGCTTTTCGCCCGCGCCGACCGCCATGATCATGGCTTGCGGCGGGTTTATCACCGCTTCGAACTGCTTGATCCCGAACATGCCCATGTTGGAAAGGCTGGCGGTGCCGCCTTGGTATTCGTGGGGCTGCAATTTGCCGGCCTTGGCTTTGTCGGCGAGCGCCTTCATTTCGGTCGAGATCGCGCTCATCGATTTGCTAGCCGCATCGACAATGATAGGGGTGATCAGTCCGGTTGTGGTGCTGACCGCTACCGAAACATCGGCGCGTTGAAACTTGATCAATGCTTCGGGTGTGTAGCTGACGTTGCAGGCCGGAACCTGCACCAGCGCCGCGCCAAGCGCTTTGATCAGCAGATCATTGACCGACAGCTTGATCCCGCGCGGCTCTAGCGCGGCGTTAAGCTCGCCGCGCAGCTTTATCAGCGCGTCGAGGCGGATATCGACCGTGAGATAGATATGCGGAACAGTTTGCTTCGACTCGGTCAGCCGCCGCGCGATGACCTTGCGCATATTGGTAAGCTTGATTGCTTCGTGCGGGATGTCGCTGGCGAAGGGACTTGCCGGGGCTGCTGGTGTGGCCGCTGTGGGAGCAGCTAAACCGGGTTTTGCGCCCTCAACATCGGCCTTTACGATCCGTCCACCCGGGCCGGTGCCGGTTACGCTGGCCAGATCAATGCCGCGTTCACTGGCGATGCGCTTGGCCAAGGGTGAGGCGACTACTCTCTCTCCCGACTGCCCTGAGCTTGACGAAGGGCTGCTTTTTGCTTCGGCGCTTGGCGCTTGGGGCGCAGAAGAAGGCAGGGCTTCGACAGGCTCAGCCTGGACGGATTTGGATTCAGGTGCAGCGGCAGCCTCGGGCTTGGGAGCAGGCGCGGCGCTGGCATCCTCATCCTCGCCCGCCAGTGTGGCGATTACCGTGCCGACCTTGACCCCTTCAGAGCCTTCCGCGACCGAAATCGACGTAATCACGCCCTCATCGACCGCCTCGAATTCCATGGTTGCTTTATCGGTTTCGATCTCGGCCATGATGTCGCCCGACGAGACCTTGTCACCCACCTTGACCAGCCATTTGGCGAGCGTTCCCTCTTCCATCGTGGGAGACAGAGCGGGCATCTTGATTTCGATCGGCATAGGTAAGGGTCCGGTCCTTTGGCGACGCTACGGTTCGCTTCCGTCTCTGGCTAAAATTGCGGCGCGGGGCAAGGTTCTTGCGCAGAATACGTTTTCAGCGGATAGATCGCCATGGAGGGGTCCGGACGATGCGCGTCTATCTGGTGATAATGGACGAGACTGACGAGGCCAACGTGGCTTTGCGCTTTGCCTCCAGCCGTGCCGCGCGGACAGGAGGTGCGGTGCATCTTTTGGCGCTGATCCCGCGTCAGCCGTTCGTTGCGTTTGGCGGGGTGCAAGCGACAATCGAAGAAGAAGCGCATGCCCGCGCCGAAACGCTTCTAACCAGCGCCGCAGGGCATCTGCTTAGTGAAAGTGGGCATATGCCGGTGATTTCGGTCCGTCAGGGTGAAGGTGAGAAGGTGATCCGGGAATATCTTGCGGAGCATCCGGAAGTTTCAGCTTTGGTGCTGGGGGCTGCTTCTGAAGGTGGCTCTGGTCCTCTGGTAACGCACTTCAGCTCGTCAGTGGGCCAGCTCCCCTGCCCGCTTTATATCATCCCGGGCGGGATGAGCGATGCGGATATCGAACGATTAAGCTGATCATTTCTTGCGGTTCTGGTGCCGCATATTGCCCGGGCGACCGCGTTTTCCGACCATGTGCTTGCCCTTTGGTTTTACGCTGTCATTCGAGCGCCGGTTACCGCGCGGCTCGATCCGGCTGCTCGCACCTTCCTCAAGCTCGAACTTGAGTGCTCCGGTCAGCGGATTGGCTTCGGCCAACCGCAAGCGAACGATCATTCCCATCGCGTAGGAGGTGCCGCTCTGTTCGCCGCTAAGCACCTGCGAGCTTTCGTCATAGGCAAAGCGCTCCTCGCCAAGCGTCGAAACCGGAACCAGCCCATCGCCGCCAAGCCCGATGATGGTGGCAAAGAATCCGAACTTCTGCACGCCGGTGATCCGGGTCGCAAAAACCTCACCCACGCGGGCGGACAGCCATGCGGCGACGTAGCGATCGGTCGTTTCGCGTTCGGCCATCATCGCGCGGCGTTCGGCAGCACTGATTGCCTCGCTGACTGTGCCCAGATCGTCGCGGTCACGGGTCGATAGGCCAGAGCTTGGCGGAAGGTTTCCAGCCGGAGCTGGCTGTTCCAGCTTGAAACCATCGACCAGCGCGCGGTGAACCAGAAGATCGGCATAGCGCCGGATCGGCGAAGTGAAATGCGCATAGCTTGCCAACGCCAGCCCGAAATGTCCGGCATTGCGCGGCCCGTAATAGGCCTGCGTCTGGCTGCGTAACACTGCCTCCATGATCAGTGCCTTTTCGGCGTCATCGGCCACATCCCTGAGAAGCCGGTTGAACAGGCTGGGGGTGATGACCTGGCCCAGCGCGAACTTGCGCTCGAAGCTGGCGAGGTACTCCTTCAGCGCAACCAGTTTTTCCCGGCTCGGCGGTTCATGGATCCGGTAGACTACGGGCGCGAGTTTGTTTTCCAGCGCCTTGGCGGCGGCAACATTGGCCGAGATCATGAACTCTTCGACCACGCGGTGCGCATCAAGCCGCTCACGCAGGGCAATCTCGGTAATCCGGCCCTGCTGGTCGAGCATTACCCGGCGCTCAGGTAAATCAAGGTCCAGTGGATCGCGGGCATCCCGGGCCTTGGCAAGCACCCGCCATGCGGCCCAGAGGTTTTGGAGGCTTTCCCCTGCGGTCCCCTCATCGATCCGCGCCTGCGCATCCTCATAGGCAATAACTTCGGCAATTCGCACGATCGCGCGGGTGAAGCGCCAAGACGTTACCTGACCATGTCCATCGATCACCAGATGGCAGGCCATGGCAGCGCGATCCTCGCCAGCGCGCAAGGAACAAACGTCTGCGCTAAGCACTTCTGGCAGCATCGGCACCACACGGTCGGGGAAATAGACTGAATTTCCGCGTTTTCGGGCTTCCCGGTCTACCAGGCTGCCGGGGCGGACATAGAACGAGACGTCGGCAATCGCGACTAATGCCCGGAAACCGCCCACACCATCGGGTTCAGCCCAGATCGCGTCGTCATGATCGCGCGCGTCACTGGGATCAATCGCAACTATCGGAAGATGCCGCAGATCCTCACGCTTTTCAGCACTGAGCGACAGTTTGGCTGCGAGCTCCGCTTCTGCCAACGTGTCCTCGTCAAACACATTGGGAATGCCGTGCTTGTGGATGGCAATCAGGCTAAAGGCGCGGGGAGCCAGCGGATCGCCGAGGATCGCGGTAACTTTAACGCCCGCACGGTTTGAGCGTCCGGCCGGTTCTGCCAGCACCAGATTGCCAGCTTCCGCGCCGCCCAGATCGACAATCGGCGCAGCGTTGCGAACCCGCTTGTCAACCGGGGCTAGCCAGCCCTTCCCCGCCCCATCAATCTCGACCACGCCCAGCAGTTGCTCTTCGCTGGCGGGCAGTTTTTTCATCGGGAAGGCGCGCCAGCCGGTACCGGCTTCCTCGGTGCGGGCGAGCACCCGGTCACCCACTTTAAGCGCGCTGCGACTGCCTTTTTCGACCAGCCGCAGCCGCGGCGGCGGGGTAGCATCATCGGGCGACCAGTTATCGGGGATAGCGATTGCCTCGCCGTCCTCGATTGCCAAGACGCGCAATACTGTAACTTTGGGCACGCCGCCCATTCTGTGAAAAGCGCGCTTTTCTCCGTCGATCAAGCCTTCATCGGCCATATCGCGGAGCAGCGCCTTCAGCGCGATCTTCTCCTGCCCCTTGAGGCCAAAATGGCGCGCGATCTCCCGTTTGCCCGCAGCCGCTGGCGAGCTGGCAACGAAATCGAGAATCTGCTTGGCAGTGGGCAGACCGGGCTGAATTTTGGGCTTGGAGGACATCAACGCCTAATAGGCCCGTGCGACATAAATTCGCTCAACCGCTGGCTCTCCGGTAAAAATGCAAGTGCCGCTGACCGGCTCGCCTCCCATCGGGGTGTTGCGAACGGTGAGTTTAAGTGTCTTCAACCGGCTGACCACTGCTTCCAGCGCATCGCCAGTAGGTCGGGACCAGTCCAGTTCGATCCAGCCTGGATAGCGCTGGCCTTCAGCGTAAAAAGCTTCGAGCGCTGCCATACTTTCAATTCCGCGCGTGATGTTGTTATCGCGGTTTTCGGTGGCCTCAGCGTGGAGCGAGCGCTGCACATCTTCAAGTTCGCTCGCTGCAGCAGCAAGGAATGCGTCCCTCGCCTGGCCGACAAAATTGGGCTTGGCATCATCGCGCCACAGCCGGTCACGGCGCAGCACCGACACTTGCCCGCCAGCCGCATCGCGTCCACCGATCTCAAGGATCAGCGGCACGCCCTTTTTAACCCAGCCCCAGCGTTTTTGAGTGGCCTTCCCGGCCCGCTTGTCAAGCAGCACGCGGATAGGCTCACCCAGTGCGGATTGCCCCACCAGCGCGCTGCGGATTTCGGCGCAATAGGCCAGCAGTGCCTCGTCGCCATCATCGTCGCGCAGCATCGGCAGGATCACGATCTGGTGCGGCGCAATCGCTGGCGGCACGCGCAAGCCATCATCATCGCCGTGGGTCATGATAACCCCGCCGATCAGCCGCGTTGAAACGCCCCAGCTGGTGGTGTGGCACAGCGCCTGCTGGCCTGACTTGTCCTGATATGTGATATTCGCTGCCTCGGCAAAACCAGTGCCAAGATAGTGCGAGGTTCCGGCCTGGAGCGCCTTGCCATCCTGCATCATCACCTCGATCGAATAGGTCGCAACCGCGCCGGGAAAGCGCTCATGTTCAGGCTTTTCTCCTGCGATCACAGGCATGGCGAGCGATTCCTCGGAAAATGCCCGGTACATTTCCAGCGCGCGCAGCGTTTCCTCCATCGCGTCGCCCTTGTCTGAGTGAGCGGTATGGCCCTCCTGCCACAGAAATTCGCTAGTCCGCAGGAACATCCGCGTGCGCATTTCCCAGCGCACTACGTTAGCCCACTGGTTGGTCAGCATCGGCAGATCACGCCAGCTCTGGATCCAGCGGCTCATCGCCTGGCCGATCACGGTTTCAGACGTTGGCCGGACGATCAGTGGCTCTTCCAATTTCGCCTCAGGATCGGGGACCAGTCCACCTTTGCCGTCTGCGATCAGCCGGTGATGGGTGACGACAGCCATTTCCTTGGCAAAGCCTTCAACATGATCGGCCTCTTTGGCGAAGTAGCTGAGCGGAATGAACAACGGGAAATAGCAATTGTCGACGCCTGCTGCCTTGATCCGCGCGTCCATCAAGGCCTGAATCCGCTCCCAGATGCCATAGCCCCAGGGCCGGATCACCATACATCCACGCACACCCGATTCTTCGGCCATTTCAGCTTCGGAAATAACCTCCTGATACCACTGGGCAAAGTCAGCTTCGCGCGTGACGGACAGGGCGTGACGGATTTGAGACATAGCTAGCTATTCAATTCAATCTTGCGTCATCCCCGCGAAAGCGGGGATCGGTGGCATCAATATCCAGCCTCGCATCGATGAGGCCAGCTGTCCCGGGTCAAACCAGGGACGATTTTACTTGCTAAGCCCGTCGAGCTTTTTCTGCATTTCTGCCATCTGGGCGCGGAGTGCCGCAATCTCGTCCTTCTGGGCGACCGCATCGCGCTTGTCCTCACTGCCGCCGGGCAGGAACGCCGAGGCTGCTGCCTTGAACATCGCCAGATTCTGCTGTGCGAGCTTGGCTAGCGGGTTGCTGCCCAGACTGTCTTCAAACGCCTGACGCAGCTTTTGCTGGTTGGTGCGGAAGTTGTCCATTGAGGCTTCGAGGTAGTGTGGCACGAGACTTTGCATCGAATTGCCATACATCGAGATCAGCTGGCGCAGGAAGTTCACCGGCAGCATCTGCTCACCGGTGGTGGATTCTTCTTCCATGATGATCTGGGTCAGGATCTGGTGGGTAATCTCTGCCCCGGTCTTGGCGTCGAGCACTTTGAAATCAGTTCCCTCGCGGGTCATCTTGGCCAGATGATCAAGCGTTATGTAACTTGACGATTGGGTATTATAGAGACGTCGGTTGGCGTATTTCTTGATAATCACGGTATCGCCCTTACCGCGTTCTTCACTGTTGCTGCTCATCTTCCAACCCCTGCGGAATACGTCGATTGGTGCCTTGTTAGCACTTGCAACAACGGCAACGCAACAACCGCTTTGCTGCGCAGCAAAACACCGATTAACGCCCGAAACGACGTCCTAGAAGGGTAAGCAGTTCATATTGGGACAGGCCGCTTGCCGCAGCTGCTTCGGGCAGCGCATAGTCTAGTGAAACCCAATCCCCTTCGCGCAAATCAGGTGCGGCGGTCAGATCTATCACAGTCATATCCATCGAAACCCTGCCCAGCACAGGCAGTGGCAGTCCGCCCGCATGAAGCATGCCCTTGCCCGACCAGCAGCGCAGATAGCCATCGGCATAGCCAATGCTCACTACCCCGACCCGCAAGTGTCCGGCGGCGGTGAAAGTCGAATTATAGCCGATGCTATCCCCGGCGTTGAGTTCACGGATTTGCATGATCGCAGCTTCCGGTAGCGCAACCTGACGCAAATCGCCTGCCATTTCCGGCCGGGGAACCCCGCCATAAAGCGAAAGACCTGGCCGCGTCAGATCACCATGGTAGCCAGCGCCAAGGGCAATTCCGGCACTATTGGCCAGGCTGCTTCGGCGGTGCGAGACTTGCAATTTGGCCTGTTCCCATCGTTGGCGTTGAAGCTCGTTCAGCGGAACATCCTCATCGGCGCAGGCAAGATGCGACATCAGCACATCGATTTCCAGCTGTGCAATTGCCACGTCACCCAGCTGATCCATCGGCAAGCCAAGACGGTTGATCCCGCTATCGACCATCAGGTCACACAGCCCACCACCACCTGCAAGCCAGAGCCGGGCCTGGTTAAGGGAGTTGATCACCGGCTTGACCCCTACAGCGCGGGCATAGGCAGCATTGCCTGCATCTATCGGGCCATGCAGGACAGAAATTGAAGTGGGTGGAACCGAGCCAAGCAGGTCAGGCACCT
This sequence comes from Novosphingobium sp., assembly GCA_031374105.1. GTDB lineage: Bacteria > Pseudomonadota > Alphaproteobacteria > Sphingomonadales > Sphingomonadaceae > Novosphingobium. Next base: position 40,025 of record JANMNP010000089.1, read on the forward strand.
CGAGCCAATGGGCTACGAAGAAGTCGCGCGCGCCTGCACCCCACAGCAGCGGCACCGCGATGGCGGCACCCAATCCATAGGCATCGGCTTTGACTGCTGCCCCTGCCTGCGCTTTGCCTGACAACCGGTTCAGCGCGGTCCAGTTTCCTGCCAAGGCCTCCCGGTCCAGGCGCAGCCGAAGCGCCGAGGGTGGAGGCTCAGGCAGCATCGTCAACAAAGTCTCGCGGCTTGCCATTCGGCAAGCCCCACCATGCCACGATCATGGCCACCAGCACTACCACCCACGTATACCATAGGCCCGAATATGGATCGCCAGTCTTGGCAATAATGTAGCTGGCGATGAAGGGCAGAAATCCGCCAAAATAGCCGGTGCCAATGTGATATGGGATAGACATTGAACTGTAGCGCACCTTGGCGGGAAACATCTCGGTAAGCTGCGCCGCGACCGGGCCGTAGGTTGCGGCGGAGAGCACCATAAGCAACAGCAGCGAACCAATGATGATGGCGGATTGCCCCCAAGACGGTGTGATTTTGGCAGCACTGAACAGTTTATCGCCGAGCAGCGCTTCAATCTGTGCTTTGCGGGCCTTGGCATCCTTCCAGTCAAGCCCATCGAGAGCCAATGCGCGGTCAGGGCCAGCAGACAATTCAAGCTTGTCTGCCTGCTCAAGCTGGTAGGCGATCCCTGCCCCGGCAAAATCACCAATCAATTTGCCGCATTGGGTTTGCTGGATGGTGGCAAACGGATTGTAACTGCAATCAGGCCCACGAATGGTCCATTCGATCGAAGAGCGTGCCCCTTCGGGCTGCGCGGCAGAACCCATCAGCCAGAAGGCCGGGAACAGCAAAAGCAAGGTTAGCGCATAGCCGATCACGATCGGCTTCTTGCGCCCGATCCGATCAGAAAGTTTGCCGAAGTAAACGTAGAATGACATGCCGATCAGAGCGGAAATGCCGACCATAATCTCAGCGTAAGTATCCTCAATATGCATCGCCGATTTGAGGAAGTTGAGGCCAGAGAACATCGCCGTATACCAGATCACCGTCAGGCCTGCGCCGACTCCGAACAACGCAACAAGGATGCGTTTTTTGTTGCCGGGATAGGTGAAGCTCTCGACGAATGGATTCTTGCTGGTCTCGCCAGCTTCTTTCATCGCCAGAAACACCGGGCTTTCCGAAAGCTTGATCCGCATCCACAAGGAAATTGCGAGCAGCAGGATGCTAAGCAGGAAAGGCACCCGCCAGCCCCAATCATTCCAGGTTTCGGTGCTCATCGCTGCCTTGCAGCCGAGCACCACAACCAGGCTGAGCACAAAGCCGCCAACCACGCTGGATTGGATAAAGCTGGTAAAATAGCCTCGCTTTTCAAACGGCGAATGCTCGGCAACATAGATTGCCGCGCCGCCATACTCTCCGCCCAGCGCCAGCCCCTGCAATATCCGCAGAAAGATTACGATGGCCGGGGCCCATAGACCAATGCTTGCCGCAGAAGGTATCATGCCGACACCTGCAGTGGCGATGCCCATCAGGGTAACGGTAACAAGGAAAGTATACTTGCGCCCAAGCCTGTCACCCAGAAAGCCGAACAGCACCGCACCCAGCGGGCGGAAGCCAAAGCCAACTGCGAAAACCAGCCAGAACAGCAGCATTTCCAAGGCGGGGTTGCCAGTCGGGAAAAAGGTCTTGGAAAGGATCGCACCCAGCGTTCCGTAAATGAAGAAATCATACCATTCAAAAATCGTACCGGCCGATGAAGCCGCTATCACCAGTCGCATTTCTTTTGCAGTGGGCTCAACAGTCAGATCGGATGCTTGGCCAGTTGCAGTCTCTGCCTGTGTCATTCCAGATATTCCCCAGTGGTCGCGGGCGATGCTCTAGCGAGGGTTTTGACCCGAGGGAAGCGCTGCCAGGGCGGCCTTCCACGGCAGCATGATTGCGCCATGGCGCGCCGGATAATCGCGCGCCGCTGCGATCAGGGATAGCTGCGACCAATCAGGCAGTGCCGCATCGCCTTGCAGCCATTGCTCGATGGTTTTCTCGCGGCGCGACAAAGCGGCTTGATCAAGGCCAAGCGCTCCTTCCGCAAATATCGCGGCTGCGGCCTGACCAATAGCGCAAGCATGCACTTTTAATCCGATCCGCTTGATCTGGCCATCGGCTGCCACATCAAGCCCGACTGTAATTGTGCTGCCGCATGTTATGGAGCGAGCCGTACCCTGGAACTCCAGGCCGGGATCCCACGGCCATTCTGCCAGACTTGTCGCCAAGCCGAGAACTTGCGGCGTGTAAAGCGCCGTTGCCGATGCCACCCCTACTACTTCTTGTCTTTGGCAGCAGCTTCGGCCTTTGCGGCCTTGCGGCGTTCGCCGATCATTTTGACGAGCCCTTCGCTGCTGACATCGACGAGCTGGTAACTGCGCGATTGGGTAATCCAGTTCGGCCGCCCGCCAAAGCCCCAGGCCACGTCAAACCCTAGCATCAGCACGGAAAACGCAACCACGACGATGACCATTCCCTTCATCGCGCCAAACCCAAAACCAAGCAGCCGGTCGATCGGGCCCAGCACAGAGTTCCGGCTAGCCTCGCCAAATGAATTGGCGAGCAGTTTTACGATGGCATAGGGCAACAATAGCAAAAGGGCGAAAGCCAGCACCGCCGATCCGGAAGAGGTGCCGATAAAGGGTGCAAGCAGCTCTGCCACCGGGGTGTGCAGGTAATGAATTGCAAACAGCGAGATCACCCATGCTGCGAGCGCCAGAATCTCTTGCACAAACCCGCGCATAAAGCCGGTTATTGCGCCCAATCCCACGAGCAGAAGTACGCCAATGTCAAAGCCTGTCATAACAAGCAATAAGCTAGGCCTCGACCATGATCCGGTCAACGAGATTTGGCAGTAATGACAATCCGGTATAGCGCACAGCGCCAAAATCCTGCCCTGCTGCGGGTGGACCACAGGCCCGGCCAAAGCCCAGCTTGGCTGCCTCACGGACCCGAATCGGGGCATGGGCGACAGCCCGAATCTCTCCGGCAAGTGATACTTCGCCAAACCAGACGGCGTCCGCAGGCAGCGGGCGATCCGCCAAAGCAGAGACCAACGCCGCCGCAACCGCAAGGTCTGCCGCTGGATCGGCCAGACGGTAACCCCCTGCAACATTGAGATAAACTTCACAGGATGAGAAGTTCAACCCGCAGCGCGCCTCAAGCACGGCGAGCAGCATGGCGAGCCGCCCGCTGTCCCAGCCGACCACTGCCCGACGCGGTGTCGCCCCGCTTGCCAGCCGGACGATCAGCGCCTGAATTTCAACCAGAACTGGCCTGGTTCCCTCAACCGCCGGGAACACCGCGCTACCCGGAACAGGCTGTTCCCGGCCCGACAGGAACAGCATCGAGGGATTGGCGACCTCCTCCAGCCCCGCACCTGCCATCGCAAAAACGCCGATTTCATCAACCGGTCCAAACCGGTTCTTGAGGCTGCGCAGGATCCGGTACTGGTGGCTGCGCTCACCCTCAAAGCTCATCACCACATCGACCATATGTTCCAGCACGCGCGGGCCGGCGATACTGCCATCCTTGGTGACATGGCCAACTAGCACCAGCACCACACCGTTTTCCTTGGCATAGCGAATCAGTTCAAACGCCGAGCCGCGCACCTGACTGACAGTGCCGGGCGCGCCTTCGATCTGATCGGAATGCATGGTCTGGATCGAATCGATCACCAGCAGTGTTGGCGGACTCATCCCGCCAAGTGTGGTGATAATATCGCGCACCGAGGTTGCCGCGGCGAGCCGGATGGGCGCTCCGGAAAGGCCCAGCCGGTCGGCCCGAAGGCGAACCTGTCCCGCAGCCTCCTCACCGCTGATATAAACCGCATCGCCGCCGCTTTGCGCAACCAGCGCGGCGCATTGCAGCAATAGCGTCGATTTGCCGATGCCCGGATCGCCGCCCATCAGAATTGCCGAGCCGGGAACCAGTCCCCCGCCCAGCGCGCGGTCAAATTCCGCAAGGCCGGTTGAGCGGCGGCGGAGCAATTCACCCGGTGCATCCAGCGGCTCGAACGCAATCGCGCGGCCCCCGGATGACAGATCGTGCTTGGATGAAAACACCGTCTGCGGGGCTTCTTCTGCTAGCGTGTTCCATTCGCTGCAATCGGTGCACTGGCCCTGCCAACGAGTCGCGACGCTGCCACAAGCAGCACAGATATAGCGGCGTTTAGGTTTTGCCATAACTGCGATCTAACGAGAACGGATCAAGAACGCAATTGCCAACTGCGCTACACTGGGCCAAGCATGCTGCATGCGCCAAAAAGAACTCCGCATTGCCCTAGTCTGTTACGGCGGGATCAGCCTTGCCGTCTATATGCACGGGGTCACCAAAGAGCTGTGGAATCTCGCGCGGGCGAGCCGTGATTTCATGGCGCGCACGGGCGGTGGCAGCGGCACCCAAGTGGCCTATCTTAAACTACTACAGCAAATCGAACAGCACCACGGTCTGCGACTGCAGGTGCTACCCGATATTGTCGCCGGGGCCAGCGCGGGCGGTATCAACGGAGTATTTCTGGCGCAGGCGGTCCACTCTGGCCAATCGCTTGAGCCACTGACCAAGCTGTGGCTGGAACGCGCCGATGTGGATGTATTGCTCGATCCAAAGGCACGGCCCTGGTCGCGATTTGCAAAGTTCTGGGCGATGCCGCTGGTGTGGTATGTGCTAACCCGCGCGGGCAACGCCATTTCCGCCAGCGTCGCCCCCGAAACCAGGGCCGAGGTGCGGGCCAAGCTGTCCCGCCTGATCCGCGCGCGCTGGTTCGCACCGCCGTTTACGGGCCTGGGCTTTTCACACCTGCTGGCGGAGGCGCTGGATGCGATGGCCGCAAGCCCTAGTGAACTACCACTGCTGCCGCCTGGGCACCCGCTCGACCTGTTTGTCACCGCGACTGATTTCAAGGGTCATATGGAGGTGCTGCGGCTCCACAGCCCTGCTTTGATCGAAGAGAGCGAGCACCGGCTGTCGATCGGTTTTCGTGCGATTACTCCCAAAAAGTCTGACGGTGCCCTCGCCTCACCGCTCGAGTTGATCTTCGCTGCCCGCGCAACCGCGAGTTTCCCCGGGGCTTTTCCCGCTCTGCAACTGTGCGAGATTGATCAGCTGGCGGCCGAGTGCGACCTTGTCTGGCCCGGACGTGAGGCCTTTATCACCCGATTGATGCCCGAACACACTAGACGCGGCGAAACCGAAGGGGTGGCGCTGATTGACGGATCGGTTCTCGTCAATGCGCCGTTTGCCGAGGCGATGGGCGTTCTGGCTGATCGTCCTGCGCATCGCGAAGTTGATCGGCGGTTCGTCTATATTGATCCCAGACCCGATGAAGTTGGCGGAATGATGCGCGGCGATCCGCGTCCGCCGGGGTTCTTTTCGGTAATCTTCGGCTCGCTCTCATCAATCCCGCGTGAACAGCCGGTGCGTGACAATCTTGATCAGATCGCCCGGCATTCGCGCCATCTGACCGGTCTTCGTGCAATTATAGATGCGCTGCGGCCCGAGGTTGAGGAAGCAGTTGGCAAGCTGTTCGGGCGGACGCTGTTTTTTGATCGTCCCACGGTGGGGCGCTTGACCGGATGGCGCGCCAAGGCTCAGCAAGCAGCCGCTCAAAAGGCCGGCTATGCCTATCATGGCTATGCGCAGGTCAAATTTGCCGGGATTGTCGATACGCTGGCCGAGTTGATCCACGCCAGCGCACCCGATTTGATGCTGGCCGGGCCCGACCCGATTGCCGATCACCTATTGGCGCACCTCTCCTCAACCGGACTGGATCACATTTCAGCGATGCGCGGCGGAGCAAGTGAGCGGGCAATAGACTTTTTCCGCGATCATGATCTGGGCTTCCGTATTCGCCGCTTGCGGTTGCTCGCGCGGCGGTTGTCAATCGACTGGGCGGATATCGATGACGCTTTTCCCAATGCGCGCGAACATGCCCGCGATGCGGTTTACCGAGCTATGGCGCTTTATTTTGAGCGCGAACCAGCGTCTGCACTGGGGAATGATTTTGGCGCGATCGCGGTCCATGTGTTTGATGATCCGGCCCGAGTGATCGAAGCCATTGCCGCCAAGCGCCAGCTAGCCGCGACTGATCTGGTCGTAGATGCCATGCTGGTCAAAGCAATGAGCACAATCCCGCGTGAGCTGCGCCGCAGGATCCTGCTCAGCTTTCTAGGCTTTCCCTATTACGATACCGTCACCCTGCCCTTGCTGCGCGGAGAGGGATCATCCGAGTTTGAACCAGCCAAGGTCGATCGGATTTCTCCCGATGATGCCAATTCAATCCGCGGCGGCGGCGCGCAGGATTGCTTGCGCGGGGTTGAGTTCTACAATTTCGGGGCCTTCTTCAGCCGCGCCTATCGTGAGAACGATTATCTGTGGGGCCGCTTGCACGGGGCCGAGCGGATGATTGATCTGGTCGCGTCGGCTCTGCCCGCTGGCGCGTTGTTCGATATGGCCGAACTGAAAGACATCAAACGGGAGGCATTCCTTGCCATACTTGACGAAGAGGAAGGCCGACTGATGGCTGATCCCGCACTGGTGCCGGGGATCAGGGCTGAGGTTGAGCGAAGCTAATGCTTGTGGCTGTGGGCGGCAGGTACTGCATCCAGGCTAAGCCAGATTGCCTTGGCGAACGCGTCAGCTGAGATGAACGCTCCTGGCTTTTCAATCGCCTTGAAAGGATGAGCGGCAAGGAAGCTCTCCATCGTCTGCTTGCTGGCACGTGCCTTGCGAGCCGTTTCCACCGAGCTTGCAATCATCTCACGCCAGGCTTGCAGGCCAGCCTGATCTGTAACCGGACCGTGGCCGGGAATGACTTTGGTTGCTGCGTTGGTCATTGATAGCACCCGGTCCAGTGTTGCGATCAGTTTGACCGCATTGCCGCCCGAACTGAGATCGATGTAAGGGAAACCTAACCCGTTCATCATCAGATCGCCGGTGTGGAGGATATTGGCCTTGCGCCAGTAAAGCACGCTATCGCCGTCCGTGTGACCGCCGCCAGTAAACACCGCATCAATTTCATCACCGTTGAGATGCAATGTCAGCCCATGGGCATAGGTTACGACTGGCAATCCGACCGATGGCGCAGAGGGCATGTCACGTGCCCCAGAAGTGCCTGCCCCGGAGGTGCCACCTTGCGCCAAGCGCACGCGTACATTGTCATGCGCCATGATGATCGCCCCGGCTTTGCCAAAGTTCTCATTCCCGCCGGAATGATCGCCATGCCAATGGGTGTTGACGAGGTAGCGCACCGGGCTTGCTCCCAGCTTGGCGATCGCTTGCGCGATTTTGTCACTCAGGGGGGCGAATTGATCGTCAATCAAAACGGTTCCATCGGGGCCATAGGAGACGCCGATGTTCCCGCCTGCACCAAACAGCACCGCTACACCTGACGCAAGCACCTCGGTCTTGATCTCAACCTTGCTGAAATCGTCCGATTGCGCCGCCACCGGAGCGCAAGCAAAGGCAAGTGCGGCACTGGCGAGGCTTGAAATAAGGATCAGTCGCATCGGCATGGTCTCCAACCTGAAAGGGGGGAGGCTATACCGCCGATGGGCGCATAGAAAGCCCTAAAATCAGACTTTAAAGGCTTCTTTCAGCCGTTCGAAAAAACCCTTGGACTGAGGGCATTCATCGCCTGTCTCAGTAGCCTGCAGTTCCTTGAGCAATTCCTTCTGGCGGGCGGAGAGCTTGGTCGGGGTTTCGACCATGATTTCGACCACCAGATCGCCATGCCCCCGGCCTTGCAGCACAGGCATGCCGGCGCCGCGCTTGCGTAGTTGCTTGCCAGACTGAATTCCGGCCGGGATTGCAATCGTGTGTGTTTGGCCATCAAGGCCCGGTATTACGATTTCTCCGCCCAGCGCGGCGCTGGTGAAGGTGATGGGTGCGCGGGTAATCAGTGTAGTCCCGTCGCGCTCGAACACCGCGTGACGGCGAATGTGGAGGAAGATGTATAAATCGCCCGCAGGAGCGCCAAATGGGCCTGCCTCGCCCTTGCCGGACAGGCGGATACGGGTGCCAGTGTCGACCCCGGGGGGAACAGCAACGTCCAGCTTTTGTGCCTGATCCACCCGGCCTTCACCCCGACATGCGCCGCAGGGCTTTTCGATCACTTCGCCCCGGCCCTGGCAGGTTGGACAGGTGCGCTCCACGGTGAAGAAACCCTGCTGTGCACGAACCTGACCATGGCCGCCGCACAGATTGCAGCGCCGCGTGCCGGTGCCAGGCTGCGCGCCCTTGCCACCGCAAGGCTCGCACCCTGTAGAGACTTCTATTTCTACCTGCGCGGTCTTGCCATGATAGGCCTCATCAAGGCCAATTTCCATGTCATAACGAAGATCCGCACCGCGCCGGGCCTGTTGCCGCCCGCCGCCGCCAAAGGCGCTGCCGAAGATTGTTTCAAAGATGTCGCCAATATCGGAGAAGCCGCCAGCGGCCCCTGCTCCATTGCCGCCCATCCCGCCATTCTCAAACGCAGCGTGGCCATACCGGTCATAGGCGGCGCGCTTTTGCGGATCACTTAGGCAAGCATAGGCAGAGCTGATTGATTTGAACTTGGCTTCGGAATCCGCGCAGCCGGGGTTCTTGTCGGGATGGAACCGCATCGCCAGCCGACGATACGACGATTTGATCGTCGCATCATCGGCGGTGCGTTCTATTTCGAGCAGTTCGTAGAAATCAATATCAACTGACATTGGCGCGGCCCCTCAAGCCCCTCCCCTTGCGGAGAGGGGATTTGCCAAATCAGCCCTTGTTCTCATCGACTTCCGAAAATTCGGCATCGACCACGTCTTCCGCATCCTCAGCTGGGCCGTCGCCGCTTGGTGAGGCGGCCGAGGCCTGTTCCTTCTCGTAGATCGCCTGACCCATCTTCATCGCCTTGTCGGTGAGTTCCTGAGTTTTGGCGGTCATTGCTTCAACGTCGCCGCTTTCGATGGCTGTTTTGGCTTCGGCGATGGCGGCTTCGATCTCAGCCTTCAGTTCGGCACTGATCTTGTCGCCATTTTCTTCCAGCTGACGCTCGGTCGCATGAACCAGACTGTCGGCGTTGTTCTTGGCCTCGGCCTCGGCGCGGCGCTTTTTGTCTTCATCGGCAAACTGCTCGGCATCGCGGACCATCTGATCGATGTCCGAATCCGAAAGCCCGCCAGACGCCTGAATCCGGATCTGCTGTTCCTTGCCAGTGCCCTTGTCCTTGGCGCTGACGTTGACGATGCCATTGGCATCGATATCGAAAGTCACTTCAATCTGCGGCACCCCTCGGCGCGCGGGCGGAATGCCGACCAGATCAAACTGGCCAAGCATCTTGTTGTCGGCCGCCATTTCGCACTCACCCTGGGCGACACGGATCGTCACAGCTTGCTGGTTGTCATCGGCGGTAGAGTAAACCTGGCTCTTCTTGGTCGGGATCGTGGTGTTGCGATCGATCATGCGGGTAAACACGCCGCCCAGCGTTTCGATCCCCAGCGAGAGCGGGGTTACATCAAGCAGCAGCACATCCTTGACGTCGCCCTGCAGAACGCCCGCCTGAATGGCGGCACCCATTGCGACGACCTCATCAGGATTGACCCCGGTGTGCGGTTCCTTGCCGAAGAACTCCTTCACCACTTCGCGGACCTTGGGCATCCGGGTCATCCCGCCGACCAGCACCACTTC